>DATJWB010000022.1:0-18828 GCA_035501495.1 Bryobacteraceae bacterium | reverse complement strand
GATGGAATTGAACGGGGATCAACTCACCATAGAGCAAGTTTGCGCGGTCGCCAGCGGCGTTCCGGAAGGTTCGGTGGCCATCGCGCCGGACGCCGTCCGCAAAATGGAACATTCCCGCCGCGTAGTCGAACGTCTGGCTGCCGGTGACGCGCCTGTCTACGGAGTGAACACCGGTGTAGGCCTGCTGGCGGACGTGCGCATTGCGCCAGCCGATCTGGATCAGTTGCAACGCAACGTGGTGCGCTCACATTCGGCCGGTGTGGGCGATCCGCTTCCGCGCGCCGAAGTTCGCGCGATGATGCTGATTCGCGCCAATGTGCTGGCCAAGGGCTATTCCGGAATCAGGCCGGTGGTGGCCGAGCGGCTCTGTGATCTGCTCAACCGCGGGGTGACGCCGCGCGTTCCTTCGCAAGGCAGCGTAGGCGCCAGCGGGGACCTAGCGCCGCTGGCCCACATGGCTTCGGTGCTCATGGGTGAGGGTCGAGCGGAGTTCGAAGGCGTCACCTATCCAGCCGCCGAGGCGCTCCGCCGCGCGGGTCTGGAGCCCATCACCCTTCGCGCTAAGGAAGGCATCTCGCTGATCAACGGCACGCAGGCCATGCTGGCGATCGGCTGCCTGGAACTCGAGGCCGCGGAGCGCCTCGCGGATACAGCCGACGTGATCTGCGCGATGACACTCGACGCGCAGCGCGGGACGCCGCGCGCTTTCGACGAAAAGATTCACCGGGCGCGGCCGCACCCCGGCCAGTCGCACAGCGCGGAACGCATGCGAGCGCTGTTGGAGGGCAGCGAGATCCGGCAGTCGCACATCGAATGCCGGCGCGTGCAGGATGCCTATTCCCTGCGATGCGCGCCGCAAGTTCACGGAGCGGTTCGCGACGCGCTCGCCGAAGCGCGACGCGTCTTTGCGATCGAGCTCAATTCGGCCACCGACAACCCCCTGGTCTTCGGCGACGAAATCCTCTCCGGCGGCAATTTCCACGGCGAGCCTCTGGCGTTTCAACTCGATTTCCTGGCGGTTGCCCTCAGCGCCCTGGCCGGCATCTCCGAACGCCGGATCGACCGGTTGGTGAATCCCGCTCTCAACGAAGAACTGCCCGCATTCCTGGCAGGCAATCCCGGGCTGGAGTCCGGCCTGATGATGGTCCAGGTGACCGCCGCGAGCCTCGTTGCCGAAAACCGCGTCCTGGCGCATCCCGCGTCCACCGGTTCCATCACCACCAGCGGCAACAAAGAGGACTTCGTCAGCATGGGAATGACCTCCGCCACAAAGTTCCAAAGGGTGGTTCGGAACACGCGGGCCGTGCTGGCGATCGAGGCCCTCACCGCCACGCGCGCCTTGGACTTGCTGTCTCCGATGAAGACCAGCGCGCCTCTCGAATCCGCCAGGGCGCGCATTCGCGCCGTCTCGCCGTCGATCGCAGGTGACCGCCCGTTCTATCGCGACATCGCCGCCATCGAGGACCTGCTGAAGGGTCCCCCGTTAGCGGCGATCTGAGAGAAATGTGGCGCGCGCACTCGTGCCTGCAGCGTCCCGACTTTTCGGGGCGCCTGCCGGGCGCGCACAGTGCCGCTGGCGGCGAAAAGGTTGTCGAGGTCGCCGCGCTGGCACTCATGCCAAGGCTTTTCGTGCTCACACCATTACCGGCGAAGTCCCTATTCCGGCGGCAAGCCGGGTACACCATTTGGTGTGGTGCGCCGCACTGGCGCTGCTTGTTGGTCTTGGAAAGTCTCGCGCCGGGCAGTCGTTTTCGAAGCTGCCGCCTCGTCACTCCTGCCGACGCTTTTTGGCCGCCGCCGAGGCCCGACGAAGGGCCTTGGACCCGTCGGCGCCGGCTGTGCCCCACGGAGGCGATCTACCACGCGTGCCTGGTCCGCGTTCGCCCCATCATGATGACGACGGTCGCGGCTCTGATCGGGACCCTTCCCGTTGCGCTTGGGCTCGGGACAGGGGGCGAGGCGCGTCGCTCGCTCGGACTCGCAGTCGTTGGAGGATTGCTGGTTTCCCAGTTGCTGACGTTGTACATTACGCCGGTATTTTACCTGTGCCTGGAGAGGCGCGGAAAGGCCCTCAATACGAAGACGGGCATCGAGGACTTGGTCGAGCAGACGGTATGAGCCGATCAAGGAGAGCACCTGGTTCGATGCCCTCAATGAATCCCCCAATGCTCATAGCACCGCCTGAGGAGTGCGTGGCGTGCTTTTTGGGCAACGGCGGCGCGGTTGGCGGTTTGCCGGTATGCGTGCAGCGTGGGCAGAAACGGAAAGGATTACCTGAAGCTCCGCGACCTCCTCCCTGAATATCTTCGAGTGCTGTTCGTTCTGGGGTACCACACCTGTGCACGGCTCGGAGAGTTCAGGGGGATTCAATGGTCGCAGGCGGCCCACGACCGCATTGTTCTCCATCGTGGAAGCACGAAGAACAAGGAAGACTGCTGGCTGCCAATCTCTGGAGAGATGGCGCACTGGCAGTTGCGATGGGGATCTCGGGGCATCGCACAGAGTCCATGTATCACTGGTACAACATTGTCTCGGATCGGGATTTGGAAGGTGTAAAGGGGATGATGGAGGGGTTCTTGTCTGGCACACTTTCTCACACACCGGAGTACCAATCCGCAACAGCGTACAAGGCCCGCGCACAAAAAGACGACTAAATGGAAATAAATGAGTTTATGTGGTGGGGCTGCACAGGCTCGAACTGTGGACCTTCTGGGTGTAAACCAGACGCTCTGACCAACTGAGCTACAGCCCCGGCTAGTGCCAGTATATCATCCTGCTTATCGCCCTCGACTTTAGGGACCCGGGATATTGTTGTGGTATAAGACTAAATAGGCGCAGATATCCGGAATTCCACATAAATGCCGGTTTTCCTTACTATTAACGGGCACACCACCGCCGCCATCCCAGGCCGGACCTTGTTCGACTTTGCCGGCGACGTGGGGGTCCGGGTCCCCACTTCCTGCCGCAAGCAAGGCAAATGCAAGGAGTGCATCGTCGAGATCGTGGAAGGCATCGAGGCGCTCTCCGCGCCAACTCCCTCCGAGCGCCATCTGAAGGGCAATTTCCGCCTGTCGTGCCAGTGCGAGGTGTCGGCGCAGACGGGATCCGTCCGGTGCCACACCATGCGCCGCGGCCACATGCGCATCGAGCGGCAAGCGCTCGGACTCCCGTTTACGGACGAGCCATTACCACCCAATCCGGCCGTCACCCGCGAGGGCGACCGCATCCTGATCGATGGCGCGGAAATCGACCGCTCCACAGGACCGATTCACGGTCTGGCGATGGACCTGGGAACCACCACCGTCGTCGTTCGCCTCTTCAATCTCGAAAGCGGCCAACTCATTGCCGACGCATCTTTCGAGAACCCGCAGCGCTTTGGCGGCTCGGATGTGATGTCGCGCATCCAGTACGACTCCGATCATCCCGGAAAGCTCCTGCGGCGCACCCTGGCCGGCTACCTGAGCCACACGATCGAGGAGTTCCCCGTCGACCCCAAGACGATCTACGAAATGGTGGTCGTGGGCAACTCCACCATGCGCGATCTGTTCTTCCGGCAAAGCGTCTGGTCGATCGGCCAGAATCCCTACCGATCGATTACCGAACTGGAGGTGGAAGCCGGCAGGCGTTCCACCACCAGCTTGATCGAGACCGGGAGGCGCTGCCTGCTGCCGATCCATCCCAAGGCGCGTGTCTACGGACTCCCCGTCATTAGCGGCCATGTCGGTGCCGATGCCGCCGCGTGCATGCTTGCAGTGGACCTGGCGCACGAAGACCGGCTCATCGCCATCATGGATATAGGCACCAACACGGAATTAATCGTGGGGAATCGTCATCGGATTCTGGCTGCCTCGTGTCCCGCGGGGCCGGCATTCGAGGGCGGAGCGATTGCCTGCGGTATGCCGGCGCTGGATGGCGCCATTGAGGAGGTGGTCGTCGAATTCGACGGCCGCCTGAGGTTCGAGGTGATCGGCGGCTTGCCCGCGGAGGGCATCTGCGGTTCCGGCCTGGTCGCCCTGATGAGCGAACTGATGCGCACCGGCCAGATGAACCGGATGGGCCGCTTCACGTGCGACCGCGACCGGATCGCCATCGATGAACCGCGCGGCATTTATTTCCACGAGAGCGACGTTAACGAGTTAGCCCAAGCCAAGGGCGCTAACGTGGCAGGCCTCCACGCCGTCTTCAGCAACTATGGAGCGGCGTTTGGCGATGTGGAGCGGTTCTACCTCGCGGGCGGATTCGGCCGGCACATGAAAGTAGAGGCCGCTCAGCGTATCGGGCTCATTCCCGATATACCCGGATCGCGCGTCGTGCAGGCCGGTAATACCGCCATCGAGGGTGCATCCATCGCCCTGCTGTCGTCCGCAAAGCGCCGCGAACTGGAAGCGCTCGTGAAACGGGTGGAGCACTGCCGCCTCGAGACCCATCCCGATTTCTTCGATTTCTTCGTCGAGGGCTGCCAGTTCAAGCCCATCGAATCGATCCACCAGGTCGCCGGATGATCGAACTCACCGATACCGCACCCGATATCAGCGTCCGGCCGGCGGAATACCAGCGGCTTCTCGGTTATCCGCCCGGTCACGAACTCAGTGGCCGCGCGCGTGAATTGGCTGATGGCGCACGAGACTGGTTCGCACGTTACGGGCGGCCTTGGATCTATGCGCGGGAAGTGGATGCCGTCGAAATCGGCGCCGATTCCATCCAACTCGAAGGAGTGCCATTCCGGAGTGAGGCCCTCCGGCGAACGCTGAAAAGGGCGGAAGCCCATGGGGCCTTTCTGGTCGCAGTCGGGGCCGGTGAGGAACTCGAGCAGGAGGCGCGTCGGCTCTGGGAAGACGGCAAGCCCGACGAGTATTTCTTCCTGGAAGTGTTCGGCTCCGCCGCCGCGGAGCACCTTGTCTACATCGCCGGCGCCCGCCTTTGCGCATGGGCCGAGGAGCGCGGCATGGCAGTGTTGCCGCATTACAGTCCGGGGTACGCAGAGTGGGACATCGGCGAGCAATGCCGGCTGCTCCAGTTGATTGCGAAGGCCGGGAGCCGGCCAATACCCGGCCGGCTGGAAGCGCTCCCTTCCGGTGCGCTGCGCCCCAAGAAATCGCAGTTGGCGGTATTCGGCTTCACCCGGCGCACCGAACTGGTCCGCCGCCTCACCGAACTGATTCCCTGCGAGAACTGCCCGTGTGCCGGATGCCAATACCGCCGCGCGCCAAATGGAGAGCGCGCCGCGAAAGGCCGCGCCGAAGGGCCTGGCGAAACCTTCCGCTTTATTTCCGCCGGCGCGGCAAGCCGGAGCGAAAATGCCAATGGCCCGGGCAGCACCTTGCGATATACCGTCAGAACGAAGGCGCTCGAACGATGGGCAGCCGAACGGCTATCGCTTCACCGGCGCACCGATGGTGTCATCGAAGCCCTGTTCCGATTCGATGGGACCACCTGCACCAACATGGGCCGCCCGTTTACCTTTCACTACTTTGTCGAACTCGGCCGGTCCGAAGACGGATATCCCATTCGTGATCTACACTGCGGTCCGGCCCCGGGCGATCTCGGACACACCTATATGTGCGGTTACCTCGGGAACCCTGCGCAGTTGACCGCTGCCATCGCGGCCGAGAAGCCCTTCCTCGGACGGCCCCTCAGCAAGGTCTTGGAACGGCCTCGCGCCGAGTGCGCTCCTGCCTGTCATTGCGAAGCGGCCAGCCGCCAGCATAAGTGGGGAATCGTACTCGAAACGATACACTACGCGCTGGCTCACAAACAGGGTGACTGCCGCCGGGAGAACAAGCTATGAAAAAGACTCTGCTGGATGCGATCCGCGAGCGCCCGCTGCTAGGCGACGGCGCCATGGGGACCCAACTCATGCTGGCCGGGCTCGAACAAGGCAGTTGCGGCGAGGCTTGGAATCTGACTCATCCGGAGCGGGTGCTCGCCATTCAACAACGCTACGCCGAAGCCGGGTCGGATTGTATTCTGACCAACACCTTCGGCGGTTCCCGCATCATGCTCAACCGCCATTCCCAGGCCGGCCAAGCGGACGCCATCAACCGCGCCGGCGTCGAAATCGCGCGCCAGGCGTTTCGCGGCCGCGACGGATATGTGATCGGCGACATCGGCCCGTTTGGCGGCCTGATGGAGCCTTATGGCGATTTTGCGGAATCGGATGTCCGCGGGGCCTTCGAGGAGCAGGCCGCGGCGTTGGTCGCCGCGGGCGCCGATGCGGTCATCGTCGAGACCCAGACGTCGCTGGAGGAATTGGGGCTGGCCGTCGGGGCCGCGAAGTTGGCGGGCGCGCCTTGCATCATCGGGTCGATGGCTTATGACGTTACCCTGGATGGTTCCACATTTCGCACCATGATGGGGATTGACCCGGAGCGCGCCGCGGAGTTTATGGAAGAGCATGGGGTGGATGTCGTGGCCCTGAATTGCGGCACCGGAATGGACATGGAGCGCGCGCGCCAGGCGGTGGTGCGTTATCGCAAAACCTCCGCGCTGCCGGTAATGGTGCAGCCCAATGCCGGACAACCCAAGCTGGTGAATATGAAGGTGGTCTATGATGAGACGCCCGAGCAGATGGTCCGCGGCGTGGCGCCGCTGCTCGACGCCGGCGCCAACATTGTGGGCGCCTGCTGTGGCAGCACCCCCGAGCATATTCGCGCGCTTCGAAAGGCCATGGACGAATACCTCGCCGCACGAGCCTGCGAGTTCGAGGAATCCAAGAGATGAAGACCAAGCTCTGTGACATCAACCAGGCCGCCCTGGAAAAACTTCCCGGGTTCACGAATGACAAGTCGGGAATCGGAGTCCATTACGTGGACGCCTTTTTGAAGCCCATGTGCACGAAGCTCGAGGACGGAACTCCCGTGCGCTGCAAACGGCGGGGGCTGAAAGTCATACTGTCGGCTGGAAGCAGAAAGGGCGAGGGTCTTCTGCGCCGGCTCGCGGCGGGTCCCGACCCGGTTGTGATGCTGGATCATGCGCTCCAGGAAGCGGCGCAGTCCGCGGGGATTGAACTGACCGCGGAGGGCGGATCTCTGTACGTCAGTTGGTAGGACCGCTGGGTTGACGATTCGGTACGCCCGATTGCGCCCCAATCCGGGATCAAGAAAATCTCTGACCTTCTGAGGTCTGGCTGGTTTTATGGTCGCGCTCACTTCAGATTTGGCGGGCGCCCCCGTCACTTGACCGGATCCTCGGAACAGCGATGTATGGAACGCCGGGATTCCCTGCCCCGATGCGGTAATCCCGGCCTGGCGCGGATCGATGGTCAGGGCTCCATGCCCGCCGAAGTACACGCAGTCGCCGGGCGTGGTGGTGCTGCCCTTCGTCCAGAGTACCGGCGCGCCGAGTTGATACCTGCACCTCGCCGGTCTGAGGCGGAGCCTCGTTAGAAGCTGAGCTTCAAGCCGAATTGAATGACGCGGTTCGCCTCGCCCGCGGAGGCCACGTTCGCGGAACTGGGCAGCGAGGCAGACACACAGCAGGTCTCGCCGAAAACGGTGCTGACAATGCTGGGCGAGCCGGTGCTCGCCGCCAGCGGAGAATAGAAGTTCGTATGGTTCAGAATGTTGAACATCTCCGCGCGGAACTGCAGCTTGAATCGCTCCGTGATCGCGAAGTTTTTCAGAAGACCCGAGTCGAGGTTCCAGAAGATCGGAGCCCGCGCCTGGTTTCGTCCGCTGCCGATGGAGCCGGGCGGTGGAATACAGAAATAAGTCTGGGTCCCGGTCACATTCACACAGTTGTAGTGTGGATCGCTCGTGTTGGTAATCAGGCCGCCGGTCTGGTACATGACGGGACCTTCGACTCCGGGCACGAACTGCAGGCTGCCGCGGTTGGTCGGCCCCTCAATCAGCGCCGCACTCGCGTGATAGCCGTTTTCGGTGGCTTCGCCGGCGCTGATCGTGTAGGGCTCGCCGCTCTGGAAGGTGTAAATCATGGTGACTTGCCATCCGCCGACGATCTCGTCCAGCCACCTGCGAGCGCTCCCGAGGAAGCGCTGGCCATGGCCAAACGGCAACTGGTAGACCACGTTCGCGATGACCACGTGGGTGTTGTTGAAGTCCGAGAGCGAACGGTCCAGGCGGAAGTTGTGGATGTCGGTCGGCGTGCGCGAGAAGCTGGTTGCGCTGATGTTGGCGCCGGTGGTGGCGGCAGTGGGGTCCACCGACATGTCGTCAATCGACTTGCTGAACGTATAGTTGAAATTGAACAACAGGTTGTTCTCGAAACGGCGGCTGATGGTGAGGAACAAGCCGTGATAGTACGAGTCGCCGCCCGCGTCCTGATAGTAGATGGTCGTGTATTGCGGATTCGGGCGGAAATAGTTGGCCGGGAATCCATGAGCGGTAATCGCGCTCGTCCCGGTCTGCTGGTCCAGCCGCGTCGCCATGTCGCCGATGTTGTTGCGCTGAAAGTCTGAGAGCGATGTGCTGCTGGTGAGGAATGCGCTCGACGAGAGGTTCAACAGCAGCGTCGGCGTTTGGCCGGTCACACCGGCTGGGCAACCCGTTCCATCTGCCTTGCACCCGGCGAAAACATCGGCTTGCGCGATGTCAAACGATTGCAGAAACCCGGGCTGATTGATCGAGATCTGGTTCAGATTGTAGGCACGGTACAGGTGCGTTCCGCGCTTGCCGACATAGCCGATCTGGCCCACGATGCGCAACGGCAACTCGCGCTGGATCGTAAGGTTCCACTCATGCACCGTGGGGTCCTGGAGATTGGGATCGAAGGCGCCGACCGTGGGAGCTAACCCATTGGGCGCGGCCGGCTGACTCAGTGCCGCGGTAGGCGTCGCCGTGGGAGCCGGGATGCTGGTCGGGTAGCCGGTCGAGATGCGGTTGGTGGCGCCCGCGGGCGTCGAGCAACCCGCCGATGACGCGACGGTGCCGGTCGTAGAGGTGGTGGTGACGCAGCCGAGCATGAAGCCCGGAACATTGCCGGCCATGGCCGTTACCTGGAAGCTCGAAAGCGTATCGAACATCATGGCATAGCCGGCCCGCACCGATGTCTTCTTGTCCGGGGACCAGGCAATGCCCAACCGCGGCCCGACCGCCCCGATGTTGTTGTTCTTGAACCAATGATCGGCCTTCGCAAAGGTCACAAGTCCTTGCGAGCCATCCAGCGGCGCATTAGGCACCAAGGTCTGTTTCGCATCATAGGGCGCGGGGTTGAATTCCCAACGCAGGCCCGCGTTCACGGTCACGTTCGCGCGCACCTTCCACGAGTCTTCCACGTAGCTGTCGTATTGGTGGAGACGCGTGTAGACGGTGGCGAAACCTGCCGGGCCGTAGCTATTGTTTGTGAAGTTGGCCGGGAACGCCTGCGCGATTTCATAGGGAATCCCGGCTTCTTCCACAATCGCCTGCTGGAGCGTGGTGATGTCGCCCGAAAAAGGCGCGGTCGCCGAATCGGTTCCGATCTCCGCCGGAATGTTGTTGAAGTTGCCCTGCCGGTTGGCCCCACGGAAAAGAGCAATCGGCGTTACGCCGTTGGAGCCGAAGAACCCGCGGCTGTCGTTGTGAATGTAGTCGCGGAAATTGATGCCCCCCTGGAAGGTGTGCGCGCCGTACAGTTTGGTCAGGTTGTCTACGAGCTGCGGTGTTGTAACGTGGCGCTGCGTGTGCGGCGTCGTGCAATACGGATCCGTAATGTTGCTGAAAGAGACCAGGAAGCAGCCATCGTCAAAAGCGGGAAGGCTCCCCGAGTTGGGATTCGCTTCCTTCAGATTGAAGGTGAATCCGAACCGGTTGTATCCCGCCGTCAGCTCGTTGATCAGGGTGGGCGAGAACGTATGGCGGTAGCTGACTGCCAAGTTGCGGCCAAAACTGAGCGTTGAGCCCAGCGGCGGAAACCCGGGTAGCACAGCGGGGCGGGCATCGGGAAAGTCGGCGCTGGCGTTACGGGAACTCTGGAGCCAGCGCACGTACACATTGTCGTTCGGCCCGAAGGTGTGGTCTACGCGGGCCATGATATACGGACCCGTAAACTTGACAGGCGTATTCCAACTGTAGCCGCCGATGTTCAGCCCGTCGCCGGCAGCGCCAAAATTGTTGGGCAGCGGCAAGCTCTTGATGAGGTTCATGGTGGCAGGATCGCCGCCAATTCCCGCCGGGTCATTGGCGAAGATGTTGTAGCTGTCCACGCAGTTTTCGAAATTGTTAGCCGCGTTGCAGGTTGGAATGCCGGGCAGCAGGTTGCCGCTGGCATCGACCAGGGCGGAGGAATTGCGCGTGTAGCTCTTGCCGTTCGCGGTCACCGTCCCACGGACGAAACGGAAGATCCCGTTGCGCATACTGGAGGTGTATACGGCAGGCGTGGCGTGAACCTGAGCAATCGGCGCACTCTGATTCTGATTGTTCCCTTGATAGCTGAAGAAGAAGAACGTCTTATCTTTGATGATCCTGCCGCCGACGTCGCCTCCATATTGGTTCAGCTTGAGGTCGGGCCGAGGCTGGCCATTGTAGTTGTTAAACCATTCGTTCGAGTTGTAGTCGCGATTGCGGTTGAACTCGAAGAGGTCCCCGTGGAACTTGTTGGAACCGGTCTTGGTCGCGATCATGACGTTGGCGCCGCTGTTGCGTCCCGTTTCCGCCGTGGCGTCCAGTGTGACCGTGCGAAACTCCTGGACGTTATCCGGAGTCAGGCGCTGGAGGTTGGTCTGCGGGCTCGGCACCGTGGACTCGTTGGCGTCGATACCATCGATCGTAACGTTGTGCGAGCGATCCCGCGAGCCAAACACGTGCGTGCCCGAGCCGGTATTCCCGTTGGTCCGCTGCACCACGCCCGGCTCCAGGGTCAGCAAGGCCAGCGGATTCCGCCCGTTCAATGGCAGTTCCTTGGCCTGCTCTTCTGTCACCACGTCGCTGATGGTCGCGTCGGAGGTGTTGACCCGCTCGTAGCTGCTGGCCACCTCCACCGAGGTGGTCATCGCGCCGACTTTTAAGCTGGCGTCCACAACCAGCGCCTGCCCTACCGTCAGCACGTTATGAGTGCTGACATACGTGGCAAATCCCTGGTGGGACACGGCAAGGGAGTATAAGCCCGGCGGTATTGAAGCAAACGAATAGTTTCCCACGGAGCTGGTGGTGGCCGTATAGGCTACCCCCGTGTCTTCGTTCTTCAATTCAACCTTGGCGCCCGCTATCGCAGCGCCGGAAATGTCTTTCACTTCGCCGGTGACCGTCGAGCCGCTGACTTGGGCCCTCATGCTGACCGCCAGAAGTGCGGCCATGCTGGCAAACATCCAGCCGACTTTCCTGCCCATGAGTCTACCTCCCGTAGCTCTTAACCAGATTTCTTTTTTGGACTTGCAGATCCGTTCAGTATAAGCCAAAGAGCGATCCCCTGGCGCCGAAAACCCGATTGGGGGTGCTTAACCGGTCCGGGGGGATCTCGCCTCATCGGCTTCGGCGGTAGTGGGCCGGCAGTTCGACGATTCAGCGATTTCCATATTGCGCATCCTCCTCAAGTTTTCTGTTGCGCGCGATGAGGCCCGTTTGTGTCCGGTAGAGCGGCAGGAAACGCCAGCCGCCAAATCGAACGATTGAACTTGTTAAATTCGTTACATAGTTCCGCGGAATGGCGGGGCGACAACGGGAATCAACATCGGCCGCGAAGCGGCGGCGCCCGGCCTCCCGGCGCTGCTACAAGCATGGAGTCTCGGTGACGCGTCGGCGCTGGAACGAGTGATGCCGATCGTTTATTCCGAATGGCACCGGCTGGCTCACCTCCAAATGGCGGGGGAACGGCCGGGCCATGTTCTCCAGCCATGATGACAGCGAGCCGGCGCTGTCTCGCGACGGCTTGCGGATCGCGTTTCGCTCCGAGCGCGGCGGCGGCCTGTCCGTCATGGAAAGCACCGGCGAGAATCCGACTCGAATCTCTTTCCAGGGCCTCTGCCCGCCTGGTCTCCCGATGGTAAGTCCATCGTCTACTCCGGACGATACGTTTGTTTCTCCCGGCGAGCGCGGCCTGACTTCCCGATTGCATGTGATCGAACTCGCCTCGGGCGCCCAGCGGGATCTCGCCACCGGCGATGCCATACAACCCAATTGGTCGCCCCACGGCTATCGGATCGCTTATTGGGGACTGACACGCGGCGGCCAGCGGGAAATATAGACGGTCGCGGCCGGCGGAGGCGCTCCGGTCCAACTTACCGACGATCTTTCGCTGGATTGGAATCCTGTGTGGTCCCCCAACGGAGAGCAATTGTACTTCCTCAGCGATCGCGGCGGATCGATGAATGTCTTGAGGGTGAAAATCGATGAGCGCACGGGACAAAGCCGCGGTGAGCCGCAACCTGGAACCGGGATCGTTTATGACACCGCCGGAGATCCGCACGAAGATCTCTGGATATCGAGGATCGGAGGCAGCGGACGCCGCCGGCTGGTGGGCGGTGGGCGGAATCGGGCGTCCCATTGTCGCCCAACGGAGACGAGATCCTGTTCTTCTCGAATCGCGACGGGCTGTACGACTTGTGGCTGATTCATCCCGACGGCAGCGCCCTTCGCCAGTGGACGGCGGTCACAACGGCCGGTCACGAGATGCAGGGCTCCGCATGGATTGACCGGGGTAGCCGGATCCTGGCGAGCCGCCAGGGGGGAGGGCCGTCGCTTCTCGATCCGGCCGCGGGGTTGCGGCAGACCGATCCGCGGGGTCTTCCGGGGTTTGCAGGCGAACCCGGGAGTTTCTTCTTTCTCGGCCCCTCCGTCAACGAGGTCTTGCTCGGATGGGTCGATGGGAACTCGATCGTTCGTTATTCCCCGGCGGGCGGCAAACCCCAGCGGCTGGGCATTGCCGGGGGCCGTCCGATTTGGATTCCCGGCAGCAACCGGCAATTACCGAGACCATCCGCAACGCAAACCTGTGGATGGGCCAGATGAACACGCGGTAAACACGGGCTCTGGCGAACCGGTGTGAGCGCCGAAATGCGTGAGGGCCCCGCGATTACCAGGGGAAGCGCCGCGTCGCCGGCAACGCGCTCTTGTTGTTGGCGGGAGGCGTTGATCCCTGAGACGCGCCGGGGTGAGGCGCCTGGTAGTTTCCAAAGTCCAATTCGCCTTCGCTGAAGCTGATGTTCCGGTCGAGCACCATCTCCACCGTCGTGCCCCGTGACAGGACCGCATCGGGGCCGCGAGTCGCCAGCACACCGATGAGTCCGGCAGCAGCGCCGGCAGCCGCACCGATGCCCGCACCCATTCCGGGATGACCGGCCGCGCTTCCCGCGATCGCTCCAATGGACGCACCCGCCCCGGCGGTCTCTCCGACCACGCGCGCGTCTCCCGCCTTGTTTCCTTCGCTGATCACTTTGCCTTCGGACTTCTCCAGTTCCCCGTCAGTCTGTCCGTCCACGCCCCCAATCCGCGCACGGAATTCGCGGGTCACGCCGTTAGGCAACGTCAGCGAATCGAACCGCACGTAGAGTTCCCCGCGGCCTTTCACCCGCCCCGGCTTCTTGATCGATGTAACGGTGCCGGCCACATAGCTGCCCACCGGTATTACGATGCGTCCCCCTGCCAGAATCGGAAACGACGTCTCCAGGTACACGCGATCGCCCGCGGCCGAGTGCTTGGTGCTGATGGTGTTGATCAGGCTCAAAGGCACCTTCGTGCCGGCTTCCACGGTATAGCCGCCGGTCTTGGCGGTCTCCAGCTTTGTCAGCCCTTGCGCGGCCGGCTCCGGCGCGACTTCCTGTGCGGCCAACACGCCCGCCCAAAGCGCCGTTGCAATCAGTGGCCTTAGAAACATCCAGTACTCCTTACAACGATTCTAGCCGAGGTCCGGGCAACCCACCAGCACCGTACCACCCGCGCTGGTACCACAGCCGGTACGAACCCCTGCAATGCTTAACGCGGCGTGGCACCATAAAGTTGCGCCCCGTTCACCGGATTGCCAGTTTTAGCCCGGATGCGCTCGTCTGCCCGGAAGCCGCGAGCCTGATCTCCGGGTCGGTGCCGGCATTCCCTGGCACTTCCAGATTGATCTGGTATAGCCCCGCGGACTCGGGAGTGAGCCCGGCATATTTGATCAAACCGCGATCCACTGCGACTCCGCCGAGCAGCACCTGGAAAGAGCTGAGCGCTGCAATCTGGGCCGCGTACTGCGGAATTTCGCCGGTAGCCGGATTGGGCGCGGTCTTGCCCAAACCCGTGGCGTATATCACCACAATCTCGCCGGCGTGCGCCGGTGAATCGGCCGTGATCAGAGAGTTGTCCACGTGCGTGGCGATCGCATATCCCGGGGTCCACGTGAAGAGCGCTGGCGCCGCGTCCACCACGGTGACTGTGATCTCGGGCCCCGAATTCCCTTCTGATGCCACCCGGATCTTCATAGGCCCTAACGACTGATTGCTGGGCACCAGAAAGTTGATCTGAGAATCGGAAACATAAAACAGAGGCGCCGGGTAATTGTCTACAAACACCTCCGTGTAGTTGAGCTCCGTGGGCATCCGGCCGGATTGGATGTCACCGGCTGTGAGTTGCTGGCTGGAGCGTGCCAGGCCTGTACCGAAGATCGTGAGGATGGAGTTTGGCGCGAACGGCCCCGCCGCGTAATTTCCGGCATTCACGATGCCTTGGAGAGTGTACGATGGGGCCGTCGCCCGCGCCACGCCGCAAAGAAGGGCCGCCGATGACAAAAACGCTCCGAGCCGCCGTTGAACGGTCATATGGGACAGTGCCTGGAACGTAACGGAATTCTCACGAATCCGCCTCTACCCGCCGGCGCGCGAGCTAAGATGGCTCTAGCGGGTTTGTGCAGAAGGACGATCCGTGTCCGTCCGTGTGAATCCTTGGGTCGAATTGGGCTTCCCCCGTTTGGCATCGAAGCCCACGCAAGCAGATGAAGCTGCTGTCGAAGTTCACCATCATTTTTGTCCTGGTATTCGGCGCCGGATTGGGCCTGGCGGGCGTGGTTGCCTATCGTTTCCTGTGGCAGGACGCGCAGGAGCAGGTGCTGGCCCAGGCCCGGCTGATGATGCAGACCGCGCTTTCGGCGCGCAAGTACACCGCCGATCAAATCGAGCCGCTGCTGGCCGGCGATCAGGCGCATGACCGCGCCTTCCTGCCGCAAACCGTCCCCGCATACGCCGCCACGGAAAGCTTCACCTACCTGCGCGAAGCATACCCCGAATACGGCTATAAGGAAGCCACCCTGAACCCCACCAACCTTCGCGACCGCGCCACCGACTGGGAGGCCGACATCATCAACGTCTTCCGCAATCGCGCCGACCAGAAGGAACTTACCGGACAACGCGAGACGGCCACCGGGCCTGCTCTGTTCCTGGCACGGCCCATCACCGCCACCACCGAGTGCCTGGAATGCCACGATCGGGCGCGCACCGCGCCGCCCGCCCTGATCCGCCGCTATGGCAGCAACAACGGATTCGGCTGGATGGACGGCGAAGTAGTCGGTGCGCAGATCGTTTCCGTGCCCATGACGATCCCCGTCCGCATGGCCAATACGGGCTTTCGGCAGCTGATGATTTCTCTGGCAACCATCTTCCTGCTGACGCTGGTGCTGCTGGATGTGCTGCTTTACTTCGCGGTGGTGCACCCGGTGAGCCGTCTCTCGGCGATGGCCGACGAAATCAGCCTGGGCAACTTCAGCACGCCGGAATTGCCCGCATCCGGCAACGGGGAGATCTCCATCCTGGCCGGCTCTTTCAACCGCATGCGGCGCAGCATGGAGAAGGCACTCAAGATGCTCGAGAAGGAATAGCCGCCCGCGCGCCCCCGTCTACTTCAGCAAATCCGCCAGAGCCTGCGTCAACTGTGGAAAGCGGAACCGGAAGCCGGCAGCTTCCGCTTCCTTGGGAATCACCCGCTGGCTGGCCAGCAGCATGCCGGCCATCTCGCCGAACAGCAGGTGCAACGCGAAGCCTGGCACGGGGAAAATCGCGGGCCGGTGTACGGCGGCCGCCATCGTTTTGGCAAAATCCGCGTTTACCACCGGATAAGGAGCGACTCCATTCACCGGACCACGCAACGGATGATCCAGGGCGTACTGAATGATCCCCACCAAATCCTGAGCGTGGATCCAGGCCATCCACTGTTTGCCGGCCGCCAGCTTTCCGCCCACTGCCATCCGAAACGGCGGCAGCATGCGCTGCAGGGCGCCACCACGCGGATCGAGCACGACTCCCGTTCGCAACCGCACTACCCGAATCCCGAGCGGCTCCGCCGCCATGGCCTCGTTCTCCCACTCCACGCAAACGTCCGCCAGATATCCCGAGCCCGGCGCCGACGACTCCACCAGGGTTTCATCGCCGCGCGATCCGTAATATCCCACGGCAGACCCGCAAATCAGAATTCCGGGACGGTGCGGCAGCTTCGCCAGCGCCTGCACCAGATTGCGCGTCCCGACCACGCGGCTGTCGCGGATCCGCTGTTTCACTTCCGTGGACCAGCGCTGTGCCACCGGCTCGCCCGCCAGGTGGATCACCGCGTCGGCGTCGCGCAGGCTCTCGGCGGGCGGCTCTGCTTTGGCTGCATCCCATACCGACAGTCGGACCCCCGCAGGCATGTTCGCGCCCGCGTGCCGGCTGAGTACGTTCAGAGAATGTCCATCGGCCCCCAGCGACTTCATCAGCCGCCGTCCGATCAGTCCTGATGCCCCCGAAATGGTAATCTTCACGTGTTCAGTTCCTTGCCTCGAGTGCGGCAACTCCCGTAGGTTCCCCAAGACCATAGACTTGCCCACCACTGGCGGTGCGGCCTGGTCTCGGCTGTAGCGTTTCATCAATCATCGCATGCCGACGCCAACTCTCCTGGCATGACGCAGAAAAGTGGGTACCAGTTCCCGGCGTGGCAGAGACTTCAAGGGTGCGGGTCATCACAAATTAGTGCCAGGCGGCAACGGAACTGAAGCGGCTCCCAGGCAGCCCCAGATCAACCACGAAATTACAGCGCGCTCGACAGCTACAATGAATGAGAACATGAGGGCCTGGAACCGGGCAAAACTTCTGTGGGGGTACCTGGCGGGCCGGGCCAGACTCGCGGCGCTCCCGGTGGAGTACATCGTCGAAACCACCGCCAAATGCAATCTCTACTGCCCCATGTGCCCGCGCGAAACCCATCCCCAGCCCAAAGCCGATATGACGGATGAAGTCTTCGAACGTCTTGTCCGGCAGTCGGGAAGCACCGCCGAACACATGATGCTGATCGGCTTGGGCGAGCCTTTCATGGACCCCCATATTTTCAAGCGCATCGAGTTCTGCCACCGCCACAGCATTTCATCGCTGCTTTCCACCAACGGCACGTTTCTCGACGAGCGCCTTTCCGCACGCGTGCTCGACTCACCCTTGGAGCAACTGACTCTGAGCTTCGATGGCGCGAAAAAGGAGACCTTCGAGTTCTATCGCAAAGGCGCGAAGTTCGAAAAAGTGCGCGACAACTTCGTGCGATTCGCCCGCATGAAGCATGAGCGCCGTTCCCGCCTCCAGGTGGTGGTGCAGATCGTCAGGATGGATGGGAATGCCGCGGAGGTGGACGACTTCGTGGCCTTCTGGAGCGCCATCCCGGGCGTGGATCAGATCCGCATTAAAGCCGACGAAACCAATCTGATGCGTCCGGATGCCGGCCACGCGGCCTCCGATTGGCAGCACCCGTGCCACTATTTGTGGCGCGGCCCCATGTATGTCAAGCAAAACGGCGACATCTATCCGTGCTGCCAGAGCTACATGCTGGACGGCGCGCCCCTCGGCAACCTCGAAACCACCACGTTGGTGAACATCTGGAATTCGGAGGCGATGCAGGAGATGCGCCGCCTGCACGCATCCGGCCGCGGCGGCCAGGTGGATGTCTGTTCGCGCTGCTGCACCACCATTCCGCATCCCGCGCTGGTGGCCGGCAGCCTTATTCTGCACGGCAAGACCGTGCGCAGAATGCTGCCGGCAGTGGAACGCCTGGCCTATCTCTCCAAGCTTCCCGCGCGGCTGTTGCGGCCCTCCGGAAGGCGGGGCGGACCTGCGGGAGATTCTTGCCGCATCACCAAATCGCACGGTGATCGTAGCGGCGAATCGAGGAATCCGCGGTAATCAGGGCGGCCTCGAGGTTGGCTTTCGCATGGGCCACAATGATCCGGTCAAACGGATCGGGCGTTCAGTCGGTCGTCATCGCCTCCATGACGATAGGGGAGATTAGCAGGTCGCTCATCTCGATGAGTTTCTGGCCTCCTTGGACAGGCGTTCCACGACGCCGGCATGCAGCCAGATCGCCACGTGGGTATCGAGATACGCGATCACAACTCTTTCCAGTCCTTGGTCCATTCGGCTTCCATCTTCTCGAGAAGGTCGGGATGGCTGTGCACAATAGCATCCGGATCGCAGAGCAGTTGTGGGGCGTCGCTTCGCACGTCCAAGTTTCCTGAGCGAACCGCTGGCGGTGACCCGCACCGTTGAGCCCTTATACACGATTGGAATGGCCACATTCGTATGTACATCGTCCGCCTTGTAATCCACAATGGAAGGTCCGGCGACAGTCGCGCCCGCCGCCTCACCGAAATCCCCCGCCCGCCTGACGATGTGGCGCGGGCACTCGTGCCTGGCGCGTCCCGACTCATCGGGACGCTTGTCGGGCGTCCACAGTGTCGCTTCCGGCGAAGGGTTTTCGAGGCAGCCCCGTCTCGTCTTGCGAGCTATCGAGCGTTTGACGACTTGTACCGCGAGAGGCATTTCCGCGATCTCCCTTAGTCACAGACTTTTGAAATTTTTTCTTCCCTTGTAAATCCCTCAATCCAAACAACCGCCTCCCTCCCCCAAGCCCCTTCACCGCCCTCTTCCACTTGACCCCGCCTGTTACTGTGGAACTTGTAAAGGGCTTGCGCCCCACC
>DATJWB010000021.1:0-21324 GCA_035501495.1 Bryobacteraceae bacterium | reverse complement strand
TCACCACCACGCCGTTCAGCTTCAAATCCACCACCTGCTGATACAGAGGCTTCGTCACCTGGCCGAAGGTGACACTGCCGGTCCAGAAGGCGCTGATGGCGGCAGCCAGGCCCAGGCCGTTTGCCTGCGCCTGCTGCCGGAAACACTGGTATAGCGTCAGCAGCGAGGCGTCGGGGTTGCTCCCGGGTTCCACATCCAGGATCACTCCGTCGAATGCCGCGGACTTGTTGGCGGCGTCGTAGGCGATCACCTCCGACAGGCGCGCCATCGGAAACGCCCCTGCCGCGCAGCCCAACGTGGGCCAATCGGTGTCGCCGTACGCCGCGTACACCTGAATTCCCTGCGCGTGGGCCGCCGTAATGAGGGCGGCGATGTCGCTGTCGGCATACATGTACCGCTTCGCGCTGTTGGGCGTGGAGCTGTACACGCTGACATACAGCAGGTTGACGCCACTCGCCGCGCTGCTCTGGATGAGGGTGGCGCGGGTTGGCGCGTCGGTGACGGCACTGGGAAGATTGGCGACCGAGTACACCCACACAGCGTGCAGCCTGGCCGGCGCGGCGGCCGCTTTGGCCTGCCCGGCAGCCAGCGCCAACGCCAACGCGCAACTCCAGCGCAGCGGCATGGAATCATTCTATAGCGGCTGTCGGCACACCGGGTCGGAGAGCCCTGCCGTCGGCAATCAGACTCTGTCCCGCTGCGGCCGCGGTTCTGACCGTGCTCCGCCTCCACTTTTCTGTCGCACCATCCGCCCTGTGGTCAAATGGTAATTTACAAACACATGAGCTTTCGAGGCGTGGATTACTTTTGTGTCGATTCGCTGTTCGGCGAACAGGAGTTGATGGTGCGGCAGACCGCCCGGCGGTTTGCCGACGAGCGCATCCTTCCGCAGATACGGGACTGCTGGCGCGACGCCCGCTTCCCCCTGGAACTGGTCCCCGAAATGGCCGAGTTGGGTTTCCTCGGCGCCAACCTGGAGGGCTACGGCTGCGCCGGGATGAGCAACGTGGAGTACGGGCTCATCATGCAGGAACTGGAGCGCGCCGATTCCGGAGTCCGCAGTTTCGTCTCCGTGCAGGGGGCGCTGGTGATGTTCCCCATCCTCACCTATGGGTCGGACGCTCAGAAGGAACATTGGCTTCCCCGCCTGCAAAGCGGCCAGGCGATCGGCTGCTTTGGGCTGACGGAGCCCGACTTCGGTTCGAATCCCGCGGGCATGCGCACCACCGCCCGGCGCGACGGCTCCGGCTGGATCCTGAACGGCGAGAAGACCTGGATCACCAACGGCACCCAGGCCGATGTTGCCGTGGTCTGGGCCCGCGCCGCAGAAGGCATCGTCGGCTTCCTCGTCGAGCGCGGAACCAAAGGCTTCTCCTCGTCCGATATTCACGGCAAATGGTCGATGCGCGCTTCGGTGACATCCAGCCTCTCGTTCTCGGACTGCCGCGTGGAGGAATGTCACCGCCTCCCGCTCGCCAAAGGCCTGCGCGCCCCCCTGTCGTGCCTGTCGCAGGCGCGCTACGGCATCGGCTGGGGCGTCATCGGCGCGGCCATGGATTGCTACGAGACCGCGCGCTCCTATTCCGTGCTCCGCAAGCAGTTCGACGACCGCCCGATCGCGTCCCACCAGTTGGTGCAGGAGAAGCTGGCGTGGATGATCACCGAAATCACCAAGGCGCAGCTCCTCGCGGTGCAGGCCGGAAGGCTGAAGGACCAGAAGAAACTCGAACCCGCCCACATTTCCATGCTCAAGCGCAATAACGTGTCGATGGCCCTGGAATGCGCCCGCCTCAGCCGCGACCTGCTCGGCGCCAACGGCATCACCGACGAGTACCCCATCATGCGCCACCTTTGCAATCTCGAGACGGTGAAGACCTACGAGGGCACGGACCATATTCACGCGCTGGTGATCGGCGAGCGGGTTACCGGCGTGGCAGCGTATAAATAAATAAGGATGTGTGGCGCGCGCACCCCGGCTTGTCACCACCCGCATCGGCGGTGGGGAGACCTCGAGGCTGTACCCGCTGCCCCCTGGCGGCTCACGGAAAATGCATGCAAATTCGCTGTTCAGCCACGATGTGGCGCGGGCACTCGTGCCTCGCACTCGTGCCAGCCGCGTCCCCACTCATGGGGACGCTTGTCGGGAGTGCACAGTACAACTGGCGGCGAAGGCCTCTCGATCGTCCTTTGGGGGCGGCCTCGAACGTCACTGCCCGGGAGCGCCTTCGCGGCGCCCGGCAGGCAGGAGTGCCCGCGCCACGTCGTCCCGCGAGGGGGTTTCCCGGATTTTTGTGGGCGGGCGGGCCCATGGGTACAGGCAGGAGTGCGGACGACGCACGTTCCACAACATCGCGCCCCGAGCAACCAACGAGGTTTCATCTAAATGCTGTTTTACGCTCTCACGATCCTGGTCAGCGCTTTTCTGCTGTTCCAGGTGCAGCCCATCATCGCTAAGATCATCCTGCCCTGGTTCGGGGGCTCGGCCGCCGTCTGGACCACCTGCCTGCTGTTCTTTCAGATGGTGCTCCTGCTCGGCTACCTTTACGCCCACGCGGTTGTTCGCTACCTGAAGCCGCGAGTTCAGATTGCGCTGCATGGCGGGCTGCTGCTGGTCAGTCTGCTGGCGCTCCCGATCTACCCGAAGGTCTCCTGGAAACCCACCGGAACCGAAGAGCCTACCGCCGCGATTCTCCTCCTGCTGGCCGCCACCGTCGGCATGCCCTATTTTCTGCTCTCCACCACCGGGCCCCTTCTGCAGGCCTGGTATGCGCGGCAGTTCAAGGGCAGCATCCCCTACCGCCTGTACGCGCTCTCGAATGCCGGCTCGATGTTTGCGCTGCTCAGCTACCCGTTTCTCGTCGAGCCCAACCTCACCACGCATCAGCAAGCCTGGACGTGGTCCGCTGGCTACGGAGCATTCCTGCTGTTGTGCGGCTTCACCGCGGTGCGGTCGAACCGGGCCCCCGCGATCGAGGACACCGCCTCCGCCGGTCCGGTGGAGCACCCCGGAGTTCGCCAATACGCCATGTGGCTGGCGTTGCCCGCCTGCGCTTCGGTGCTCCTGCTGGCCATCACCAGCCACCTGCAGCAGAACGTCGCGGCCATCCCGTTCCTCTGGATGCTGCCGCTCAGCATTTATCTCCTGACTTTTATCTTGTGCTTCGAGGGAAGCGGCTGGTACAAGCGGGTTCCGTATCTGCCTCTGCTCGGCGTCGCCCTGGCCGTCATGGCCTTCGCCGATACCGTGGATGCCAGCGGAAATGTGCCGATCAAAGTCCTGGTGCCGCTGTTCGCCATGGGGTTGTTCACCTGCTGCATGGTCTGCCACGGCGAATTGGCGCGCCTCAAACCCCATCCCCATTACCTCACCCACTTCTACCTCATGATCTCCGCCGGGGGCGCGATCGGAGGACTGCTGGTGGCGTGGGTCGCTCCGCACGTGTTCAACGCCCTTTACGAGTTGCAGATCGGCCTGGCCGCCTGCGCCTTGCTAACCCTGCTGGTGCTGGCGCAGACCCGCGATCCGGAGGAACCCAGGATGCCTCTCACTCCGGGTCCCCTCATCGCCATCGGCGTCACGCTGCTGCTCGCCGGCATCGCCTGGACGGTGCAGACGAAACGCCACGACTCGCTGCCCGAAGTTCTCCGCGACAAGCCGCTGGGACTCGCTCTCGTCGTGCTGGCCTTCGTCCAACTCCTGCCCTACACCCCCATGAACTGGTTTTCCAGGCTGCTGGACTCCGCCCGCTTGCTTTTCGGCGCGGTCCTTCTGATTGGAGCCGGATTGCTGGCGTACGCCAGGCGCGGCGATCTCGAACTCCAGGCCAGCAAGCTCTGCGCGCAGGTGGTGAAGAACTGGGCCGAGCCCGACAACTTCCTCACGTATGTCCTGATCGTGGTGCTGGCCATCGTGGCGGCCGTGGTCCTCTGCGCCTTGCACGCGCCGCATCTCCGCGGAAGGTGGGCCGCCATGACCGCGGAATTGATCGCGCTCTCGCTCGTGGGATTCCTCGCCTTTCAGGTCCGAAGCCTCACCGGCGGCTACCGTGTCTCCGTCCGGAATTTTTACGGCGCCTTGCGCGTCCGCGACTCCGGCCTGCCTGCCGATTTCGACGCTACCCGCACTTTGACGCACGGCACCATCAATCACGGCGAGCAGTTCCTCAATCCCGCCCGCCGCGATAAGCCGACCACCTACTACGGCCCCAACACCGGCGTCGGCGTGGCCATTCAGGAAAAGGAGAAACAGGGCGCGGTCCGGGTCGGCGTCATCGGGTTGGGCACCGGCACCATCTCGGCGTACGGCCGCCTGGGCGATTACTTCCGCTTCTATGAGATCAACCCGCTGGTCTTGCGGCTTGCGCACACGGAATTCACATTCGTGCCCGACTGCAAGGCCAAGCTGGATGTGGCCATGGGCGATGCGCGCCTGTCGCTCGAGCGGGAGTTGCAGCGGGGACAGAGCGAAAACTTCGACGTGCTCGCGGTGGATGCGTTTTCCAGTGACTCGATCCCCGTCCATCTGCTCACACGCGAGGCCATGGATGTCTTCTACCATCACCTCAAGCCCGACGGCATCCTGGCCGTGCACATTTCCAACCGCTACCTGGATCTGGAGCCGGTGCTTGCGGGCCTCACTACGGCCACCGGCAAAGTAGCGCGCGTGGTCGATACCGAAGACGACGCCACCGAAGATGTCTTCGGCGCCACCTGGGTCCTGGTGACTTCTCCCGCGAGCGGCTTTGACGAGACCGAGATCGAGCACTCCACGGCCATCGAATCGAAGCGGACTGTACGATTGTGGACAGACGACTACAGCAATCTCTTCCAGATTCTGAAGTAGCGACTCCGCGCGATGTGGCGCGGACACTCGTGTCTGCCGTGCCCCGGCTCATCGGGGCACTTGTCGGGTGTGTGCCGTGCCAGTGGCGGCGAAGGGGTTTTCGAGAGCGACCAAAAAAGCGTCGGCATGAATGCCTGCGCCACGAGGCTTGCTCCGCCACGAGGCTTGCTCCGCCACGGAAATAATGTAGTATAGAGATACCGCGTTCCGGACCCCGTCCAACGGATGATTACGCACCTCGCACGCGAGGACCGCGTAATGTTTCCTGGAAACAGAGGTCGAAGTCTGTTATCCAAGGTACCAATTGTTGTATTATCGATTTGCCGAGGAACATCATGGACGCTGCTGAGACGCTACTGAAGAAGTCTGCATTATTTCTCGCGACTGCGCTCGTTGTCGCGCTCCCCGGGTGGGCGCAATCGCAATTAATCGTAAGCTCCACGACGGTTAATCTCAACGACAACCAGGCCCGCTCGATCAATGTCACTTCGTCGGGCACGGCCACTCTTACCTATACCCTTTCCGGCGTGCCACTCTGGCTCAGCACGTTCAGCTTGAATCAAAACACCACGCCGGACGTTTTGTCCTTTCAGATTTTCAGCACCAACTGCGGCACCTGCACGGCGAACGTCACGCTGACTCCCTCCAGCGGAGCGCCCGTCGTCGTCACGGTCACGTATTCCCCGGGCACCGGCGGGGGCGGCACCGGCTCTCTGGTCGCCACGCCTTCTTCCCTGACGTTTAGCGCCTTCTCCGGCCAGAGCGCCGGGTCGCAGAATGTCGGCCTCACCACCTCCAGCGCCAGCGTCATTATCAACAACATCCAGAGCGATCAGACGTGGTTGAGCGCGCAAATCACCGCCGGCAGCTTCACCGTGACGCCCGCCGCGCCCGCCACCCTCACCGTATCGGCCAATGCGTTCAACCTCACCAACGGCCAGTACACCGGGCACATCACTCTCACTCCCAGCGTGGGGACCGCGACCACCATCACCGTCACCATCAACGTTGGAACCGGCGGCAGCGGAAACGGGACGATCATTGCCACGCCTTCGGCTCTGACTTTCAGCGCCGCTGTCGGTTCGGTCGCCTCGGCCCAGACCGTGACTCTCTCCACCAACAGTTCCACCGCGGTATCGATTCTGAGCGCGAACTTCGATCAGTCGTGGCTCCAGGGAAATCTCATCAGCGGCAACCTCAACTCCATTAGCTCCCTTACTCCGGCCACCATTTCCATCACCGCGAGCGCCCTGAGTCTCACCAACGGCCAATACGTCGGGCACTTTACCATCACTCCCAGCTCCGGCGCCGCGACGGTAGTCACCATAACCTTCAACGTGGGCACCGGCGGCGGAGGCACCACCGGGACGATCATCGCGACGCCTTCGAGCCTGACCTTCAGCGTTTCGGCCGCAGGCCAGATCGCCGCGGCGCAGACCCTGATCCTGACCACGGCCAGCAGCACTGCTACCGCCATCGCCCAGGCATCTTTCGATCAGACCTGGCTCGCCGGGAATTTGATCAGCGGCAGCCTCCAGTCCGTCAGCTCCATATCGCCGGCGACCTTGTCGATCACGGCCAGCGCGGCGGCTCTCACCACCGGCACATACACCGGGCACCTGAATCTCACCACCAGCGGCGGCTCCACCACCTCGGTGGTCATTACCTTCAACGTAGGCACCGGCAGCGGCGGGGGCGGCAGTTGCAACGGCGCCAGCGGCACCATTACCGTCAGCCAGTCGTCGTTTACCTTTTCCTATCCCAGCAACACACTGTCGGCAATCCTGACTACCGGCACCACGAACCCCAACGTCCCCAGTTTTAATGCGACCATCAGCACTCAGTCCAACTGGCTGCTTTTGAACAACCTCGGCAACGGGACGTACTCCGGGTTCCCGCTCTCCTCGTACACCCTCTCGGTCAACACGTCGGTGGCGGCGGGCTTGGCGACAGGCACCTATAGCGGCACCATTACCCTGGTCAACCCCAACAACTCCGCGGATACCACCACGGTCTGCGTGAGCCTCCTCGTCAATGGCGGGGGCGGTGGTGGCGGCGGCAACACCACCACGCTCACCGTGTACCCCACCAATGTCAGCTTCATCGCGTTCCCCGCCGGGCCCTCCCAATCGCAGAGTGTGGTCGTCAACGTTCCCAGCGGCGCCACTGTCACGATGAACGCCATCAGCTACAACGGGTCGTTCTTCTCCATCTTGTCCTCCAGTTGCAATGGAACTCCGAATGCCACCTTTAGCTGCACCTTCACCGGGCCCCAGACCCTCACCGTTACCGTCAACCCCAGCATCCTCAGCGTCGCCGGCAACTACAACGGAGTGCTGTCCTTCACATCGGGGGGCACGACTGTCTCCGCAAACGTCATCCTGAGTCTCGTCAATCCGGTGAGCACTCTGACGGTGAGCCCGACGGCACTCTCGTTCACGGCCGCCGCCGGCAGCACCGCGCAGATCCAGGACGTGACGGTGGCTCTCCCCACCGGCGCCGTCGCGCAAGTCTCGCTCTCGAGTTTCAACGGCAATTTCTATACGGTCACGTCCTCCAGTTGCAGCGCAAACCCCTCCAACAACCCGACGTGCAGCTTTAGCGGAAACCAGACCCTCCAGGTGACCGTGAATCCGGCGGTCCTGTCCACCACCGGCAGCTACAACGGCACCATCACGATTACGTCGGGAGGAGCCAGCACTACCGTTAGCGTCAACCTGAACCTGACGGCGGGCGGCGGAGGCGGAGGCGGCGGTGGCACCACCAGCACCATCGCAGCCCCCACGGCACTCGCCTTCTATTACCAGACCAATTCGCCGGTCTACGTGCCGCAGCAACTCATCACCGTCGGTTCCGTAGGCGCCTTCTCGGCGACGGCCAGCGTCACCACGTCCCAGCAATGGCTGGCTATCAGCACGGTCGGCACTACCGGGCCCGGATATGTGATTGCCTCGGTGAGCCCGCAGGGCCTGGCCGCCGGCGCCACCTACCAGGGATCGATCACCATTACTTCGGCCAGCGGCAACGTCACCATACCGGTGAGCCTGACCGTGACGAGCGGCATCGTGATCGAACCCAACACCGGAACCATCAACATCTCGTCCAGCTCCGCGGTAGCTCAATCCGTGGTGCTGACGGCCAGCGACAACTCCGCGACGCCGGTGAGCGTCGGCACTCCCTCGGCCTCGTGGGTCACGGCGGGAACGCCCACCTCGACCACCACGCCTTCCTCCTTCCAGGTCTCGTTTAATCTGTCCGGGCTGTGCAACGGTCTCAACACCGCCAACATTCCCATCAATGCCAGCAACGCGGTGAATAACGGGTTCATCATCCCGGTCGTGGCCCTGGTGAGCGGCTCGACCGCTACCGGATGCGGCAGCGGCGGCACCAGTACCATCACCGCCAGCCCGACGTCCCTGAGCTTCACCTCCTCCGGCGGAACCACGCCGGCAGCCCAGACTCTCAGTGTCTCGAGCAGTTCGGGCTCGGTCTCGGTCTCCTTTGTCTATACGGTCACCGGCAATGTGCCGATTACCGCAACGACCTCCCTCGGTACGGTCACCAACGGCGCCACCCTGGCCACCCCACAGTCGCTGAGCATTGCGGTCAGCACCTCCGCTCTCACAGCCGGCCAAACCTATAACGGCGCCATTACCCTCACCCCAACCGGCGGAGGAGCGGCCGTAACCATCCCGGTCAGTCTGGCGATTACGGCGGTATCCGTCTCGGCGACTCCAACCATGCTCACCTTCACGTATGCGGCCGGATCGACCGCCCCGTCGCCGCAAACCGTCACCGTGAGCGGCACCGCCGGTACGGTGTTCGCCGCCTCGGCTTCCAGCACCGGCAACTGGCTCTCGGTTTCGCCCAGTTCCGGCACGGTACCCGCCACCTTGAGCGTCTCCGTGAATCCGACGGGCCTGAACGCCAATACCTATACCGGCACCGTGACGGTGGCCAGCGCCAACGGAGCGTCGGGCTCCACCACCATCACGGTGACCCTGACGGTGACCGCGCCTCTACCCACCATCACCAGCATCGGCAGCGCTGCCAGCTATGTCGGCGGGGCGCTCTCGCCAGGCGAGATCATCACCATCTTCGGAACCGGCATCGGACCGACCCCGGGCGCTACCCTGACTTTGGACTCCACCGGCAAGGTGGCCACCACCTTGGGCGGCGTGCAGGTGTTAGTGAACGGAATCCTTTCGCCCATGATCTATGCCAGCAACACGCAGGTCTCCGCGGTGGTGCCGTACGAGATCTGCGCCAACGGCTGCGGGCCGGGGACGATCGCCCAGGTAAGCGTGAAGTTCCTGGGCGCGTCGTCCAATGGCATTCCGACCCCGGTGGCCGCTACCACCACAGGCGTCTTCACCGCCAACGCCTCGGGTTCCGGCCAGGGGGCAATCCTTAACGCCAATCTGAGCGCGAACTCCGCGGGCAACCCCGCGAACAAGGGCGACATCGTGGCCATTTACCTGACCGGTGAAGGCCAGACCAGCCCTGCCGGCGTGACCGGCAAAGTGACGACCGTCTCGACGACCGGCCCGGTGACTCCCGTACCGCTGCTCCCGGTAGCGGTCCTGGTGGATGGCCAGCCCGCAAGCATCTCGTTCGCCGGCGAAGCCCCCGGCTTGGTTTCGGGCGTGATGCAGCTCAACTTCCAGATTCCGCCCAACGCCCGCTCCGGGTCGCTTTCCGTACTGGTCACGATCGGCAGCGCCAGCAGCCAGCAAGGCGTGACGGTGGCAGTCCGGTAAAAGCAGGGGTTGGGGTTAGGGATTGGGGGTTCGGGGCAAGTCTTACCTGGCCCCCAAACTCGCGAGCGAAGCGAGCCACTAATCCCCGAACCCCAACCCCTAGTCCCCAACCCCCGTCTTTCCCTCCACGTCCTTCACCTCCCGTGCGTCTAATCCTTTGTGAGCCAGGTACGCCTGATCATCGGACTACTCGCTGTGTCGGCATCTGCCGCCGACCCCCGGCTGGAAGAGTTGCTGCACGCCGTGGAGTCCCATTACAACGACGCGAAAACCTTGCAAGTCCTTTTCCAGGAAGACTATACCGCCCCTAACAAGCCCCGTGCCACGGACCGGGGTTTGCTGATGCTGCGCAAGCCGGGGCGCATGCTTTGGCAGTACTCCCAGCCCCCCGGCAAGGTCGTCCTGTCGGACAACAAATTTCTCTGGGTGTACACCCCGTCCGACAACAAGGCGCAGCAGATCAAACTGCAGGAAACCGACGACATGCGCGCCCCCCTCGCCTTCCTCCTGGGCAAACTCGATTTCAGCAAGGAATTCAAGAACATTCAGACGCGCCCCGAGGGCGGCGACACTCGCATCCTGGCGGAGCCCAAAAACGATAACCTCCCCTATTCAGCGGTCGAGTTCCTGGTCACCCGGGACAGCCGTATCCGCGAAGTCAAGGTGACCGGATTCGACAATTCGGTGCTCGATTTTGTCTTCGATCAGGAGCGGCTGAATCCGCCCCTGGATGCCAAGTTGTTTCAATTCCAGCTTCCCAAAGGGGCCGAGCTGGTGCCGGCAGGACAATGAGGAGCGTGGCGCGAGGACACCATGGCTGAGTTTCTGATGAAGTACGCCGATGGCCGCGGGCAGATCCACCAGCAGGTGGCCAGCGCCGGGACCGAGAAAGAGCTCCGCGAGCGCTATTCCCAGCAGGGCTTCCTGATTTATTCGATCAAGCCCCGCTCAGCCGGAGCCGCCCTCGTCTCCGGCGGCCTCTTCGGCAAAAAGAAGAAGCTCAACCTCGAGAAGTTCCTGATCTTCAACCAGCAGTTCGTCACCCTGATTCGCGCCGGACTCCCGATCCTGAAGAGCCTCGACCTGCTCTCCGAGCGTCTCACCGATCCTAAGCTCACCCCCTACATCAAGGCCGTCCGCGACGAGGTTCGCGGCGGCACGCTGCTCTCCGAGGCCTTCCGCCAGCAGGGAGTCTTTCCCAAAATGTACGTCTCCTCGGTGATGGCGGGCGAAAAGAGCGGCAGCCTCACCGAGGTGCTCGACCGCTATATCGCCTACCAGAAGATCGCTCTCGCGGTGAAGAAGAAGGTGGTGGTCTCGCTGATGTACCCGTGCGTGCTCATCTGCCTGGTGCTGCTGCTGATGGTCTTCCTGGTGACCTACGTGGTCCCGACTTTCGCCACTCTCTACACCACCATGCAGGCGAAACTCCCCACCATGACGGTGTGGCTGATCGCCATCGGCACCACCGCGCGGAGCTACATCCTGGCATTTGTCGGCGCGCTGGTGGTGGCGGTTCTGGCCTTCCGCTGGTGGGCTCGCAGCGACTCCGCGCGCCTCAAGATCGACCGCGTGAAGCTCAAACTGCCCATCGCCGGCGACATCTGGCTGAAATACCAGGTGGCGCAACTGTCCCGCATCCTCGGGACGCTGCTCACCGGCGGCATCCCGCTGGTGCAGGCCATGGAGACTGCCGCGGACTCGTTGAATACGCCGCTGCTGAAGCGCGCCGTCGAAGCCGCGGGCAAGACGGTGCGCGAAGGCCAGCCGCTGTCGGCGTCGCTGAAGACTTCCGGCATGTTCCCAGGCCTGGCGACCGATATGATCGAGGTGGGAGAGTCCACCGGAGCGCTGCCGGCAATGCTCAACAGCGTGGCCGAGTTTTTCGAGGAAGACGTGAATACGCGAATGACCGCGACCCTCTCGCTGATCGAGCCCGCGATCATGATCGTGATGGGCTCGTTCGTGGCATTCGTCCTGATTTCACTGTACCTCCCGATCTTTTCCCTGGCGGATACGATTCATGGGTAACTCGATGGCATCTCGATGCCGGTGTGGCGCCGGCACTGTGGCGGCGAAGGGATTTCGAGGCTGCCGCGCCGAGACTCCCGACACGAGCATCGAGACGGCAGTCATGAGTGTCACGCCACATCGGAGTTTTGAAGTATGGCGACGATTGACAAGCCCCGGCTGGTAGATCCCACGGCGGACGTGGAGCAGGCGCGCGCCATGGCGGCGCGCTATCGCTGTGAGTTCGTCGATCTGCGCGAAGCCTCCATCGACCACGACCTGTTCCGGTCCATCCCCGTGGACCTGATGTTCCGCTACAACTTCGTGCCCATGCAGGCGCGCAATGGCACGCTCGACATCGCGCTATCCGACCCCCGGAACCTCAACCTCATCGATGAGCTGACCCTCCTGCTGAACCGCAAGCTGCGGATCAAGGTGGCCACGCTCTCGCAGATTGCCGAGCTGCTCAAAAAGACCGAGCAGTCGCAGCGCGTCCTCGAAGAAGTCACCGAAGGCTTCACCCTCGATGTAGTTGCCGAAGAGGGCGAGCAGGACGAGACGCTCTCCATCGACAAGCTCACCTCCACCGATGCCGACATCGCGCCGGTGATTAAGCTCGTCGATACCACCATCTTCAACGCCCTCGAGCGCCGGGCGAGCGACATCCACATCGAGTCGCGCGACCAGGAAGTGGCCATCAAGTACCGCATCGACGGCGTGCTGCACTATGCCATGCCGCCCATCGCCAAGGATTGGCAGCCGACCATCATCTCGCGCATCAAGGTCATGTCCGAGCTGGACATCGCCGAAAAGCGCGTCCCCCAGGACGGCCGCTTCCGTGTACGCTACAAGAACCGCCTCATCGATTTCCGCGTCTCCATCATGCCCACCATCCATGGCGAGGACGCCGTGCTCCGCGTGCTCGACAAGGAGTCGATGAGCGAAAAGTTCGCGAAGCTGTCGCTCGACGTGGTGGGCTTCTCGGAAAACGACCTCGTCAAGTTCCGGCGCTACATCCAGGAGCCCTACGGCATGGTGCTCGTGACCGGACCGACGGGCTCCGGCAAGACCACTACCCTCTACGCCGCCTTGAGCGAAATCAAGAACGACGAAGACAAGATCATTACCATCGAAGACCCGGTGGAGTATCAGGTGAAGGGCATCACCCAGATCCCGGTGAACGAGAAGAAGGGCCTTACCTTCGCCCGCGGTTTGCGCTCCATCCTGCGCCACGACCCGGACAAAATCATGGTGGGCGAAATCCGCGACCAGGAGACCGCCCAGATCGCCATCAATTCGGCGCTCACCGGCCACCTGGTGTTCACCACCGTGCACGCCAACAACGTGCTCGATGTGCTCGGCCGCTTCCTCAACATGGGCGTGGAAGCCTACAACTTCGTCTCGGCGCTCAACTGCATCCTGGCGCAGCGACTGGTGCGCGTGATCTGCGAGCATTGTAAGCGCGAGGTGCGCTATCCCGATGCGATGCTCCTCGAGAGCGGCCTCAATCCCGACGAGTGGCGCGACGTCCCGTTGTTCGAAGGCACCGGCTGTTTCGAGTGCGGCGGCACGGGCTTCCGCGGCCGCTCGGCGATTCACGAGTTGCTCGATCTGACCGACAAGATCCGCGAGCTGATTCTCGATAAGCGCCCGACGACGGAGATCAAGCGCCTGGCGCGCGAAGAAGGCATGACATTCCTGCGCGAGTCCGCCGTCGCCAAGATGCGCTCCGGCATCACCACTCTGCGCGAGATCAACAAGGTGACGTTCATTGAAGGCTGACGCAACAATTCGATGTGGCGCAGGCACTTCTGCCTGTACCGATGGGCCCCGTCGGCCCACCGAAATTGATGAAAACCCTTACGCCGGCGGCGTGGCGCAGGCACTCGTGCCTGCCGCGCCGAGACTCATCTCGGCGCTTGTCGGGCGTGTACCGTGCCACTGGCGGCGAAGGGGTTCTCGAGGCTGCCGCGTCGGTACTCATGCCGGCGCTTTTGTGCTGATGGGCAGCCCGGGATTGGCCGCGGCCGACCAGCGTCCCGATGAGTCGTCGGGGCCCGCTGGGCACGGCAGGCAGGAGTGCCTGCGCCACATCTGCTTCGAGGTCTCCCATGCTCGATAGGCTCAAATCTCTGCTCCAGGACCCGCCGCCGGGCATGGCATTCGAAATCTCCGAGGCCGGCATTGCCTCCGCGCGCATCGGCGCCCGAGCCGAGCTCGAGTGGCATCCCTTGAAGCCCGGCACTCTCGCCATTTCCCCCCTCAAGGACAACGTCGTCGATATCGACGACTTCTCCATGACCGTCCGCTCGCTCGCCGGCACACAGAGCGCCCGCCGCCGCAAGGAAGTCGCGCTCATCCTGCCCGATTTCAGCGCCCGCATCTCGGTCCTCGATTTCGACAGCTTCCCCAGCGATCCCAAGGAGCAGGCGGCGCTCGTCCGCTTCCGCCTGAAGCGCAGCGTCCCCTTCGATGTGGATTCGGCGGCCATGAGCTATTGGGCACAGGCCGGGCCCAACAAGCATGTGGATGTCGTGGTGGTAATGGCGCCCCTCGAGATCATCTCGCGCTACGAGGCGCCGTTCCGCTCCGCCGCGATGCAGCCCGGGCTGGTCACCACCTCGGCGGTGGCCGCCCTGGAACTCGCCCCCGAAGTGGGATTGAACGTGGTGGCTAAACTCACCGGCCATGTGCTGAGCGTGCTCGTCCGGCAGAAGGGCGTGCTCAAGCTGGCCCGCTGCCTGGAGTTGCCGTCCACCGAACTGTCCGACGTGGCCGCCGTCCTGCTGCCCACGTTCGTGTATGTGGAGGACAATCTCGGCGGACGCGCCGAGCGACTCTACCTGATCGGCTTCGGCGCCCGTACCGACGAGGCGCAACGTCAGTTTCAACAGGAATTGGGTGTGGAGGTGGAATCCCTTCGCTCCTCCCTCGCCACACCCGGCGAGAACAATGCGGGACTGCTGGGCTATCTGCGGTCCATCGCGAAGAACAACTAGGTTTCGGTATGAAGATTCCGATCAATCTGGCAAGCCAGCCCTTCCGGCGCGACCGGGCCATGCTCGTGGCTTCCATCGCGGTGAGCCTCCTCTTGTGCGGCTCGCTCGCCGTCCTGATTTCGCTGGCCCGCGCCGACAAGTCGCAGCTTGCCGACCTCAACCACCAGGTGGACCACCTCACCACCCAGATCCGCCGTGTTACCGCCCAGCAGTCGCAGCTCGATACCGTGCTCCGCAAACCGCAGAACGCCGAAGTGCTCGAGCGCAGCGTCTTCCTGAACGCGCTCCTCCTCCGCAAAGGCGTGAGTTGGACCCGCATCTTCGCCGACCTGGAAAAGGTGATGCCCTATAACGTCCGCCTGATCCAGATCCGCCCCTCGGTCACCCCGCAGGGCCAGGTATCGCTCGACATGACCGTCGGCGCGAACGAAATGCCCCCGGTGATCGACCTGTATAAGGCGCTCCAGGAGAGTCCCCTGTTCTCCTATTCCGAGGTGAAGGTGCTGTCACCCCCAACCCAGTCCGACCCATTCTACAAATGTCGCGTGAGCGTGGAATATGCCCAGAAACTCTAGACATAGCGTGGCGCAAGCACCCGTGCCACCCATGAGAACCCCGGCGATGGCGGCGTGGCGCAGGCACTCCTGCCTGCCGCGTCTCCACGCATGGGGACGGTTGGCGGGCGTGTGCAGTGCTAGTGGCGGCGAAGGGTTTTCGAGGCAGGAGTGCCCCCGCCACGTCGCGCCCGAAGGCCGGTCCCGGGAGGTCTTCTAGACCATGCCCCAACCCCTCAAACTCGGCGCCGGCATGACCGACCCTCGCGTGATCATGCGCGTCATCATCGGCCTGCTGCTGATCGCCAACCTCGCCGCGGCGGTGATCGCCTTCAAACCCTTCGGAGGCTCCGCCGACGATCTCACCCGGGAGCGTGAGCGTCTGTCCTCCCAGGTGAACGACCTCCAGAAGCGCGTCGCCGACAGCAAGAAGCTCGTGGACAAGGTGGAAAAGGGCCGTACCGAAGGCGACCAGTTCCTCGACAAGTACTTCAGCGATATCAAAACCGCCTCCACGGTTATCCTTCAGGAACTCAACGACACCGCCACCCAGGCGGGTATTAAAATGGGACAGTGGCAGTTTGACCGCCAACCAGTCGAGGGGAGCGACACGCTGCAAAGAGAGACCATCACCGTGGGCTTCGACGGGACTTACCCCAACTTCACCAAGTTCATCAACCTGGTGGACAAGTCGCCGCGCTTTCTCATCATCGAAAGCATGCAGGCCGCCGCTCCGCAGGCGCAGAACGGGCAGTCTCTCAACGTCACCCTCAAGATCATCCGCTACATCAAGGAAACTCCCGGAGGAGCCATATGAGCGCGGAGACCGGCGGACAGAAGAAGGTCTTCGGCCTCCCCTATAACGTGGGCGTCGGGCTGCTCTGCGTGCTCGGCGTGATCTGCCTCTACGAGTTCTACAGCAACGTGCTCGCGGGTCCGAGCATTCCCGACACTCCGCGGAGCAACTCCTCGGCAGCCGTCGCCCAAGCCCCTTCCATTCCCCTGCCGGACGCGCCCGGCCCGGACGTGGGGCGCAAACAATCGCAGCAGAAGCGCAACGAGGAATTCAATCCGCCCCTGCACTCCAAACGGGCGGAGGACCGCATCGACCCGACCAGGGTCGATCCCACGTTGCGGCTCGATCTCTTCGCCAAGGTGCAAAGCGTGGAACCGGCGGGCGGAGCGCGTAACCTGTTTCAGATGGGAGTCGCGCCTCCCAAGCCCGTCCAGCTTGCCGGCATCGAGCCGGTGGTGAAGCCGATCGGTCCCGTGCCTCCGGCTCCCAAGATCGACTCGCCCAAGCCGCCGCCCCCCCCGATCCTGCCCATCCCGCTGAAGTTCTACGGCTTTTCGACCATTCGCGCTACGGGCAAAAAGACCGCCTATTTCATGGATGGCGAGGATGTTTTGCTGGCCAACGAGGGTGATACACTCAAACACCGGTACCATCTGCTGAAGATTCAGCAGACCTCGGTCCTGATGGAAGACACCGAAGCCAAGCGCACCGAAGTCATTCAACTTACCCCGGAGGCGCAAAGCTGATATGGGCCGCTTTTCCCGCCGCCGCCGTGAATCCGGGTTCGCCATGCTCCTGGTGTTCCTCATGGCCGCGGTCTTCGCCATGATGCTCTACCTCGAGATGCCCCGCCTCGCCATCGAGGCCCAGCGCAACCGCGAACAGCTTCTGATCGCCCGGGGGGAGCAGTACAAGCGCGGCATTCAGATGTTTGTCAAGAAGAACCAGCGCTGGCCCACCAAGATCGAAGAGCTGGAGAACACCAACAATCAGCGCTTCCTGCGAAAGCGCTACATCGACCCCATGACCGGCAAGGACGAGTGGCGCCTCATCCACATCCAGAACGGCATGCTGACCGATTCCCTGGTCAATAAACCCCCCACCGCCCAGGACCAGAGCAGCAACAGCAGCGGATTCCAGTGGGGCGTCTCCACCGCCGGAGGCGACCTCAATTCGGGACAGGGACAAGGCCAAATGGCATCCGCCGCAGCCGCGGGCGCTGCTTTGGCCAACCGCCGGCGTGCCAGCGATACCCTGGCGCCCGGGGTCACCACCGCCGATCCCCAGCAGCCCACTGACCCGAACAATCCCAACCCGCAAAATCCGGGCGCAGTCGGCGTACCCGGCATGCCCGGCATGGTGAACGGCCAGCAGGTGCCGCTGCCTCCCGGTATGACGCTCCCCGCCATCCCCGGGCAGTCCCCCATCCCCGGCCAGTACGCGGGCATGCCTGGCCAGTATCCCGCGCAGCCGGGCCAGCCTACCTTGCCGGGGCAGCCCGGGCAGTATCCGATGCCCATGCAGCCTCAGCCCGGACCGGGTCAGCTCCCCGGACAGCCGGTGAATACTCAGACCGGCGGCGTTTCGCCGACCCAGACAGGCTACGGCTACGGCAGCAGTTCCTATGCGAGCAGCAGCCCGTACCCGACGGCTCCTGGCGCGAATGGCACCCCTCCGAATTATGCGCAGCCCGGAAACACCATCAACGGCCAGCCGCAGCAGGGCGCCAACCTGGCCCAGCAGATGATCCAGCAGATCCTCACCTCGCCGCGCCCGGGCGGCGCACCGTTGGCCGCCAACGGTCAAACCATCGGAGGCGGAATCGCCGGCGTGGCCAGCAATGCCGATGCCGAAGGCATCATGGTCTACAAAGACCACAAGAATTATAAGGAGTGGGAATTCATCTTCGACCCGACCAAGGTCCTGAATCCTCCCAACCCGCTCACCGGTGGACTCGGCACCCCCGCCTCCCAGTTGGGCTCCATCGGCGGAAGTCCCGCGGGCACCCCGGTCGGCGGCGCTCCCGGTTTGGGAACGCCCGGCTTCGGTTCGGGCTTTGGAGCACCCGGCGTTGGAACTCCCGGCTTGGGAACTTCCACGGCCAGCACCTCCGGCTCTTCGGGCTTCTCCTATGGCAGTTCCAGCTACGGTGGCATCAGCTACGGAATGGCGCCCCCCGGAGCGCCCACTGCCGGCACGCCGACCACCACTGCTCCGCCGCCGACCGGCCCCACCCGGTTCGTTACCGACGTCGGCACCGTCCCGGTGAACCCGACCACTCCCACCGGAGGCAAGTAATCGCGATGTGGCGCCGGCACGCTTGCCGCGCGTCTACACTCTTGCCGGCATTCTTATTGGCGTTCGTACCCCTCTACGCCGCGGACTACTCCGCCCCCGCCGGCGCCCGTCCCGCCAGCCGCATCTCCGATGGCGAAACCATCCTGCCCGGCGGCCGCATCGTCAGCCCGCTCGGCCGGCAATTCACCACCGGCCCCGGCCCGTTCGGCCTCGCCCTCAGTCCCAGCGGCAGCCTCGTCGTCTCCATCAACAGCGGCCCGGACCGCCTTTCCCTTACCGCCCTCGACAAACAGGGCGACACCTGGAGCCCCCGGCACCTCGTGGCGCCCCCCAAGCCGCGCCCCGGCGACCCTCCCGAAGAGGACGACTGGCACTCCGTCTTCATGGGCCTCGCTTTCCACGGCGATGACGAGCTCTTCCTCTCCGAAGGTGATTCCGGACGCGTCCGCGCCATCGATCCCCGGACCGGTGCCCGCCGCTTTACCGTCTCCCTGAACCAGGCCGGATTCGAAGACAGCTTCACCGGCGACCTCGCCCTCGATAGTTCCCGCGGCATCCTGTACGTGGTCGATCAAGCCAACTTCCGCCTCGTTGCCATCGATATCGGCCGCCGGCGTGTCATCTCGTCGCTTCGCCTCGGACGCCTGCCATTCGCCATCGCGCTCGCACCCGGCGGGCGAAAAGCCTATATCACGAACATCGGTATGTTCGAGTATCGCGCGGTGCCCGGCGCCGACCCCAAGCAGGCTGTGGCCACCGGCCTCCCGTTTCCCGCCTTCGGTTTCCCTTCCGCGGAGGCGCGCAAAGGCGCCCGGCGTGAAACCGCACGCGGCGCTGTCAATGTTCCCGGGCTCGGCGATCCCAACGTGAAGGAATCCAACTCGCTGGCCATCGTCGATCTCGCCAATCCCGCGGCCCCGCGGCTCGAAGCCCTGGTCCGAACCGGGCTCCCCTTCGGCGGCAGCAGCGCCGGCGGCAGCAGCCCGTCGGGCGTGGCCTCCTCCGGAGAAAGCATCTTCGTCTCCAACGGCCACAACGACTCCATCACCGTGGTCGATGCCCGCACCAACCGCATTCGCGCCACTATTCCCATCCGCGTTCCCGGCCTCGAAGCCTTGCGCGGCGTCCTCCCCATCGGCCTCACCTACGACCCCGCCACGAAGCTCCTCCTCGTCGCCGAAGCCGGCATCAACGCCATCGGCGTAATCGACACCGGCGCGCCCGGCTCCGGCGACATGCGCGTCCTCGGCCACCTGCCCGCCGGCTGGTTCCCCACCCGCACGGCGATTCGCGACGGCACCGTCTTCGCCGTGAATGCCAAGGGCCGCGGCACGGGCCCCAACCACCAGCCTCCCGCCGGCCAGTCCAGCTTCCAAGGCACTTTCCGCCGCGGATCCATCTCCGTCTTCCCGCTTCCCAAAATGGAAGAAATGGCCGCGCTCACGGACCGCGTAGTGCGCAACAATGGATTCACGACGGCCCCTGAGGCGGCGGCCTCCCTACCCGCAATCCGCCACGTCGTCCTGATCGTCAAGGAGAATCGCACATACGATGAAGTGTTCGGCGATCTCTCACAGGCCTCGAACGGCGCTGTGAACGGTCTCGCCTCACTCGCCCGCTTCGGCCGCAATGCCACCGTCACACCCGATCGCCGCACTCCCGGCGGTCCCACTCTCACCGGCGTCAACGTCACGCCCAACCACCACGAACTCGCCGCGCGCTTCGCCATGAGCGACAACTTCTACGCCGACTCCGAAGTCAGCGTGGACGGCCACCATTGGCTGGTCGGCTCGTACCCCAACGCGTGGACCGAGTCTTCCCTCATGGCTGCCTATGCCGGTGCGAAGGAATTCCGCTTCCCCACCAAGGCGCCCGGCCGGCTCCTCAACGCGGGCTCCGACTCCTCCGTCCATCCCGAAGAGATCCTCGAGGCCGGCAGCATCTGGCATCACCTGGACCGCCACGGCATCTCCTTCCGCAATTACGGGGAAGGCTTCGAGCTCGCGGGTGTGGAGGAAGGCCCCGGCGAAAAGCCCACCGGCGCGCGCTTCCTCACCAACGTGCCCATGCCCGACCCGCTCTACCGCAACACCGCGCGCGACTACCCGCAGTTCAACATGAACATCCCCGACCAGTACCGCGCCGCCCAATTCATCGCCGAGGTGGAACGTAAGTATGTCAAGGGTGTCGAGCCTTTCCCGCAGTTCGTATTCATGCACCTGCCGCAGGACCACATGACCCGTCCGCGACCGGCCGACGGCTACCCCTACACCGCGTCCTATGTGGCCGACAACGACGTTGCGCTCGGCCGCATCGTCGAATACCTCTCGCACACCCCCTGGTGGCGCGAGATGGCGATCTTCGTCACCGAAGACGACGCCCAGGGCGGCGTGGATCACGTGGATTCGCACCGCACCGTCCTGCTGGCGCTCGGTCCGTACGCGCGCAGGAACTACGTCTCCCACGCAAACTCGAGTTTCCCCGGCCTGCTGAAGACCATCTTCCGCATGTTGAAGCTGCCGCCGTTGAACCTCTTCGATGCCGCCGCCTCGGACCTGAGCGACTGCTTCTCCGCCGCGGCCGATTTCTGCCCCTACGACGCCCTTCCCGTGGACCGCGCCTTATTCGACCCGGCGAAGGCCAAAGACCCTCTCGACCCCGCCCCCGACAGCCCCCGGATGGACGACCCCCGCGTCCTCCGCGATCAGCACCATTAAGCGACGGCCGTTCGCCAGAACACGATGATTTCCGCTACCGGGCGCGCGTTGCCGTCCCGTATGAACCGCCGCGCGTTCTTGAGCCTCATCGGCCACGACAGCGAGATTCCAGACGTCCATCCAGCGCTGGCAGGCGGGAAACGATCGCGCGTGGAGATTCTCGCCGGCAATGTCCGGGTGCTCCCGTGGTCACCGCGGGGCCGTATTGATCGAGGGCGCCAACTATGCCGGGATCTTGCTGGAGTGCGGACCGCAAAAGGCCGTGCTCTGTCGCAGATTCCGCCCGGACGCGGCCCGCTGCGGCCATCTCACATTCAGATACGTTTCGACCAGCGAGGTGCGGACCT
>DATJWB010000020.1:0-7078 GCA_035501495.1 Bryobacteraceae bacterium | reverse complement strand
GCCTTTCTGTGGCATGCTAGTTCTTTTGAACGAGCCTCCCCCATCGCGCCCTACAGCTCTGCCTGAGGATGAGCCACTGCCGGAATACCAGGGGCCGGCGAGAGTGACCCTTCTCGTCATCGACCCGTACCTCGTCCACGCGTATTGGGAGGCCGATTCGTTGAAGGCCGAACGGGCGGTGCTGCGCGTCTTCGACGCTACCGGAGAGGCAACGAATCATTTTGATGTGCCGGTGTCGTTGCCGGCCCGGAGCTGGTATATCCACCTCTGGACTCCCGAGAGATCGTATTACGCGGAGCTTGGCGCCATGGATGAGCGTGGCTGCTTCCACTTACTGGCGCGCTCGAATACGGTCGAAACGCCACGTGCCTGGCCGGTGACGGTGCCCGAGGCTGGGCCGGCGGACAGCCGGGAGGTGGAGCACTATGATGCTGTGCCCGCTGCTGCGGAATCGGCCGCTCCTGAAACGCAATTGGAGCCGGAGCCCGAGCCACCGCAGCCCGAACCCAGGTTCGAAGCACTGCAGACCGAGCCCAGGCCCGAGGCACCGCTCCCTTTGGTCGCGGCTCGGCAAACTGCCCCCCCTGCTGAGGCGCCATCGGAAGAGCCAATGCCACAGGCCGGGAGGCCTGTGCTACATGTCGTGAAGCCGGTGGATGCGGCGCGAGTCCTGCGCGAGCGGTTGGAGGAAATCTACGCATCCCGGCAATGGACTGCGCGGCCTCGCGAAACGACGAAGGCGCATCTCGCGGAAAAACCGGCGGTTCCTTCGCCGGCTGCGCGTCCGCGCAAACCAACCGATCTGACCGACCTTGCCGAGGAGCAGTTCTCCCCAGGCGTTTCTTCGAAAACTTCGGGGCCGCCTGACTGAGCCCATGCAAGGATATCTCGCGCTCGTACTCCACGCCCACCTGCCTTATGTTCGCCACCCGGAGCACCAGGATTCCTTAGAGGAAAACTGGCTGTTCGAGGCGATGACGGAGACCTACATCCCGCTGCTGCTGATGTTGGAAGGCCTGATCGAGGACGACGTCGATTTCCGCCTGACGGTCTCGCTCTCTCCGACGCTCGGTTCGATGCTGCTCGATCCGCTGTTGCAGTCGCGCTACCTGAAGAAACTGGAGCGCACGATCGAGCTTGCCGAAAAGGAGGTGGCCCGGACCACATCCCTGCCGGTCTTTCAGCCCCTGTCGGAGATGTATCACCAGTTGTTCGTTCGCGCGCACGAGGCTTTCGCGACGCGCTACCGGCGCAACCTGGTGGGCGCCCTGCAGGGCTATCAGCAAACCGGAAAAGTGGAAGTGATGGCCAGCGCCGCTACCCACGGGTATCTGCCGCTGCTTGCGGTGAAGGACGCCGCGGTGCGCGCGCAAGTCGGAGTTGGCATCGAGCATTATCGGCAGACCTTCGGGCGCGAGCCGAAGGGCTTCTGGCTCCCGGAGTGCGGCTACTATCCGGGCGTCGATCGAATTCTGAGCGAACACGGCATCCGATATACCATCCTCGAAACTCACGGAATCACGCGCGCGGACCACCGGCCGCGCCACGGAGTGTATGCGCCGATTGTTTGCCCTTCGGGGGTGGCCGCGTTTGGCCGCGATCCGGAATGTTCCCACCAGGTGTGGAGTTCGGCTTTCGGCTATCCGGGTGATTTCGACTACCGCGAGTTTTACCGGGATATCGGCCACGACCTGGATCTCGATTACATCAAGCCGTACATCCACCCGGATGGAATCCGGATCGATACCGGAATCAAGTATTACCGGGTTACCGGCAGCGGCAAACACAAAGAGCCGTATGTGCCGGAATGGGCTGAGCACAAGGCGGCGATGCATGCGGCGCATTTCCTCTCCGAGCGTATCAGACAGGTGAATGATCTGGCGGCCTCGATGGATCGCAAGCCATTGATAACAGCGCCGTACGACGCAGAATTATTTGGTCACTGGTGGTTCGAAGGGCCGCGCTGGCTCGACTGCTTCATCCGCGGCGCCGCCGAGCAAGACACGATCCGGCTGACTACGCTTTCGGAATACCTCGAAGAGTATCCCGAGAATCAGATCGCCACGCCCTCGCTTTCGAGCTGGGGGCAAAACGGGTTCAACGAGGTCTGGCTGAACAACCAAACGGATTGGATCTATCGTCATCTCGAGCAGGGGGCGGAGCTTATGGAGCGGCTGTGCGCGGCCAATCCGCGCCCCGCGGGAACGACCAAGCGGGCGTTGGATCAAGCGGCGCGCGAGCTGCTGCTGGCGCAGGCGAGCGACTGGGCCTTCATGATTCACTCGGGAACGATGGCCGACTATGGCACTCGCCGGACCAGGAGCCATCTGCACCGGCTCTACGATCTCGGCCTTCACGTGGAGAGCGGAGACGTGGATGACGCGGCGCTCCAGATGATCGAGAACCGGAACTCGATCTTCGCGGGAATCTCCGCGGCGGCAGCGTTCGCGCGAGAGCCCGCGACCCTGCCATCGGCGCGCGCGGAACGAGCGGCGTGGGCCCTGCCGCCGCGGCTCAAGGTCGTGATGGCTTCTCCGGAAATGGTGCCATTTGCCAAAACGGGAGGGCTGGCCGACATGGTAGGTTCGCTCGCGGCTGCCCTGCGCGACCTCGGTCACGATGTCTGCGCGATTCTCCCCGCCTATCGCGACGTATTGGAAAGCGGCATCGAACTGCGCGAGACGGGGCGGCGCATCGTGGTTCCGATGGGTGGCCGGTTCCTCGAAGGCCTGGTGCTCGAGGCCACGGCGGCGTCAGACGTGCCGGTCTACCTGGTTCGCTGCGACCAGTTTTTTGACCGGCCATTCTTGTATGGCGGCCCGGAAGGGCCGTACGCGGACAACGGACAACGCTTCACCTTCTTCGCGCGGGGCGTTCTCGAACTGTTGCGGCAGATTGGCGCGCCGCATGTGCTGCACGCGCACGACTGGCAGGCCGCGATGGCCCTTGCATTCCTTAAGGCGCAACCGGAACTGTATCCCGGACTCGCCTCCACGCGAGCGGTCTTGACCATTCACAACCTGGGATATCAAGGCCACTTTCCGTCTCACGACTGGCACCTGCTGGGACTCGACCGGGGCTTATTCACGCCTCGCCATCTGGAATTCTACGGATGGATCAACTTCCTTAAAGGCGGCCTGGTCTTCGCGGACGCGATCACGACGGTGAGTCCTACTTACAGCCGTGAGATCCAGACGCCCGAACATGGGTTCGGGTTGGACGGGCTTCTGCGAGAACGCGCCCCGCAACTGGCGGGAGTACTCAACGGCGCCGATTATCAGACGTGGGATCCGAAGACCGATCGGCTCATCGCTGCGAACTACTGCGCCGAGGACTTCGCCGGCAAGCGGCTCTGCAAGGCGGAGCTGCAACAGGTTTTTGGATTGAGGGCTGATCCGGAAGCGCCACTCATCGGCGTAGTGGCGCGGCTGGCAGCGCAGAAGGGGTTCGACTTGATTGAGGCGACACTTGAGGGGATGTTGGAGCGCGGCCTGCAGTTGGCCGTTCTCGGAACAGGCGACCGGCACTACGAGGAATTCCTGCGAAAGGTGGCGAATCGAAATCCGCAGCGGCTCGGCGTCCGTATCGCCTTCAGCGATAAGCTGGCCCACCAGATAGAGGCCGGCGCGGACCTGTTCCTGATGCCATCGCGCTACGAACCTTGTGGCCTGAATCAACTCTACAGCATGAAGTACGGGACCATCCCCATCGTGCGGGCCACGGGGGGACTGAAAGATAGCGTTGTCGAGTTTGACCCGGTGAGCGGAAGTGGCACCGGATTTGTGTTTGAAGCGTACAGCGGGCCGGAGTTGCTGGAGGCGGTGGATCGCGCGGTGGCTGTTTTCGGCTGTCCGGAACAATGGACGGCGCTGATGCGAAACGCCATGAACGCGGACTTTTCCTGGGAGTCGTCGGCGCGCGAGTATGAGCGCGTGTATCGGAGCGGAGCGGGGTAGGGCTGGAGCCGGGCGGGCCCACACGCGAACCAGAATGCTGACGGTGGGACGGGCCGTCGTTTTGCAGCGGCCTGTCACCAGGCAGACGGCAAAAAACCGACCGTCTGCCCCACGGCAAGAATAATTACCAGCGGTCGATGTAGAAGGGGTTTGCCGGGGGTTTGCCTTCGCACCAGTAGTGGTCGAAATTCGTGATGCCGGCGAGCTCGGTGAGAGCTTCTTCGTCGAGCCACTGGCGTCCGGTTGAGTCGCGGGGTTCGCCGGCGAAGATTGCGAGCGAGGCATCGCAGACGATTTCGGGCGTGCGCCACTGCGAACGGTCGGCCATCTGCCAGTTGATGGATGCCTGGCTCTCGATCAGCGTCCGCGGCCAGAGAGTGTTGCCCGCAATGTTGTCCTTACGATGTTCAGCGGCAAGACCAATGGCGATACGCGTCATGCCCAGCTTGGAAATGATGTAGGCAACTCTACCGGGGGAGGGTTCGACGGAAAGGCGCGGGCACATGTTCAGCACGTGGCCCCACTGCTGCTTCACCATCTGGGGAAGCGCGTAGTAGCAGGCGACGTAGGCAGCCCTGGCGTTGACGTCCATCATCAGGTCGAAGCGTTTGGGCGGGGTGTCGAGAATCGGTTTGGTCCAAATCGCGCCGGCGTTGTTCACCAGGATGTCGAGGCGGCCGAACTCGGCGATCGTGCGCTCGATCATGTTGCGGATGGCGTCCTCGTCGCGAACGTCGGTGACGACTGGTAGAGCGCGGCGGCCGAGAGCTCGGATGGCATCGGCGGTGTCGTGGATGCTGCCGGGGAGGCGTTCGGTGGAGGTTTCGCTCTTAGCGGCGACGGTGACATCGGCGCCTTCTTGGGCGAGGCGAATCGCCAGGGCTTTGCCGATGCCGCGGCTGGCGCCGGTGACCACGGCGACGCGACCGTGGAGATTGGGATGGAGGATGGGGTTGTTGGGCATATGCGAGAGTCAGCGCCGGGCAGAAGCCCGGCGGCGGCCCCGAAGGGCCGACCCCACTATGGCACGTGGGGGGGATCGACGGCGCGCTTGGGAGCCAGGTGCGCGAGCTTGTTGAGGCCATCGATGTAGGCTTTGGCGCTGGCTTCGATGACGTCGGTGGATGCGCCACGGCCCACCACTTTGAAGCCTTCTTTCTCCAGTTGCACCGTCACTTCGCCGAGTGCCTCGGTGCCGCTGGTTACGGCTCGAATTTCATAAGTTACCAGCTTCGCGGTGCTCTTGGTGACGGCGGAAAGAGCCTTGCAGACGGCATCCACCGGGCCATCGCCGATGGCCGCGCCTTCGCACGACTCGCCTTCGACGCGCAGGCGTACGGTTGCCGTGGGGATTGCGGAGGTGCCGCTGTAAATATGCAGATAGTCGAGCTGGTAGGTTTCGGGCGCGGGGTGGATTTCGTCATGCAAGATCGCTACCAGGTCTTCATCGAAAACTTCCTGTTTCTTGTCGGCCACCAACAGGAATCGTTGGTAGGCCTGGTCGAGCTCCGGCTGCGAGAGCGTATAGCCCAACTTCTGGAGGCGGTCGCGGAGGCCGGCCCGTCCGGTGCGCGCGGTCAGAACGACGCGGCTCTGTTCGATGCCGACGTCTTCGGGCCGGAGGATCTCGTAAGTCTCGCGCTTCTTGAGGAAACCATCGACGTGGATTCCGGAGCTGTGGGAAAAGGCATTGCCTCCCACCACGGCTTTATTGGGTGGAACCTTGATGCCGAGCAGGTCGGAAACCAGGCGGCTGGTGCGGTGCAGCTCGCGGCCATCGACATCGGTGTGAACGCCGAAGAAATCGGCGCGTGTGCGCAAGGCCATGACTACTTCTTCAAGCGCGGCATTGCCGGCGCGTTCGCCGATTCCATTGATGGTGCCTTCCACTTGGCGTGCACCGTTGAGAACGCCGTAAAGAGTGTTGGCCACGGCCATGCCCAAGTCGTCGTGGCAATGGACGCTGATGGTGGCTTGATGGATGTTGGGCACTCGCTCGCGGATGGTGCGGATGAGACAACCGTACTGCTCGGGCACGGTGTAGCCGGTGGTATCGGGGATGTTGACTACGGTGGCGCCAGCGTCAATCGCTGCTTCCAGCATCTCGAACAGGTAATTGGGATCGGAACGGCCGGCGTCTTCAGCGTAGAACTCGACATCGTCCACAAACTGCCGTGCCAGCTTCACGGCCTCCACCGCCATCTGCAAAATCTTGACCTTCTTTTCGGCCAGCGTGCGGCCGTAGCGCTCATCCTGAAACTTGCCCATGATGTGGATGTCGGACGAGCCGATGCCGGTATGGATACGGGGGCGGCGTGCTTTCGACAACGCTTTGCCGCAGGCTTCGATATCGACGGGCACGGCGCGGGACAGCGCGCAAATGGTGGGTCCCTCGATTTCTTCGCAGATCAGGCGGACGGCCGAGGAGTCTTCGGGCGAAGATGCCGGATAACCGGCTTCGATCACGTCGACCTTTAACTGCGCCAGTTGGCGCGCGATCATGAGCTTCTCGCGGCTACCCAGGCGAGTTCCGGCGGCCTGCTCCCCGTCTCTCAGGGTGGTATCGAATACAGCAACTTTCTCCGACATTTAACTCATGGTAACGCCTGGGCGCGGTTGGTTTCACGGTTTTATGGGGCCGTCATCAGGCGTGGCGCGGGCCGTCGCATTTCCGCGGCCTGCGATTGCTGACGGACGACAAAAATCGATCGTCCGTCCCACAATGTTTATGGGGCTCCGCTCCCTAACCCGGCATAGCCGGAACCAAACAGGAAATTCACCGCCGAGATGTGGAGGCGCCGAGAAAACGAAAAGGAACAGCGTCTCAGCTGGTTGACGAGCGTCACCGTAGCTCGAATTCGAGCGCCGAGGTGGCAGAGGAAATCCCGCGCTGACGCGTTGACCAGTTGCGGAGAACAGCGGGCTTCCACTTCGTAAGTGGGAAGCCAGAATGGTACGGACTTAACTACGTAGGTAGTGACGGTCGCGGTTCTTTGGCTAGCAGACCTGCCGCGTGGAGTATGCGGCGCACTTTCTTCGGTGATATGGAGAGCCGTTCGGCCACGCGCGACACTTTGCGGCCTTCGCGTTCCCAGACCTTGGGGATGATGACGCCGGCGAAT
>DATJWB010000019.1:0-26038 GCA_035501495.1 Bryobacteraceae bacterium | reverse complement strand
TTTGCATCCCTGAATTGGTGCTGGGTGAGAAGCGAGGTGAATACGAACACGGGGTTGTTGCCGTGCTGGAGGCTCTCCGAGAACTGCAACCGCGGCAGATAGCTGGAGCGGGCCTGGTGAATGCGAGCCTGCGCTTCTTTTTCGCCGGCATCGGAAGCGGCGACGAGCGGATTCGAGTGTAAGGCCAGATCGACCGCCTGTCGCAGCGTAAGGGCTTCTTGCGCCAGAAGAGGCGAACCAGCAAGGGCAAGAAGTGTGAGGGATCTGGCGGACATAGTTGTTCACCGTAGCCCTTCAAACAGGTCGGTCTCCAGTTTTCGTCCTCCATTGACCGAGCTATAAGCGCGATAGAACTCCTGTGATCCCCAAAGTGCGGTCTGCTGGTCTTTGGTGAGATTTTCCAGTTGCCCATAGATGGACACCTGGGTTTGATGGCAGCAAACCGCTTTCCACACAGTGGGCCAATAGGCGGACGTATCGATCTCGGTGGTCACGGCCCAATCAGGCCAGGGAGCGGCCTGCCGATCAACGCCGTCGACCGTCGATGTCAACGTGCGAAAAGCGGCCTGATACGCCTCCCACTTGTGGCTTCGCCACGCCAGGTAGTGCAGCTTTCGAACGCGGTGAGGCCGGAGCGAATCCGGTTGCGAGCCGTCGTCTATACGGTATCCGCAGTCGGCGGCGCACACCGTGGCGGCGGTCGTGAATTGGGAGATGGCAATGTGGTCCGGGTGCCCGTAAGCTCCCTCCGGACCGAAGGTCACGATTACATCGGGCTGAATTCGCCGAATGTGTGAGACGACCGCGCGAATGGCAGTTGTGGCCTGGACCTGATCTACGGCGCCGTCCGGGTAGTTCAAGAGGGAGACCTCGTGAATTCCGAGCGCCGCGGCGGCGGCTCGCAATTCCGCTTCCCGAACGCGGCCGACTTCAACGGGATCGCCTCCCTTTCCGAGTGAGCCGAACCTTCCGCGTTCTCCGCGTGTGGCTGTGACGAGATAGGTCTCGACCCCCTCAGCAGCGTACCTGGCGAAGGTGCCGCCGAAACCGAGTGACTCATCATCGGGATGAGCGAGGACGGCCAGTAATTTGAATCTTCTGTTCATTGTGATCCTCCGGCGATGCCAGTTTTTGAGGCCTGCGGCCGGGCTTCCGCCTCGGCGCGCTTCTTGAGTCCTCGTGCCTCTAGAGCGAGATAACGCGCATTCGAGCCGCGCGTCAGGCGGGCGGCCAGGGGCCCGAGCGGGCCTGAGAAGTCGAGCGAGAGCGTGACTCGGCTGCTGTTGGCAGCGCCTTCCACCGAGTGGCGCGCGGTTACGCGAATGCCTGGGCCAAGCGTGATCCACGTGAAGCTGCGGCCTTCGACCTCGATGACCTGCCACCTCGCGGAAAGAAGCTTCGGCTGCCGGACGATCGCTCGGGTGCCGACGGCGAGTGGGCCGGGGTCGAGCGGCCGGACGCTGATGACCGTCGGGGTCCACTCGGACCAGTGCTCAATGTCGCGCAGGGCCGCCCAAACCCGGTCAGGAGGAGCCTGGATATCGATATTCGTGTGGAAATGGGTCATAGTCCAACCAGGCTCCAAGGCGCTAACGCGCTACTGCCGCCTTGATCCGGGCAAGATGGTGGTACCTGTGGCGCACCGGATGGTCCTCCAGGAAGAATTGGCAAGTGAGTGGAGCGTCACTGTTGAGCGATACGGGCGCGGCACGGTCGAGCTCTTCGTCGGTAAAAGCCCGGATTGCCGCGGCCGCCGCCCCGCTATTGGTTTTCAACAGCGCGAGTGCGGCTTCCTTGGCGACGTTGTCATGCTCTTTCGCATGGTCTCGATTGATCGTATTGACCGCCTCCCACGTCACACCAGTGATCGGCCGGCCGGCAGCGAGCAAGGTCGCAAGCTGGATCTCAATCGGGTACATACTGGCCACGTGGTGTACGACCACGCCGACCTTCCGGCCGTTGTTGGGGAGACGCATCTGCCACTCCGCCTCAGAAAGCGTGGCCGCAAAGGCGGCAAGAGCTGTTGCGCCGTTCTCCAGACGGGTGGCAAGGGCTTCAGACCTCTGGCTCGGCATGGCGCTCGCTGCCGGCATGCGGGTTTCGGTGACCTGTTCATGAGTATGGTTTGTCATTTTCAGCTTTCCTCTTCAAAGCGAAACGGTGACCCTTAAATAAGTGGCGGGTATCAGAGTGCCATCGTTCGTGCTCTTGTTGTGCGCTTTCGCAAGGTCCAGCAGGCCGGTGTGAAGCTCTTCGGCTCTTCCGCTCTGTTCCGCGGCTTCGAAGGCGTTCATGGTGGGGCCATAGAACCGCCTGAAGAGGCCGATAAAATCTGCCGGGCCCTTGCTGGCTGACACGAAGTAGTACGTGTCTTTGGCCGTCGATACTTTTTCGCTGGGTACCCCGGCCTGACCAAAGCGCTCAATGACATGACTCTCCACCCCCCACAGCATTGGACTGATGAAACCGTCCTGGGGCGGAGGCGTGAACGATGAGCTGATCTTCAGGAGCTGCGAAACGAAGGTCGCATCGTTTGGAATCCAGTTGCCCATCACGATCCTTCCGCCTGGTTTTGTGACGCGGACCATTTCTCTGGCCACGTCATACGGCTTCGAGGCGAACATGGCGCCGAATACGGAAACAGTCAAATCGAAGGTATGGTCATCGATCCCTTCGAGGTTGCACGCGTCCCCCTCCCGGAACTTCAGGCGCCTGAGGCCTTGCTCCGCAGCCCGTTTATTCCCGGCCGCTACGAGATTCCTGGCGATATCGATTCCAGTGACTTCTGCTCCCAGACGCGCCAGTGGTAACGCCGTAGTGCCGTCTCCACAGCCAAGATCCAATGCCCGCAGCGGTGGCTTGACTCCGAGCGTTTCCACGACTGTTTCACCGGATTCCCGCATGAAGGCGGCGATCGCAGTGAAATCGCCCTTTTCCCAGAGTGCTTTGTTCGGATTCATGAATGCTCCTTATTTGTGATGCGGTACTCCTGTAGCGCTAAGTCGAAGCTGGCTAAGCCCTGTCGAGACTCGTAACGGGCTCCAAGACTCGTCGATCGCTCGCTTGGGCAGACTTCGCGATGACAACGTGCTTGGGCAATGCGGGCACGATCATCGGCACCTGTCGACGATACTCGATGTACTCGGGGTGTTTCGCCATGAGATCGCGTTCTTCAAGCTGGATGGCAACAAAGATGTAAAGCGTTGTCGTCACGGCGAAGAACAGATGAGTCACCGTCATGACCGGGGTACTCCAGAAGATCGTGATCCATCCTATGTAAAGTGGGTGGCGGACCATACGATAAAGCCACGGCGTCTTGAACCTGAGCGGGGATTGAGGCCGCCCCTGCAGATTCAGCCAGATTTGCCGTAGGCCGAACAGGTCAAAGTGGTTGATCACGATCGTGGCGAACAGCAGGAGCGCCCAACCAAACGCGTACCCGGCATAGAGTGCCGAAGCTCCCATACTGTTTTGAACGTTCCAAACCGTTCCTCCGAGAGGCTTCCATTTCCAGAACAGAAGGATCAGCGCGAGGTTGCTGGCCATGACGTAGGTGCTGCGTTCCGCAGCGGGCGGAATCACTCGCGTCAGCAGGCGTTTAAACGCCGGCCGCGCCATGATGCTGTGTTGTAGCGCGAACAGGGACACCAGGCCCAGGTCGGTCAACAACGCGGTTTGCCAAGGGCCGTCCGCCGGGGAATCCATCGATTTCGGCACGGCGAAGTTCCCGATGAATCCGGCGAGGTACAAAAACGTGGCGAGGCACGCCACGTAGCTGAGAGTTCCATAGAGAAAAATGATTTTGCGATTCATGTTTTTCCCCTCCTTGGTCTACAATTGTTGAGGAAACGGGGCGTAACAACCCTGTCCGGGCGTCCCGATGAATTGCTCGGGCGTTCGGCTGGGCTGATTGCTTTGCAGACCGGCCGGGAAGATTCGCCGGCCGTTCAGAGAGCCGAATGGATGCATTCTCCGAGATTCTGAGTGGAGTCAAGCTAAACGGCGCATTATTCTTCAGCGCTGAGTTTTCGGCTCCCTGGTGTTTTGCGTCACCCGCGTCCAGCACTCTTGCGCCGCTGTTGGCGCCGGGAGCGCCCCACCTGGTGATCTACCATTTCGTCATCGACGGCGCAGCCTTCGTGACGTTACCCGATGGAGAATCGATCGAGCTTGGTCCCGGAGATATCGTCGTGCTTCCCCACGGGGATCCCCACGTGATGACCAGCGCCCCGGGGGTGGCCGCAGCATCGCTCCACTCGGCGATTCTTTCCAAGATCAAAGCGCGCGACCTGCGTCCCATGCAGGCCGGCGGAGGCGGGGATGCGGCACGATATGTGTGTGGGTACATGGCTTGCGACCCCTTCCTGAGCCGGCCAATTTTGGGCGGTCTGCCGCCTGTCTTCAAGGTCCACATTCGAGCGGATCGCTCGGGGCAGTGGCTCGAGAGTTCCATCCTGCACCTGGTAGAAGAAGCAGCTTCGGGGCGGGTAGGCAGCGATGCCATGCTGGCCAAACTCTCGGAGGCGTTATTCGTCGACACTCTGCGCCGCTATGTCGCCGGCTTGCCTGAGCAGCAGACCGGTTGGCTCGCGGGAGCGCGCGATCCCATCGTGGGGAAAAGCCTCGGATTGCTGCACAGCCGCATTGCCCATCCTTGGACAATTGCGGATCTGGCGGAGGAAGTGGGCATTTCACGGACTGCTCTCGTGGAGCGTTTTACCCGGTACCTTTCCGAGCCGCCCATGACGTATTTGACTCGCTGGAGGCTTCACTTGGCCGCACGGTCGCTTGAGAATACGCCGCGGGGTGTTGCGGAAATCGCCGGCGATGTGGGATATGAGTCGGAAGCGGCCTTCAGTCGCGCATTCAAACGAGAGTTTGGGGAGCCCCCCGGCCGCTATCGCCTCAAGCAAAAACGGACCTTTAGCAAGGGCAGCTAAGGTCGCCGCTCGCCACGCTGACCTAAGAGTGAATTCGAACCTTTCGGGAAAATTTTCAAAGCGCCTTTTCGGCTTCCTTCACGTCGTCAAGTGTGAGTTCTCCGGATTCCACCAGGTGCGCCAGCACCATGCCTGGCGCGCCCGCCGAGTACGGCCAGGAGCTCATTAATCAAACGTCCTTGCGCATCCTGGCGGGAGATGACTGCCTCGAAGACGTTGGCATTGCCGATGCGCTTGGCAAGGCGCAGGGCCTTTTCTTTCCAGGCGATATACGACCGTCTGCACAGTCGTGTAAGCAGGCCTGTCAGGCCCGGGAAAGGTCTCCTGAACCTCTCGAACGGAGCAAGGGCCTTTTTGCCAGAAGGCCTCCAGCACTTGCAACTCTAGCCTGGTCAGCCTGGGTTTGGGCGCCGCGCCTCGAGAGGCTCTAAACCGACATTCCGGAAGCCAAAAGGGGTGCGGGCAAGGAACGCCCGCCGCACCGCGGGCGCTGTCTACTCAAAGGCTGTGAGCAGAGCTTTCATCCACGAGCAGGGCTTTCATTCACGGCAAGCGTGCCAGCAGTATTGCGGCGAGGGCTGCCGGGGGGAGCGCGGCGATGGGCGCGTTGGAAGGCCGCAGCAGCGATAGCGGGAAACGGCGGCAGGTCAGTTGAAACGCAACGAGCAAAGCCGACGCTAATGAACAAGAATCAGGTTGGGGACGCCCGCCGGGTGAGGCCTGTTGCAACGACAGATGCCCAGGAGGAACAGAAGGGCGACTCTCCAGGGCGACCTTTGGCCGGGCGACATCTTCCAATCCGACACCCGCCGGAGTCCTGTGGCCACGTTTGACGAGCTGTACATGCCCGACAAGCGTCCCTATGAGCGGGGACGCGGCAGTCTCGAAAACCCTTGCGGCGCTACTCGTAGCGGAGGGCGATCAGCGGGTCTACGCGGGTGGCGCGGCGCGCGGGGAAATAACAGGCCGACAGACCGACAATGGCCACCACTGCGAGTACCGATCCAATCGTGATGGGGTCGTGCGCCGATACGCCCCAAAGCTCGCTGGTCACGATCCGGCCGAGCGTCAGACTCACTGCCAACCCGGCCGCGACACCGATCCCAATCAGGCGCAGGCCCATTCTCAGCACCATGGTGAATACGTCCGCATCGACAGCGCCGAGTGCCAGGCGGATTCCGATCTCGTGGGTCTGCCGCGAGACGGTGTAGGCGATGACGCTGTAGACTCCGATCGCCACCAATACCAACCCCGTGGCGGCAAATACGGCGAGGAGAATCAGGCTGAACCGCGGAGCCGCGTAGGTGTATTGCAACATGTAGTGCGACAAGGTGTCGGTGTACGCGAGGGCAATGTTGCGGTCCATGGCCCAGACTTCGCGCCGGATGGCGTTGGCGAGCCGCATGGGATCGCCGGCGGTGCGCACCAGGATCCCGCGGTCGTAGGCTCCGGAGACGGCGTACGGAACGAGGATTTCCGGGATGGGAGGATCCTGCACGCCTTGATTCCGTGCGTCGGCCATGACGCCGACAATCTCAAAGGTCGGATCGGCGATGGCTCCCTCCGGCAGGCTGCTGAATTGAAGCAGTTTGATGGGGCGGCCGACGGGATCCTGATCGCCGAAGTATCGCCGCACCAGTGTCTGGTTCACCACGGCGACCTTGCGGGCTCCGTGCACCTCGGTATCGCTGAGGTTCCGGCCGCGGACGAAGTGAAGCCCGAGAGTGGGAGCATATGACTCATTTACCATCTGACAGATTGCAGTCCACTGCTCCTGATGAGTCTTGCCGGGAACTTCGACGACCGTACGGTAGCCTCCATAGGGCGGCAGGCCGCTAGTCACGCCGGCGCCCACGACTCCGGGCAGTCCCTGAAGGCGCGGCACGAGTTCGCCGAAGAAGCGCAGCTTGGCTTCGGCGGAGCCGCGCTGGCCTTTGGAGAGCGCAATGTAGGTCACCAGGACATTGTCGGGATTGAATCCCAGATCGACCGTCATCAAGGCCACAAAGCTGCGCATCAGCAGGCCGGCGCCCATCAGCAGGACGATCGACATCGTCACCTCCACGACTACCAGCGTGTTGCGCAGCCGGCCGCGCCGGAAGCCTCCGCTCACGCCCTTGCCGGAATCCTTCAAGGGTTCCACAAAATCCTGATTCGAGACCTGGAGCGCCGGCGCCAGTCCAAACAACACCGCTGTCAGGCAGGCGAGCCCGAGGCTAAAGAGCAGCACGGGGACGTTGAGGCGGATGGCCACCTCATGAGGGATGGCGTCTTCGGGAATCAGCCTCACGATCGCCTGGATGCCGGCGTAGGAGAACAGCCACCCCAAGGCCGCGCCGCCCAAGGCCAGCAGCAGGCTCTCGGCCAGGAGCTGGCGGATCAGCCTCCCGCGCGCGGCGCCGAGCGAGGCACGCACGGCCATTTCCTTTTCGCGGGCCGTGGCGCGCGCCAGGAGCATGTTGGCGACGTTTCCGCAGGCGATCAGGAGCAGCAGCCCGACCGCAGCCGCGAGCGTGTACAAGGTCTTGCGGAACGAGCCCACCAGGAAATCGAGCCAGGTTTGCGTCTGAATAGTGAACTGTTTGGGATACTGCTGCGGATAGAGGGCGGCCAGGCGGCGCGCGATGACATCGATGTCCGCGTTTACCTGCCGCACGGTCACGCCCGGCTTCATGCGCGCCTGAAACTGGAAGTAGCGATCTTTGTTCCGCGGGTCGGCGGGATCCATGGTGGTGGACCACCAGAGGTCCGCGGCGCGCTTGGTGAAGCGCGGAGGCATGATGCCCACCAGGGTGGTGGGCTTGCCATTGAGGATGAAGGTCTGGCCGAGGATCGACGGGTCGAGGCTATAGCGCTTCTTCCACATCTTGTAGGACATTACGAAGACGGGAGGAGAATCGGGCCTGGCATCCTCGGGCAGCATGCCGCGGCCGAGGATGGCGGGCACGCCGAGGAAGGCGAACATGTTGGGACTGACATAGGACCCATCGAAGTGCTCCACGCCCACTGGAGTAGTGATCAGAGCGTCGTCGCCGCCGCTGCCGATGACGTCCTCGAATACGTGGCTCTGGTTCTGATACTCGAGAAACTCGGGCAACTGGAAGAAGGAGCGTCCTCCCGGCTGGCTGTTGGTGACGTCGTGAATCTGGATGGTGACGACGCGCTCGGCGTTGGTGTAGGGAAAGGGGTCCAGGAGTACATTGTCGATGACGCTGAAGATGGTGGTGGCAGCCCCGATGCCGAGTGCCAGCGCCAGAATGGCAAGGGCTGAGAATGCGGGCTGTTTGCGGAGGCCACGCAGTCCGTAGCGCAAGTCCTGCCAGAGAGAGTGCATACCCTTGAGACGGTCGAGCAGGCGTTTTGTTCCCGGTGAAGCTGGCAAACACGCGTGAACCAAGGCTGCGAGACGCTTCTCACCGCGGTGGGGCAGGGATTGACCGGAGTAACGCGGCTTCCAAGACTTCGCGGGGACGGGAGTTGGAGGCGGCCAAAAAGCGCGAGATGGTCTGGGCGCGGCAGCCCCAGAAAAGCTTGGCACGAGTGCCCGCGCCACATCGCGCGGCGAACGGGTTTCATGAATTTTGTGGGCCGGCGGGGCCGTGGGTACAGGCAGGAGTGCCTGCGCCACGGCATCACTGCACGGAGTTCAGGAAGGCGATCAGGTCGCTGAGCTCTTGCGGCTTCCCGAACTGGGGCCAGGTGATCCCGGCCTGTTTCATGCGATTCAGCATTCGCGGGCCGTGATCCCATAGAGCGGCGATGATGGTGACTTCGGAGTAGGGGCGAGCCTGTCCTGGCAATTGAGGGGCTCCGTGAGTTCCTCCGTAGTGGCATTCGTTGCAGCGGCGTTCTGCGAAGACGCGCTTGCCTTCGGCGATGTCGCCGCCGGGATAGACAAACTGGCGCATCCAGAGATAGCTGAGCAACTGGCGCATCTCCGTGGGCGAGAGCGTGGGCGGCTGCGCCATCATGCGGGGAGCGTGATTCCACATGTCCACCGCAATGTCGGTCAGGGTCATGTTGCGGAGACGGTTCTCGAGCGCGAGGTCGCCCTTGTGGCAGTTGACGCATCCTTTCGCCTCGAAAATGCGGCGGCCATTTTCGTCGGACGTATTGGAAAAGCGCGAGACCAGATGCTGGGTCTCGGGAAGCGAACGCAGGTAGGCCAGGATGTCGTCCAACTGATCGCTGGTGAGCGACTGCCACTCCAGCTTGTGGCGCGCAAAGGCCTGGCGCATGGGGTAGCTGTGATTCCACATCTGTTGGACCAGAAGGACGGGATCGTCCAGAGAGTCCCAGCGGGAGACCGGCGGGGCGCCCTCGGCGAGCGAATCGGTGATACCGTGGCATCCGCCGCACTGCTTTGCCTGGAAGGCTTCCTGGCCGCGCGCGACCTCTCCGGGGCGGTCAAAGAATCGGGACGAATAGAAGAAGGCGAAGAGGTCGGATGCGTCTCTTGGAGAGAGCCTGGGCATTTTGATTTTGGCGGCGCCGATGGCGCCCCACATCACGGGGGCGTGGTTCCACATGGTGCTCGCGAGGCGCGAAGGGGTATAGCCACGGCTCACGGAGCGGCCGAGGTCGATCCCCATCTTGCCGCCTCGCCCGTTCACTGAGTGGCACCGAATGCACTGCTCGCTTTCGAAGATTTTTTCCCCGCGGCGGGAGTCTCCCGGAACGACCGGCGGTACCGTGTTCACCGCGCCTCGGAGCAGGAGGGCGGCGAACAGAAGTGCGAGAGGAGTCCGCATAAGAGCAGTGTATCGGATCGGGAGTTGGCTTCAACGGGCAAGCCTGGAGGCCAGGCGGCGGCCAACAAGCGCGCCATGAGTGGCGGGCGCCAGATCAGGATTTGCGGCGAACGATCAGGTCGGCGAGTTCGTGAAGGCGTACGGCGTGATCGCCGAAAGGCTCGAGGACGCGGTGGGCACGCGCGCATTCCTCCTCCGCCATACGGCGCGAGGTCTCGAGGCCGTAGACCGAGGGGAAGGTGATCTTCTGCTGCTGCGCGTCCTTGCCGGCGGTCTTGCCGAGCGTCTCGGAAGTTTCTTCGACGTCTAGGATATCGTCTACAATCTGGAACGCCAGGCCGATGTGCTCGCCGTAGCAGGAAATCGCGGCGTACTGGCCTTCGGTTGCGCCGGAGTAGATGGCGCCGAGCCGCAGGCTGGCGCGGAGCAGAGCGCCGGTTTTGGCGCGGTGGATGGTCTCGAGGAGCTGCGCATCGGGCGGCTTGCCTTCTCCTTCGAGGTCGGCAACCTGGCCGCCAATCATGCCGCCTACGGTGCCCGCGGCGGTGGCCAGCTCCGCGATGAGGCGCGTCTTCCGATCGTCGCTGAGGTCAAGCTGCGCCAGCACTTGAAATGCCAGGGTAAGCAAGGCGTCGCCCGCGAGGATCGCCATGGCATCGCCGAACACCTTGTGGTTGGTCAGCTTGCCGCGGCGGTAATCGTCGTTGTCGAGCGCCGGAAGGTCGTCATGGATGAGCGAGTAGGTGTGGATCAGCTCGAGTGAGCAGGCGGCCGACAGGGCGGCGTTTTGAGAACTGGAGATGGTGTTGGCCGCTTCGATGCAAAGGATCGGGCGGATGCGCTTGCCGCCGGCGAACAGGCTGTAGCGCATGGCGCGGTGGATCGTCTGCGGCGGGGTGTTTTCGGGCGGGACCAGGCGACCGAGCTCCGCGTCCACCAGTTGTTGTTGCCGGGCGAGATATTCGCGCAGGTTCATGGGAGTCAGGATTTTTCGGGACGGAAGGGTTCGGCGGTCAGTTTGCCCTCTTTGCGGATGAGCATTTCCACGCGGGTTTCGGCGCTTTCGAGCTGCTTGCGGCAGGAGTCGCTGAGGGTCATGCCGCGCTCGAAGAGTTCGAGCGAACGCTCGAGGGAAAGGTCGCCGGCTTCCAACTCCCTGACTACTTTTTCCAGCTCGTCGAGCGAGCCTTCGAAGGTCTCGACCGGTTTCGCCTCGGGTTGGTTTTCCGCCATCGCCTCATTCTAGCGTGCTGCGGACGTTGCGGAACAACCCCGGGAACCGGACACTCAGGGATGCTATCCGCTGCGGACCATGTTGTGCCGATTGGGCTTCGAGGACGGTCCGCGAATTGCCCCAAGGTCCAGACCATGCACCTCTTACAGGATTTGGGTTATGCCGCGCGCTCGCTGCGCAAGACGCCTCAGCAGCAGCCTCAACTGGCGGCACGGCGACGTCCTGGAGCCGTTGCGGGCCATGTCGCTCTCCGCCAATTTCTTCGAACTGGCGGGGACTCCGGCGTGGATGGGTCACGCTCACCTGGCCAGAGGCAGAACCCGAAGACAATCCCAACGTAGTGGTCTTGACCTACGACTTCTGGGCGCGGCGTTTGGGACGCGACCGCGACATCATCGGGCGGACCATCAATCTCAATGGGCGGCTGTTCACAGTTACCGGTGTGATGCCGCGCGGGTACAACATGGTGATGGGCGGCTTGATCCCGCAGATGTTCGTGACCATAGGGCTGGTTGCACCGGACTGGAAGAGCGCCGGGCTCCAGCATTTTCCCTGGTCGTGCGGCTGGCGCCGGGCGTAGGAAGGGCGCAAGCAGGGGCTGCCTTCCAAGCGATGGCGCAGGTGCTCGAGACCGCCTATCCGCGCGATAACGGCAGCTTCGGCGGCCCGCCGTTCGTGATTCCGGTGTAAGGTCTGGAGGCCTTGCTGATAGCCTGCGCGAACGTGGCCGGCGTGATGCTGGCCCGCGCAGCCACACGGGTGCGAGAGATTGCCGTCCGGCTGGCGCTGGGAGCCGGCAGATCGAGGATCGTCGGAATGCTGCTGGCGGACAGCTTGCTGCTCTCTGTGCTGGGCGCCGAGGTCTGTTTCTGACCGCATGGCTCTCGGCGCTCATCGGCCGGATTCGAATTCCCAATACCCCGGCACTCCCCGCGTTCAAGCTGCGGATGGACCTTCGCCTGGCCTGCTACATGCTGTTTGTGGTCATGGCGACGTCCGTCATTTGCGGGCTGATCCCGGCACGGCAATCCGTACGCCCGCAAGCAGAACGGGCTCGTGGGCGCCACGGGCGGCAGGATGCGCCGATTCCTGGTGGGAGGGCAGGTGGCGGCTTCCGCTCCGCTGCTGGTAGTGTGTCTGCTCTTTCTGCGCAGTCTGCTCTTCATCGGCGCGGTAGACCCGGGCTTCGACATCGATCACGGCATCGCGGCGACGGTCGCGCCGGAAGAGCGGGTCTTCACAACGGAACAGAGCTACGTGGTGGCGGAAGAGCCGGCAAAGCGCAGGGCCCATGGGGATCGAGGTCCGTCGAGGACGCGAGTTCCAGGCCGGCGACCGCAAAGGTGCCGGGGATGTCGCGGTGGTCAACGAGACGTTCGCGAGGCTGTTCTTCCCAAACGAGGATGCCATCGGCAAGCTGGTGCGCCCTCAGCGAGGCGGAGATGTAGAGCCGTGGAGCGAGATCGTGGGCGTGGTGGCCGACAACAAGTACGCGTTCTATTCCGAAGCACCGATGCCACAGCTCTCTCTCCATTCCTGCAGAGGGGCGGGAGGGTATTCCTCCAGATTCGGACGGCGTCCGGGCCGTCAGCCTCGATCAGCGCCGTTCGCCGGATGATCGCGGAGTACGACCAATCTCTCCTGGCGGACGTTCGCACGACGCGAGATGCTACCAGTCTCGAGTTCGTCCTTCGCAGGATCAGCACCACGCTATTGGCAGCCATGGGAATTCTGGGGCTGGTGTTGTCCACGGCCGGTTGGTGCGGCGTGCTCTCCCGGGAGGTGACGCGGCGGACGCGGAAATCGGGATCCGCATGGCGCTCGGCGCATCGCCCGGCAGGGTGCGGCGCCTGATCTTCCGGGATGCGTTGGAGCCGTTGGCGCCTGGCACCGTCGCCGGCATTGGCGCGGCAATGCTGGCGAGTGGTGATCGGCCTGGCCGAGAGGGGCTCGGCAGCCTCGAAAACCCTTCCGCGCCACATCGGGCGCGAAGACGGGCGGGTTTTCATGGATTTCGGTGGGCCGGCGGGGCCCATGGGTACAGGCAGGAGCGCCTGCGCCACTCAAACTTCCAGGTGCCCGGAGCCGAAAGGCGTGAACTTCGGCTCCTGCTGCCCTTTGCGCAGTTCCAGGATCAAGCCCATCACCAGGCGCTCGATGGCGTCCCGGACCTCACAATGCTCCTCGAAACTGAGATAGACCGGGTCGGGAATATCCCAGCTTCGGACGGTTGTACCGACGGTGTCGGGAAGATCGAACCCGCTCATGTTGATGATGATATCGAACTGCGCGCGCCCCAGATGGCGGATGCTCTTGGGGAAATGGTCGCGCAAATCGAGATTCTTTTGATGCATCGCGCGCATGGTGTCTTCGGCGATGCCCATCGCGGGGGTCAAGCCGGCACTCGCGGGTACCAGGACATCGCTGCCGTAAGCGCGGGCAAACGCTTCGGCCATCTGGCTGCGGCAGGAATTGCCGAGGCACACGAAGAGGACGCGTTTGATGGGAGAATTCACAGTTTTTCCAGGAACAGATCGTGCACGCGCCGGTCCGATGTAAGTTCGGGGTGAAATGTCGCGACGATATGGCGGCCCTGCTCGACCAGCACCGGATCACCCTGGTAGCGTGCCAAAACTCTTGCCTGGCAGCCGACGCGGCGGATAATGGGGGCGCGAATGAACACCGCCTCCAGCTTACCAGGGGCGGTACGTTTCTGGAATTCGGGTTCGGGGTCGAGTTGCGCCACGCGGCTGTCGATCTGCCGGCCGTAAGCGTTTCTTTCCACGCCGATGTCCACGAAGTTGAGGCTTTCCTGAGCGGGGCTGGACACTTCGTGGGCCATCAGGATGGCGCCGGCGCAAGTGCCGAAGACCGGCTTGCGGGCGCCGAATTCCGCGAGCCTCTCGAGGAGTCCTTCGTAGTGCAACAGCTTCAGCATGGTGGTGCTTTCACCGCCCGGAATGATCAGCCCGTCGATGGTGTCGAACTGCTCCGGATGGCGCACGAACACCGGCTCGGCGCCGGCGCGGTCAATGGCCGCGCCGTGCGCCTCGAAGTCCCCCTGGAGCGAGAGGATGCCGACTTTCTGCATCACCAGCCTCGGGTCTGCATCAGCTCCGCCTCGGGCATCTTGGATACGTCGAGCCCGGGCATGGCCTCGCCCAGCGAGCGGCTGGCCTCCAGCAGTTTTTCGGGACTATTGTAATTTTTAGCGGCTTTGACGATGGCATTGGCGCGCGCGGCGGGATCGGACGACTTGAAGATGCCCGAGCCGACAAAGACGGCCTCGGCGCCGAGTTGCATCACGAGCGCGGCATCTGCGGGCGTGGCAATTCCGCCGGCGGAGAAATTGGGCACCGGGAGCTTGCCGTGCTGCGCCACCCACTCCACGAGTTCGAGGGGTGCCTGCAGGTTCTTGGCCTGATGGACGAGTTCCTCCTTGCCGAGCACGGTGAGCTGCTTCATCTCTTTGACGATGGTGCGGATGTGGCGGACGGCCTCGACGATGTTGCCCGACCCGGCCTCGCCCTTGGTGCGGATCATGGAGGCGCCTTCGGCGATGCGCCGCAAGGCCTCTCCCAGATTGCGCGCGCCGCAGACGAAGGGGACGATGAAGTCGTTCTTGTCGATGTGGTGCTCCTCGTCGGCGGGGGTGAGGACTTCGCTCTCGTCGATGAAGTCCACGCCCAGCGCTTCGAGGATGCGTGCTTCCATGAAGTGGCCGATGCGCGCCTTGGCCATGACCGGGATGTTGACGGTCCGCATGATCTGCTCGATGATGCCGATGTTGGCCATGCGGGCCACGCCGCCATCGCGGCGGATATCGGAGGGCACACGCTCGAGCGCCATGACCGCGGAGGCTCCGGCATCTTCCGCGATTTTCGCCTGATCGGGGTTGGTGACGTCCATGATGACGCCGCCCTTCAACATTTCGGCGTGCCCTACATTGACTCGAAACCGTTCGCTTGCAAATTGAAACATGTCAGTCGCTCCAAGTTGGTTTTCACACCATTGCGGGCGCCGGTTCGAAGCTGCGGGAGGCAGCTTCCAGTTCGCCCGCGAAAATTCTTCCCAACACCGCGAGGCCTTCGCGGATCTGGTCCGGAGGAAGGCCCGCAAAACTCAGCCTGAGCGCGCCCGGCTCCTGGCGCGATACCGCGAAGTAGCGGGCCGGCAGGTAAGCAACACCCTCTTTTTGCGCACGAGACAACAGTTCGCCGGCGTCGAGGGGCTCGGGCAATCGCACCCATACGTTCATGCCGCCTTCGGGTTGCGTCCAGCGCGTGCCGGGCGGCAGATATTGGCGGCAGGCTTCGAGGGTGGCCGCCAGGCGCTCCCTGCCCGCCTCGAGCATTCGCGCGCGGTGCGCTTCGAGGCGGCCGGATTGGGCAAACTCCAGCAGCACGGCCTGGGAAAGCTGATCGGTATGAAGATCGGCGGCCTCCTTGGCCTGGCGCAGGCGGTCCATCAGCGGTTTAGGGCCGACCGCCCATCCCACCCGGAGACCCGGAAAGCTGACCTTCGAAAAACTGCGGAGCAGCACCGTGCCGCCCTGCTTGTCCAACTGTTTGATCGGCGGCAGGGGAACCCCGGAATAGCGCAACTCGCCGTAGGTGTCGTTTTCGAGCACGGGTACCCCGTTGGCGGCCGCCGCTTCCAGCAGTCCAATCCGGCCGGCCAAAGGCACCGTAGTGCCGGTGGGATTCTGAAAGTTCGAAGTGACCACCAGGAATCTCGGCCGTTCGCGTTCCAGGATGCGCGCCAATTGCGAGACATCCATACCGTCGGCACCGACGGTGACGCCGACCAGCCGCGCACCCATACCGGTGAGGAGATTCTTCAGGCCGGTGTAGACGGGGTCTTCGACTGCGACCGCGTCGCCGGGACGCAGCAGTACGCGGCCGATCAGGTCGAGGGCTTGCTGGCAGCCGTTGGTAATAATGAGGTCGTCGCCCGGCCTGGCAAGATCCTGGCGGCGGGCCTCGTCCAGCAGGTGCCGGCGCAAAGGCTCATAGCCGCTGGGAGAGCCAAGTTGCAGGATGTCGGCCAAGTCTTCACGCGCCAGGACGGCGGCGCAGGTGGCGCGAACGTCATCGAGCGGGAAGAGATCGCGCGACGGCCGGGACATGGCGAAGCTGATGCCGGCTTTGCCTAATCCGCCCGCGGGTCCGGCGACTGGAGTTTCGGGGCGTTCCAGCATGGCGTTCCAGTCCACTGCGCCGGAGGGGGCCCGTTCGCCGATCACGAAGCTGCCGCGGCCGACTTGCCCGGCAATCAGCCCTTCGGCTTCGAGCATTTCGTAGGCGGCGGAGACGGTGGTCCGGTTCAGTCCAAGTTGGCCAGCCAATTCGCGGGTGGCTGGTAAGCGCTCCCCGCGAGCCACCTCGCCAGAGCGGATTCTCGCGGCGATTTGCTCGGCCACTTGACGGTAGAGCGGAACTTCGGAGTCATGCGCCACTGCCGGTTTGAAGTCCATCCATCCATACCATACCATATTGGACTGGCTGATGACCAACTTTGAATTTCAGACCCCGGTCAGGGAATCAGATGGACTTCGAGCGGATCTGCGGCACTTCCAGAACGCGCAGGCCCGAGGGTGGGTGGTCGATGGCATTGGACATGGTGCCGACCATCTGGTCGATGGTGACGAGTCCCAGGCGGCGGGCGGTCTCGCGGGTTCCGGGAAGGGCACCCAGGATCCAGTAGGCCGGCAGGAGGAGGAGCGGCCAGCGCCGGCCGGGGCCCAGCACATACCAGGGCCTGAGGATGGTGGCATTGAGACCCGCGCTGCGTATGCTCTCCTCGGCTTCTGTGCGGGCTGCGATGTACTCGCGCATGACGGGCGCTGGATGGGCCACGCTGACGTAGACAAAGTGCCGGATTCCAGCGCCGGCGGCCGCGGAGAGCGATTCATTGGCGGACCGGAGGTCGATGGTGCGGAACTGAGCAGCCTTGGAAGGCGACGGATGCGCGACTCCGACCAAGTGGACGAACGTGTCAGCGCCGGCAATGTGGCGTTGGTAAGAGGAGGCATCCAGCGGATTGCCGGTAACGCCTTCGCATCCCGGGGCCAGGCGTTTTTCGGACCCGGGCCGCACCAGGCCGCGGATGGTGTGGCCCCGGCGCAGCAGTTCCACGGAAAGCCTTTGGCCCATGAATCCGGTCGCGCCCGCGATGAAGACCACGCTCACGAGTTCCTCCGGGAAAGAGTACGAGAGACAGGGCGCTTCGGATTTTGCGCCATCTCATTTCGCCCGATACCGCCGCGTCCAGGTGAGCTCGGTGCCGTCCTTGAGGACGATCAGGCGTTCCCCGTGAAACCAGGGCTGCATTTCCTTAACGCTGTCCAGGTTCACGATGTGCGAACGGCTGATGCGGGCAAACTGGTCGGGATCGAGTTGCCGTGCGAGATGATCGAGCGTGCCGCGGAGGGAGTAAACCTCCGGGCCGGAGTGCAGGGCAACGTAATTGCGATCGGACTCGGCCCAATCGAGCCGGTCCACGGGAATAAAGATCTCGCGCTGATTCTTCTCCACCAGGATCCGCTTGAGCGGCCGCCCTTCGGACGAGGTGTGCCCGGCGCGGCCCAGTTCGACCTGGCGGATGGCGCGTTCCAGGGCGCGCTCGAAACGATCCGGGTCCAGAGGCTTCAGCAGGTAGTCCAACGCCTCGGCATCAAAAGCGCGCAGCGCATGGTGCTCGTGCGCCGTGAGAAAGACCACGTGGAAGCGCCGCGGCCCGGGTATGGATTGGAGCACGGAAAAGCCGTCCATATCGGGCATCTGTACGTCGAGGAAGACCAGGTGCGGATCGAATTCGCGAATGGCGGCGCCGGCCTCCAAACCCGAGCCGGCTTCGCGGATCTCGCCGATGCCTTCGGCGTGTTCCAGGAACCGGCGCACTTTGCGGCGGGCCGGAGGTTCGTCATCCACGATGAGGACCCTCATCATACGTGGTACGGCACGTCCACGGTCACCAGCAAGCCGCCGTCTTCACAGTTCTGGAACGCCAGCTTGTGGCGCTGGCCGTAGAGTTTTTCCAGGCGCTCGGCAGTGTTGGTGAGGCCGGTCCCGCGGCGGAACTGGCCGTTCGGCAGGCCGCGGCCCGAGTCGCGGACCGCGATCCGGGTGGCGCCGTCTTCGAGGCCGGCGACGATGCTCACGTTCACGGCGCTCGATCGCGGATCGGCGCCATGGCGGATGGAGTTCTCGACCAGGGGCTGTAACAGCAGGTGCGGAACCAGGGCGCGGCGGACCTCGGGAGCGATGCGCACGTCGACAGACAACTTGTCTTCGAAGCGCTGGCGCATGATGTCGAGGTACAGCTCGAGGGTTTCGATTTCGCGCTCCAGCGGCACTTCCTGAGCTTCCGAATCGGTGATGCTGTTCCGCAGGAGATCGCTCAGCCGCGAGATCATCCGGTCGGCTTTGCGGGGATCCTCGTACATCACCGAGGAGATGGTGTTGAGCGCGTTGAAGAGGAAGTGGGGCTGCAACTGGAGCCGCAGGTTCTGCAAACGCGCGGCGGCCAGTTTGCTCTCGAGCTGCGCGCCGCGGACGCGGCTGTCGAAGAGGTACAGGATGCTGACCACCAGCACGTATGCCAGGACGTCGTGGAAGAACTCCATGGGATAGCGCACGGGCATCACGCCGTAGTCGTAGCGGCCGAGTCCCACCACGGGATAGATGAGGATGCGGCTTACCCAGAGCAGAGAAGTGTGAATGGCGGAATAGGCAAGCAGCACGCCCAGGTGGATAGGAACGCGGGCGGCGATATACCCTCGCTCCAGCGGGAAGCGGCGGGCGAAGCGTGCGATGAAGACGAACAGCGGGGCGGCGAACCACGCGCCGGTCATCTCCCAGATGAAAGGCTCCCAGAACGAGATGCGCAGTCCGCTCGCCAGGAAATCGAGATAGCGGTAGAGGGTGAGGGAAAGGCCCACGGCTGTAAAGAAGGCGAAGATGGTGAGGGCCGAACGGACCCGTGCTGCCACAGATCCAGTATAGGACGGGTGTGCGCACAACTTTTCCAACGATCGCGGGGGTGCCCGCGTCCAAAGGGCGAAATGAGAAGCAGAACCGCATGGCGGGAGTAGCTGGTAGCATCGTTCCACGGATGCCTTCCACAGACTACGCCTCGGAGTCCGAGCTGCTGGCGGCGTGCCGGAGGCAGGATGTCCGTGCGTTCGAACAGCTTTACCGGACGCACGGTGCGCGTCTCAAGAGCATGGCGTATCACATCGTGGGCAATCGCCAGGATGCCGAGGATGCGGTTCAGGAGACGTTTCTGAAGCTCTATCGGGCGATCCAGGGCTTTCAGGGACAGTCCAGTTTAGGGACGTGGCTCTGCCGGATCGCGATTAACGTGTGTTACGACGTGGCGCGAAAACGGCAGCGGAATACGGAGGCCCCTGGCGAAAGGCATGCCACGCACAACGATCAGTCACCGCTGCGGGTCGCACTCCAGGACGCGCTTCGGCGCATTAATCCGCGCCACCGGATGGTGTTCCTGCTGTTTGAGGTGGAGGGCTTGCGGCACGCGGAGATCGCCGCGATTCTGGAAGTCCCGGAGGGAACCTCCAAGGCGTGGCTGTTCGAGGCCAAGAAGGAATTGAAACGGCTGCTTTCGGAGACCAGACCATGATCTTTCAATGCGAGGATCTCGACCGGGCGCTGCGCTCGCCGGAACTGATGCCGGACGCGCGGGCGCATGCCCGGAACTGCCCGCGGTGCAGCGAACAGCTCTACCTGTGGTCGGAGATTTCACGGCTGGCGCCGGGCCTTCACGAGGAGTGGGACAGCCCGGAGTTATGGCCGGCGATCCGGTCGGGCATGGAGGCGGCAGCCACGTCCAGGCGGTTTCCGGTGTGGCGGTGGCCGCTGGCGGCCGCCGCGGTGATCGTGCTGGCGGCTTCGCTGTTTCTGCCGTGGAGAGGCAGGCCGCAGAGCCGCGATTTTCTGACGGAGGACGCGTTGCGCGAAGTGCAGCAGGCGGAGTCGGCCTACGCAAGGTCGATCGACCGCCTTTCGAAGATGGCGGGGGCCGATCCGTCACGGTCGCCGCTGGCGGACGTTTACCGGGAGAAGCTGGCGCTGCTGGACTCGGCGATTGCCGACGTCAAGGCGAACCTTCAGAACAATCGTTACAACGTTTACTTGCAGAATCAACTGGCATCGCTTTATCGGGAGAAACAGAGAACCTTGCAGGAGTGGCTGGAAAATGGAAAGTGAGAGAGCAGGATTTGGCAACCTGGAGTCACGGGGCAGAGGGCAGCGCGCGGGCACGCGGCTTGCCGGGTTTCTGCTGCTATGCTGCTGCGCCGTGATGGCGAGCGCGCGCGAGGAAACCCAACGCGATTTTCGCAGGACGGTCGCCCTGCCGGCGGGACGTGGATTCCGCATCGAGAACTCCAACGGCAATGTCGGAATTCGCACCCAGAGCCGAGGCGAGGTGGATATTCACGCGACTCTGCGCTGCTCCGCCGATACCCTGGCCGAAGCGCGCAGCTTTTGCGAGCAGATCCAGGTGGTGGTGGACGAAGGTTCGACGTTATCGGTGCACACGCAGTATCCGTCGAACTGGTCGAGTCACAGTCTCTCGTACAGTGTCCATTACGACATTCTGATGCCGGAGAACGCGCCGCTGGAGGTCCGCAACCGATTCGGAGCGGTGACCGTGACGAACCTGCGCGCGGCCGCGATTATCCGTAACGCCAACGGTGCAGTCACGTTCTCCGGGGGCCGCGGGCGGCAGGAGATCGAGAATTCTTTCGGCGATGTGGAGGCCCGCTCCAACGATGGCGATCTCTCCATCCGCAACGCCAATGGCGCGGTTAGCGCCGCGGATATTACGGGCACGGTCGAAATCTCCGACCGTTTCGGACGAGTGGATGTGACCCATGCGGGGCGCGGCGTAACGATACACAGCAACAATGGCCAGATCCGCGTAGAGAACGTCACCGGCGCAACGCTCGTCAGCAACTCGTTCGGCATGGTGTCGGTATCCGACACGAAATCGGACGTGACCGTTCAGAACCAGAACGGCGAGGTCCGCGCCATGGAGATCGGAGGCGCCGCCGACCTGCGCACTTCTTTCGCCCACGTGGCCTTCTCGCGTGTGGGAAAGACGGCGACGGTGCATGCGCAGAATGCCGGCGTGTCCGGGGACACGGTGGGAGGATCCGCCACCGTGGAGACGACGTTTGGAAACGTAGAACTGCGCGATGTCAAGGCAGGAGCGCGCGTGACGGCGGCCAACAGTCCGATTCGCCTGAGCGGGATCGGGGGCGACGTATACGCCAAAACGTCGTTCGCGCCGGTGAACATCAGCGACGCGGCGGGACAGATCATCGTGGAGAGCACCAACAGCTCGGTCACGACGTCGTCGCGGGCGTCGGGGCGATGCCAGCCGATTTCCGTGAATACCACCTTCGGCGCGATTCGCGTCACGGTGCCGAGCGGCGTAGGCTACAACGTAGCGGCGAGGACCACTTTCGGGCGGATCCATTCGGAGGCGGACCTGACGGTCAGCGGCAACTTTGGAGGGGATTCGCTCAACGGCAAGATCGCGGGCGGCGGGTGCGATCTGAAGCTGACCGGCCAGAACGGGACCATCGACATCCTGAGGGGGATGTAGCCGGCCGGCCTTCTCAGGCGGGGCTTGCGCCGGGCCTTGTTCCGCAGTATCGTCAGGACGTGACCCTATCCCGACGCACCGTTCTGACTGCCATTTCCGCCGCTGCCGCCGCCCGTGCGCAGCGTCAGCCTCCGCCCAACTGGAAGCCCAGGCTGGGTGTTCTGTGCCAGTTTTCCGATTCCAACCTGGAATTCGTGAAAGGCGAGGGCTTCACCAGCATGCAGCTCCGGCTCGACCCCGCCAGGCTGGATGATGCGGCCATCGCATCCATCAAGGACAAGATTCAGCGATCTGGGATCTACGTGTCGTCGCTCGCGGTAGACGGGAATCACATCGATCCGGACCCGGCGGGCCGCGAGAAGCAGAATACCTATACGCTCAAGTGCATCGAGCTGTGCGGCAAGCTGGGGATACCCAGCATCGGCGGCCAATCCGGCACGATCAAGGGCCAGCGGCTGGCGCAGCAGGTGGACGAGATTGTTCGCGTGTACAACGAGAAGTACTTCGCGGCCTGCGAGAAGAACAAAGTGCGGATCCTGTGGGAGCCTTATGCGGGCGGGCCGAACATCGCCACAGGGCCGCTGGGGTGGGAGGCGCTCTTCAAAGCCTTCAAAGACAGCCCGCACGTGGGCCTGCAATTCGACCCGTCACACCTGGTGTGGCAGTTCATGGACCCGGTGGCGGCGGCGCGCGAGTTCGCCGAGAAGATTTATGACGTTCATCTGAAAGACACCGAAATCCTGTGGCACGTTCTGCGGCGCAGCGGGATTCAGCCGATCGACAATGTGCGCTGGTGGCGTTTCCGGATTCCCGGTTACGGGTCGGTGGATTGGAAGGGCTTCTTCTCGGTGCTATCGGAAGTGGGATACACGGGCGCCATGAATATCGAGAACGAAGACAACTTTTACTATCCGGCGTACAGCGGGCAAAACTTCACCGAGCAGTACAAGCGGGGCTTCCGCACGGCCCACGAATTCCTGAAGACGCTGGTGCCGCCGGTGACGGCGTAAGGCAGCGTCCTGTCCGTCGCGCAGCGATACTGCGGCACGACCCAAAAGGGCCCCGATGAGACGGGGCCCGGCAGCCTCGAAAACCCGTCGATGGCGCAAGGGTTTTCACGGAGTTCTGTGGGCCGGTGGGGGTCCGTGGGTACAGGCAGGGGTGCCTTCGCCACCAGCCTACCGTTGCGCGACGTCTTGGACTGTGGGCAGCTTGGAGCTATCCCATCCTCCACCCAGCGCCTCGATCAGCATCACGCTGGCAACCATCCGCCGGGTTTTCAAATCCAGCGCCGAACGCTCATCCGCCAGCGCAATGGTCTGCACCGTGATGACCTGGAGGTAGCTGGCCGTCCCGGCTTTGTACTGCGCGGTGGAGACCGTCACCGAACGCTCCGCCGATTTCACAGCCTGCTGGAGGTCCGCGGCTTCATGCTCCAGGACGCGCAGCGCCACCAGGTTATCCTCCACCTGCTGAAGTGCCGTCAATACGGTCTGGCGATAGGCGGCCGCCATGGCGTCATAGGCGGCCTGCGCCTGGTCCACCTGTGCGGTCCGCTTGCCCGCGTCGAAGAGGATCTGCGCGAGCTGCGGTCCCAGCGTCCAGAAGTGGCTGGGCCAGGTGATCCAGTTCAGGAAACTACTGGACTGGAGGCCGGCGGAGGCGGTCATGGTGAGGGTCGGAAAGAACGCCGCCTTGGCGACGCCGATCTGTTCATTGGCGGCGGCCGCCTGGCGCTCGGCCTCGGCAATGTCGGGCCGGCGCTCCAGCAGCGCGGAAGGCAGGCCCGTGGGAATTTCGGGAGGTGTGGCCGCGACTGCCGCGAGGGGTAACTCGAGACTCGCGGGCGGTTTTCCGGTCAGCACCGCGATGGCGTGTTCCAGTTGCTGTCGCTGGGTCTCGATGTCGGTCAACTGTGCCTGAGTGGTGTAGAGCTGCGTCTCCGCCTGGGCCACATCGCTGTCGGAAGCCACGCCTCCGACAAACCGGTTGCGAGTGAGCGTCAGGTATTCCTGGTAGGACTTGACGGTCTCCTGCAGCAGCACCCGGTCGGCATCCAACCCATGCAGTTGGAAATAATCCTGCGCCAGTTCGGACTGGTAGAGCAGGCGCGCGTTGGCCAGGGCCGCGGCGCCGGCCTGGGCGGTGGTGGCGCTGGCGGCCACGGTGCGGTGAATGCTTCCCCACACGTCAAAGGTGTAGGACGCGCTGAATGGCAGGTCGTAGATGCCTTGCGGTGTGGACGGCCCGGCCCGGGTGGAGAGCCGGCTGGATCCTTGCGAGCCTGTGACGGAAGGCGAACCCGTCACCAGCGGGTAAAGGGCGGAGCGTGCGACTCGTACCGCCGCCCTGGCTTCGCGATATTGCGCCTCAGCCTGCAATACGTTCTGGTTCGAAATGCTCACCTGCTCTTCGAGAGCGTTCAGCGCGGGGTCCCCGAAGATCTCCCACCAGTTGCCGCGCAGAGCCCCGTCGCTGGGCTGCGACTCCTTCCAGCCTGCGGGTGGCGCCTCTTTGAAACTGGGCGGTGCGACAGCCGTGGGGCGCTGATAAGGTGGAACTTTGAGGCACCCGGCGCAAAAGAGGGCCAGCAACAGCGGGGCGCTTGCAGCGCCGAAAACCTTCCGCTTCGAGCGTAGAGCAGGTGCGACGCCGGCATCTGATTTGACGGCGCCCAAGGAACGCCCCGATGAGCCGGGGCGCGGCAGACACGAGTGTCCGCGCCACATCAATTTCATGCTTCGGACTCCAGCGGGCGCTGCTGGACGCCACGGACATGCTCCCACCAATGTTGGAGACGATCGAAGTACAGGTACACCACAGGAGTCGTGAATAACGTCAGTGCCTGGCTCATGAGCAGTCCTCCAATAATGGTGATTCCCAGCGGCCGGCGCAATTCCGATCCGGTGCCCGTGCCCAGCGCCAGCGGCAACGCGCCCAGCATGGCGGCAAAAGTGGTCATCAGGATCGGACGGAAACGCAGCAGGCTGGCTTCGAAGATCGCGTCCCGCGGGCTCTTGCGGTCGATGCGCTCGGCGGCCAGGGCGAAATCGACAATCAGAATGCCATTCTTCTTTACCAGCCCAATCAGCAGAATGACCCCGATCATGGCGATGATGCTGAGATCCGTGTGGGTCAGGATCAGCGCCAGCAGAGCGCCCACGCCCGCCGAAGGGAGCGTCGAGAGAATGGTGACGGGATGAATGTAGCTTTCGTACAGAATGCCGAGCATGAGGTAGACTGCCGCCAGCGCCGCCGCAATCAAATAAGGCTCGCTATTGAGCGAGTCCGAGTAGGCCGCCGCTGTGCCGCTGTAGCCGGTCTGGATCGTCTGCGGAAGCCCGACCTTGCGCGCAGCCGCGTCGATGGCCACGATTGCGTCGCCGAGCGCGATGCCGGGCTGCAGGTTGAACGAGATGGTGACCGACGGAAAGAGACCCTGGTGGTTCACCGAGAGGGGCGCGATGGCCGGACCGTAGTGGGCGACCGCGTTCAACGGAACCTGCTGGCCGTTGGGTGCGTGAATATAGATGTCGCGCAATCCTTGCGGGTTCTGCCAGTACTGCGGCGCAGCCTCCATCACCACGTGATACTGGTTCAGCGACTTATACATCGTGGATACCTGCCGCTGGCCGAAGGCGTCGTAAAGCGTGTTGTCGATCAATTGGGGTGAGATGCCGAAGCGCGCGGCGGTTTCGCGATCGTAAACCACCATGGATTGCAGGCCGCGGTTTTGTTGATCGCTGTTGACGTCCACGATCAGGGGAATGGCTTTCAACTGATCGAACATCTTGGGAGCGTAAGCAATCAGGTCCTGCAGGTTGTCGCCGCGCATGGTGAACTGATACAGGGCGGCGCTGTTCCTTCCACCGACCCGCAGATCCTGGGAGGGTTGCAGGTACAGGGAGGCCCCGGGGACCTTGGCGAGCTTGGGGCGTAAGCGCTGCAGAATGTAGTCCACCGTGATCTTGCGCTCCTCGAGCGGCTTGAGCGACACGAACATGCGCCCCTGATTCAAGGTGGAGGCGCCCCCACCGCCTCCTCCACCACCCGTGAACCCGTTCACTGTATCCACGGCAGGGTCCGCGGCCACAATGTTCACCATCTGCAGAAGGATCCTGTCCATCGCCTGGAACGAGGTGTCCTGATCGGCTAGAATCTGACCGCTCATGCGTCCCGTGTCCTGCTGTGGGAAGAAGCCCTTCGACACCTTGGCAAACAGGTACACGTTGAGCCCCACCGTGGTGAGCAGCACCATCAGGGTGATGAAAGCATGGCGGAGCACGACCGCGAGAATCCTGCCGTATAAGCCGACCACCCAGTTGAAGGCGTCCTCAACCTTGCGGTAAAGCCAACCGTGCGATTCGTGCTCCCGCAACAGATGCGCGCACATCATGGGGGTGGCGGTGAGTGAGACCACCATCGAGACAGCGATGGCCACCGAAAGCGTGATGGCAAACTCGCGCAGAAGGCGGCCG
>DATJWB010000018.1:0-2645 GCA_035501495.1 Bryobacteraceae bacterium | reverse complement strand
ACCACTTTCAGGGGAAAGTAGAACGCCCCTGTTAGGGCCGCCCGGGCCAGCGCAGGTCCCCGTGGACGATGGTAGATATGTCATACGAAGGGGCATAGCGAGTTGTCGCGCGCGGTTCAGGCGTCCGGCGCCACGCTGCTAGAGCCTGGGAGGAACGATATGCTTCCTGCCGTAAAGCCGGGCATCCACGGACCACTCGCCGGGCCCGATCAGCGCCAGCGTCAAGCCCAGCACCGCCAATGCGGCGGGAATGCCCGGGTGAGCTGGCGATGCGAAGACGACCCACGCCTCGGCGCACGCCACCAGAACTCCGGCGACGGGCGTCCACAAACCCGCGATGAGCAGGAGGCCGGCGAGTGCTCCAATCACTTGCGGCGCCGTAACCGTCCCGGAAGGTGTCGCGACCACGCAGTACTCCAGAGCAGCGCCGACCAGCAGCCGCTGCATTAGAAGCCCGGCGCCAGGCCAGCCGTCCGCGAAGGTGGAGAAAAGCCGTTGCACACGTATCCCGTTTTCAGCTTACGGGAATCGCAACCGTTCTGAAAGATTACAAAGCGTGGACGCCGTGCCCCACTTTTTGGGGATTACAGTTCGATGATTCCGCGCTGGAGCCCGATGGTCACGGCGTGCGTGCGGTCGTTCGCTCCCAGCTTGTCGAGGATACTGCCGACGTGGCTTTTCACCGTATCCTCTCGAATCGAAAGCTGGGCGGCGATTTCCTTGTTCGCGTTCCCCTTCGCGATCAGCCTCAAAATCTCAAGTTCGCGCGCGGTCAACTGGTCCTCGGTGGTATGCATGGCCAGTTCGGCCGCGACCTCCGGTGGAATCCGTTTGCGTCCGGCATGTACCGCGCGGATGGTCTCCAGCAGATCCTTGTGGACGTTTCCCTTCAGCAGGTAGCCGCGCGCCCCCGCTTTGAGCGCGCGCGCCACCTGGACGTCGCCCGCGTACGTGGTCAGCACAATGATCCGGGCCTCGGGGAATTCGCCGCGGATGGCGATGATCGCCTCGATACCGCTGATATCGGGCATCTGCAGATCCATGAGGGTGATATCCGGTTGGTGCCGCCGGAACTGCTCGATGGCCTCGCGTCCCGTCGAGGCCTGCGCCACCAGCTCCATATCCGGCTCGAGGTCGACCAGCGCCGCGATGCCTTGGCGCAGAAGCGCATGGTCATCAGCGGTGAGGATTCGGATCGTCTTGCTTTCGGTGCTCATAAACGCGCCTTCTTTCCGCGGAGGAACGAAAAGGCGCTGCCATTGGAGGCCGTGTAGGCGGCCGCCGCCGGGACGGTCAACACCGCTTCGGTGCCGGCTCCCGCTTCGCTCCAGAACTCCAATTTGCCGCCGAATCGATCAATCCGTTCGCGCATTCCCGGCAGCCCCCAGTGTCCGGCGCGCGCTCCAGCCTTAAGGACTTCGGGGTCGATTCCTTTTCCGTCGTCGCGGACGTGCACGCGGAACTGGCGGCGCTCGTACCGGATCTCGGCCTCGATCCGGCCGGCCTGGGCGTGCCGGAACGCATTCCGCAGCAATTCCCGAGCGATCCGGTAGACTTCGTCCTGGAGCAGCGGCTTCAGATCCTGCCGCTCCCCTTCCACCGTCACGCGGAAGGCCGGTGGATTCTCCGGCGCTTCCTCGGAGTGCGCCAGCTCCTGGCCGGCCGCGGTGAGCAATTGCGCGAGATCGCCCCCACTGGCCGGATGGACGCGCAAATCCTGGATCGCGCTGCGCCCCTCGGCGACTGCCCCCGCAGCCGTCGTAATGGCTTTGTCGAGGCTTTGTTCGGCCTTTTCGGGGCGCCGGGCAAGCACGTTGCGCGCGACCTGCATCTGGATCAGCGAAGCCTGAAAGCTTTGCAGAAGCGTGTCATGCAACTCGCGCGCGATGCGTGTCCGCTCCTCCATCCGTGCATTGAATTCCCGGTGCATACGCCTTACACGGACCTGGTAGGCGACCCACAGCAGTGTCATAACAACTGCCGCGCAAACAGCGCGAAACCCCCATGTGCCCCACCAGGGAGGAAGAATCTGCAAGTGCAGGGCAACGCCTTGCTCATTCCACACCCCGCGATTGTTCGAACCCTGAACGTGCAGCGTGTATTTTCCCGCGGGCAACGTCGTGAAAGTAGCCATCCGGTGAGCGGCGTCCACCTGGTTCCAGGAATGCTGGAGTGGTTCCAGCATGTACCGATACTGGTTACGTTGCGGATCCACATAGCTCAGCGCTGAGAATTCAAAGGAGAACATGTTCTGCTGGTGAGACAGTGTCAAGGACGGCGTAAACGAAATCGACTTTGCGAGTGTCGAGCCGGGACCGGGAACCACCGGCAGGTTCCGTAACGAGAATCCGGTTAGGACCACCGGCGGAATGTATGGCTTCTCCACCATCTGCTCCGGCCAAAACGACGTGAGTCCGCTCTTGCTGCCGAAGAACATCTGACCACGCTGGGACCGGCAGGCCGCCGGAAAGCCCTCGAAGGCGTTTCCGGCCAACCCATCGGCCTCATAATAGTTGGTGAAGGTCTTCGTGCGTGGGTTGAACCGGGATAAGCCGCCGGCTGTGCTTACCCACAGGTTCCCGGTGCGATCTTCTAGGATGCCGTTGACGACGCGGGCCGGCAGTCCGTCGCGCTCGTCGTACATA
>DATJWB010000017.1:0-25779 GCA_035501495.1 Bryobacteraceae bacterium | reverse complement strand
TTCTTCATGGCGTCGATCTGGCCGACGAGGTCGGCCTTGATGGACGCCTCCTTCTCGGCGGTGATTTTGGTCTGCGCGTTGAGGGAGGCCACGGCGCAGGCTGCGGCGGCCAGAGCAAGTACGATTCGATGCATAATTCCGTCTCCTGAGAGGGGGTCTTCTATAAGAGATCAGTGTACGCGGAAACGGGGGCGACGTGGGGAGGAGTTATTGGCGGTCGAGATTGAGCGCTCGCTCGATCCGGGACACGCGTGCCGCGAGGTCGTCCAGAGCACGTTGTTGGCCGCCCTGGTTGGCCGCGAACTTCGACGTGAGTTGTTCGCCGACGGTGAGCGACCGCGAGATTCCCGCCAACTGCATCAGAATCGAGTTGACGTTGATTTCGGTGCGTTCCGTGCGCCGCTCGATGGCATCGAGGCGGGTCACGAGTTCTTGCCGGACCTCCGATAGGTTGGAAGTCAGGGCTTCCATGGTGCGGTCCAGGCGTTGAGCGGCGCGCTCCTCGGCGGCGGCGATTTGGCGGTCCAGGCGTTGAGCGGCGCGCTCTTCGGCGGCGGCGACGATAGCGGCGATTTGGGCGAGATCTTCAGGTGTCATGGCCACTGTCCCTAGTGTAGTCTATCAGCCCTTCGCCGAAACGGCGATCGAGGTGCTATATACGGGGTGTGGATGATGAAGTCTTGAATCAACCTCCGCCGCTTGCCGGGTACAACACGTACCTGACGGACCGGCCCTTGTATGAGGCCGTGGCGCGCGAGGGGGCGGCTTGGGCCCACCCCCAACTGGAAGTGTACGGCTCGACGCTGGGAACGATCGAAGCCATCGATTGGGCCGCGACTGCGAACGAATACCCGCCAGTGCTGCGGACTCACGACCGCTATGGCCGGCGGCGGGATGAGGTGGAATTCCATCCCGCGTGGCATCACCTGATGCGGCTCGCGGTGGAGCAGGGTATTCACAATCTGCCGTGGGCTTGCGATCGGGCAGGGGCGCATGTGGCGCGTGCAGCACTGGCGATGCTCGGGTCCAAGAACGAGGCGGGACACATGTGTCCGATCTCGATGACGTACTCGGCGGTTCCGGTGCTGCGGCAGCATGAAGCTATCGCGCGCGAATGGATCCCGCGGATCTGCTCCACGCGGTACGATCCTGCGTTCCAGCCGGCGGCGTGTAAGCAGGGCGCGCTGGTAGGAATGGCGATGACCGAAAAACAAGGCGGCTCCGACGTACGCGCCAACCTCACGCGGGCGGAAGCTCTGAATGCCGGCGAGTACGCGCTGCACGGTCACAAGTGGTTTTGTTCGGCACCGATGTGCGATGCGTTCCTGGTGCTCGCCCAGGCGCCGAAGGGCCTGTCGTGCTTTCTGCTGCCGCGCTGGAGGCCCGACGGAACGGTCAACGCCCTCCATCTGCAGCGGCTCAAAGCGAAACTGGGAAACCGCTCCAACGCATCGAGCGAGGTTGAGTTTCACGGCGCGTGGGCGCAGCTCATCGGAGAGGAGGGACGCGGGGTGGCGGCCATCATGGAGATGGTGCATCACACGCGGCTGGATTGCGTGCTCAGCTCGGCGGCCCTGATGCGGCGCGCCCTGGAGGAGGCGATGCACCATGCTACGCACCGGCGGGCATTCGGGCGGGCTCTGCTGGAGCAGCCGGTGATGCGCAATGTGCTGGCGGATCTGGCCATCGAGTCGGAAGCGGCGACGCTGCTGGCGATGAGGCTGGCGCGGGCGTTCGATGAAAACGACCGCGGCTTCGCGCGGCTGGCGGTCGCGGTAAGCAAGTATTGGGTTACCAAGCGCACGTCCGCGATGGTGGCGGAGGCTCTGGAGTGTCTCGGCGGGAACGGATTTGTGGAGGAGTGTGTAATGCCGCGGCTGTATCGGGAGGCGCCGCTCAATTCGATTTGGGAAGGCTCCGGGAATGTGATTGCGCTGGACGTGTTGCGGGCGATCGCGAAAGAGCCGGAGAGCCTGGATCGGGCGCTGGCGGAGATCCGGTCGGCGGGCGATCGGCGGGTTGAGGAGTTTGTCGAGGGCTGTGGCGGCGAGGTGTCCGAAGGCGGAGCGCGGCGAGTCGCGGAACGGCTGGCACTGGCTTTGCAGGCGTCGTTATTGATCAGATTCGCCCGGACGGCGGTTTCGGATGCGTTCTGCCGGTCGCGGCTGGCGGGAGAGTGGGGACGCACGTATGGCACGCTGCCGGCCGGGGTGGATATTGATGGAGTCCTGGGATGAGACGTGGCGCGGGTGTATACTGCGTTCAGTCATGAAGCGAAGAACACCGGCGGGCATGCTGGTCTGTGGGGCGATGGTGATTGCCTGGTCGCCTGCAGCGGCCGAAGTCCGCTTCAACCGCGACATCCGTCCGATCATGGCCGAGACCTGCTTCCGTTGTCACGGACCGGACAAGAGTTCGCGCATGGCCGGGATGCGCCTGGACATCCGCGACGAGGCCCTCAAACCGTTGCGCGACGGGCAGACGCCCATCGTCCCCGGCGATCCGGAAAAGAGCGCGATCATCCAGCGCATCTTCGCGAAAGACACGCGCGTGATGCCGCCTCCCTACATCCACAAGGAACTGACCGCGGCGCAGCGGGACACCATCCGGCAATGGGTATCGGAAGGCGCGAAGTACGAAGGGCATTGGGCCTACCAGCCGGTGCAGCGCGCGGTTCCTCCCAATCCCAACTTGAATCCGGTGGACGCATTCCTCCAGGAGCGGCTCTCCCGTGAAGGATTGCACCCGTCGCCTGAAGCCGACCGCCGGACGCTGATTCGCCGCGTGACGCTTGACCTGACGGGCCTGCCTCCCAGACCGGAAGACACCGCGGCGTTTCTCAAGGACACATCGCCCGGTGCTTACGAGAAGCTGGTGGACCGCTTGCTGGCATCATCCGAGTATGCCGAGCAACAGGCCATGCACTGGCTGGACGCGGTGCGCTATGCGGATACCTGCGGGTTCCACGGCGATAACGCCTTCCCCGCCTGGCCCTACCGCGATTACGTCCTGCATGCCTTTCGGGATAACAAGCCGTTTGACGAGTTCACGCGCGAGCAACTCGCCGGCGATCTGATTCCGAACGCCACTGTCGAGCAGCGGGTGGCATCGGCGTACAATCGGTTGAACCGCACCTCGGCGGAAGGCGGGATCCAGCCGAAGGAGTATCTTGCCAAGTACGCTTCCGATCGTGTCCGCACCCTTGCCTCGGTCTGGATGGGCAGTACGCTGGGCTGCGCCGAATGCCACGACCACAAGTTCGACCCTTTCCTGAGCCGCGACTTCTACTCGATGAAGGCGTTCTTCGCCGATATCAAGGAAACCGGATTGGTGCCCGACCGCGGGAAGAACGCCTGGGGTTCGCAACTGGATCTCCCTACCCCGGAGCAGAAACGCCGCCGCGATGAGTTGAACGCCAGGCTCACCGATGCGCAGGCAAGACTGACACAGAAGATGAAAAGCCTGGCGCCCAGCCGCGCGGAGTGGGAAAAGCGATTGCTTGCGCGCTATGAGGCGGGCGAGTTGGCCTGGAACACGCAGCGTCCCACCTCGGCGCACTCCGCCAACGGCGCGGTGCTGAAGATCTACAACGACGAGGAGATCGACTACACCATTTACGATGGCAGCAACCTGTCATCGTTCCGCGGACCGGGCAACGGGCTGGTGGTGGCCAGCGGCCCCAATCCGGACAACGAGACCTACACCGTGACGTTCCAGCCGGGCGCGGGGGCTTGGACCGCCCTGGGAGTCGAGGTGGTGCAGGACGATTCGCTGCCAGGCTTGCGCGTGGCGCGCGGGGCCGACCGCATGGTGCTGACGGAGGTGGAAGCCGAGGCGGACGGAAAGAAAACACCCTTCTCGATCGGCACTTCGAACCTGAACATGACCGCGCCGCAGCATCCGCCGGCCGCGGCTTTCGATGGCGATCCGAACACCGGGTGGGCCGTCGCGACCTACAACGAATATTCGAAGATCGTGCTGGCGCTGCGATTCGCGCAGCCGCTCCACACGGAAGCCGGAACTACGATGACCGTGCGGCTGCATCAGGACTCCAGCTACCGCCGCGCCACCATGGGCCGGTTCCGCCTTTCGCTTTCGCCGGGAGAATACTCCTGGCCTACGGCGGAAAAAGGCAAGGAGATTCCGGAGACCGTGCTGAAGGGGTTGCGCGAGACCGAAGACAAGCGCACGGACCAGCAGAAGGCCGCCATTGCGGCGCATTTCCAATGGGCATCTCCCGAAGCGGCGCCTGAGGCGATCGAAATAGCGAACCTGGAGAAGGAACTCGCACTCCTCGATGCGGCCATTCCGCGCGTGGTGGTGACCGAGGCCACCACTCCGACCGAGACCCGCATCCTGGCGCGAGGAAACTGGATGGACGAATCGGGAGACGTGGTGCAGCCGGCCATCCCGGCTTTTCTGGGCAAGCTTGATACCGGCGGAGCGCGAGCCACACGGCTGGATCTCGCGAACTGGCTGGTGAGCCCGCAGAATCCGCTCACTGCGCGCGTGTTTGTCAACCGCACGTGGCGCGAGTTCTTCGGCATGGGCATCTCGAAGGCGCTCGACGATCTGGGATCGCAGGGCGAGTGGCCCACGCACCCGGAGTTGCTGGACTGGCTCGCTGCCGAGTTCATGAAGCCCGAGTGGCAGGCCGAAGGCACTCACCCGTGGGACATCCGGCATATCATCCGGGTCATCGTGACCAGTGCGGCCTACCGCCAGTCGTCGATGCCGGTTCCGGAACTCGAGGAACGCGACCCGGACAACCGGCTGGTGGCCCGGCAGTCGCGGCTCCGCGTGGATGCCGAAGTGGTGCGCGACATTGCGCTGTCGGTCTCCGGGCTGCTGGTAGAGAAGTTTGGCGGCCCCAGCGTCAAGCCGTACGAACCCGACGGTTACCTGGCAACTCTGAACTTTCCGCGGCGCGAATACTCCGCCAGCCACGGCGACGACCTGTACCGGCGCGGCGTCTACACGTTCTGGCAGCGATCCTTTCTGCACCCGAGCCTGGTGACCTTCGACGCTCCCACGCGCGAAGAGTGCACGATCAACCGTGTGACGTCGAATACTCCTTTGCAGGCGCTGGTGCTGCTCAACGACCCCATCTATGTGGAAGCTGCGCGGGTCTTCGCGCAGAACATGCTGAAGCACTCGCATGCCTGGAACGATCGCATCGGCTGGGCATTCCAGCGGGCGGTGGACCGTACGCCGTCGCCCGCGGAGCGGCGGATTCTGTCGGACCTGTACCATCAGGCCTCCGAGCAGTTCCAACACTCTCCCGCGGATGCCAAGGCGCTGATTCAGGAAGGCGAGTCGCCGGTTCCCGAAGATTTGAAACCAGCCGAGCTTGCGGCCATGACGACCGTGGCTCGAGCCATTCTGAACATGCATGAAACCATCACCCGGAATTGAGGTGGTTTTCCACCCGCCGAAAAACGTGGAGACGAGTCTCGACGCGGCAGGCACGAGTGCCCGCGCCACATCATCGGAGCAACATCGTGAGCATGACTGAAATTCAACGGCGTACTTTCCTCCGTCAGGGCATCGCCGGCCTGGGATTGCTGGGCCTCAACTCTCTGCTGGAACCCCGCCTGTTCGCGGCGGCGGGCGAATCCCATGGCGTCATCAATCCGCTTCACCACCCCGCCAAGGCCAAGCGCATCATTTTCCTCTATCAGGCCGGCGGCCCGTCGCATCTCGAAACGTTCGACAACAAGCCCAAGCTCCGCGAGATGCACAGCAAGCCCATGCCGGAGTCGTTCACCAAGGGGCAGCAGATCGCGCAGCTCCAGGGCAAGCAGTTGGTGTGCTTCGGGCCGCAGCACGAATTCAAGAAGTTCGGCAAGTCGGGCCAGGAGATCTGTGAGCTGTTTCCGCGCATCGGCGGCGTGGCCGACGACATCTGCATCGTGCGATCGCTGTGGACCGAGCAGATCAATCACGACCCGGCCCACACGATCATGAACACCGGATCCATCATCCCCGGCCGCCCGAGCATGGGCTCGTGGATCTTCTACGGGCTGGGCGCGGATACCGAAGATCTACCCGGCTTCGTGGTGTTGCTCTCCTCGGGCCGCGGCGGCCAAAACCAGCCGATTGCCGCGAGGCAGTGGTCGGCGGGCCTGCTGCCCAGCAAATTCCAGGGGGTGAAGCTCAACTCCATCGGCGATCCGGTGCTCTACATCCAGAATCCGCACGGCATGAATGCGCAGGTGCAGCGGGAGTCGATCGCCGCGATCAACGCGCTGAACCGCGCGGAGTACTCGGCGCTGAAGGACCCGGAGATTCAGACGCGCATTGCGCAATACGAGATGGCGTTCAAGATGCAGACCAGCGTGCCCGGCCTGGTGGACATGAGCAAGGAGCCGAAGCAAGTGCTGGAGATGTACGGTGCGCAGCCCGGCGATGGCTCGTTCGCCTCGAACTGTCTGCTGGCGAGACGGCTCGCCGAGCGTGGTGTGAGGTTCATCCAGCTTTATCATAGGGACTGGGACCATCACAGCGCCGTGAAGTCGGGCGTGGCGCTGAAAGCCGAAGAGGTGGACAAGCCCACTGCCGCGCTGATCACAGACCTGAAGCAACGCGGCATGCTGGACGATACCCTGGTCATCTGGGGCGGAGAGTTTGGCCGCACGCCCATGTCGCAGGGCGGCGACGGACGCGATCACCACATCAAGGGATTCTCGTTCGTGCTGGCCGGCGGCGGAATCAAAGGCGGGATCACCTATGGAACCACCGACGAGCTAGGCTATGCGGCGGAAGAGAATCCGGTGAGCGTTCACGATTTCCATGCGACCATGTTGCACCTGCTGGGCGTAGACCACAAGCGCCTGGCGGTGAAGTTCCAGGGCCTCGACGTGCGCCTGACGGGAATCTCGGGCGACGTGGTGAAGGGGATTCTGGCGTAGCCGGCGCTATGCGGCGCGTGCTCACATGGCTGAAGATTGCGGGCGTGTCGTTGCTGCTTCTTTACCTCGGCGACTACCTGTCGCTGCGTTTCCGGATTCCGAAGCGGGATCCGCTGGAGACCGTGCAGATCCAGGTTTACCTGGCAATCCGGTTGAAAGGGCAGAAGGTGGAATACACGGCCTCCGACCCGGAGACGGAGACTTGTGTGCACTCGCTGTTTCCGCAACAAGGTTATCTCCCGTGCTGGTACGTGACCCGCCACAATCAGAAGTGGGTGGAGGTTGGGATGGTGCCGGGCCTTCCGGAGTTCCTCAGAAGTCGGGGCGCGGCAGGCAGGAGTGAATGCGCCACATCGCGGGTTTTTGATTTAAGCTAGGGCTGATGTCCACCCGGCGCCGCACCTTTTTGCAGCAGGTGACGCTGGCGAGCGCTGCTGCGCAAGGCCAGACCCCCGCGCCCCCACAAACCCCGCCGCCCGCTGTGGCCGACGTGCCCTTTCCCCGCGCCTTTTCCGGACGGCACCTGACCGCGATTGCCTTCCCGCTTGGCGGTGTTTGCGCGGGCTCCATCAGCCTGGGCGGGCGAGGGCAACTTCGCGATTGGGAGATTTTCAATCGCCCGGACAAGGACAACGCGCCGAGCTACGCATTTCCGGCGATCTGGGCCCAGGCCGCGGGCGGACAACCCGTGGTGCGGGTGCTGGAATCGCGCATTGCTCCGCCCTACGAGGGTTCGAGCGGCTTAGGCACGCGCAACGCGCCGGGGTTGGTCCGGCTGGAGTCCGCCACTTTCACCGGCGAATTTCCGCTGGCGCGGATCGATTTCGCGGACAGTGTGCTGCCGGTCCGCGTCTCACTCGATGCTTTTTCGCCGTTCATTCCACACGAGCCGGACGATTCGGGACTGCCGGTGGCCATCCTGCGCTATCGTGTGAGCAATCCCGGAAAGTCGGCGGCGAAAGTCTCGATCGCGTGGTCGATCGACAATCCCACGGGGCGCACGCCATCCGCCGACACGCGCACCAACGAGCATCGCGGGTCGCAGCACCTGGACGGGCTCTATATGCACAGCCCCGATTTGGCGGCGGCCGATCCACTCAAGGGAAGCTTCGTGCTGGCGGCGCTCGACCACGGCGATGCGCGCCTCACCTACCTGCGCGGGTGGCAACTGGATCGCTGGTGGAACTCTCCGATGCTGTATTGGGACGATTTCTCGGCCGATGGCGAACTCGGGCCAGAGCCGGCTTCCCGCAACGGGGTCGGCGCGTTGTGCCTCGGGCGAACCCTCGCGCCCGGCGCTCATGCGGAGTACGCGTTCCTGCTGGCCTGGCACTTTCCGAATCGAACGCCGCGGCGGTGCGGCTGGAATGCGCCTAAGGGCGAGGAAGACACGGTGATCGGAAACTGGTACACCACGCGCTTCGCGGACGCCTGGGCAGCGGCGGAATACGCGGCGGAGCACCTGCCCGCGCTCGAGCGGAAGACGCGGCGATTCGCGGCAGCCCTGCGTGAGTCCACGATACCGGGAGCGGTAAGGGACGCTGCCAGCGCGAATCTCTCCACACTGGCGACCCAGGTCTGCTTCCGCACTTCCGACGGTGAATTCCACGGCTTCGAGGGGGCCAACGACCACGCCGGGTGCTGCCACGGAAGCTGCACGCACGTGTGGAATTACGAGACGGCCACGCCCCACCTGTTCCCCACCTTCGCGCGCTCTCTGCGCGGCACGAGCTTCGGCTACGATCTGGACGATCAAGGCGCGCTGCATTTCCGCGAGAACCTGCCGCACCAGCAGCCGCTCTGGGGCTTCGCCGCCGCCGATGGGCAGATGGGACAGATCCTCCACGCGTATCTCGACTGGCAACTCAGCGGCGACACCGATTGGCTGCGCGGGCTTTGGCCTGGAATCAAGCGCGCGCTGGAGTTCGCGTGGACGCCGGGCGGGTGGGACGCCAACCGCGACGGCGTGATGGAAGGCGTGCAGCACAATACGTACGACGTGGAGTTTTACGGACCGAATCCACTGTGCGGGATCTACTACCTGGGAGGGCTTCGCGCAGCGGAGGAGATGGCGCGCGCCGTGGGGGACAACCAGTCCGCTGGTGAGTACCGGCGCCTGTTCGAAAGCGGCAGCGAGTGGATCGACGCCAACCTCTTCAATGGCGAGTACTACGTGCAGCAGGTCCGCGGCGTGGCGCAGGACCAGATCGCGCCTCACCTGCGCAGCACCATGGGTTCGGACGATACCGTCAACCCGCAATATCAGATGGGCGCCGGGTGCCTGGCAGATCAGTTGATCGGACAATACCTGGCGGATGTGGCGGGGCTCGGACCGCTGGTCAGAGCCGGCAATATTCGCAAGACGCTCGCGTCGATCTACCGCTACAACTACCGCCGCACGATGGCCAATCACCAGTCGGTGCAGCGGACCTACGTGCTCAACGACGAAGCCGGCGTGCTGATCTGCGATTACGGAAAGGCGGAGCGGCCGCGTATTCCCTTTCCGTATTACGCGGAGGCGTGGACGGGCATCGAATACCTGGTGGGCGCGCAGATGTTCTTCGCCGGAATGGTGCGCGAAGGCGTGGAGGTGTTTCGCAGCGCGCGTCTGCGCTTTGACGGCGAGAAGCGCAACCCGTGGAACGAGCCGGAATGCGGCCATCATTACGCGCGCGCCATGTCGGCATGGAGCGGGATGGCGGCGATGAGCGGGTTCCGATACCATGGGCCCGAGCAATCTCTCGAGATCAAAGCACCGCCCGGGCACCGGTGCTTCTGGGCGACCGCCACCGGCTGGGGCACGTTCCAGGTGACCGCGTCGGGGGCATCGGTCCGGGTGGATCACGGGTCGTTGGCCGTCCGATCGTGCAGTGTGAACGGGAAGAAGTCTGCACCGTCGAAAACGATCGGCGAGGGCGAGGAACTTCGCGTATGAAGCCCGTTGTGGCAGTGGTCGGCGGCTTCCTGGGCGCGGGCAAGACCACTCTGATCTTGAAAGCGGCGAGGATGCTGCAGGCGCGCGGCGTGCGCGTCGGCGTGGTGATGAACGATCAAGGTGACGACCTTGTCGATACCGAACTGGCGCAGCGCAGCGGGGTGGCGGCCGACCAGGTGGCTGGAGGCTGTTTTTGTTGCCGCTTCCCCGATCTGCTCGATGCCCTGGAGCGCCTCCGCGGGCACCAGCCTGACGTGATCTTCGCAGAGGCGGTGGGGAGCTGCGCCGACATCGTGGCCACCACCTTGAGGCCGCTGCTACGCGACTACAGCGCAGGCTATCGAATCGCTCCGCTCACGGTGCTGGTTCACGAAGAACCCTCCGGGCCTGAACTGCAGTATCTGTTTGACCGGCAGGTGGCGGAAGCCGACCTGGTGATTGAGCGCGGAGTGGATATCGGGGGTTGGCTGGATCAACTGCTCTCGGGCGGGATGGCTGCAGGCAGCAAGACGATCTCGGTGGACTATGCGCGGTACGCGGAGGCCGAAGCGGCATTGGGGTGGCTGAATGCGCGCGCGGCGGTGCGGGCGGAACCGGCCCTGTCGCCGGCTTTGATCGTGGGTCCGTTGGTGGAGGAGTTGGATGGCGCGCTGACGGAGTCGGGAATTCGGATCGTTCACCTGAAGGCGATGGCGCAATGCGAGTCGGGATATGTGAAGGTGGCGTTGACGGGGAACCGGTGCGAGCCCGGAGTGGAAGGAATGCTCGACGCTTCACCAGCCGCGGAGCACGAGGTGCTCGTCAATCTTCGCGCGCTGGGTCCGCCCGAGCAACTGCGGGAGATCGTCGAACGCGCAGTAGGGACGATGTCACCGGGCCGCTGCACCCTGCAGGCATTTCGCCCCGCTCCGCCGGTGCCGTATCAACGCCTCTAGAGCGGCGCCACGATCCGTTCTACCGTACGCCGAAAAAGATTTCAAAACGCGATTTGTAGACAGCCGGTTTCCCGCGGGCGTCGCGCCGATACCGGCTCCGAAGCTCCACTCGACGTTCTTCGCCAGTTTCAGACCGGCTCGAAGATCCAGGTTCCGGGCCCGTGCAGTGCACCTCGAACACCGGGTTGAAATCGACGCGCAGCTTTCCGAAGCCCTTCTCCAGAGTGGGCCGCACCTCCACGCGCCGCACGTTCTCCTCATAGGTGGCCTTCTGAAAGGAAGACTCGGCAACCAGCCCCAGATCGAGCGGCAAGTGCCAGGAGCGCGGCGCGTAGAAATGCGGCAGCACCCGCCACCCGGCGTAACCTCACGCCCCGCCCGGCCGGCGGGCGTTCAACTGCATGACCCCGACGGAGATGTGGCCGGTGAGCCCGGCAGCCACTCGAAAGTGGAATGAAAGCTGATCGTGAAATGGTGCGACCGTGCCGCTGAACGTCCTGGTGCCTTTGGATCGGGCTTTTCCGCGAACCACCCGCCTTCCACTCCCGTAGCCTTCGCAGCCGCGCCGTCGCTTCCCGAGGGCTCCGATTCCCGGCAGTTGCCGCCAGAGCACCGCCTCATGCGCGTTCGCGTTTTCCTGAAAACACATGTCCGAGACGAATTCCATCCGACACCTGCGCCAGGAGCTTTCCGTACTCCTCTCCACGCGCGAGCGCGGCAAGCTTTCGCAATTCGACAGCATTCGCGGCCGAACCGTCGCGCACCGCCTGGCGCTTTTCTTCGAAGCTCTCGAGCTGAAGGCATGAGCGGCGAGCAACGGGCATCGCGCCGGCGGTACGGTACACGCCCGACAGCGTCCCGATGAGTCGGGACGCGGCAGGCAGGAGTGCCTGCGCCACGAACAATCAGCCGGAACGTCCAAAGGCGCTCAGGATGGAGGAAAGCGCTCGAACCAGCCGATTCTGATCCACCGATTGAGGCAGAGGAATGGAGAGGCTCGGACGGTTCGTGCGTGGATCAATCGACACGAGGTTCGAAAAGGATTCGACCGCTTGAGAACTCTGCGCCGCGGCTGCGAGCGACTCCAGGAATCGCACACCGGTTTCGATGAGTCCGGCGGCAGCCTGTTCGAATTGGGTGGATTGCGGCGTTGCCGATGGGATTGGCCCGGGCGCCGATTGTACGGGCACAGCCTTGGTCGCAGGCTGGCCGGCCAACGGTTTTGGCGGCCCTGGTTGATTCGCGAAGATCTCCTTCACCGCCTGCATGACGCTCTTTCGTCCGAGCGCGGCGAAGCTGACCTCGCCAGTCGGCGAATCGAAGACGCCGGCGAACAGGGACTTCTTCAATTTGAGTGTTTCCCATACCCGTTCTTCGATGCTGTCCCTGGTCAGCAGGTGTACCACGTGGACCGGCCGCGCCTGGCCAAGCCGGTGGACCCGCCCGATCCTCTGTTCGAGCCGGGCGGGATTCCACGGGGGCTCGAAATTAATCACCGCCGAGGCCGCCTGGAGATTCAGGCCAACTCCGCCGGCATCCGTCGAAAGGAAGACGCGGCAGTCCGCATCGCGCCGGAACTTCTCCATGAGCGCGCCGCGATTCCGGGATGGGACGAGTCCGTGCAGCGACACGAATCCGATTCCCAGTTTTTCCAGTTCCTGGCCCGCCAGGTGCGTCATCCGTTCGTATTCGCTGAAGACCACTACCTTGCGGCCCTCTTCGATCGTCAGCTCGCGGATGATCTCGCGAAACTCGGCGAGTTTGGGCGAGTGATTCGTTTGCTTGTCGAAAAGAAAGGTGGAGTTGCACAGCATGCGCATGTTCTGCAGACAGCACAAGACGCGCTTCTGGTCGATCTCGGAGAGCCAGCCCTGCCGTTCCCACTTGCGCATCAACTGGGCCAGGACATCATTTTGTTCCCAGTAAGGCTCCGCCTGCTGTGGGGTCAGGACCACGTGGCGGATCTGGTCGGTGCGCCGGGGCAGATCCTTGAGGACCTCCTGGCGGGTGCGCCTCAAGAGGATCGGCGCCAGTTGATCGTGAATCCGGTCCAGTCCGCGGTACCCGATCAATTTGCCGTCCTCGTCCTCCATCCGGTGCTCGTGCAGGAAACGAAACGCGGGGCCCAACCGGCGGCCATCGATGAACTCGACCACCGAGAACAGTTCTTCCAGCTTGTTTTCGAGTGGGGTGCCGGTGAGCACAAAGGCGTAGCGGCTCTTCAATTGTTTAATGGTGCGGGCGGTAGCGGTGGTCCAGTTGCGAATGCGCTGGGCTTCGTCGAGGATGATCAGGTCAGGCGCGAGTTCGTGCATGTAGCGAACATCCTTCAGAACGAGTTCGTAGCTGGAGAGGTTGAAGAATGCGGGCGAGGCATACAAAGCGCGCCGCCGCGGCAGCAGTCCTTCGATTACCTGTGCGGGGAGATCGGTGAACTTTTCGATTTCCGTTTTCCACTGATACTTCACCGAGGCGGGAGCCACCACCAACACCTTTTGAATGCCGCGCCGGCGGCGCAGCATTTCGGTAGCAGCCAGGGCCTGGACGGTTTTGCCGAGGCCCATGTCGTCGGCCAGGATCACGCGGCACCGGCACGCGGCGAAGATGGCGCCGCGTTCCTGGTAAGGCAGCAGTTTGGTCTTCAGGATTCCATCCAGCGGGTTCGGTCCGCGCCGCAGTTTTGCGAGCAGCTGGCGCTCCAGGTCCAGTCCCTCGGCGAACTCATTTTCGCGGTCGAGGTATTCCAGCACGTCGCTGTAGACCACCGCGTCGAGGTCGGCTTCACGGAATGCTTCGAACACACTGCCAAAACTCCGGTAGTGTTCCGGGCGCAGCAATCCGGCTCGATCGAAGTACGCCGCGGACAACTTCCGCAGGGCAGGAGATGGCTTGGCGGGAAGGCGCAATCGAACCGCGATCGTTTCGCCGTACTCGAGGGAGATGGAGGCGCGTGTTCGCGCAAACTTGCGGCTTTCGAGAGACCTGCCATAGCGTTTGCCAAGCTGCACGAGGAGGCCTTCGATATGCTTGCAGGTTCCCAGCGTATTGACGGCGAAGTCGGGGCACGAGCAGTAGTTCTCGAACAGACCGGGACCGCGCATGGCGACGCGGTAGATCTTCCCGCTGGCGGATTCGACGCGATAGTCGCCATAAGGCTCTCCGCGCGGCCGTTCCAGGACCTTGGCGATGGCGGCTGCCGCGCGTCCCCGCCGTTCGGCAATCTGTTGCTCGACCAACATAACGAGCCAGGATAGCAGAGATGGCGCGGGCTCCTGCCTGCCGTGTGCAATTCGGCCACCATCAGAGTTCGACACTCGTGAGGGTCTGACAAGCGCTCCGAGGAGCCGGGGCGCGGCAGCCACGAGTGCCGGCGCCACAACTATGACGGCTGGTTCACTTCACGGAGGCGCCGTTCGAGGTAGCGGCGCTCGGCGTCGTTGGTCACCACTTTCAGGGCGCGCGTATAGCTGTCGGCCGCTTCGGCAAATGACCCCGCGCGGCGCAACAGGTCGGCGCGCGCGGCATCGAGCAGATGATAGCCGTCGAGTTCTCCGTCGGCGGTGAGCGCGTCGAGAATCGCGAGCGCGGCGCGCGGGCCGTCCACCATCGCCACAGCCACGGCGCGGTTCAGCGTCACGATCGGCGAGGGCTGGAGTTGCTCGAGAAGCGTGTAAAGTCGAAGGATCTGCGGCCAGTCCGTCTCCTCGGAGCGTGCGGCCCGACAATGCAAAGCCGCGATGGCTGCCTGCACGGAGTAGGGCCCCGGCCCGCCGCGGAAGGCCTCTTCGACCAGCGGCAGCGCCTCGGCGATCTGCTTCCGATCCCACCGGCTGCGATCCTGCTCGTCCAGCGTGATCAGATCGCCCGAGGGATCGAGCCGTGCGTCGCGCCGCGCATCTTGCAACAGCATCAGCGCCAGAAGCCCTGTGACTTCGGCGGGAGGCTGCGGTGTGGTCAGCAGTCTGGCCAGGCGCCCCAGGCGGATGGCCTCCGCGCAAAGATCGGTCCTGACCAGGGGTCCCGAGCGGGTGGCAGCGTAGCCTTCGTTGAAAACCAGGTAGATGACGGTCAGCACGGCCTCCAGGCGTTCCGGCATTTCGCTCATTTCGGGCACGCGGTAGGGAATGCCCGCGGCGGCGATCTTGCGCTTGGCGCGAACCAGCCTCTGTGCCATCGTTGCCGTCGGCACCAGGAAGGCGCGCGCAATCTCGTCGGTTTCCAAACCGCAAAGGGTGCGCAAGGTGAGCGCCACCTGCGCCTCCGCGGCGAGCGCCGGATGGCAGCAGGTGAAGATCAGCCGGAGGCGGTCGTCGGGAATCTCGCCGGTGTCGTACTGCGGCTCCTCGACTCCACCGGCCAGGCCGCTGGCGGCATAGGATGCCAGTTTTTCCTGCGACATCGTCCGGTGGCGGATGCGGTCAATGGCCTTGTGCCGCGCGGTCTGCACGATCCAGGCCCGGGGAAGATCGGGGACTCCGGAGACCGGCCATTGATCGACGGCGGCTGCGAAGGCTTCCTGCGCCGATTCCTCAGCCAGGTCGAAGTCGCCGACCAGCCGGATCAGGGTGGCGACGATCCGGCCCCAATCCGAGCGATAGACCTCTTCTACGGCTGCAGCAACATCCACTGGCATACTTAAATTTTAAGAATTCCGGCAGCGCGCGTCGATTCCGGCGCGCGCCGTTCGATATATCCGGTGGAGGCCAGCCAATGAAGTACATGCTGCTCATTTATCTGGAAGAGAATGCGATGAGCCAGACCGAGCGCGAGCACTGCTACCAGGAATCGACGCAACTGGCGCACGATTTGAAGGCGAAGGGCCAGTTTCTGGCGACATCGCCGCTCGAGCCGGTATCCACGGCCACCAGCGTCCGGGTACGCGACGGCAAGCGCCTGGTGACGGACGGTCCGTTCGCGGAGACACGCGAGCAACTGGGCGGCTTCTACCTGGTCGAGGCGTCGAATCTCGATGAAGCGATCCACATCGCGGGGCGGATCCCCGCGGCGCGCGTGGGGACTGTGGAAATTCGTCCGGTAATCGAGATCCCGGGACTGCCGGGTTGACGGGCCGCTCGCCATCCCGTCGTCCGCTATAATGTGACGGTGGAGTTGTCCCCGTCCAATGAACGATATTAAGAAGAAGATTCAAGAGGAAATCACCGCGCTCGAATACGAGTTGCATGTCGAACTGCCGAAGGAAATCCTGAAGGCACGGGCGCACGGGGACTTGAGCGAAAACGCCGAGTATCACGCCGCCAAGGACCGCCAGGGGTTCGTCAACGCGCGCCTGGGACAATTGAAGAAACGTCTGGCCGAGCTGGCGATGATCGATTTCAGTAAGATTCCGCATGGGAAGGTCGGGCTCGGATCGACGGTGGTGGTGCTCGATACCAAGCGCGAAGAGGAGGTCACCTACAACCTCGTGACCAGCGAGGAGGCCGATGCCGCGAATGGAAAGATCTCCACAACCTCCCCGATTGGGAGGGCTCTGATGGGTAAGGAGGTCGGCGACGCAGTCCGGGTGCAGAGTCCCGGCGGGGTTAAGGAACTGGAAATCCTGAAGCTGACCACCATTCACGATGCCGCCTGAGAAGAAATGGACCTACACCCGTGCTATCGGGATCGCCTGTGGAGCCATCATTGACCGGATCGTGCGCTGGCTCGCACTTTCGAAGATTCATCCCAACATCCTCACCTTCCTGGGTTTGGTAATTAACATCTGGGCGGCCTGGCTGTTCGCCCGGGCGGGCAATGCGGAGAGCGCCAAGGTGGATTTCCGCTGGGCTGGGATCGTGCTCATCGGCGCCGGCCTTTTCGACATGGTGGACGGGCGCGTGGCGCGGGCGACCGACCAGGTGACGCCGTTCGGCGGCTTCTTCGACTCGGTGATCGACCGTTACTCAGACCTGGCGGTATTCATGGGCCTGTTGGTCTACTACGCATCCATCAACCGCTTCTTCTACATTGTGCTCACCGCCATTGTCATGACGGGTTCGGTAATGATCAGTTACACGCGGGCGCGAGCTGAGAACACCATCCCGAAGTGCAAGGTCGGGTTCCTGGAGCGGCCCGAGCGCGTAGTGCTGATCATCATCGGAGCGCTGTTCGACCGGATGGCGCCGGTGCTGTGGGTAATCGGGGTCCTCTCCAATCTCACCGTGGTGCATCGCATGATCTACACATGGCACGAATGCAAGCGGATCGAGATGGAGACTGCCGGCGCCAAGAGGGGCGGGCCCAACAAGAACGCTGCTTGACAAATGCTGCTTGCTCCGCGGTGGTGCCGGCGATTCGTCAATGCCCGAGAAGCTGTGTGATCCCCTCGACCGCCGCGAGCAAATCGCGTCCCCTCGGCGAGGGATGAATGTCGCAGGGAGGGTTGGGAGGCGGCAACTGGATGAGGAGCCCCGCCTGGCAAGGGTCGCCGTTGTATGGCGCCGACGCGATCTGAAATGCCGTGAATCCGTCCGCGAACAGCACGGGATTGAATCCCTTTTGCGTGGCCAGTTGCGCGGCCACCTGGGTCATGACGGTGTTGACGGCGGCGGCGATGGGGGTGAGATCCGCGCTCGGAGAATAATACTTCGTCATGATCAGAGTCCCTTTGTAGTGAACCCGAATTTGCGTCAGAATTGTCGCGAGGTTTCCGGCGTAAGCTTGGAGAGCCTGGTTCAGTCCATTCTGGACGCATGTGGTGTCAGTACCGCACTGCGCGAGGACGAGTAACACATCGTTGGCGCCGATGGTCAGAGTAACCAGATTGATATGCGGGTTTGCCTGCAGCTGCGATACGGCGAAATCCATCTGTGCGCCGGTGTAGTTCGCTTTGAGGCCGATGGATAGCTTGAACGGAGGGGGAGGCGGGCCCGGCTGGAGGTGCGGGCTGTTGCAGCCATCATCGGGCGCCGTGATGTTCAGGAAACTGCCGCTGCTTTCCCCGGGACATGAAGCATTGAGCACGTTGATGTGCTCGGCTGCTGCCAGCGTTTCGGGAAACCCAACGAATTGTTTGGGAGTGGGAATCGTCTGCGCAAACGGAGGCAGGAGGAGTGGATTCATCCCAAACGGGATGGAATCTCCTAAAGCCAGATAAGTATAGCTATTCCCACTTCCCGCAACAGTTGGGATGGTGAGCAACAACGCTAATGCGAGCTGTGATGTGATTGTAGTCGTTTTCATAACTGTCGCTGAACTTCCGGGCAACTGATCATATCATTGTTCGATTTGGATTTGGCTCCAGGTTTGTGTATCTTCCGTACTGTCAAGTCAGTTCTTACCGACAGATTGTGAGGCTGATTGGCGGCATTCTCAGGTCAAAATTGTCCAGGCCTGTCGAAACCGGGGGAACCCCGTATGTTTTCACGATTGCGGGCCCGCTGTTGTTGTAAGACCTGGTACGATTAACCGGAATGCGCGACGATCGAGACAGACAGATCGGCGGCACGTCTAGTGGTGACAGCCCATGCAATTTCCAAATGACCTCCGCTTTGCTTTCCGGCAACTCCGCAAGAGTCCCGGATTTACTTTCACGGTCCTGGCCACTTTGGGGCTTTCGATCGGCGCCAACACGGCGGTTTACAGCGTGATTGACGCGGTGCTCCTGCGCCAGGCCCCGTACCCGCGGCCGGAGCGCCTGGCGATGGTGACGGCTGCCTGGCGGTTGAACGGCGCGGAAGGCACCGACTCCGGGCAAAGCGCCGCGATGTTCGAAGCCGTTCGCGACTTCGTTCCGGGGCTCGATGCGGCGGCATATGGCGGCACGAGCGGCGCGAACTTCGCGTCTTCCGGCCATCTGGAATATGTGCAACAACAGCGCGTCTCGGCCGGGTTTTTCCGGGTTTTAGGCGTGGACCCGCAGTTCGGACGCGAATTCTCCCGTGACGAGGATGTTCCCAAAGGTCCAGCCGTCACTGTTTTAAGCTATGGCTTCTGGCAGCGTATGTTTCGCGGCGATGCCTCCGTGCTGGGCCGCGGGATCAACCTGCGCGGCGAACCTTACACCGTGGTGGGCATCATGCCGCGCGATTTCCATTCGGCCGTCCCCGCGGACCTGTGGACTCCGCTGCGGCCCTCCCGCAACGGCGAGGGTGGCGACGCGAATTACGAAGTAGTCGCACGGCTGCGGCCGGGCGTTTCCTGGGAGCAGGCCGGCGCGCAGTTGAAGGCCATTGACTCGAAGCTGCTGGAAGGCGCCGACGTACCCCGCGGCTCCGCGATCGAGGAGCGAATCGTTCCCCTCCAGAGCGGGCTGACCGGAGGCGTGCGCAATCCGCTGCTCCTCGCATGGGGCGCGGTGCTGGTGGTCCTGCTGATCGGGAGCGTGAACATCGCGGGACTCCTGCTGACGCGTTCGGTGACGCGGGCGGGCGAAATCGCCACGCGCATGGCGCTGGGAGGCAGCCGCCCGGCGATTGTGCGTCAATTGCTCGCGGAGAGCCTGGTCCTGGGGTTGTCGGGATGCCTGTTGGGTGTGGGCATTGGTGCCGTAGCCATCAGCGCCATCCGGGACCTGCTCGTGGAGCGTGTGTTGTCGTGGAACCCGATCCAACTCGACGGACGGGTGATGGTAGCCATGCTGGCGATCGCGATGTTGACGAGCCTGATGTTCGGGCTGGTGCCGGCGTTTCAGGCGAGCCGGGTCGATATCCGCTCCATTCTGGTGGAAGGCGGACGCGGAATGGCGGGGGGCCGCAGCCGCTGGACTCGTCAGATGCTGGTGGCTGCCGAGGTGGCACTGAGCGTGATGTTGCTGGTGGGCGCCGGCCTGCTGCTCAGAACGGTGGCTTATCTCAACAGCCTCAGCCCGGGGTTCGACACTCAGGGCGTGATTGCCGCACAGACCTCGCTGCTGGATGCGCGCTACCGCACTCGCGATGCGGTCAACCGCCTGTTTCAGCAGGGACTGGAGCGGGTCCGCCGGATTCCGGGCGTGGAATCGGCGGGAGTCGCGCTGACGCTTCCCTACCAGCGTCCGCTCAACTTCCCGTTCCGGTCCATAGATGCCAGCAATCCGCAACGGCGGACCATCGAGACCGTGTACGTGACTCCGGGCTACGTGGAGACGATGCGGATCCCGGTTCTTCGCGGACGCTCTTTTCAGGAGTCGGATACCGCCGAGAGCGCCAAGGTCGTGGTAGTGAGCCAATCGTTCGCCGCACGGTTCTTTCACGACCAGGATGCGTTGGGCCATCACGTGGAGGTGGACAAGGCGGCCCGCGAAATCGTCGGAATCGTCGGAGACGTGCAGCAGCACAGCGGTCTCGGGGGCGGCAACGGTCCGTACTCGCTCGATCCCACGCTGTACCTGCCTGCGTCCCAGACCTCGGACGGCTTCCTGACCGTGATCCACACATGGTTCGCTCCGAAGTGGGTGGTGCGAACCAGTGGCACGATGGGCGGTTTATCCGCGCAGGTTCAGGCCGCGGTTTCGGCAATTGCCCCGCAACTCCCCATGACCGGCTTTCAGACCGTGGATGAGCTGCAGTCGGCGGTCACCCGAAATCAACGTTATAACGCCGCGCTGTTTTCGATTCTGGCCGGCCTGGCGGTGCTCCTGGCGGCCATCGGGCTTTACGGGCTGATCTCGCAATCGATCACCGAGCGCAGGCAGGAGTTGGGAATCCGCGTGGCTCTCGGGGCGACCAGCGGGCAGGCGATGGCGAGGGCGATGGAGCCCGGCATTCTGCTGGCCGCCGCGGGAGTGGCGATCGGTTCCGGGCTCTCGCTCGGCGCGGTGCGATTGCTGAAGCACATGATTTGGGGAGTCCAGGCAGCCGACCCGGTCACGTTTCTGGTGACCGCGGGGCTTCTCCTGCTGGTGTCCGCTGTCGCCAGCCTGATACCGGCGCTCCGGATCCTGCGGATCGATCCCGCGCAATCGCTGCGGAGCGAGTGAGCGGTCATCCGTTTCACTGCAGGAAGTAGTTGAAGCGCTTTTCCCGCCCGATGGTGGTGTTCTGGCCGTGACCGGGAATTACCACCGTGTCCTCCGGCAGCGGCAGAAGCTTTTCATGGATCGAGCGCAGGATCTGCCGGCCGTCGCCGCCCGGCAGGTCGGTGCGGCCGATGCTGTCGCGGAAGAGCGTGTCGCCCGCAACCAGCTTGTTTTCCGTCGGGATCCACAAGCTGATGCTGCCTGGGGTGTGGCCCGGCGTGTGCAACACGTGGAATGCGGTGGCCCCCACTACCAAACGGTCACCTTCCTTCGCCGGCTCATCGATCGACACTGGTTCGACCGGCGGCATTCCCAGCCAGGATGCCTGCACGTCGAGCATCTTCTGCAGTCCGGTGTCGTTGAGATTCATGTAGACCGGGGCGCCGGTGGCTTGTTTCAATTTCTGGGCGCCGCCAATGTGGTCGATGTGCGCATGGGTGATCACGATCGCCGTCACCGTCAAGCCATGCTTGCGCAGGATTGTAAGGACTTGCTCAATGTTATCGCCCGGGTCCACGACCATGGCCTCCCGGCTCTGCACGTCGCCGAAGATGGAGCAGTTGCACGCCAGCATGCCCACCGGAAGGATCTCGTGGATCATATGCTGATTGTATAGCGGGCGGGTCTGATGCCGCCCGATTGTATACTCAACCTATGACTGATGTGCTCCTCGTGACCATGCGGTGGATTCACATCGCCTCGATGGCGACTCTGATCGGCGGCCTGCTGTACGGGCGGCTGGTGATGGCTCCGGCGATCGCTACGCTCGCTCCGGATGCTCGTGAATCGTTGGCGGACACCGCGGCGCGGTTCTTTCGCCCCTATGTTTTCGTCTCGATCGCCGGGTTGGTCGTCTCCGGCACCTTCAACATTCTCACCAACGCAGGTCACCGGCCGATTTATCACATGCTGCTTGGCATAAAGCTGCTGCTGGCACTCCACGTGTTCGCCGTGTCGATTCTCATCGTGCAGCCGAAGAATCCGCGCCGCGTGCGCATGATGACCGGCACGGTGATCTCGGGCCTGATCATCCTGGCGATTGCCGCCTGGCTCCGCCTGGTGTTCTGATAACACCCACCGGACGGCGGATACACTGTAGATATGAGCGAAGGATATGGGGCGCTGCGCGATGGCGCGGCATGGCTGGACCTTTCGGCACGCGGGCGCATCGTGGCGCGCGGCCGCGACCGGGCGCGGCTGCTGCACAACATCACCAGCAACGACGTGAAGAAGATGATGCCCGGGGCGGGCTGCTACGCTTTTCTGCTCAATCCCCAGGGCCGCATTCAGGCGGATCTCTATCTGTTCTGCTACGGGGACCGATTTTTGATCGATACCGAGCCGGAACTTCGTGAAAAAGTTCAAGCACATATCCTGAAATACAAGGTGGCCGACCAGGTGGAGTTGGAGAATGTAACGGATACGACCGCAGCTATCGGGTTGGAGGGTCCGCAGGCGGCGGCAGTCCTGAAAGCGGCCGGCGCGCCCGTTCCGGAGGGCGCCTTCGCCCACCTCGCCTGGGGGAACGGCACCGTGGCCGCCGTGAGTTTGACAGGACAGCCGGGCTTCCGCATCTACTCCACGCTTGGGGACCGCGACGAAACAGTCCGGCTACTGGAAGGCGCGGGGGCAATGCCGGCCGATGCCGGGGACGCGCGCGTGGTCCGGATCGAAAACGGCAAACCGGTGTGCGGAGTGGACATTCGCGATACGACTCTACCGCAGGAGACCCAACAGATGCACGCCGTGAGTTTCTCCAAGGGGTGCTATCTCGGGCAGGAGATCGTGGAGCGGATCCGCGCCCTGGGGCGGGTTCATCGGAAGCTGGAGCGTCTGGAACTGGACGGCAGCGAGCCTGTGGCCCCGGGCAGCAAGCTCACGGTGGATGGCCGGGAGGCGGAGATCACGTCGTCGATTTACTCACCGCACTTTGGCAAGGTGATCGCGCTGGGCTACGTCAGGGAGTAGCGGGGACGCCGAATGAAAACTTCGATTGGAATTGGACTGGCGACCGTTCTGTGGTTGTCTGCGGGGATGCCCGGGGCCGAGCCAGCGCCGCGGATGCGGGTCTGGATCAAGCCTGGCGCAATGAGCCAGGCCGTGGGGCGAGGTGAGGTGGCTGTCGAGATCAGCGTTGCCGGGGTGGACTTCGCGGCCGGCGTTCCCTTGTTGTCGCTGAACACGATGGTTCCCGGCTCAAGCAGGCCATTGACAGTCGCTGGTCTAACGGTAATTGACGGGCTTGGCCCGGTGCCGCTGGAATCGCGAAACCCCGGGGGCAGCCGGCAATGGAGCTCCACGCGCGCGGTGAAAGGCGAACTGGTAATCAAGTATCAGGAGCCGATCGAGAACACACCCATGACGCAGGGCGGGCCGCCGTTGGCGCCGAGAATCGACGGAGATGGCTTCTCGAGCGTCGGCGGCATGTTCCTGATGTTGCCTCAAACCGAAGCGCCATACCGAATTTCAATCGCCTGGGATCTGTCTGCGATGGGTGCGGGGGCTGCCGCGGTCTCCAGCTATGGAGACGGGAACGCGGAACTACCGGCTGGTCCAGTGGCACGCCTGGCCAATTGCCTGTTCATGGTTGGTCACCTGAAACGCGAGCCCCAAGCGCCCGTCACGAGCGGCTTCTCCTCGGTCTGGCTGGGCGAACCGCCGTTTGACCCCCGGCCCGCGATGCAGTGGACGGGCAAACTGCATGCGTGGATGAGCGGCTTCTTCCAGGATCACTCCGAGCCTCCCTACCGCGTGTTCCTGCGTTTCAACCCCATGAACGCCGGCGGAGGCGCCGCGTTGACCAATTCCTTTATCGTCACGTATGGTGAGGGCGTGACGGGTGAAAGCCTGAAGAGCATTCTGGGGCACGAGATGACTCATACCTGGACTGCGAACGGCCTTGGCAAGTGGTACAGCGAAGGAAACGCGGTCTATTACCAGGCGCTTCTCTCCTGGCGGGCCGGGATGATCACGACTGACCAGTTTCTGGCGGATCTGAATCAGACGGCCAGCCGCTACTACACCAATCCGCTGAAAGACACGCCGGACGAGCAGATCCTGCCCCGCTTCTGGGAGGATACACGGATCCGGGTGCTCCCCTACGATCGGGGCGCCCTGTATTTTGCCGTGCTCAATGGCAAGATCGGCAGGACTTCGGCGGGCAAGCGCTCCATCGATGACCTGATTCGCGCGATGATCGACCGGTCGCGCGCCGGTCAAGCCGTCACCGGGGAGGTCTGGCTCGACCTGCTGCGCCGGGAGATTGGCGAGGATGGTCCGGCTGTGCACCGATCCATGATGGCGGGCGGACTGATGTTGCCGGAATCGGGTGACTACGGGCCCTGCTTCCGCCGCACCAACAAGAAAATCCGCCGCTTCGAACTCGGTTTTGATCCCAAGTCGCTGATCGGTTCTGCACAGACGATCCGCGGCCTTGTGCCGGATTCCGAGGCGGCTAAGGCGGGACTGCGGGAAGGGGACGGGGTGAGTTATTCGGCGGGCCTGGACGCGATACAGGCCGACGTGCGGCGAACGCTGACCCTGCGGGTGACACGCGATGGTAAGACCTTTCCCATCACTTATCTGCCGCGCGGCGAGGCCGTAGACGCGTATCAGTGGGAACGCATCCCCGGCATCCCGGAAGAGGAATGTAAGGTACAGGCCGGGTTGCCGCCAAAAACTGCCAACTGACGTTACTTTCGAGGCGATCATGTTCGAGACGCAGTCCAGAAATTCGAGGCCTGAAGTCATCGGCCTTACCTGCGCGGCGCTGGTGTGTGTTGCCGGCCTGGGATTCGCGCAGCGACCGCTTCCTTCCAGTTCGCCTGAGGATTTCCTTCGCGATCCGCCAAAGCCGGCCAGTATCAAAGGCCCCTTCGCCCTGGTAACGATTGGTGACCTTCTCTATTCGCATCCCATGGCCAACAGCCCGGACCGTGAGTTTCAGAAAGTGGTCGAACTCATTCAGCGCGGCGACGTGACCATCGGCAACCAGGAAGGAGTCTTTTTCGATCTCAGGACGTTCCGGGGTCAGGGCTACGGCAACGGACTGCTGTGGGGCGAAGGAACCCTCGCCAGGGACATGATGGCGATGGGGGTGAGGATGGTCTCGGTCGCCAACAACCATTCGACGGACTGGGGCCCTGAGGGATTGCTGGAGACCAGGCGGCTGTTGGACGAGGCGGGAATCGTACACTCGGGCGGGGGCCGGACCCCACAGGAAGCCCGCAAGGCAGGTATCCTGACGACGCCGAAAGGACGCGTGGCGCTGGTTTCGGTTGCTTCCACCTTCAAGCCTAACGCCGGCGCCAACGATGCCGTTGGGGAAGTGCCATCACGACCCGGCATCAGCACTCTGCGGACCCGCAAGGTGAACCTCGTTACCGCGGACCAGATGGCCCTGATTCGCAAACTGGCCACTCAATTGGCTTCACCGCTCCAGCCCGCTCCGGCGCCGGACGCCCAAGAGGTTACATTTGGGGAGCAACTCTATCGCGTGTCCGGCAAGCCGGGGCTTCGATATGAGATGGACCTGTACGATCACGCCGGGCTGCTGAAGGCAGTTCGAGACGCCAAGCAGGAGGCGGACCTGGTGGTCTTCACGATCCACGCCCACGAGAGCCCGACCGGCCTGGACGACGACACTCCGGAGCCGCCTGATTTCCTGGTCACACTGTTCCACAACGCGGTTGACGCAGGCGCAGACGTGATCGTTGGTGGCGGGCCTCATTCCTTGCGAGGGATCGAGATCTACAAGGGCCGGCCGGTGTTCTACGGCATGGGAGTTTTCTTCATCAAGGGGGAGATCAAGGCGCTCGAGGAGACGATGTTCCGGGTTTTTCCCGACGCGAACGGCCGCGCGCCTGCCCCGAAGCCGCCGGAACGCTCGGTGCGGCCGGGCGGCAACCCGGCAAGCTGGTATGACGGGTGTGGCTCTAATTCTGGACATTACGTCAAGCTGCTGCGCGAACAGCCACCCGGAGTGGGCGAAGTGTTAATTCGATAGCAGGCCCCCAGCGATCACTGAGTGCGAGAGCTCGGAGCTGCACAATGTGCTGCCCTGTG
>DATJWB010000016.1:0-117247 GCA_035501495.1 Bryobacteraceae bacterium | reverse complement strand
CTCTTTGGAAATCGAAGGCATGTCCACGTACTCTACCGTGGCATGCGTGATCTTGGGAGGCTCGAAGAGGCGGGCCAGCGCCTCCACGCGCGCGTCGGGAACCTTGGCGACGCCGGTACGCGCGGCCGTGGAGCCGATCCTGGTCTCCTGGTGAACGCCGGTCAGGATCGTGAACAGGGAGGTCTTGCCTACCATTGGCAGGCCGATAATGGCGGTCTTCATAATAGGGGACGGTCTACAGCGGCACTTCCACCTGGCTGAGAATCTCGTCGATCACGCGCTCGCCCAGGTCGCCGCGCCGGTGTACCAGCGTGGTACGGGTGTTGATGACCACGCGGTGCGCGAACAAGGGGACGGCCAGACGCTTCACATCGTCCGGGATGGCGTACTCGCGGCCCTCCAGCAGCGCCAGGGCCTGCACGGCGCGGTAGAGGGCCTGGGAACCGCGCGGGCTCACGCCGAGCGTGAGCGATTCGTGATTGCGGGTTCGTTCCACGATGGCGAGCATATAGTCCACCAGCGCGTCCTCTACGGCGATCCGGTGGACCGCATCCTGGAGTTGCAGAACATCGTCCGCCACCAGGCCGGAGGTGATTGCGGCCGGGAGTGCGCGCTCGTTGTTTCGCAGAATTTCGCGCTCGCTGGCAGCGTCCGGATACCCGATGCGTAAACGCATCAGAAAACGATCGAGCTGCGACTCGGGCAGCGGGTAGGTGCCGTGGTGCTCCACCGGGTTCTGGGTGGCGATCACCATAAAGGGCCGCGGCAACGAGTGGCATCGGCCGTCGATGGTGACCTGGCCTTCGTTCATGGCTTCCAGCAGCGCGGACTGGGTCTTGGGCGTGGTGCGGTTGATCTCGTCGGCCAGCAGGAAGTTGCTGAAGATGGGGCCGGGTTTGAATTCGAATGCCTCGGCGTGGGCGTTATAAATGGTGACGCCGAGGACATCGCTCGGGAGCATGTCGCTGGTGAACTGCAGGCGGTGGAAGCGGCACGAAACCGAGCGCGCCAGCGCCTGTGCCAGAGTCGTCTTGCCGACGCCGGGGACATCTTCAATCAACAGGTGACCGCGGGCCAGAAGGCACACCAGGGAAAGCCGCACCGCTTCGGACTTGCCTCGAATCACCGCCCCTAGCGCGGCCTCCAACTCGGCCAACCCTCGAAGGATCTGCGGCGAGAATGCAGCCGGCGGGGCCACCATTGATTCCCGCTGGGACATTACTGACCATCATACTAAAGTTCGCCAGCGCTTAGTCTTAGGTGGGACGCGCGGAAGCGGAAAAGCCACGTTGCGGCGGACCAGCCATTGTGTTATTTATGGGTTCAAGGTCGGACACGTTGATCCAACTGAGCCGCGCGCTCCAACCGAGCGCTGACGGTCAATCATAATCTCCAAAGGATGGCATCCCGTGGAAGCTGTCAATCGTAAACTCATTCGTCCGTCTCTCAACGAGATCAAGGAACAGATTACCCCGCCCCGCCGCCCTCCGGCTGCGCAGAAAAAGCCTGTTCCACCGGATCAAACCAATGCCGAGAATTTCTACTACGTGAAGCAGATGCAGGCCAAGACTGCCATGGTCTTCGTTCTGCGCGACGGCGAGACGCTGCACGGGACCATCGAGTGGTACGACAAGTGCTGCTTGAAGGTGAATCGCACGGAAGGGCCCAACCTGCTGCTTTACAAGCCAAGCATCAAATACATGTACAAGGAAGGCTAGGACGGCTATACAGTTGTCCGCTGCTCGTCAGGGGTTGAGGGAACAGACAAATTCGCCGCACGGCGCGGTCTGTCCGCGGATCAATCGTCGAAGCCGGGCCTGGTTTCGGAATACTCTTTCAACTTGTCGCGCAACGCGAGCCGGTATTTTCGGCGCTCGCCGGCTTCGCGATAACGGCGCTTCTCCTGGTCTGTCTCCGGGATGACGGGCGGCACCGGAATGGCCTTACCCGCCTTGTCCACGGCCACAAATGTCAGGTATGCCGAGCAGGTGTGCAACTTCTCGCCGGTCAGAAGGTTTTCGGTTTCGACCTGAACTCCCACCTCCATGGAAGTGCGGAACACGCGGTTTACGGAGGAGCGAAGCACGATTAATTGGCCGATGCGCACCGGGTGGATGAAGTGCAGGCTGTCCACCGAAGCCGTGACTACTGGCGCGCGAGCATGCCGGATGGCGGCCATGGCACCCGCCAGGTCGACGAGATGCATGACCTTGCCGCCCAGGACATTTCCCAGGACGTTGGCGTCCGTGGGGAGCGCCAATTCGGAATATTCCGAGATCGACTCACGCACCTTCTTGGCTTCTTTGACTTCGGTCATGTTTCGCTACTTGGATGCGGCTCACCGGGCCGAGGCTTCTGCTTTGCGCCGCAAATAACTCGCGACGTAAGCCTGCGCCTGGCGGCTGATGATCTCGCCCGGCGCAGGCTGGTCGAATGCGCCGCGAGACAACGAATACGCCATCGGTCCGTGGGAGAAGGGTAGATGGTCGCGCTCGATGACGTAGAAGATCCGCAGGCATTCGCCATCGTCGGCAGAGATGGTGAAGCGCACCGCGTCGGGCCCTTCGCCCGCGGGAAAACGGGCGCAGACGCCCCGGGCGTATCCGAGATTGCACAACGACCGGACGACGCCCTCGTCGGGCTGACAGGTGTGATCGGGCAGGGCTCGGCAGGTGCCCGCCCAACTCGCACCCAACGGAAGCATGGAATGTTGCGGGCCCTCTCCCTCGCTTCGGGGGTGCAACGGAAAGAAGTACGGGCACGCCATGACCGGAGGTATAGTAACACAAGTGATGGCGAGCACTCGTTTGGAAACTCTGAAGAGCATGGTTGCGGAGCAGCCCTCGGTCAGCTTCCTGCGGTATGGCTTAGCGATGGAGTATCGTAACGCGGGCGACCTGGAGTCGGCCGCGGCGGAGTTCCGTGCGCTGGTGGGAATGGATCCCGGATACTCCGCGGCGTATTTCCATTTTGGACAGACCCTCGAACGCCTCGGAAAGCTCGACGAGGCGCGCGCAGCGTACCGCGCCGGAATCGAAGTGACTACGGGCAAAGGAGATTTCAAAACGCGCGACGAAATTCGTGCGGCGTTGGAGATTCTGGGCGAGTGAGAATCGTGTAGAATAGAAAGTTCGGGCTGTGGCGCAGCCTGGCTAGCGCGCTTGCTTGGGGTGCAAGAGGTCCCGAGTTCAAATCTCGGCAGCCCGACCAAATCCCTCAAACAACTACAGGCAGCAGTTCATCAAGACGCGGTGGTCTGGCGTCCACCTGCAGTCCAAATTGGGCACCGGCGCCGAACTCGTCCTGGGACCGGACAACACCGGAAATCCAAGTTTTCAGCAAGTCTGGGGACCTATCTCTTCTTCAGGGAACCTGACAAATGGCCTCGGAAAACCCGACAAGCCACGACCTGCGGCCGCGGTGCTGATTTCTGTCGACGAATGAAAACGCGAGTTGCTATGACGAGGCTAACGATTGGTTCAAATGATCACGACGCCACCTACCATCGAAATTCAGCTGTGGCCTATTGACCGTTTCGTCCACTACGCACGCAATCCTCACAAGAACGACGCCGTGGTCGATCGCAATGGCGGCATCGATCCGGGAATTCGGGTTTAAGGTTCCAGTCCTCGCACGGAGCAATGGCGAAGTTGTCGATGGCCACCTCCGTCTGAAATCCGCGAAGAAGCTGCGCCTCGAGCAAATTCCGGTAATCCTCTGCGACGAGTGGAGCGAAGCCCAGGTGAAGGCGTTCCGCCTTATGGTGTACCGGAGCGTCACCTGGGCGGACTGGAACGGCGAGCTGCTCGCCTTCGAGCTTCAGGAACTCAACGAAGCTGACTTCGACCTCTCCTTGACCGGCTTCGATCCCAAAGAACTCGGCGATCTGCTACTCGACCCCGCCGATGATGACAAGGTCAACGCCGCGCCGCCGCTGCCCGAGAACCTGGTGTCGCGACTTGGCGACCTCCGCTTCCAGGCAGATCGGCCTTGTGTGCACAACACGGTAGACTGATAATGTTTGAGACAAGGAATGGTGCGCAGGACCATTGAATCTCGCTATGAGGCCGCCGACCCCCGCTCGTTGCCGGCCTACTCGGTGGCTGAGGCAGCCCATTACTTGCGCATGCCGGAAGGGACCTTGCGCAGTTGGGTGGCCGGCAGGGGGTACCCAGTAGCTGGAGCGACGAAGCGGTCTCGTCCGCTGATCCATCTGGACGATCCAAGGAGGCAATATCTGTCCTTCATCAACTTGGTGGAGGCGCACGTCTTGGCAGCGATTCGACGCCGCCATGGGGTAAGGCTCCCAAAGGTTCGCAGAGCGCTCGACTACATGCAGCGCCAATTCCCCGTAGATCACCCTCTTATCAACCAGGCGTTCCAAACGGACGGACTGGACCTGTTCGTCGAGCGGTATGGCGAACTGATCAACGCCTCACGTCAAGGCCAGCACGCGATGAAGGAGATTATCGGCATATACCTAAAACGGATTGAGTGGGACGCGAAGGGGTTTCCAATCAAACTCTACCCTTTCACTCGGGACACGCAGGCCGAGACAACTCCGGTATCCGACCCTCGCGTCGTGGTGATGAGCCCGGCGGTGTCCTATGGCCGACCGGTGATCGTCGGCACGGGTATACCCGTCTCATCCATTTACGAGCGTTACAGGGCCGGCGATTCCGTCGCGGACTTGGCGCAGGCCTTCCATCTTGATACCAGTGCCATCGAAGAAGCAATCCGCTGCGAAGCCGCCTGATGAAACGGTGTTCTTCATCGACAGGTCGCTGGGGATAGACCCAATCCGAACGGAACTCATTAAGATCGGCCTCACCGTCGAGATACACGACGACCATTTTGCGCGTGACGAAGAAGACCGAGTGTGGCTTCGGGTCGTCGGCGAGCGGGGCTGGGTTGTGCTCACCAAGGATCAGCGGTTGCGATACCGCCCACTCGAGATCGCAGCGCTGCGAGCCAGCAACGCCCGAGTGTTCGTCCTTACAGCCGGTAATCTCCGGGGCATCGAGATCGCGGCGGTCTTCGTGACGGCACTGCCGCGGATATTCACACTCCTGCATTCTGTGCCGGGACCGTTTGTAGCTCGCGTTTTACAATCGGGGCATGTAAAGCTAACCTGACCTGGGTCCACACCAGTATCGGAGTCCGTGTGTGGTCCATTTGCGCCAAAGTTTCCGTTTGGCGTCCATTGACTCGTTGCGCTCACGTGCCCGGTTCTTCGTATCCTTGGACGTGGAGCGAAAAGTCCTCGACCTCGCCGGGGAATAGACCGCAACACGTCGGAGCGCCGTCGCCAGCATGCGCCACTGAGATGCGCATGTAGACCATCGTCACGGAAAGCTGGTCCAGATCATGCTTGCCTTCTCTCGGAAACTTCACGTCCGCCCTCTCGAAGAAGAGCTGGTGCCTCATGAGATCGACCTGTTTTTTCCGGCAGCTTGAAATCCATGCAGAAATCCCGAGGAAGTGTCCCCGCGGATACTGCTTGAGCCCCGCGTTGTGACCGTTCGGGTCCTCCACCGGACATTCCCAGCCGCTCGGGTCGGCCTCATTGACCTTCGCCAAGGCCGTCGCGATCAGTCCGAGTTCCTGGGCCGAGTCTGCCGGCTCCTGCCGAGTCCCGACAATTTTTACGGTTTCATCGCGCATAGCCCGGTCGAGCGCCTCTTTGTCACGGATATATATGCTGCACAGAATGGCCCCCAGGACCGCAAGGCTCATGCTGCCGAGGAATTTCCCAAACCCCTCGCGCATCAACCTGCGAAACCGAACCGCGGTTTGCTGCCACCAGAACAATTGGCTGTTCGACTGATCTGCGACTCCTGCCATTTCGCCACCTGCCTTAAATGAAGCCCACTCTTTCGCATCGAGATAATGCAAAGAAATATACTCATAAAAGCGCAATCGCCATAAGAAAAGGGACAGACGGCCGGATCCTGGTGGGGATATCCAATCCCGGCGTTTTGTCCTTGATTCCAGCCACGGCCCGGGATAAAGTTTTCCCGTACAACTAAATTGCCCGGCTGTCACGCTCTGGGTCTTCAACAGGAGGGAGTCCATGCCAGGTCTGCATTGGGCCCGTTCACTTTCTCTCTTCTCACCGCCTTCGCCGCGTCGGCAGCCTTTGGCCAAACCGTCAGCAGCACCATCGTCGGAACGCTGACCCGATCGCACGCGACTTTTCGGTACTGATCCTCGCGAGCTTGGTGATCTTCCAGGACCAAATCGACCCACTGCCGGACGGCGAGATCACGCGCACTCGGAAACTCCCGCGGGCCGCCAACCGTTTGCCAATCGGTGCAAACTGGTCCGCCGCTCCACCTGCCATTGGCCGCTTAAGAGTGAACGGTTTCGTCAGCTTGCGGCCTCGAACCTCACCTTGTTTTCGCCGGCCTTCATGAGCCGCAAGCTGAAGAAACCTTTTTCAGTCACGGACTTTTCAAAGAAATGTCACTCCTCTTTTCAACCGCTTACGGTCCCGCCGCGCGGCGTGCCCCAGTGCGCCTGCTACCGTGTAGGCAATGATTCACCCTTCCGCAGCGGGCCGGTATTTCTGGGCATGGGCCGGCCCCTTGCGCGGAGGTGCCTTGGGCGGGCAGGCGATGCAACCTGCATCGCTTTCCGCTTACGTGCCTCTGCACTTTCAAGAACTTGCATTTTTCCGGCGATGCAACCTGCATCGCCTCTCGGAATCTGACCTATGTATCCACCGCTCCCTGACCTCTCTCCGGAAATCGCCGAAATCCTCCGGGCGGGAATGGCCATCGGACACAACCAGTCCTTCGCTCTCGTTTCCGGGCGCTGTTCCGCCGCCCAAGCCGAAGCCCTCCACCGCCTGCGCGAATCCCGTTGCTATCAACCGGTCGCGGGCTCCTGGAAAGAATTCTGCCCCCAATTCCTGAACATGAGTTCCTCCCGCGCCGACCGCATTATCCGATGCTGGCAGGAGTTCGGCCCCAGCTTCTTCGAACTCCACAACCTCATCTCCATCTCCCCGGAAGTCTATCGCTCCATCGAGCCCGCCATCCAGAACGGCGCCATCCACTGCAACCAGGAAGCCATCGCCTTCGATCCCGAAAACTCACAGAAGGTCCTCGCCGCCGTCACCGAGCTGCGCAAGTCGCTTTCCCCAAAACCCCCCCCTCCTCCGCCCACCGTGGAAGATCGCCTCGAAGCCCTCGACCGCACCTGCGACGCCGTCGTCGCCGAATTCCATCAGATCGCCGGCATGATGTGCAAAGGCGCTGCCAGGTCGCGCTTCGAGATCGTCCTCAACCGCGCCTCCGCTGCCCTCCAGCGACTCGAGATGGACCTCGGCATCTCCTGAAAGTTCCCGCTCAATGCCTGCTGTTCTCTCCAATCCCGGCGGTTTGTTCTTGATTCCAGACACGGCCTGGGATAAAGTTTTCCCATACAACTAAATCGCCCGGCTGTTACGCCCTGGGTCTTCAGCAGGAGGGAGTCCATGCCAGGTATGCATTGGGGCCCGTTCAGTTTCTCTCTTCTCACCGCCGTGGCTGCGTCCGCAGCTTTTGGCCAAACCGTCAGCAGCGCCATCGTCGGAACGCTGACCGATCCCGGCAATGCGCTTGTCCCGAATGCGCAGATTACTCTCACCGGGAAGGCCACGGGAGCAACACGCGCAGTCCAATCCAACGGCGCCGGCCTCTTCCGTTTCCTCGACCTCAACGCCGGCGAATACTCCCTCCAGGTAAAGGCTCCCGGCTTCAAGACCTTCGACATGAGCGGAATCTTGCTCGCCAGCGCGGAGAACCGCGACCTGGGAACCCTCGTTCTGAGACTCGGCTCGCTCACCGGGGAGGTCTCCGTAACCGCCCAGGCAACCCCGGTGCAGACCGCAGGACCGCGTTTCGGACCCGCGAAGTACGTGCTCAACAACTGGGTATTATCCGGAGTCGTGACTGTGCAGACCGGCGCGCCGGTCAGCCCCGCTTGCTTTTCCATATCTCCGGGTCCTCAGAACTCAGACCCGTCTCTGTCGGGCGGCGGCGCGCGCTGCCAGGTAGTCGCCAACCCCGACGCCTACCAGCACACCTTCTTCACCAACTTCAATACTGCCGCCTTCACTTTGGCCCCGCCGGGAACCTTCGGCAATATCGGGCTCAACATTCTGCATCAGCCGTCCTGGAATAACTTCGATGTCGCCCTCGACAAGAGAATTCAGCTCGGAAAAGACACCCGGCGCCTGCTGCGGCTGCGCATCGAGGCATTTAACGTTTTCAATCACGCCGAGTTCTCCACCATCGGCACCACCCTGACCCTGTCGGGCGCGACCAATACGAACACCACTTACGGTCAGTACACCGCGACTGATTCGCCGCGGCAGATGTCCACTACCCTGCGGTTTGAGTTTTAGAAAAAGAGAGGTACCCATGCTCACTGTGCGATCCATTCGGCGTCCCCTTTGCCTGGTGCTGCCGGCCCTCCTGCTGCCCATCGTGCCCGGCACGGCCCAACAGCCTTCCGCCCAGCAATCGGACATACAAAAGCAAAACCAGGAAGACCGGCAGAAGATGATGGACCTTCTGCACATCACCTCGCTTCGCCCGGGAGTCGAGGCTCGCAACCCCGATTCTCCCAACAAGGCAAACTACGACGAGTCCAAGGCCAACCCCTACCCCAACCTTCCCGACCCGTTGGTCATGAAGAACGGAAAGAAAGTGACTTCCGCCAGGATGTGGTGGGACCAGCGGCGGCCGGAAATCGTCGAGGATTTCGATCGCGAGATCTACGGCCGCGTTCCCGCCGTGACACCTAAAGTCACTTGGGAAGTCACCTCCACCACGCCCGGAACGAACGGCGACTATTCGATTATCACGAAGCAACTGGTCGGGCACGTGGATAATTCCGCTGCCCCGCAGATCTCCGTGGACATCCAGCTCACCCTGAGCACTCCGGCCGATGCCAAGGGCCCGGTGCCGGTGATCATGGAGTTCGGCGGAGGCTTTGGTGGCGGCCGTGGTCCCGCGCCTGCCAGAGCGCCCGCCCGGGCGCCCGCGGCCCCGATTCAAGGCGCTCCTCCCGGCCCGCCATGGCAGCAGCAGGTCCTGGCCAAAGGCTGGGGATATGCGCAACTCGTGCCCGGCAGCATCCAGGCCGACAACGGCGCCGGTCTCACCAAGGGCATCATCGGCCTGGTCAACAAGGGACAGCCCCGCAAGCCCGACGACTGGGGTGCGCTGCGCGCCTGGGCCTGGGGCGCCGGCCGCGCCCTCGACTATTTCGAAACGGACAAAAGCGTCGATGCCAGGAGGGTCGGAATCGAAGGCCACTCCCGCTACGGCAAGGCGGCCATCGTCACCATGGCCTATGACCAGCGCTTCGCCATCGCCTTCGTCAGTTCCTCCGGTGAAGGTGGCGCCAAACTCCACCGCCGGAATTGGGGCGAGCTCGTGGAAAACGTCGCCGCCGCGAACGAATACCATTGGATGGCCGGTAATTTTCTCAAATACGCCGGCCCCCTCCATTGGAATGATCTGCCGGTTGATTCGCACGAATTGGTGGCGCTCTGCGCCCCCCGCCCGGTATTCATCAGCGCCGGCAACTCCAACGACCCCGCATACCAGCTCGCGAACTCCGATGGATGGACCGACGCCAAGGGTATGTTCCTGGCCGGTGCCGGCGCCGGTCCGGTGTACAAACTCCTCGGCAGGAAAGACATGGGCACCACCGAGTTCCCGCCGATCGAGACCGGCCTGATGGACGGCGACGTCTCCTTCCGCCAGCACACCGCCGGCCACACCCCCGCGCCCAACTGGCCGGTCTTCCTGACCTTCGCCAGCCGTTATTGGAAGTAGTGGCGCGGGCACTCGTGCTGCCGCGTCCCCACTCATGGGGACGCTTGTCGCTCAGGCCCGATCGTATGGAAGTTGCCAGACCCGGGTGAATTGGCTGCCACCCCTGCGGGCTCGCTGCACTCATTCGCCGCGGGCCATCGCAGCCCTTTACTGTTTCTCGGCGCGGTGCTTTTGCAGGAGCACGCTGTTGCCGTACGGCCGCTGGTAGCTGACGAAATACCTGTCCCCGAAAACGTCGAATGTTTCCGCCGGGTAGAACGCGATCGCGGCCATCCACGTGTCTACGTCGGACTGTTTCAGCCACATCCAGCTATTCGGAGATTGTTCCGGATTCTTGTCGATGACGACCACGCGTCCGTCCGGTTTCAGATACTTCGCAGTGTCGTCCAAATAGATCTGCCGGTGTTCGATCATGTGCAGCACGCGATGGAAAAAGGCCACGTCCACGTCCTTCATGGGCAGCTTGGGATCGTCGTCCACACCCAAAACGGTGCGCAGGTTGGTGACGCCTTCTTTCTTGGCGCGCTCGGCGACATAGTCGAGCATCTTGGGATCGATGTCCACAGCATAAAGAATCCCGTTCGGCGCGATCGCCTTGGCCATCGGAATCGAAAACGTTCCCGATCCGGAACCGATGTCGGCCACAATATCACCCGGCTTGAGCCGCAGCTTCTCGACCACCAGGGGAATCTTCGCCTCGATTCCGCGCTCGAGCCGGTTCATAGTTTCGATGTATTTTTCGGCCGGCGCCTGCGCCAGTTGCGCAAATGCACCAGCCACGCCTAAGACGCACCCGGCGAAACAAATGACTACACATCTTCGTCCCAGCATCCCATTGCCTCCGGCGACGATCTTATATCAGATCGACGCTGGAGATCCAGCCGGTCGATTCGCACGAATTGGTGGCGCTCTGCGCGCCCGCCCGGTATTCATCAGCGCCGGCAACTCCAACGACCCCGCATACCAGCTCGCGAACTCCTACGAGTGGACCGACGCCAAGGGTATGTTCCTGGCCGGTGCGAGACCTGCCTGATGGATGGCGACTGGAAGTAGTGGTGCGGGCGTTCCTTACCGTCGCAGCACGCCGCGGTGCGGATCCAGCGTGACCCTCACCGGCGCCTGCTTCAGCGCCACCGTGAACGTAGCCGGCGTGCTCCCGGTGGTCACCCACTGTGTAATGGTGCGGCCGCCGGCAACCTTGATTTCCACCGGCGCCTGCGCGGTGAAGTCGTCATCCACGTCCGACTGCGTCACGGTCCCCACCAGCCTGAGATTGGGCGCGGCGCCCTTCACCGCGTACGTCAATTTCAGTGTGGGAATGCCGGTCCCGTAAACCCACTGCTCGAAAAAGTTCTCGAGTTTCGGATCCTGCGACTTGGGAGGCAGGAAGCTCGCGGCCAGCGCGCGAAAATCCTCCGTGCTGAGGGCTTTGCCGTCGTAGCGCCTGGCCACCTCGGCGAGCATCGAATAGAAGCGCTCGTCTCCCATGCGCTGCCGCAGCATTTGCATGATCCACGAGCCCTTTCCGTAGGTGATCGTCCGCCACGCGCGCGGCTCCTGCGAATTCTCCAGCCGCATGCCCAGGACGATCGGCCCGGTCGAATCCACCGTCTGCCCGTTCTCGCCCTTTGCCAGCAGTTCGCTGCGGTAAGAATCCAACATCGCCTCCACGTCGCGCGGACCTTTGCTCTTTTCCATGTACGCGAGCGCGGAGTAATTCGCCAGCGCCTCCATCAGCCAGTAATCCCGATAGGAGGTCGCGCTCACCCGGTTTCCCCACCATTGATGGGCCGTCTCGTGCGCCTGGAGGACTTCCTGAAAAAACAGCTGCTGCGATTCGCCCCCCTCCATTCGCGGGCCCGGAACATTCTTCAGGTAAGACAGCGTCGAGAGATAAACCAGGCCCGGGAATCCCTGCCCGAACGTCCCGGGGATCGGCGACACGGTCAGGTGCGGCAGGGTGGGTGGCCCGAACTTCGACGCCATGAACTCCAGCGCGGATGCCACCTCCAGCGCCAGCGAACGCAGCCGTGCCATCGGGTCGGGCGCCGGCGGAGTCACCTGTACCTCGTTCAGCGGATCGGACGCCCGGCGGTTGCGAATGCCCGGCGGCAGAGCCGTGGTGACCCTCTCCGGGCGCGGCTGCAGCGCGCGTTCCAGAGCCTTGTTGGCGCACACATCCACCACGAATTTGCCGCGCTCGAGCCGCGCATGCTCGTAGTTGCCCAGGTTGAAGGCGGCGATGCGAATGGCCGAAGGAGTGCGGCGCCGCGTGGTGCGCACGTCTCCTTCGGTGTGATCCTCGACTACGTCACCCGGGGCCACCAGGTCCAGATCCTTGGGAAAGCGGAACAGCAGATCGTAGCTCGAAAACTGCGTGCCGTGCAGCGGATACCAGGTGCCCCGGGAGCTGACGTAAAACACCCGGTCGCCCGCATCGTAGATTACCTTTCCGGAGTGGTGAAACTCAAATTCGTACTCCTGCCCGGCGCGCAGTTTTTCCGAGGGTACTACCAGGAACTGATTGTTTCCACCGTGAATCATCGCCACGCGAACGGAATCGCGCTGCAGCACCTCGGCGGGCCGGCTGTCCACGAACGCCTCCGTAACCGTCATTTGCGGCGAGATCTCGAACACCTCCGCCGCCCCGTCCATGGTGGGCCGCACCTTTACCCGCGTAACCACGTTCATCGACAGATCGGGGTTGACCGTGGCTTCGATCCGGTAGTCCCGCAGGACAACCTCGGGCCTGTGCAAAGTCGGATCCATGCGAAACGACCGGGCGGCGAAGCTGGTCCAGATATCGAAGAACGCGATCCCGTTGCGCGCGGTCACCTGTCCGGCGACCATCTGCTCATCGCCCATTGGATCGAACGTCACGTCGAAGTTGCCCAGCTTGGGACTGCTGAACAGCCCCGTGAGCAGCCCGTTCTTCAGCCCTCCTGTATCCAGCAAATCGAGCGTCAGGCGGGGCGCGAATCCTACCCCGATATTGCGCAGGGCGGGCGACCATTGCTCATCGAGCAGGGCTGCCATCTCGGGAGCTTTCTGGTTGGCGGGATTGTTCGGCATCTGCGACATCAGGCGGTCGTAATCGTCGCCGGTGAAGAGAAACAGGGCCGAGCGGATATGCTCGTCGAGGTTGGGGGAGTCGATGTAGGTGGCCAGAGAGCGGCGTTCGGCGCGATCGGGCGGCAGCAGAATCACCTCGCCGTCACCGCCTTCCACATCCGCGACAAAAGCCGCCGCAATGCGCCGGCCAGCCACCGGCTTGCTGAAAATGAGATGCCCGTCGGCGAGAAAGATGCGCAGATCTTCTTTCACCAGTCTCAAATCGCGAACGCGATAGCACTCATCCCGATCGAAGCCGTTCTCCCGGATGGCGCGCGCGATATCGGCGGCCGTTCCAGCCGTCAGGGGCGCCTGGGAGACCAAAGCGAGCGCGAGAAACCACCGCATGCTCACAGTCTACAGCTTGCCGGTCCGCCCCGTCAGTCTCTGGATCAACGAGACCGCTTCACGGATGTCCCGCAGGCGTTCTGACTGGTCTTCCGTCTCTCGCTCGACATTCAGCGCGCCGCGAAAACCGGAGGCCCCGACAGCTTGAACGAACCGGTCGATGCCCACCGACCCTTTGCCCAGAGGACGCTCCTTTCCCAGGGACAAAGACGCGGCCGGGTCGGGCCAGTCGCCGTCTTTGGCATGAATCGAGATCACCCAGGGCGCAAGCGTCTTCCATGCCTCGATGGGATCGCCCGTGCCGTACAAGATCATGTTCGCCGGATCGAAATTGATCCTCAGGTTGGGCCGGTTGACGTCGCGCATGAACCGCAGGAGCACCCCGGCAGGCTCCTGCCCGGTTTCCAGCGCGAAGACCTGCTGATGTTGTGCCGCGTAGTCGCACACCCGGCGCACCACTTCGCGGACCGCCACGTAGTTCGGGTCCGCCGGATCGCCGGGTACGAATCCGACGTGGCAGGCGATGCTCCACACTCCCAACCTGGCGGCAAAATCGCTCACCGCGTACGTCCGCCGTTCGCGTTGTTCGCGTGTGCCTTCGGGAATGAAGCCCACCGTGCGTTCCACCGCCGGCTTGTCGGCATAACTCTCGCCATCGAAAGCCGCGAAGACGGTGGCCAGCGGGAACTGCTCGCGGTCGAGCGCCGCCTTCCAGGATTCTCCGAGCGTGGCGGACAGTTCCAGATCGCCGGGGATGCCCAATTGCCCGCAACGCACGCCGCAGCTCTTGATTTCGGCCAGATCGTCGCGCCCGGCCCAGAACATCACCCCCGGCTCCAGAGGCTCTACAGCCGGCATATCATTTTCCTCCCGCTGCGGCTCCGCGCTTCCAGCAGCAGCAGCATGAGTCTCACGGCATCGGCCGACTCGCGCGGCGGGCAACGGTCGGGCGTGCGCCGCAGGTTGCAGCAGTCCGCGAAGTACTCGATCTCCGCGACATAGGCGTCGCGCGCGCCGCCATCCAGCAGCGTCTCGGAACCGTCCGGGCTGTAGAGTGCCGGAGGCCGCCCGGCCGAGTTGTACTCCAGCGTTCCGCCTTCCATCGTGACGGTGTACTCCATCGAGAACGGATAGGCCCCCGGATGGTGCCAGCCGCCGGTGATGGAGGCCACTCCGCCGTGAGGATAGAAGAGTTGGGCATCGATGCAGTCGATCCCGGCGGAAAGGTCCGCGAACCCCGTGGCGCTGAGAGCTTCCGGTTTTCCGAAGAGGTGCAGGCACATGTCCGCGTCGTGAATCAGAAGGTCGAAGACGCCGCCGCCGCTGCGCGAGGCATCCTGCAGCCACTTGCTCCAGCCGGGCGCGGCGCAGCGCCGGCGGAACATGGCAAACCGCAACGGCCCGAGCTGGTGGTCCTGCAAGGCATGCTGCAGAGCCAGGTAGGGGGGCAGGAACCGAAGGACGTGCGCGGTCATCAGCGTGCGCTTGTAGCGGTTGGCGGCGGTGAGCATGCGATCGACGCCATAACCGTCGAGCGCCATCGGTTTCTCCACCAGGACGTGTTTGCCGGCGCGCAAGGCTTCCACCGCAACCGTCTCATGGAGATCGGTGGGCAGGCAGATGTCGATGGCCTCCACGTCCGGATCGCTCAACACGGCCTCCAGGTCGCGATGCTGGGTGACGCCCGAGAGGTCCAGCCGTTCGCCGCGATTACCGAGGTTGCCGCGGACCGACGTAAGATCTCCCGCCAGCTTCTTTTCATCCTGGCTGTAGACCGCCACCAGTTCGGCTCCACGCACGGCGCCGAGAGCCTTCAGATGGGTACTGCCCATGAAGCCGAGGCCGAGGACTGCCAGTCTCACCGCACCACCTCCAGATCGTTTCCGTAGATTGTCTCGCCATCGAACTGCTGGTGGACCTCCTGCAATATCTCGCCGGGCGTTTCACCCATCGGCAGTTGATGGTACAGCACCAGTTTTCGGGGACGCACCTGGGCCCCCACGCGGCCCACATCCGGACCTGATGTGTGGAAAGCCGTATGATAACGCTGCCAGTCCGCCGTGCGCCGCGCGAGGCCCTTCTGAGAATACACCTCGTGGACGAGGATGTCGCAGCCCTTGGCCGCCTGCACCAGATTTTCACTGTAGGTGGTGTCGCCCGAGACGACAATCACTTTGTCGGGAGCTTCGAAACGGTAGCCGTAGGCATATTTCCAGGTGCCGTGCTTCACCGCGAAGGCGATCACCCGCATGCCTTCATCGCGGTAGATCTCGCCTGGCTTCACATCGTGCGCCTGTACGACGTATGCGCGCGGCACTGAGGGCTCGAGTCCGTGAAGACGGATTTCCATGTCCTGCCGCCATGCTTTCAGGATGTGGCCGGTCATGGCCCGCAGGCCCGGGGGACCGTAGGCGGCGAACGGTTCCAGGCGGCCGGTCACCGCGGGGGTGAAGATGAGGTCGGGGTATCCGGCGGTGTGGTCGGAGTGGAGGTGCGTGACGAATGCACGGGTCAACTGCGCCATCCGGAGGCCCGCCTGGGCGGCGCGGCGGACCACTCCGGGGCCGCAATCCACCAGGTACACGCGGTCCGCGGAGACAACTGCCACCGCGGGGCCCATTCTCTCCGGCTCGGGATTGGGATTGCCGGTGCCCAGCAGGATGACGCGCGTATCGGGCGATGCGTGGGCCGGCTCCTGCGCCGCGAGGCCGGCGGGCCAGATGAGCGCAAATCCGAGGACGATGGCGTTGCGCAGGGAAGCGGTCATCGGCCTCATGGGACAATAATCGCATGTTCAATCCGATGCGGCCGGCCGTGATTGCCGGTGCAGTACTATTGATCGGCACTCTGCATGCGGCGGACAACCAACTGACGAAGACCGAGAAGGCCGCCGGGTGGAAACTGCTGTTCGACGGCAAGACCTATGCGGGATGGGAAGACCCCACCAGGAAATCGCCGCCAGGCGATTCGTTCACCATCGAGGGCGGGTGCCTGAAGTCCACCTCGCATCCCCGCATCGTGGAGGACCTGTTCACCAAGGACACCTTCGAGGATTTCGAACTGGAGCTGGATTGGAAAATCTCACCGGCCGGCAACAGCGGGGTGAAGTACCGCATTCAGGACCGCGTATTCCTGCTCGATCAACCGATGCCGAGGTTCGAGGACCGGGTGAACGCGTCACTGAAAAACCGCAGGACGGACCGGCCCGCGAAAGACCAGGAGTACGTGATCGGCTTTGAGTACCAGATAACCGACAACGGTGCGAATTCGGATGCGATGCGTGCCGGTCAACTCCACCAGACGGCGGCGCTGTACGATGTGTTCGCGGCGTCGCGAGATGTCACCCGACCGGTGGGCGAGTTTAATCACCTGCGGCTGGTGGTGAAGGGAGACCACGTGGAACACTGGCTGAATGGAGAAAAGGTGGTGGATGCGAGCCTCAAGGCGCCCGAGATCGCTCAGAGCGCGGCCAAGCGATGGGGCGCCGATTCCCCGGTATATCACCTGTTGGTAGACCAGCCGCGCAAACGCTGCCAGATTTCCCTGCAGAACCACGACGACGTGGCGTGGTTCAAGAACATCAAGATCCGGCGGCTGTGATTCCGTGGCGCGGACACCCTGACCTGCCCCGGTGAGGCAGCAAGAAGCGCCCGCGCACACCATCTACGGCGTCACCACGGGCGAAGCTACCGCCGTGACATGGCCAAGCACTACCAGCGTGCGTCCGCTGGTGGTGTCGAGGACCTCGAGTGTCGGAATCAGCTTACAGGAAGAGGATGAGATTGGTGTCGAGGTTGCCGTCGGCGGCGGGACGAACGGCGGTGTGGTGATCGTCGCGCGGATCTCCACCCGGTCGCCGGCTACGAGTTTCAGGTCCGTGTCGCTGCGCAGGATTAGCGGCATGCTCTTGCCCGGCGGAATGGTCAATGTGGCGGTTTTCAGAACGGTGCCGTTGGCATCCAGGAATGACGCGGACGCCGTGCAGACTACTCCGAGCGCGGGAGGCAGAACTCCCGGATTCAGCAGATTCAGTTGTGCGGTTTGTGCGTCCGCCAGTCCCACCATGCCGGTGGTCTCGACGTTTACGTTAACAGGAATCGCCTGGGCGGACAGAGCCGCTGTGCTCAGCGCCAAGGCACACATCAAGCGACCATATTGCAACATACGTTTGTTTCACCTCCGCGTGGACCGGAGGCCCGCGTCTGGTGGGACGTGCTGTGGCGGCTCGAACCCCGTTGCCAGCAAGGGATCCTCCGAAAGAGACAGCACAGCGGATTCCTCGCCAAGCGCAAGGCCCCGGTTATTTGGTTTGCTGATTTCGGGCGGCCGGCCCACTCTCTTCGGTGCCGTTCAAGCCCGATCACTGGCATGAACCCAAACTCCCCTGGTGGAGTTTCGCGGGCGGGTTGTTTTTTTCGGAAACACGTATTTTGAAGTACTGGTGCTGGATGACACATTCAAAGAGTAGGCATCCGTCAGGCGGGCTCTTGAGTTTCGCCTGATGGGGGCGGTGTGTTCGCCTGCCAAAATTTCTCAAAATGCACCTGGCCCGGCTGGCGAGGTGTCTGCCGCTGGAATCCCTCGCCGGCCAAAAGCGAAATCATCGATTCGATCATCGCCGGATTACCGCATAAGAGCACGTGCGTATTTTCAGGTTTTGGACAGAAGCCCAAGGAGCGTTTGAGCACTCCTCGTTTCCAGACATCCTGAACATGCCCGACGGCTCCCGTCCATGGGCTGGCCTCCGATTGAAGGCGGCTGACGACCGGCACGTACGTGAATGCGGGTTGATCGCGTTGCAAAGCCGTGAGTACGGACCGGTAGCCGAGATCCCGGGACTGGCGTACCCCATGAAGCAGCGCAATCCGGCGAGGTTTCCTGAAGGCCGGGTTGGATGTCAGCATACTGATATAGGGCGCGACCCCGGTGCCGGTTGCGATCAGAATCAGATTGGCGTCTTCAGGCACGGAACTCAGTGTGAACGAACCGGCGACCTTGGAGCCCAGACTGATTCGGTCGCCGGCCGTCACCTGAAACAGGCGTGGTGTGAGAGCGCCGGCCGGGACCAGATTGATGTAGAACTCCAGGACCTCCCGATTCTCAGGCGGCGAGGCGATTGAGTAGGGCCGCCGAATCAATCTCTCCGGCGCGGGGGCATGCAGTTCGGGCGCGGCAAGCCTGCTGCGCTTCGATGATGCGAACAACCCCAGGGTGACATATTGGCCGGGTTGAAACTCCGGGAAGAGCCAGTCCACCGGGGCTACCTGAAGAGTCATCAAGCCCGGCCCGAGTCCGTTACGAAAAGTCACTATGGCGTTGAGCCAGTCCTCGCGCGCGGCTTGCGGGTACTGCACGTGGCACCAGTCGATTCGAGGGGAGTCGAGAGACGGCTGCCCTACCTTAAAGATACGACTCAACGCCCGATTCGGCTTGTTCAGCCGGCGTGCGCCGCGTCGGCCCGTCCGGACTGTTCCAGCACCACCTTGCCCGTAATCTCGATGGGCGCCTGATTCGGTTTGACTTCTCCGCCCGTCATGAGCTTCAGGGCGTCGGCCAGACGATCGGCGCCGCCGGCCAGCAACAGACCGGTCACCAGGACATCCAGGAGGTCACCCCACGCCGTTTTCGGAGGGGTGCCTATCAGGGTGGACAGACGGTGTCTCATGAACCCGGCAAACACCACAGTTCCCAAATAGGCAGCGAAGATCGTGTAGATAACGCGGTACAGGCGCTTCTGTTCCGGATCGTCCGCGGGTCCCGGCTCGAGGGTGGATCGCAGATCCGGGCTGAACGAAAGCAGGAAGAAGATTCCCGTAACGATCCGGTCGATCGCGAATGCCGCGATCAGGATGATGCCTACTTCTCTCATGCCGGTAATCCTTTCGAGGCAATCGCGACCTGGGGGGGCGGAGCCGTCACCTGCGGCAACTCGCGATAGATCCACGCGCCCAGCGCGATGCCGATGGTTACTTCGACAAATCCCGCGGCCGTCAGCGTAAAGACAAAGTCCCAGGGCAGCAGTCCGGAGATCAGTGACGGGAGAAGCGAAAGTAAATAACCCGGCAGCCACACGGCCAGGCTGGCCGCCCATATGGCCCGGCCGGCACGGGTGAACCGTGGACGGCTGGCGGCGCAAATCCACACTCCCACCCCGCCCATCAGAAAGTCACATATGAGGAGCACCACCGCCATTCCCGTGGCTGACACCGGATCATTCGCGGTTGCTACGGGTTTAAAGGAAGCCACAATGCCCTTCCAGACGGAGTCCAAGACAAAATTGCGAAGGAAGTAATCTCCGGCGCTGATCACCATCCCCGCGAGAATTCCACCAAACAAAATGCGAACCCAGTTCACCTTCGTCATATCATCCTCTCTGAATCGATGCGCTCCTTACTCCGAACGCTCAGCCGGTAAGCTCCGGCATCGCCGAAGAGGTCACCTTCGACTCTCATAGCCAAACCGCGATCGGCCAATTGACGGCGGCGATGCGGCGGATCCTGTTTACCAAATGCCGTGGGTGGCCTGCGCTTTCGGTAATGCCACCAGCGCTTCCCCAAACACAAACCGATTACGATGCCCCCGCCCTCTTCCAAAGGGACGAAATCCGAATCGGAAACCGATTCCGTCCGTTCGCCGCGGACTGACAGCCCGGCAACCGGCTCGCCCACGTCGAACCTGGCCAGTACTTCGCCCGAGGCAATCTTCACGCGGTAAACGCGGCCGCGGGCCGCCTCTTCCGCCGTCCAATACGACACGCCGTCAGGATCCAGGTTGAGGGCGAAGAGCCCATGGGCCTCGCCATCGAGGTGTTTGGATACGATCTTCCCGGCACGATCGAATAGCAGAACATTGCTGCTGTTGGCCGCCAGGACACCGCCATCGGGCAGAATGCGAATGGCATACAGTTCGGTCCCGGCGCGAGTGAAGTCCGGCGCCTGTACCTTGGCAACCACGTCGAAGCGTTTGATCGCCGTCCCCTCGGACGTGTAGTAGATGGTGCGCTGGTCACGCGCCAGATCGAGCCAATCGGCGCCCCTCGTTTCCCGTGCGACTTTGTAAGTCGCCAGCAGAACTCCGGTTGGTGAGAACCTACTGATCTGGGCCTCGCTTGTGTCACTCTCATCCTGCGCGGCGCCGACATAAAGGCTGCCGTCCGAGTCGAACACCACCGACTCCGGGTTTCTGCCGTGCACACTGCCAAAGACGATCGATGATTTCAGTTCCGCATCGAACTTCCGCACGTCGCCGCGCCCAAAGCTGGTCACGTAGAGATTGCCGGCATGGTCAAAAGCCGATCCCGTGGGTTCTCCCTGGCCTGCCTCCGCGGTCTGGCGCCGCTCACCTCCGGGGCTGTAGTGGATCAGCCGGCCGCTCTCCGTCGATACGACCACATCGCCGAAAAGTATGGTTTGGGCCGCCATGGGAAAGCCGATTCCCACGGCGAGGAGTGGCATTGCCATACCCACGATATGCCGGCTCATCGACCGACCTACGATTCGTCCGATGCGGCCCGGAACTTTTGACAGCTCACCAGGCCTTCGTTGCCCCAGTCCGTGCGGACCTTGCCGGTTGGTTCTACTCGAAGAGGTCAGCATGGTAAGTGCTGTCACTCAAGCCTCCATGCTTATATACGGCCCGACGGCGAGATTGGATCGGGCTGGCCCCACTGTGGGTACTAAGGCGACCCTCCTGGCTGCTCTTTCGAAAAGAACTGGCTGGCAACTCTGGTGCGCCCGACAAGGGACGACAGGCGCCGAGATGAGTCTCGGCGCGGCCGGCAGGAGTGCCTGCGACACATCGCCGGCGGTGATGGGTCCGTCCGGTGCGCCACCGAAAGTAGCATACTACAGAGGTATACTCACGGCATAGTGACTGCAAAATGGAAGACGGCGGCGCTGGCCACAGCAATTACCGGTGCGGGAATCCTGGCCTTGGCTCTCGTCTCGGGGCTTCTGTATGAGCAGACGCAGCGTGCCAGCGACCGCGAGCGCTATCCGCAGGTAGGGCGGTCCGTCAATATCGGCGGCCGCACGCTGAATATCGATTGCGCGGGCACCGGCCGGCCAGCCGTGATCCTGGAGAGCGGCGCCAATTGGGCCCTGAACCCGGCTGTGCACGATCCCAGGACGATATTCTCCAACGGCGGGCCCCGTCCGGGCTATAGTTGGGTTCTAGTCCAGCGTGCGTTGGCAACTGTGACCACCGTGTGCTGGTACGACCGCGCCGGCTCTGGCTGGAGCGACGTGGGTCCTTATCCTCGCGACAGTGCGGCGCACGCCCGCGATCTGCACGCGCTTCTTCGCGCGGCGCCGGTCCCGCCGCCCTATGTGCTCGTGGGCGAATCCTCGGCGGCGATGGATGCCCGCGTTTACACAGGCTTCTATCCTTCCGATGTGGCGGGCCTGGTGCTGGTCAACTGGGCCGATCCGGGGCTCTTCCTTGCGCCGCAAACCAACAACGGGAAACGGGCCAAGAACGTTCCGCAGTTGGTCTATGAGTCGCAAGACGTCATGGCGCAGTTGTTCAACGCGATCGGGCTTTACCGATTGGGTCGAGTCCCGCCCGCTCCAGCGCCGCCCAAGGGACTCACCGCCGCGGAGTGGAACACCATCTGGTTCCTGACCCACTCCTCCAAGGCGGTCAGCGCTCTCATGCAGGATATCGCCTCCTGGCGGCTAAGCTCCGTCGAGGCGCGAGCAGCCGGAAGTCTCGATTCCCGTCCGCTGGTCGTGCTCAGTGCCGACAGCATCGGCGCACCACCGGAGTTCCTGGTGGGATGGACGAACGTGCTGAATGATCTCGAGCGGCTGTCCACGCGTGGAAGACAGATCGCGGTTGGCGGAGGCGCGAGCGACCTTCTGTACGATGCCCCGGACGCCATCGCCGAGGCCGTGCGCCAGGTTATCGCAGAAGTGCGGACGCTGAATTAATCTGCTCATTCCCGACCTTCCGGCTCCGCGCATGGGTCGGCTGCCGGCGGATTTGCGCCCGCCGCCCGCTGTATGGAAACCGGGGCAAATGGTTCCTCGTGGAGAAGCAGAGTACCCATGTTTTCGAGAAAGACGCTGCGTTATGGTGTCCCAGTTTGCCGACGGGATGGGACACTCGGCGGGAATGGTGGGAGTCCAAAAAGCGTCCCGAAGAGTCGGGACGCGGCAGGCAGGAGTGCCTGCGCCACGTCGTCGGTGGGCAAGGGTTTTTCGTCTTGTTGACAGTCCTGTAGGCGGGCCATATAATCGGACGTGAAAATTTCAGGGTGTCGGTCACGCCTACTTCGGCCGATCTGTAAAGTTTGATGCGCTGGGCCTCGCCGGAATCGGGCGTGACTCCATCGAAGAGGAGTTCAGCCATGATCAAACGCGTTTGGGCCCTCGGTTTTCTAATCACCTGGTTGGCGTTCTGCCAGACTACTACGGCGACTCTTGACGGCATCATTCGCGACCAGACCAACGCCGTAGTCCCGGGAGCAACGGTCACCGTAACGAATACGCAGACCGGCATCGTCTCCACTGCCACGACGGATGCCCAGGGCAACTTTCTGGTGTCCTTCCTGCTTCCCGGGGTATACGACGTTTCGGCGGAAAAGGCGGGCTTCAAGAGAACTCTGCGCCGCGGCGTTACGCTGCTGGTGGCGGATACCGCGCGAATCGAGATGACGCTGGAGGTGGGCGCAACAACGGAAGTCACCACCGTTACGGCCGAAGCCCCATTGGTGAAGGCCGACACGTCCGAACTCGGCCAGGTGGTGCAGCAGAAGCCGATCGAAGAGCTGCCGCTCAACAGCGCTACCGGCCGCAACTTCACGGCATTGATGACGCTGGTGCCGGGTGCGATCCGCACCAACCCGGTGGGGGTATTCGATGCTCCGCAGGGCAATTCGAGTTTTGCGGTGAACGGCCAGCGGGACAGCGAAAACAACTACATGGTGGATGGCGCGGATAACAACGAAGTCCTGCTGGGCATCGTGACCATTCTGCCGCCGCCGGAGGCGCTCAGCGAATTCAAGATTCAGACGAACGCTTACAGCGCGGAGTTCGGGCGCGCAGGAGGCGCGGTAATCAATGTGGAAACGCGGTCGGGAACGAACGAGATTCATGGCAGCGCGTTCGAATTCAACCGCAACAGTTATTTCTACGGGCGCGGGCCGTTCGATCCGAAGAAGCTGCCGCCATGGAATCAGAACGAATACGGCGCCACGTTAGGCGGCCCGATCAAGAAGAACCGGCTGTTTCTGGCAGGAGATTGGGAGGGATTCCGCCAGGCCGCCGGCACGACTTACATTGCGAGCGTGCCGACCGCCAACCAGCGCAACGGCATCTTTCTGGCGAGCGAGGGCGCCGGGACAATCTACGATCCTTCGAGCGGTGCGCCGTTCCCCAACAACACGATTCCAACCAACCGCATCAGCTCCATCGGACAAGCGCTCCTGAATCTGTTCCCGCAGCCCAATCTGCCGGGCACGGTCTCGGCCGGTAACGGCGTGGCCAACAACTATACCGGGCCGGTGGTGCAGACGCAGAACGTCAACCGCGTGGATGTACGCTTCGACGCGACCGTGTCGTCCAAAGACACGATGTTCGTCCGATACAGCATCTTCGACGCGACCACGGCGCTGCCTCCGCTGTTCGGTCCCGTGGCGACGGGGAACGTCCCGGCTTCGCCCGGCAAGGGGCCTTCGCGCGACCAGTCGGTGGTGTTGAGCGACGTTCATATCTTCACCCCGACGTTGATCAATGAGGCGCGGTTCGCTTTCAGCCGGATCCGCGACACCTACTACAACTACGACTATGGCCAGAATGAGGCCACGCAGTTGGGCATCCCCAACATTAACGTATTTGGGCCCATCTCGACCGGCCTTCCGATTATTGCCATCTCCGGTCTGAGTAATCTGGGCACAACCGGGCCCATTCCCGCATTGCGCTACGAGAACAGCTTCCAATGGCTGGACAACGTGACCTGGATTCGCGGCAAGCACCGCATCAAGTTCGGCGCGGACATTCATCGCATGCGCGACGATTTTTACCAGATCTCGCTGGCGAGCCCCCGCGGACAGTTCAATTTCGACCAGAATTACACGTCCAATAGCGGGGCGTCCAAGACCGGGCTGAGTGAGGCGAGCGCGCTGCTCGGCCTGCCGTCGTCGGAAACGCGCGGCGTGATTTACGATTTTCCGTCCAACCGGATCTTCGAGCCCTTCTTTTTCGTTCAGGACGACATCAAGCTCACGCAAAAGCTGACCCTGAATATCGGCTTGCGGTACGAACTCTATTTCCCGCCGACGGATGCCTTCAACAATCAATCGAATTTCGATCTTCGGACCGCCAACATGCTGCTGGCCGGGCGCGGCGGCAATTCGACCGCGCTGGTGAATCTCGATGGCAATAACATTGCTCCGCGGTTCGGCTTCGCTTATGCGATGAACCCCAACATGGTGATCCGCGGCGGATATGGCATCTCGTACTTCCCGGACAAGTTCGGCGCCACGGGCGGAACGCTGAACGACAACTATCCATTCATCAGCGTGCAGACGGTGACGCCGCCGTCCATTTATGTTCCCAGCCCGCAGTACGCTCTCTCGGCGGGCATCCCCTCACCCGTGATTCCCAACCTGAACCAGGCTGCGATTCCGCTGATCGGCTCCGCGACCTATTTCGATCCCAACTACAAGATGGGATACGTGCAATCGTGGAATTTGACGGTGCAGCGGCAGATCACCAAAGACACGTCTCTTGAAGTGTCTTACGTGGGCGCGCGCGGGACTCACCTGTTCGGCAACAACCACATCAACCTGAACCTGCCGCTTCCCGGACCGGGCGCGGTGGTGCCGCGCCAGCCGTTCTACTCGCTGAACCCGCTGGCCACCACGGTGAACCTGCGCGATTCGAGCGAATACTCCATCTATCACGCGCTCCAGGCGAAGTTCAACAAGAGGTTGAATCACGGCTTCTGGCTGCTGGGTTCCTATGCTTTTGCGAAATCCATCGACGACAACGCGTCCTCCTACAACCCGCTCGACTGGAACGGCATCACGCGGGGGCCGTCCGCCAACGACTTCGCGCATTTCCTGACGATCAGCTCGGTGTATGAACTGCCGGTCGGCAGAGGCCGTGCCTTGTTGGGCCAAATGAATCCGATTCTCGACGCGTTCATCGGCGGATGGCAGGTGAATGGCATCTACACGTTCCGCACCGGTACGCCATCGACGGCGACGCTTTCGTCCGCGCTCGCCAGCCAGGAAGTGAACACGGGCGGGAGCGACCGGCCGAACCAGGTCGCCTCCGCGACACTGCCCTCGAGCCAGCGCTCGCTCGCCCAGTATTTCAATACGGCGGCGTTCGTGGCGCTGCCCCCGGCATCCTATATCTTCGGCAATGCCGGGCGCGATACGATCCGCGGGCCGAGCTTCTCGAACCTCGACTGCTCGCTCTTCAAGAACTTTCAGTACAAAGAGCGTTACAAGCTGCAAATCCGGGGCGAGTTCTTCAACATTGCGAACCATCCCAATTTCGGCCAGCCGGGCACGTCTTTCGGCACCGCGACGTTCGGGACGATTACCTCACTGGCGGCCAACGCCAATATGCGCCAGTTGCAGTTCGGCGCTAAGATTCTGTTCTGAGGTGTTCGGAAAAAGAAGGCCCATTATGCGTTCGAACTTTTTCGTGGCGGCCGCACTGGCGGCGGCGGTGGCGTCTGCACAACCGCCTTATTGGAACTCCATTCAGCCCGCTGTCAATCAGGAAGAAATCCCGGTCAATCGAGGCTCCGCCGCGCTGTGGCAGAGCCTGAAGAAACTGCATACGCGCGCCAGCATTCTGTGGCTCGCCGCGCACCCGGATGACGAAGACGGGACTGTGCTGGCCTACGAATCGCGGGCGGCCGGGGCGCGCGTGGTGCTCAACCAGACGAATCGCGGCGAGGGCGGGGCGAACGTGATGTCCAACGATTACTTCGATGCCCTGGGGCTGGTGCGCACCATGGAGCTATTGAGGGCCGACGAGTCGTACGGCGTGGAACAGCGCTGGTCGATGGTGGTGGACTACGGGTTCTCCAAGACGATGGCGGAGTCCATGAAGAACTGGACGCACGACCGTTATTTCTACGACATCGTGCGGATGGTTCGGGTGGAGCGCCCGCTGGTGATCGTGACGTCGCATCCGGACGGGCCGGCGGCCGGCCACGGCAATCACCAGGCGACGGGGAGAGTGGCGGTGGAGGTGATGAAGGCGGCGGGCGATCCGAACGTATTCCCGGATCAACTGCAGGCAGGGTTGCATCTGTGGACGCCGCTGAAGGGGTATGTGCGCGGCGGCGGCGGCGGACGCGGAGGACGCGGCGGGAGGGGCGGCCAGGCACAGCCGGCCAACGTGGAGATTCCGGTCGGCACCTACGATCCTCTGTTGGGAGCGAACTACGCGCAGATCGCGCGGGCGGGGCTGGGATTTCAGAAGTCGCAGAACGGCGGCCCCTCGGTCCCCCTGGCCGGCGAATCGAACGCCTCGTACCGGCGGTTCGCGTCCGTGATTCCGGCGGCCGACAAGGAGGATACTTTCTTCGATGGCATCGATATTTCCGTGCCTGCCATCGCGACGCTTGCCAAGGGCGGCGACAGCGCATTCCTGCGTGATGCTCTGAAGCGCATCAACGCCGATGTGGAAGATGCGATTTCGAAATTCTCGGCGACCAAGCCGGAAGCCACCGTACCGGCGCTGGCCGCGGGTTTGAAAGAGACGATCGCGCTCCTCGACGCGGTGGAGAAAAGCAGTCTCAACGCGGAGTCGAAATACGACATCCGGCACGAACTGGAGGTCAAGCGAGCGCAGTTCAATAATGCCTTGGCAGAGGCTCTCGGCCTGGTGGTCGATGCATCGGTGGCCGCAGGCGGGGAGCAGCAGAATCCCGCGATGGAAATGTTCATGGGAGGCGCCGAGGTCAGCCGCACGGTGATCCCGGGCCAGACTTTCCAGGTGCGGGTCCATGCGGTGAATCAAAGCTCGACGGCGGTGAAAGTGGAACGGATCAGCCTGGAAACGCCAGGACAGAAGCAGAATTGGGACATCAGCGCTTCCGCACCGGCGGCCGGAGGCAATTTGAGCGGCAACAAGGCGGTGGAAGCCAGGTTCGTCGTGAAAGTTCCGCAGGACCCCACCTACACACGCGCCTATTTCAGCCGCCCCAATATCGAACAGGCCTGGTACGACGTACAGGATCCGCAGTATCGGAACCAGTCGTTCGCGCCGTACCCGGTGGCCGCGTGGCTCGACGTCAGCTATGAGGGCGTGCCGATCCGCATCGGGCAATACGTACAGACTACGCAACGGGTCACGGGGATGGGCACAGTATACGAGCCGCTGGTAGTGGCGCCGGCGATCGGGGTGGCGATTGCGCCGCGCAACAGCGTGGTTCCCATGGGTTCGAAATCGTTCGCGGTGACTGCACTGGTGCACAGCAACGTGAAAGGCGCGGCGGGCGGATCGGTGAAGCTCGAATTGCCGGCGGGGTGGAAGTCCAGTCCGGAATCCAGGCCCTTCTCGATTGCGGCGGACAACCAGGAGCAGTCCGTGGATTTCGAGGTGACTCCGGCGCGCTTGTCCGAGCAGGAATACAAGCTCACGGCGGTGGCGGAGTATGGCGGCCGGCAGTACCGCGAGGGGTATACCGTGACCGGTTATTCCGGCGTCCGTCCCTACTACCTCTATCGTCCGTCGCAACTGCAGACCGCGGGGGTGGATTTGAAGGTGGCGCCCGGCCTGCGAGTCGCGTATGTGGCGGGGAGCGGCGATGACGTGCCGGCGGCGCTCGATCCGCTGGGCATCAAGGTGACGTTCCTTTCACCGGAGGACATCGCCAGCGCGGACCTGTCGAAGTTCGACGTGATCCTGCTGGGAGTGCGCGCCTACGCCGCGCGGGAAGATCTGCGCACGCACAACAACCGGCTGATCGAGTACGTGAAGAACGGCGGGGTGGCGATCGTGCAGTACAACACGCCCGAATTCGACCACAACTACGGGCCCTATCCGTATGTGATGGGCCGCAATCCCGAGGAGGTTACCGACGAGGCCTCCAAGGTGAGCATACTGAAGCCCGAGAATCCCGTATTCCATTGGCCGAACCGGATCACGGAGAAGGACTTCACGGGGTGGGTGGAAGAGCGGGGCTCCAAGTGGATGCAATCGTGGGACCCGCATTATGAAGCGCTGCTCGAAACTCACGACGAAGGCCAGGCGCCGCAGGAGGGCGGGTTGCTCTACGCGAAGTACGGAAAGGGCATTTACATCTACAATGCCTATGCCTTCTATCGCCAGTTGCCCGAAGGTGTGCCCGGCGCGTATCGCATTTTCGCGAACATGCTGAGTCTGGCCAAGAACCCGCAACGGTAAACACTCCGCTTATGTCCCGCAAAGTTGCCCTGATCGGCGGCGGGGGCGTGAGGACGCCCCTGCTGATTCACGGCCTGGCCCACGCGCAGGCGCAGTTGGATCTCGAAGAGTTCGCGCTCTACGATTGCGATTCGGCGCGGATGCAGGTCATGGCAAGGATCGGCCGAGAGATCGTTCGGCGCGCGGGCGCGCACTTTCGGGTTGAGACCTATTCCGACTTGGAAAGCGCCGCCCGTGGAGCGGAGTTCGTGTTTCATAGCATTCGGGTCGGCGGAATCGAGGCTCGGGCGCGCGACGAGAGGATTGCCATGGAACACCAGTTGGCCGGGCAGGAGACCACCGGTGCAGGCGGCGTCGCCATGGCGCTCCGGACCGTTCCCGTCGTGCTGGAGCAAGCCCGCATACTGGAGCAAGTCGCGCCGGACGCCTGGGTGATCAGCTTCACGAATCCGGCGGGACTGGTGGCACAAGCCCTGGCATCGCGCACCAAGCTTCGCGCGATTGGGATCTGCGACACGCCCATCGAGTTGTTTCACCGGATCGCGGCTGCTTTGCGGGAGCCTTACGAAGACCTGGCGTTTGATTATGCCGGGCTGAATCATCTGGGGTGGGTGCGTTCGGTACGACTGCGGGGCACGGATGTTACCGAGAGAATTCTGGACGATGCGGCGATCCTGGAGAGCCTGTATCCGGCCCGTCTGTTCGACCCGAAGCTCATTCAGACGCTCAGGCTGATACCGTCGGAGTACCTGTTCTTCTACTACTGCCAGCGACGCGCTTATGAGAACCAGGTGCGCAATGGCGCCAGCCGCGGCGAGGAACTGGTCAGGTTGAACCACGAATTATTCGCCGAGTTGGCGCGGCAATCGCCGGCACGGGCGGTCGAGACGTACCGGAGCTATCTGCTCCGGCGCAACGCATCGTATATGAAAGTGGAGGCGGAGGCGACGTCGGCGTTTCAAGTGGCGGAGGAAGCCTACGATCCGTTCGAGACGGCGACGGGGTATCACCGCATCGGGGTCGATGTGATCGCGGCGCTGCTATCGGACGACCCCAAGGACGTGGTGGTGAACGTGCTGAACGGCGGGTCGATTGCCGATTTGCAGGCGGACGACGTCGTGGAGGTTGCCTGCGAAATCAGCCGCAGCGGGGTAAAGCCGCGGCCCGCGGGGCACCTGCCGGAATCCGTCCGCGGCCTCGTCCTCTCGGTGAAGGCGTACGAGCGGACGGCGATCCGTGCCGCGGCGGAGAGATCGCCCGCGCTGGCGGAACTCGCCATGCTGGAATACCCGATCATCGGGCAATGGGATTTGGCGCGAAGCTTGCGCGGGGCGATGGCAAGGAGCGATCCGGGATATCTGGGGTACCTGGAGTAAGCGAGGCCGCACGGAGGCTGTCCATGAGCTGCTGGCATTCCCTGCATGAATCCATGTGGCCTGACCCAAGGTTCATGGAGAGTGGGGACGCGGCAGCCTCGAAAACCCTTGGCCGCAGTGACACCCTGCGCGCCCGACAAGCGCCCCGATGAGTCTGGGCGGGGCGGCATGAGTGCCCGCGCCAGGTCAGCTTGCTGCCAGCACGCGTTCGAGAGTGGGGCTTCCGGCGATTCCGCCCGCGGCTTCGGTAGAGAGAGCGCCGCAGATGTTGCCCCAGCGGAGAGCCCGTTCCACGGGCGCACCGCTGAGGATTCCATGAAGAAATCCGGCATCGAAACAATCTCCGGCGCCGGTGGTGTCCAGAGGCGTGACCGGAATGGATGGAACCATCCGGAAGCGGCCCTCAACCAATGCCGCGGAGCCCTGCGGGCCCAACTTGATCGCCACGCCGCACGGGCAGCGCCCGCGAAACCACTGCAGCATCCGTTCGGGGTCCGATTCGCCGGTCATCCGTTCCGCTTCGCGCTCGTTGGGCAGAAACCAATCGATGTGAGAGAGCGCTTCGCGGCTGCGAGGGTCGTCCAGCCAGGTCTCCTGCCACCCGACGTCGATGGACGTCGTCGTACCGCGCTCGCGGAGCCAACATCCCAGTTCGCCCAATATCGCGGGCTCGCATGGCATCGCGAAGTGCACATGGCGCGCCGTGGCGAAGTGCTCCCGGGTTTCGGGGCGCCGGAGCAAATCCGGGAGGAGCACGTTCGGGCCGTAATAGGTATAGAAGATGCGATCCGTGGGCGTGGAGACCGCGACCGTGATAGCGGACGGCATGGCGCGGTGTGCGACCAGCATGCCGGCGTCGACGCCGCGTTCGGAAAAGCGGCCCCGGAACCATTCGATTTCATCCGCGCCCACCACGCCGAACAGAGCGGCCTGCGAAGTCAGCTTCGCCATGGCGCATGCGGTATTCGCGGCACCGCCGCCGGTCTCCCTGCCGCACGACGCCGCGAAGCCTTCCTCACCCAAGCCCGGCAGCGACGGGAATCCGGTCAGGATCAAATCGATAAACAAGTCGCCCGCGGTGATGACGTCCCACTTCTTGTCGAGACTCATGCCGCCTCAAAGGGCCATTCGCGTTTTTGGCGAGCCAGGACCAGGTATGCTCCGATGCCGACCACGAGTATTCCGAAGCCGAGGCCGATGAATTCCCAGCCGCTCGAGAGCATGATCCAGAACCAGCCCAGGCCGGCGATCAGGCTCGGAACGGGATACAGCCACATGCGGAAGGGACGCTTGATGTCGGGGCGATGGCGGCGAATCATGGTGACGGCGATGACCTGCGGAATGAACTGCGTGACGATCTGGATCACCATGAGCGCGCTGATCAGGGCATCGAGCGGGATGAAGCAGGCGATGGCGGCGGTGAACGCGATGAACAGGAGCGAGAACGTCGGGAAATGTCTGGTCGGATGCACCCGCGCGAAAATCTGAAAGAACCGGCCGTCGACCGCGGCGGCGTAGGGGACGCGTGAGTACCCGAGCATGATGGCAAATACGCTGGCGATGCTGGTCCAGAGAATCAGCCCGGTCATGACGTTGGCCGCCCAGTGACCGTAGACGCGCTCGATGAAATCAGAGACCACGGAGGTGGTCTTGATGGCTTCGCGCCACGGCACTACGCCGACGATGGTCACGCTCATGACGATGTAAATCACCCCGACGCCGAGGATGGCGTAGAGGATTGACCAGGGAATGGTCTTTTCCGGCCGCTTGACCTCGCCGCCGAACAGGCAGACGTTGAAGTATCCGCCGTAGCTGTAAATGGAAACCAGGGACGCCGCACCGAGGCCCAGGAACCACTTCGGCGAAAGGTCGAAGGCGCCGGGAGGGAAGTCGAGAACGCGGCTCGTCTGGAAGTTCGCGAGGCCGGTGACCACGACCCAGAGCACGGTGGCCATGACCACTACCCACATCACCACCGAAAGCTTCCCTACGTGCTGAATGTCGCGGTAAAGCAGGAGCATACAAAGCAGGCAGACCAGCACGGCCACGAACTCGCCTTCGAGCGCGGTCATCGAAGGCCACCAGAACTTCACATACCAGGAAAGTCCGACGGCTCCCGAGGCGAGCGATATGGGGGCAATCGCGGTGGTCTCCCAGAGGAACAGGAAGCTCATCATCCGGCCCAGGGACTGCGGGCCGAAGGCCTCTTTGAGGTAGTGGTAAGGGCCTCCGGCGCCCGGCATGGCCGCGCCGAGTTCGGCCCACACCAGGCCGTCGCAGATGGCCAGCAAGCCCGCCAGGAACCAGCCCAGCAGAGCCTGCGGGCCGTTCATCTTGGCGAGCAAGATGGGGATGGTGATGAACGGTCCGATGCCGATCATCTCGAGCATGTTCGTCGAGGTGGCTTGGAAAAGACCGATTCCGCGTTTCAGCCCGGCTGCCGATGATGACATGCAAACGCCCTGTGGACCCGACTGTGAATATCGCCGCTGCTCTAAGACTGGGAGAGGGATAGCATACCACACGGCATGCAGAGCACCGGAACAGAACGTACGGAAAGCGTTTCGCAGGGTGCCAGGGCGCAGCGGCGGATAGCCTCGAGCCCTTCGCGGGCACTGGAGTTCGAGGCCAAAAAGCGTCGTAGAGCCGCACTTTGGAACAATCGGGGCGCGTCGCGAGGCTGCACTCTTCCATTGAACAGCGAATCAGCGGTTCTCGGGGCACAGCTCTCGAAAACGCTCGCCGGCGAACTTGCCGATGTCACGTACCATCCTCCTTGAAGCAACAGGTCGTCCCCTGGCTGTGGGCTTGACTCGGGAGTGTGCCTCCCGTTTCGACTTCTCTTAGACTCGGAAGGTCTTAGGCGCGATTCGTCCGGAGGCGGTTTATAACAGTTGAGTCTAAACGTGTGTTAAGAAGACGTATGAGGTACGGCGGGGTTGGCCAGCAGCCTCGAACTCCGTCGCCGCCTGAGGCACGATTCTCGAGGGAGTCTCGGCGCGGCAGGCAGGAGTGCCTGCGCCACGCCGTCAAGAGGCGATTGCGTTGCGCGTCGATCGCCACTCGCCGGGAGACGTTCCCTCCCATTGGTGAAACGCGCGGATGAAGGAGTTCGGGTCATCGTACCCCAGCAGGTAGGCAGTTTCGTTCAGTTCGAGCGACGACTCCAGCAGATAATGCTGCGCCATTTCCCGCCGCGCCTCTTCCAACAGGCTTTGAAACGTAATTTGCTCCGCGAGCAGCCGGCGCTGCAGCGTGCGGGCGCTGACGCGCAGTTCGCGAGCCACGTCCTCCAACCGCGGCCTTTGGCCCGCCAGGAACTTCTTGAGGGTTCCCTTCACCTGTTCGGGCAGTGACTTGTCCGCGAGTTGCTGCGTCAGCTCGGCTTCCAGTTGCGGCGCCACCAGTTCCAGGAGGTCGGGGTTATGCGTGACGAACGGCAGGGCGACGTCTGCGCTGCGAAACAACAGCTTGTCGTGCCGCGATCCGAATTTCACCGGACATCCGAAGTGTTCCTCATAAAGACGCCGCTCCGATTCAGGACGGCTGAACTCCACGCGCAAAGGAGTGAGGCTGCTCCCGATTCCCCTCCGCGCGACGGTCACAATCCAGGCAAAACAGGTATCGACCAAGGCCGCCGGCTCCGCCTGCTCCGCGAGAAGCCAGACGAATTCCACCGCGCATTCCCCGCCACGGTCGACGATCCGGATGTCTTCCGGGCACGTCAGTCGTCTGTAACGCGCCATCCGGCCGAGCGCATCGCGAAGCGACCGGCTATAAAGGGCGGCGATGGCCGTCGCATTGTACCGCTCGATTCGCTCCTCGCTCCCGAGTTTGAGGCCGATCGCCGGGTCGCCGCTCACTTCCTGGATGGCGGCGTAAAGACCGAACCGGCCCGGCGTAACACCGCGGCTGGAGGAACGCCCAGTTCCTCCAGCCGTTTGGCGATTGTGCTTGCGACTCGGAAGCGGTCGGTCATGGGTTGGACGCGGATTCCAACTTCCAGCTTACCGAAGCGAGGCCATATCGATCACGAAGCGGTACTTCACGTCGCTTTTCAGCAGCCGCTCATAGGCTTCGTTGATCTGTTGAATCCGGATCATCTCGATGTCGGCGGTGATGCCCTTCTCCCCGCAGAAATCGAGCATCTCCTGGGTCTCGCGGATTCCTCCAATCGCCGATCCCGCCAGCCGCCGGCGTCCCATGATCAGGTTGAACGACGCCACCGGCGACGGCTTTTCCGGAACGCCCACCAGCGTCATGGTGCCGTCCCGCTTCAGAAGTTGCAGGTAAGCGTTCAGGTCGTGCTCCGCCGAAACCGCATCCAGGATGAAATGAAAAGTGCCGGCGTGCTTCTGCATCTGGGCGGGGTCGGTCGAGAGGATGACTTCGTCGGCGCCTAGCCTGATGGCGTCGGCGGCTTTTTTCGGCGAGGTGGTGAACAGCGCTACGTTCGCGCCGAATGCCTTGGCGAACTTGAGCCCCATGTGGCCCAATCCGCCGAGTCCGACGATTCCGACCTTTTGTCCGGGCCCGACCTTCCAGGTACGAAGCGGCGAGTAGGTGGTGATGCCCGCGCAGAGCAGAGGGGCCGTGCCTGCCGGATCGAGCCCGTTCGGCACGCGCAGGACGTACGCCTCGTCCACCACAATGCTGTCCGAGTAGCCGCCGTAGGTCACGCCGCCCAGAATCCTGTCTTGGCCGTTATACGTGAGGATGATGCCGTTCTCGCAATACTGTTCTTCGCCGGCGAGGCAGCTGGGGCAATGGCGGCAGGAATCCACCAGGCAGCCCACCGCGGCGATGTCTCCTTCTTTGAATTTCCGGACCGCACTGCCGGCCTTCACCACGCGCCCGACAATCTCGTGACCCGGAACGCAAGGGTAAACCGTCGGCATGATGCTATGCCATTCGTCGCGCACCTGGTGTAAGTCCGAATGACAAACGCCGCAATACAGGATTTCGATGTGGACGTCCTGTGCCCGTGGAGTTCGCCGTTGCACCGTCAAGGGACCCAGCCCGGAACTGTCGCTCCGGGCCGCAAATGCCTTTGCGGCAAAGGTGGCTGTGGAAGTTTCTTTTTTGGCTTCGTTTTTTTCGGTTACCGTCATTTTCCCTCCAGGCTTCTCCTGACAATTCCAGTCTATTGACGGGGCCCGCGTGGTTCACTAGCAAAACACGCCAATCCACTTGCGAAACACGCCAGCCGCCCGCGTTTGTGTTGCCTTCAACCGTGTAGATGCATTTCGGGCGTCTTCGAGTGCACTCGCGGCCGCCGATGCCAGAATCATTTATCGCGCGATGATCATGACAACCTTTCGCAACACCCACGGCAAATGCGTTGATGTCATGCGCCGGATGCCCGCGCAGGCGTCTGACGGACCCGCCCTACGTGGCCAGATATAAGAGCCGCAATAGTCACAGTGTTGCTCAATGACGACGACAATGCCGCACGGCTTTCCGGCATTCGCGCGATTCATCGCGTTCTGAAAAACGACAGCTTTGCGATCAGCTTTTACGGATGGCCCAAAGTGGACCTGCTCTTCCCGGCCTGGAAACAGCAGCGCAAGGGGTCTCGATCGCTCGGCATCTGGCTGTTTGATCAGCACGGTATCCAGCAGCCAACGCGGCGTCACGACCCGCGTGTCCTCCCAGGCTATGAGGAAAGTGCTTGAGATTTCCGGTGAAAAGGTAATCGGCCCGCGCCGCCTGAGCGCATTCGAGAAAGGCGTCGTCCGGGTCGATATCTCCTTGTGCGGCAGCCACAAGGAGATGGCCTGTCGCCACTACCTGTTCAGCGCAATTTCACCCAACGCGAATCAGTGTTTTCACCCATTCCACACCGATAGTGTTGGCCTCCTCCGCTGTGCTGGATTTTCCAACAAACACATAATAAAAGGTTTGAAAGTCTGTATCCATGCGCACCGGTTTGGTGCCGCGAGTGCACTGGTGGGGTGCTCGGTAGTTGTTTTGCAGCACCACCTCGCAGGAGGGCAATCATTCCGGGATTGAGGGGTGCTGGGGCAATTGGGACAGATGGATTGGACTCAAATTGGAGAGTAGTCATGCGGATCTTTTCTTCCGGTTTTGCGGTACGACGTTGGGCTGTAGCGCTGGCGCTGGTTGGCGGCTCTGTAGTACTGATGAGCGGCGCCAGAAAAACTCCGTTCACCACCCACGACAAGGCCTATTTTGCTCCTCAGGCGATCGTGGAATACGTTAATCCAGGCTTGGTGTTTAGCGTGGTGTCGGCCAAAATCGCCTCCGACGGAACCATCAGCGTCGATTACAAGGTGACGGACCCCCAGGGGCTTCCTTTGGACATCGCCGGGATTCAGACTCCCGGCGTGATCTCCCCCCGGTACATTGCGGCGTACATCCCGAAGGGACAAACGCAGTTCTCCTCGTACGTGGTGAATACCGTGACGGCGATCTCCGGCGGCGCCACCGCTACCCAGGCGGCCGGTGATTCGGGCGGCACCACCACTACCGTGGCGGTCGGCGAGTACGTCTATACTTTCAAGACCAAGGCGCCGTCCAATTTCGACCCCACCGTGACCAACCGGATCGGGATCTACGGATCGCGCAACCTGACCCAGTGGGACTTGGGGACGGATTACGCCTCCACCACGTTCGACTTTGTTCCCAACGGATCCAAGGTGACGCTGACCCGCGATGTAGTCCGCACGCCGGACTGCAACAAGTGCCACGACCAGCTCGCGTTCCACGGCGGGTCGCGGCGCGGCGTAGATCTGTGCATCATGTGCCACCAGCCTCAGACCTCCGACCCGAACACCGGCAATTCTTTGGATTTCAAGGTATTTATCCATTCCATCCACATGGGCAGCTCGCTCCCGAGCGTAGCCGCCGGCAAGCCCTACCAGGTGGTCGGGTTCGGGAACGCGGCCACCGACTGGTCCTCAGTTGTCTATCCCGCCGACGTGCGGCGCTGCCAGACCTGCCACAATCCCCAGAACGGCGCTGCCCAGACCAACAACTGGCTGATGGCTCCGAGCCGGGCGGCCTGCGGCGGCTGCCACAACGATGTCAACTTCGCCACCGGATTGAACCACGTGAACCTGCCCCAGGTGGATGACAGCCAGTGCACCAACTGCCATATTCCGCAGGGTGAACTGGAGTTCGACGCGTCCATCAAGGGGGCCCACACCATTCCCGACCAGTCCGCCACCATCCCCGGGCTGAACTTCACACTGGTGAAGGTGATTAATGGCGGAGCCGGCCAGAAGCCGACCGTGACCTTCACCGTCAAGGATAACCAGGGCAACGGCGTCCCGATGAGCACCTTCACCAGCAACTCGGGCTCGCTGTCGCTGACCATGGCCGGTCCTACCTCGGACTTCGGCTATACCGACTTTGGCGTGAGCACGACCCCCGGATACGTCACCGAGAGCGCCCTGGGAGCGTCCTGCAGCTCCGATGGGACCTGCCAGTACACCTTCACCCACGCCGTTCCGGCGAAAGCCACCGGCACCTACGCCATCGGCATCGAGGGGCGCATCAGCATCACCCTGCTGCCTGGCACCACCCAGCAGATGACCACGCAGTACGCCGGTGTCAACCAGGTAATCTACTTCTCGACGGATGGCACGCCGGTGCAGCCGCGGCGCACGGTCGTGGCGCTGGCCAACTGCAACAACTGCCATGCCAAGCTCGAGATTCACGGCAATCTGCGGAACAACACCGCTTACTGCGTGATTTGCCACAATCCGAGCAATACCGATTTCACGCAGCGTCCCAGCTCGGTGGTTGCGGCAGACCGCTCCCTGCCCAACCAGGCGATCAATTTCGCGCTGATGATCCACAAGATCCACACCGGAACCAACCTGGCCACGCAATTCAACCAGAACTACGTCATCGTGGGATTCGGCGGAAGCCACAACGACTTCGGGACGGCGTTCGCTTCGGTTCCTTCGTCGATTCAGAACACCGGTGTCCGTTTCCCGGCGATGAGCCCGACCGGCGCGGTGCACGATACCACGAACTGCAGCCTGTGCCACAGCGGCGGATCGGAAGCCGTGTTCCCCATCGGCAAGAACCCCGTGACTGACCCGCAGGGGCTGCTCAACCCGGCGCCGACCACGACATCGGCTTGCACCGCCTGCCACCTCAACACTTCCGCCATGGCCCACGCTCAGGCGCAGACCGATCCGAAGTTCGGTGAAAGCTGCGATGTGTGCCACGGAAGCGGCGCCGCCTACGACGTGGACCAGGTGCACGCCGGCAAATAACTGGAGAATCGCCAACTGTGACTCGGCTGCTGCGTAGTTCGATGAGAAGTATGTTCACCGCCGAGACGCCGGGAGATTTCCCTGGTCTCCGGCCGATGGCCGCCCGGCCCCGGCGTAAATTCACTCCATGGTCTTGCCTGGTAGTCTCGCTACTGGCCATGAACGCGTGGGGCGCGCAGGACAAACCTGCCGCCCCCGCGGCACCTCCCGAGGAGAACAAGCCGGCGACCTTTGTCGGATCGCAAGCCTGCCAGATGTGCCACGAGGACATCTTCAACGCCTTCCAGAAAAATCCTCACGAGATCGTGGACAAGGATAAGAAACGCGGCTTTGAAAACAACGCGTGCGAATCCTGCCACGGGCCCGGCAGTAAGCATGCGGAATCGACATCGGCCGCCGATATCCGGCAGCCGGCCAAGCTCAAACCCGCCGAGACGGACAAGATCTGCCTCCGCTGCCATCTGAACCAGCCCACCCACGTGGGCCGGCTGAACAGCAGCCATGCCAAGAACCAGGTGAGCTGCGCCGCCTGCCACTCCATCCACAAGAACGGACCCAACGGGCTGGTCCCGCACAAGGCAGCGGATGTCAACCAGCTTTGCGCGCAGTGCCACACCGATATCTGGGCGAGCTTCCAGAAGCCGTACAAACATCGCGTGCCGGAAGGGGCGATGTCGTGCGTGGACTGCCACAATCCGCACGGCAGTTTCCTGCCGCGGTCCATCCAGACGGTCAACGCCAACGAACCCGGCTGTTTCAAGTGTCACGGAGATAAGCGGGGCCCCTTCCCGTTCGAGCACGCTCCAGTGCGGCTGGAGGGCTGCGGTGCGTGCCATCAGCCGCACGGTTCCTCGAATCCCCGGATGCTCACACGCCCGGAGGTGCGTTTCGTCTGCCTGGAGTGCCATTCCAATCTCCCCGGGCCTAAACCCCCGGCCAACGGAACGCTCGGGACGGTTCCGCCGGCCCTGCATGACTTGCGCAGCCCGCGCTTCCAGAACTGCAACCTCTGTCACCAGAAGGTGCACGGTTCCTACGTGAACAGGGACTTCTTCAAATGAGAATCCTACTGGCACTCCTGTTGTCGATTCCGGCCCTCGCGCAGCAACCCGCCGCGGAGCAGGCCGCCGGCCAGCCGGGACAGGCCGCCCAGACCCCCGCGAAGCCGGACGCCAAGCCCGCCGATGCGCAGGCTCCGGCGGATACCAAGTCCGAGGCCAAGGCCGAATCGCCCGCCCCTTCCGCGGAGCAGTGGCTCTCCGGATCGATCGATTTCGGATACCGGTTTCTCACCGACATTCGCGGCAATTTCCAGGAGTACCGCAGCGTGGTCAACCTGGGCGAAGGGCCGAAGCTTTTTGGGGTGGACTTCACGATCACAGACCCCAAAAAGCGGCTCTTCGATCGTCTCGATGTGCGCGCCCTGGGCATCGGCGGCGATCCTTACCAAACCGCCCACGTGGGCGCCCACAAGATGGGCATCTACGACTTTAACTTCGACTACAGCAACATCGCGTTGTTCGATGCCGTGCCCTCCTTCGCGAATCCATTGGCGCCGGCGGGCTTCAACGAACAGGCGTTCGACACGCACCGGCGGAACCTGAGTTTCTCGCTGGATCTTCGTCCCGGCAAGCACATCATTCCCTACCTGGTCTTCGAGCGGAACTCGGGATACGGCCACGGGATCGATACCTGGGTGCAGGATGCCAACAACGAATTCGCCGTGCCTACCCTGCTTCGCGACAGCACCAACAACTACCGCGGCGGGGTTCGCTTCGAGTACAATCGCTTTCACGTCACCCTGGAACAGGGCGGCACGACCTTCAAGGACGACGACCAGAGCTACTACAACGGCGTCAATTACGGCGACGTCCCGCCCAATAACAAGGTGCTCGGGCAGACCGTCGTCCTCTACGGTTTGGGACAGGCATACGGCATCCACGGCGACAGCATCTACAGCAAAGTCCTCGTCACCGCCAATCTGAACGACGCGGCCAACTTTTACGGCCAGTTCCTGTTCAGCGAGCCGCGGACGGACGTGAATTTCAGCGAGATGGCCGTGGGCAATTTCGCTTCGCTCAGTTCACTGCTGCTCTACAGCGGGCAGCAGAACCTGGGCACGGGAGCCGCCAACCAGCCGCACACCAGCGCGAGCTTCGGCTGGGAAAGCCGCCTCGGCAGCCGCCTGCGCTTCATCGACTCCTACATGATTGACCGGTCTCACGACGCGGCCTCCCCGCTGCTGACCCAGGTGCTTCTGTTGAACGCCACCAGCGCCTCTCCGAAGGCCTTCAACCCGCTGAACTACACCCAGGTAGTGAACTATAACCAGAATCAGTTCGATGTGATGTTCGATGTCACGTCCAAGCTCACGCTGCGCGGGGGCTACCGCTATGTCTGGGGCGACGCTACCGTCCTCGCCGGGCAACTCAGCCAGACCGGCAGCCTGGCATTCGGCCAACTGCAACGCAACGTCGGACTGGCCGGCCTGACCTTCCGTCCGTCGGAAAAGCTGTCGCTCAACATGGATTACGAGGGCTCTTCGAGCGACCGCATCTACTTCCGCACCAGCCTGAACGACTACAACAAAGCCCGTGTACGGGCAAAGTACCAGCCGCGGGCCTCTCTCTACTTCCAGGCGAATTTCCAGGTGCTGAACAACCAGAATCCCGCCGCCGACATCCGCTACGATTTCCAGAGCCGCGATAATTCCGTGGCGGTCAACTGGATGCCCAAAGCCGGCAAGGTGATCACGTTCATGGGCGAGTACGATCGCTCGACGCTCAATTCCAACATCTCGTACCTGGGGCTTTTCCTGGCCCCCATGACGTCGTCCTATTACGACCGCGCGCACACCGCCACGTCGGCCATCGACATAGCCTGCCCGCGCCTCCCGGGATTCAAGCTGACCGTGGGAGGGTCGCTGTTCATCGCTTCCGGCACGCGGCCCTCGCGCTACTATCAGCCGCTGGCGCGGCTGCTCCTCCCTCTCCACAAGAACGTATACTGGAACACAGAGTGGAAGTATTACGGTTTCGGGGAGCAATTCTATCTGTTTGAGGGCTTCCGAACGCACGTCTTCCAGACCGGGCTCAGGGTGAGCAGATGAGATCAGCAAAGTTCATGCTTCGCGTAGCTGCCGTTTCGGCAATGGTGGCCGGGAGCCTCCTGGCCGCCAACATCATTCCAGGAGATGCGCGCCGCGGAGAGCAGTTGTTCGACTCCGAACAATGCATCCAGTGCCATAGCGTGAAGGGGCAAGGCGGCACGTTGGCGCCCGACCTGTCCCGCCGCATCGACCGCGACTTCACCCCCACCGTGATGGCCAGCCTGATGTGGAACCATGCCCCCGATATGTGGGCGGCCATGAAGAAGCACGACATTTCGAAGCCTTCCCTGAGTCCCGAAGCCGCGGCGGACCTGTTCGCCTACTTCGTCTCGGCGCGTTACTTCGAGAAGCCCGGCGACGCGGCCCGCGGCAAACAGGCGTTCACCGCGAAGCACTGCACCGAGTGCCACGGCATTACAGACTCCAAGGCCGCGGGTGCTCCGCCGGTGGCCAAGTGGGAATCGCTGGCGGATCCCATCATCCTCGCCCAGCAGATGTGGAACCACGGCGCCAGGATGCGCGAAGCCTTCGCGCAGAAGAAACTCACGTGGTCGGCGCTCACCGCCCAGGAACTCACCGACATGCTGGTGTACCTCCAGAATCTGCCCGAGACCCGGTCCCTGTCGCAGAACTTCCAGTTTCCGCCATCGGACTCCGGAGCAGCGCTGTTCCAGTCCAAGGGCTGCGCGGGCTGCCACACCGGCAAACTCGCGCTCGAGACGCGGCTGCGCAATCAGACGCTGACGCAAATCGTGGTGGATATGTGGAACCACCAGCCCAGCATGAAGAATCCTCCTCCCCAACTCTCGCAGGAGGAGATGCGGCAAATCCTGGCCTACATCTGGGCGCGCCAGTATTTCCGCGGCGAGGGAAATGCGGAGCGCGGCAAGAAGGTCTTCGCCGAGAAGAGCTGTGCGACATGTCACAACGATCCGTCAAGCGGCGCCCCCAAACTCGGCAAGGGCAAGGACGCGTATTCCGACATCACCATGGTGTCGGCCCTTTGGGACCACGGTCCGCGCATGTTGGACATGATGACGCAGCGGAATCTGACGTGGCCGCGCTTCACCGCGGAGCAGATGTCGGACCTGATCGCGTACCTGAACTCGCTTTAGCGCTTCGCGCCAAATCGAGTTGGGGCCGGGGGGCGGGGAATAGTGCTGGCTGCGCTCGCGGGCCAGGTGGGAAGCGAGGCGACCAAGCCCCGCGAGCGAACGAAGCGAGTGAGCTATCCTGGAAGCGATGTCCAAATGCACGCATGTGAAATCGACTCATGCCGTCAAACCCAGCGCATCGGGGTGTGAAGACTGCCTGAAAACGGGGGACGAGTGGGTTCATCTCCGCCTCTGCCTCACCTGCGGCCACGTCGGATGCTGCGACTCCTCTAAGAACAAGCACGCGACCAAGCACTTCCACGCCACCCACCACCCCGTAGTCCGGTCCTTCGAGCCTGGGGAAGACTGGATGTGGTGTTACATCGACGAAGTCTTTGCCTGAGTATCTGCATCTACTCACAGGAGGAGGATTATGGCTGATCCGTTCATTCAGCGGGAAGTGGCGTTTCCGCAACTTAACACCGCTCAAATCGACCGCATTGCGCCCTTCGGCAGAGTCCGGAGCGCGCAGCCGGGCGAGGTGCTCTTCGACCAGGGAGAATCCGGCCGGGGAGTCTTTATCCTGATCGAAGGCAGCATCGAAATCGTCAATCCAACCTGTAAGGGCGAGGTGATAGTCACGGTACACAACGCCGGCGAGTTTACCGGCGAGGTGGACGTCCTTTCGGGACGCCGCAGCCTGGTCCGCGGCCGCGCCCGCACCGCCTGCAAATTGATCGAGATCGCGCCCGATGACCTCCGCCGCATCATTCAAACCGACGCGGAGTTGAGCGAGATCTTCCTGCGGGCGTTTCTTTTGCGCCGAACCCACCTCATCAACCATACGACCGGCGATGTGCTGCTGGTGGGTTCCAGCCATTCCGCCGACACTCTGCGGCTGAAGGCTTTCCTGACGCGCAACGGCCACCCGCACGCCTACATCGACGTAGACCGCGACTCTGGCGTCCAGGAACTGCTGGACCATTTCGCGATCCGGCTGGAGGACATTCCGGTCCTGATCTGCCGCGGGCGGAAGGTCTTGCGCAATCCCACCAACGCGCAGGCGGCCGACTGCCTGGGATTCAACACACCGTTATTGTCGGATGCGATCCACGACCTGGTCGTGGTCGGGGCGGGCCCGGCCGGACTGGCGGCGGCCGTGTACGGAGCTTCCGAAGGCCTGGATGTGGTCGTCCTCGAGGGCAATGCGCCCGGCGGGCAGGCGGGATCGAGCTCACGGATCGAGAACTACCTCGGTTTCCCGACCGGCATTTCCGGCCAGGACCTTGCCGGCCGCGCCTTCATCCAGGCGGAGAAGTTCGGCGCCAACGTGGCGATCGCGCAGTTGGCTACCGGTTTGCAATGCGGCCCCAAACCGTTCCGCATCGAGTGCGCCGACGGCACGGCGGTACTGGGACGGACGGTCATCGTAGCAACGGGGGCCGCTTACCGCAAGCTGCCGCTGCCGAATCTCGCGCAATTCGAAGGGGTCGGCGTCTACTACGGATGCACGCAGGTGGAGGCGCAGCTCTGCTCGGGAGAAGAAGCCGTGGTGGTGGGTGGAGGGAATTCCGCCGGGCAGGCAGCGGTTTTTCTTTCGGGGCGCGTCAAGCACGTCCACATGCTGGTGCGTTCCGGCGGGTTGGCGGAGAGCATGTCGCGATACCTGATCCGCCGGATCGAGGAAAGCCCCACGATCACTCTGCGCACCCACACCAGCATTATCGCGATTGAGGGTAACGGCCGCCTGGAGCGCATGACCTGGCGCAACAGCCGGACCGGAGCCACGGAGACGCGAGAGATCCATCACCTGTTTTCGATGACCGGCGCGAACCCCAATACTTCGTGGCTTCGGGGTTGCCTGCTCCTCGACGACAAACAGTTCATCAAGACCGGCGCCGACCTCCACGCGGATGAGATCGCCTCGGTGAACTGGCCTTTAAGCCGCTCCCCCTACCTGTTCGAAGCGAGTTGGCCGGGCGTTTTTGCGGTGGGCGATGTCCGGGCGAGCAGCGTGAAACGGGTGGCTTCCGCGGTAGGCGAGGGGTCCGTGGCAGTGCAGCTCGTTCACAAGGTCCTGGCGGAGTAAGGCTGCATTCAACCGTTCCGGCTACAGCCCCCCGGAATGTTGCAAGGCGGCGGTCCAGGCTCTTGGCGCTTGCCTGTTGGGCGGGTGCGAGGCGGCGTTTCAGGACCCGCGGCACCGGCCTGCACGATGACCCGGATTCCCAAGGCCGAGAGCGCCGAGAGTGAAAAAAACTCCTCCTCGCGAGGAAGTGAGATCACAGAGCTCCTGGATTGGATCTTGCGTTAGAAGCCGTCGAACTCGTGTGCTGGATCTGAAATTCGTATCCCAGACACGGTTTCAGAAGTTCGCCAACGTATTCCCGGACCTTCGCTCCCTAACGGCCGCGGCTTGGAACGAGGCTGCATCCGGTTCCCCGCGCGCCTGTGGTCTCCAGCCGAAGCCCTGCACGCTGAGCTGGTGGGGACGCTCCTCCGGCCTGGCGAGCCGCAGCAGACAGACCGTCACCCCGGCATACCCGGTCATGTAGTCGGTGGCGATCACGCGAGACGAGTCCGACGCCCACACGAACAGGCCGTCGCGATCCAGTGCAAACGCCTCCAGAATGCGGGCCATGGTACGCGCCTGGCTTAGAAAGCTCCGGTTGCCGGTATCCTGGAACATGTCGAGCACGAATTCGATATTCCCGGCCAGCCCGTGGCACTGAGTTGGGCCGATGCGCCGGCCCGTCATCGACACCGTATGTGCGGCACCTTCCGCTATTGAACGAGCCCCGGGAAAAACCCCCGACTTCGCCAGGTTCAAAAAGAACCTTCCGATGCCGCCCGCTCCATGGCACCAAAATGCTCCGGCCGGCAACTCGCCCGCGGAATCAGTCGTCGTCCAGTCCAACCCTTTGCCGAAAACCTCGATGGATCGGCCAGAAAGCCACCGTGCGGCGGACTGTGCTGCGCTAAGGAATCGCTCTTCGCCGCTCGCCAGATATAAGTCCAGGAGGGAGTCTCCGATTCCGGCCGCACCGTGCGCATATCCGAGGTACGTCTCGCCACTCAGACCTTCGTAACCCGGTGGAAGCGTCCAACGCATACCCCCATCCGTGGTGTTTTCGCCGAAGCCGATGACGGCTTCACCCGCTGCGATTGCGTGGTTGAGGTGCTCAGGTTCGTTTGTTTGTTTCCAGAGAAAGAGATGAAATCGAAGCCTTCCCGCGCTTCCGTGGTAGAGGTCGGGCGTCTGGTGCGGAAGGGCTGCTATGAAGCGCGACCTCTCGGCAGCCATTTCAACCAATTTGCCGCAATGCAACACTTGCCCTGCGCGCAACAGCGCCGCCGCTACACCGGACTCACCGATATAGAGGCCCGGTAATGGCATGGCGCCGGGTTTCGACTTTGCCAGCCACTCCGCACCTTGAGACAGGGCGTCGAGGTGGACGGGATTCTCGAACTCGGAAACCAGTTCCGCGAGGGCGAGCAGTACACCCGCGGTTCCTCCGCTCAGGTCGCGGCGGTCGAGCATACCCTCCGAGTTGTAGTTGCTGGACCAGAAGACTCCACCCTCGGGATCGCGGCTGGAAACTTTACTGAGCGAGTCGCCGAGTCGTCTGGCCAGGGCATTGGGCACCTCCGATGCAGCCCTCTCCCATTCAGAGTCGCTCGACGGCGTAAGTGTGGTGTCCGCCGCGGAGGCCAGGGTCAGACAACTATCCAGGGCGGCACCCAGCGCCGCCATAGACTGAAACCGAAGCGCCGCATCCTCTGCCAGACAGCGGCCAACCAGCGCCTCGAATCTCGAATCGATTCGCGGATTGAGTAGCCTGATCGGACGACACATCAGTTCACGGTCCGGCGGCCCCAACGAGGGTTCGGCCGCTGTGGCGATGAAATACAGAACTGCTCCCAGACTGTGGATGTCGTCGAGAACCGTCGGCTGTTCGCCCGAGCACGCCTGTGGCGACATGTAACCGTCGGTTCCGCGCCCCTCGGGAACACCGGGGGCCGAGAGGTCGCAGGTCAACTCGAAATCGACGAGCCGCAGGCCGCCGTCCGTCGTCATGATCACATTGGATGATTTCAGGTCGCGGTAGACCATGCCTCGGCTATGAATCAGGCCCAGTAGCGAGGCCAGTTCCCTGCCGATCCCAACCGCCTCCGCGGTTGACAGAAGCGGGCCAAAGCTGGCACGCCGTTCGATATATTCGCTGAGAGTCTCTCCTTCCAAGTCCTCCATAACCAGGAAGAGATCTCCTTGGTTTTCGATCAGGTCGAACACCGCGGGGACGGGAAGCGTATTGGAAAGGCGGCTGAGTACCTCGGCCTCGTGACGGAGGCGATCGCGAGCGTCGTGGCGGCCATCTTCGCTGGTTTGCGCATCCCGTGCGGCGCGCTTGATGAGGCAGCGGCGGCCTTCCACCATATCGGCCCCCAGGTGAACGGAGCCGCGCGCCGACACATCCAGCGTGTGAAGAACCAGATACCGTTCCCGCAGAAGGCTACCGCACTTCGGCGGATCGACGGCCGCACCGGAGGCTCTGAACGGATCCACTGCCCAATCCGGTGCGCGATACGGGACCGAGCGTTTGTCGGGGACGAGGCTGCCATCCGGCGCGGCAACCGCGGAGAAGACCTGACCCGTTGAGGTCTGAATGTGGCGGTCGCCAAAACTCCCAAAACGGTAGTACACTGCGCTGTCTGGTTTCAGACGCAGGTCCGATGGAACATCAGGATGGGGAATCCCTTGAAGCGCCTCGTCAAGAGCCGCTGCGAGCCGCACTGCCTGGGCATCATCGTTTGGATAAACCGTTATGAACTTGCCGATCTGACTGATGCCGGAGCGCCCTTCGTTCAAAGCGTGCAGTTCGGCGATCGACCGTGCCGCTTTGAAACTGGCGTTCTCGGCCACGAGTACCGGTAGCGACAGCCGTAATACCTGTTCGGCCGATGCGATCGTAGCCGACACATGAAGCTTCCAGCCCTGTTCCGATAGATTGGACGCCGGATCCGTGCAGGTGACCAGATTCCACGGGCTACCTGCCTTGCAGTCAAGACGCCAGCGAGGAGCAGGCTTCTCCCCGCAATCGGTCAGGGCTTCTCGGATGATGGTTGCGAAGCTGATGTCTTTCGAATCGTCATGTCGTGACATTGCGCGATTCGTAAGGTATCATGCGCCGTCAACGTCCGCGCAACTCTCGGGCTTCGTCTTCGATTTTGATCTCGGTTACTTTGCAGCTTACTTTGTTTCCACAGGTCTTCCCCGGCGGGCAGGAAGTTTTGAGAGGACCGCACGGGTTCGGCTTCGCGACCACGGGGTATATCCCGACACCCGGGCCGAAGATGCGACGGATTGTCCCGTCCGGATCGAGGCCGATCATGCGTTTGAGGTCCGGATCGATCCTTACCCGATTCAAGAGTGCGTCGATCGCTTCACGTTCGCTCTGCCACGCAACTTCTGCTTTCATATATGTTCATCCCCTCGTGTAGCGTGATGTAATGCATTATTGCCGCGATTTGCCGCGATAACCCCTCTACCGCAGGCTCCAAGTGACCTTATCACCTTTTAGCGATTGGTTAATGTTGAACTTCGCAACTTTCGGAGCGATAGCCCACTGGACCACAGGAATGGCATCGTAACTTATCTTCCCGGCCGGCTGTCCGGAGTCGCCCGGCGTAGCGGGCGCCGGCTCAAACGAGAAGCTGATTCCGCGGCCGGATTTTAGCGCATAGCTACCGGAAGTAACCTGTGCTTCTTTGGGCTTGTCTGGCATTCTCCCTCTCTTTCCAAGTGTCGCGTGGGTGCTTCCAGTCTGCCAAGCAGTCTGGTGCAGTCAACTCCGGGCCGCGCCGCAATAATCACACCCAAACAGAAATTGTGAAAATTGTACCCTGCATCGAAATTCGGGTCAAGAAAAACCTCTCTGGGTGTTCTTTTTCTCAGTGTCAACGCGAACAACCATCCGCGAGAAGGTCTGTACGCCGGGGCAGGTTTTTTCTCTTGCCGTGGGCGTGGCGCCTCCCGGGGCGCTTCAAGGGCCGGCCCGCCGGGTGGGAAAGGCGGTGACAGCGCGTACGAACTGTTGCCCGGCCCCGGGCCCGCCAACTGCTCGTGTAGTATATTGAATCCAAGGGGCCAAAGAAACACCACGAGTTTTATGACGGTGATTGGTGAGACGCTGCGCCGCGAGAGGTTGCGGCGCAATCTGCAGTTGGACGAGATCTCTCGCGAACTCAAGATTTCCCACAAATTCCTGGAAGCGATCGAAGACGAACGATTCGACCTGCTCCCCCGAGGAGTGTTCGCCAAGAGTTTCGTCCGGCAGTACGCCCGCTATCTGGGGCTGGATGAAGAAGAGCTGGCGGGGGAAGTGCAGAAAGCGACTGAGCCTCCACCGAGCCCGCAGTTTGGCCAGGCACCCCAGGTTCCCCCCGCCGACATCCACGTTCCCCGCGTGGAGGCGTGGGAGAACATCTCGGACACGCGGCGGTCCTCCTCGCTGCCGGCGCTGGCGATGGTGGTGGTGGCCATGCTCGTGTGTTCGGGAGTTTATGCGTTGTGGCAGCGGTCGCGGCGTGCGCCACCTCCGCGGGAAGACGCGCCTGTTTCGGGGCAAACGGCCCAGTCCGAGCCGCCGCGGCCGCAAACGCCGCAAACCGAACCCGCACCAACACCCGCGACCAAGGCGCCGGGTTCGCAGAGCGCCCCGGTTCAATCCCCGAACGCCGGAATCCCGGGCCGCGCGCCAGGCGAGGCGGGGCCTCCGGTAGCATCCGCACCCAAGCCCGCGACGCCGGCGCCCACGACTCCTGCGCCTGAGCCCGGGACTCAGTACCAGATTCCGAACGCCAACCCGCATGGCCCGGTGCAACTGACCGTCACCGCCGATGAACTGGTGTGGGTGCTGGTCAAAACCGACGGAAAGTTCTCCTTTACCGGCACGATGGAGGCCCAGCAGACGAAGACCTTCGATGCCGCCGAGAGCGTGACGCTGCGGCTGGGAAATGCGGGAGGGGTCAGCATCAAGGTGAACGGGCAGCCCGTAGGCCCGGTGGGGCCGAAAGGGCAGGTGCGGACCGTTCAGTTCACCTCGGGAGGCTTCCAGATTGTGGCGGTCCCCAAACCCGCCTTGCCTGACGACCTTCTCTGACGCATCAGCGCCCGCTGCCGCTTTCGTTCCAGCATCAGCAATTCGTTCCGGCGCCGTTTCTTGATCCGCTCGTCCACTCTGTGCCAGAATTTGCGGAAATAACTGACCGCCGAGAGCAGGGCAAACACGATGACGCCCCACATGAGGAGCATGCCGGGAAAGACCAGAGACGGGTGGCGCATGCTCAGCAGCATGCAGGAGATGGCCACCACCTGGCAGAACATTTTGGTCTTGCCGAGGTCGCTGGCCTTGATGGTGTAGCCCTCCGCGGCGGCGATGGACCGTAATCCCGACACCGCAAATTCCCGGCCGATGATCAGAACCGCCATCCATCCCGGCAGCGCGCGCACCTGGACCAGCGAAATCAGTGCCGCGGAGACCAGCAGTTTGTCGGCAATCGGGTCGAGCAGCGTCCCGATGGTGGTCACCTGGCGCCAGCGGCGGGCCAGGTAGCCATCGAGCAGATCGGTGGCCGCGGCGGTCAGAAAGATGGCGAGTCCCAGCCACTCGTTGGTGACTTGCAGGGAGCCGATCTGAAAACCGACATTCTCCTCTACCACTGCCGCCACCAGCAGCGGCACGAAGAAGATCCGGAGGATGGTCAGCGCATTCGGGAGATTCATCGCCCAAACCAACTATAATGCGTCGCGAGGTCCTCCAACAACTGTCTGGCGCGCGTATACTGAGATTTCACCATGTCCCTGACGCGTCGCCATTTCTTTTTTGGCAGTCTGGCGCTGCCTGCGTTCGCGGCGAAAAAGCCTCCGGCGGAGCGACCCAGCCTCATGCTGATGGTAGTGGACGACCTGCCTTCGTGGGTCCTGGGCTCCTCCGGCAACCGCGAAATCCGCACTCCGGCGCTCGACCGGCTGGCCCAGACCGGCGCACGTTTTTCCAATCATTATGCCTGCACTCCGGCGGCCGCGCTTAGCCGGGCCACCCTGATGACCGGCCGTACTCCCATGCAGTTGCGGGACTCGGAGAACCCGCCTGCCGCCGCCGACTCGCTGGAGAAGATCGTCGGCGGCCTGGGGTATGCGGTGGGCACGGCGGATTCCGGAAAAGCCGGCCAGTTTCTGGAACAGCAGACCGCCAGCAAACCATTCCTGCTGACCGTTGGCTGCCCTTACCTGCATCCTCCATACGAAGGCGTGGCGCAGAAGTATCACGATCTTTACGCCCAGACCCGGTTCGACAGTTTGAATGCGCAGCGGGTGGCCGCCCCCAACGCCGCGCGGGGCAAGGAGATGTTCGCCGACCTGATCGGCAGCCTGCGCCAAGCAGCGGCGGCCGTGACGGCCTTCGACGACGACGTGGGGGCGATCTTCACCACACTGTCGCAGCGCCGGCTGCTGGACAGCACGCTCATCATCTTCACCTCCACCTGCGGGGCTCTTCTGGGGCGGCACGGTTTGTGGGACGCGGGCGAGGGTTCCGAACCGGTGAATATGTACGATGAGGTGGTGGTGACGCCGATGATATGGAGTTGGCCCGGCCACATCCCGGCGCAGGCGGTCCGCCCCGAGATGGTCAGCACCTACGATTTCGTGCCGACGATGTGCGATCTGCTGGAGGCGGAGCGGCCGGTCGCCAACCTGTGTGGCCGCAGCTATGTTTTGCTGGCGACGGGCAAGCCGCTGCCGAAGAAGGAACCCTGGCGCAAGACGGTGTTTGGCCACTTCCGCAACACGGACATGGCGCGCGAGGAACGGTACAAGCTGGTGGTGCGAGCCCAGGGGCCCGGCGAGCTATACGACCTGACCGCCGACCCTACCGAGAAGGTCAATCAATTCGAGAATCCGCAATTCATGACCGTACGGGGTCCCTTGGCCGACCAGTTGACGGCGTGGAAATACAGGTACTCGTAAACTCGACGTTATTTTTTGAAGACGCCGCTGCGGCGCAGGCGATCGACCAGCGGATTCTTCTCTTTGGAAGATGAGGCGGGCGGCTGGCTTGGGTTGGTCGGGGTGTTGCCGTCCGGCGGCGCGAACGGTTTCGTGTCGCGGTACTCCCGGGGGGCGCGCTGCATGAACTCCATCCAGATGGGTGCCGCGGAACCGGGACCGTCCAGTTCGAGATCACGGCCGTCGTCGAATCCCACCCATACGACGCAGAGCAACTCCGAGGTGTATCCCGCGAACCAGCCGTCTCGCGATGTCCCGGTGGCAGCCGCAGCCGTGGCGCGAAAGCCGTATGCCGCCTTCACGCCGGCCGCGACACCGCTGCGCAGAACCTCTTCCATCATGCCGGTTACGAGGGAGGCGACCCGGGGGTCCACCACCCGCTTCTGTTCGGGCTTATCTTTGTAGAGCACCTTGCCGTCGGAAGAGCGTACCAGGGCCAAAACCGATGGCTTCACGTAGGCGCCCCCGTTGGCGAAGATCGTGTAAGCTCCTGAAATTTCGAGCGGCGTCACGTCGTAGATTCCCAGCGCCACTCCCGGGTCCGGACGAATCTGGCGGTTCATGCCCGCGCGGTTGGCCATGTCCACCACTTTGTCGTAGCCCACCATTTCCGCCACCTTGACGGCGGGGATATTCAGGGATAACGCCAGCGCTTCCCGAATCGTAACCTTGCCTCGATAAGTCTGACCCGAATCGCGAGGTTCGTAGGCCTGGCCTCCGAAGTAGAACGTGGCGGGTTCGTCCACAATCGTGGTGCCGGGAGTCAGAACACGGGATCCTCCGGTGACGGCCGTCTCCATCGCCGCCGCATAAACGAATGGCTTGAAGAGGGAGCCGGGCTGGCGATTGGCCAAGGCCCGATTGTTCGGATCCGCGCCGTAATTCCGCCCTCCCACGAGGGCCTTGACGGCGCCGGTGTGCGGGTCGAGGGCGATCATTGCCACCTGCGGCATGGGCGGCGTTTGGCCCTGGAACCGGCTCTGCTTGCGAATCTGCTCGTCCACCTTCTGCATGCCGAGACGGACGGCGTCTTCGGCGGCGCGCTGCAGGCGCAGATCGAGAGTGGTGTAGATGCGGAACCGATTCGACTGGAAGTTCTCGTCCGGGAATCTGTTTTGCAGAAGCTCCGATACCATGTCCGCAAAATAGGGCGCTTCCCCGGCCTGCGCCATCGAGCCTTTCCCGACGGTGAGCGGCGCTTGCATCGCGGAGGCGTAATCCCGATCGGCGATGAAGCCGTTCGAGCGCATCTGGCCGAGCAAAGTGTTGCGACGATCCCTGAGACTATCCGGATGGCGGAACGGATCGAGGTCGTCCGGCGAGGCCGGAATGGCGGCCAGTTCGGCGGCTTCCGGAAGGCTGATCTGGCTGAGATTTTTGCCCAGGAACGTTGCGGCGGCCTCTCCGAATCCGCGAATCCGGAACGGCCCGCGGGTTCCGAAATCCACCTGGTTGCAGTAGTCCTCGAAAATCTCTTCCTTGGACAGCTTCTGTTCCACCTGCAAGGTGATCATGGCACGGGCCCACCGGCCGTTGGGTGCCCATACCAGATCCACCAGTTTCCGGGTAATGGTGGGTCCGCCAAATGGATCGAAGCCGCCGCGCTGGAAGAAGCGCTTGTCTTCGGCCGCGGTGATCGCCTGTGCCAGCACCCGAGGGATGTCGCGGAAAGCCACCACGCGGCGCTTCTCCCGGCCCAAATTGGTGATGATTTGGGGCTCCAGTTGGTAATGGGAACGAGGTGTGTTGTCCTGCAGCGAAACGATCTGCGAGATCTTGCCGGCTGCAAATTTGATGACCCCGGGTTCGGCATCGAAATAAGAAAATGACCCCGGAAATATGGAGATGGCACTGGCCTGCAACTGGTAATAGCCAACGGGATTGCCGCGGGATTCATTGTAGCCGCCGCCCCGCAGCACACTGGCGACATCCGCCGGCGTCGAGAAGTCGCCGACCGACACGGTTTCGGGCGCGGCGAACAGGTTCGCATCGGTGACGGCCAGGCCGGCGCGCAGCTGGTCGTCCACCACGCGCGCGTACTTATAGTAAAAGTACACGAAAGCTGCCAATCCCAGTGCCAGCAGGATGCCGGCGGCAATTGCGGCGGCCCACAGCGGCGTTGGCCTCCGCACAGCGGATCGCAACCCCGCCACCATTCGCCGCCGGCGTTCCTCGCGTTGCAGGCGGCGCTGTTCGGCGGCCATCTGCGCCTCGCGCGCCTGCTGCTCGCGCCGGAGCGCCTCCTCGCGTTCGCGGCGAATCGTGGCGAGGGCCAGCTCACACGCTGCCTTCATCTCCGCGGCGGACCCGTAGCGGCCGTCCCGATCCCGCAGCAACGCCCGCATCGCTACGTCGCAAGCCGCCTGCGGCAGATCGGGCTTCACCTCGCGAAGGGGGGCGGGGTCGGCATGCAGCCTCTGCACCAGCATTCCCATGGGCGTGTCCGCGAGGAAGGGGAGCGTGCCGCTGAGCATCTCGTAGAGCACCAGGCCGAGGGAGTACAGGTCGGAGCGGCCGTCAAGCTGGCTGCCGCGGACGCCCAGCGCCTGTTCCGGCGAGGCATACTCCGGAGTGCCGGCAAAGATTCCGGTCTTGCTCTCATAGACCCCGGAAAAGCCCAGGCCCGCCTCCTCGCGCACCTTGGCCAACCCGAAGTCGATGACCTTTACGATTTCGCTGCCATCGGGCTGCCGCGCCAGCAGAAGGTTGTGCGGCTTGATGTCCCGATGAATGACTCCGCTGCGGTGCGCTTCGTCGAGGGCCGCACAGGCCTCTGCCGTGATCCGCAGCGCCTCCTCGGGATCGACCGGACCGGCGCGGCGAATGCGGCTCTTCAAGTCGTCTCCGTGGATGAACTCCATCACCACGAAGGGCTGCCCGTCTTCGGTCACGTCGGCATCTTCCACGCGCACGATGTGGGGATGCTGCAGGCGGCGCATCACCTGCGCTTCGGCGAGGAACGCCTGGCCGCGCGGCTGCAGCAGGATCTTGATGGCGCAGTCTTCGTTCCAGTGCAGATGCCTGGCACGATAGACGACCCCCATGCCGCCGCGCCCGATCTGCCCGGCGATCTGGTACTTGCGCCCGACCACGGTGCCGGCGTCCAGGAGTTTGAACAGCAGCGATCCATCCCGGGGACAATGCGCCAACGTGTCCTCGTAACTCGACTGGCAGGCTGGACAGATCTTCAACGAGCGAACTTCCTGTTGGAGAATTCTAACAGCAACGGCAGGCGATCCGTCGAAGGCGAGCGCCCGCAGGCGGCGATTTCCCGTCTGACTCCGACGGTTTTTTCTTGTAAGTGATTGAAACGGCTAGGAACGACCCGTCGGAGTCCGACGGGTGGGGATGCTGCCGCTCACACTTAACGGCACGCATTCGACTCAAAGATCGCCGCCCAGAATTCTCCATCCAACACCGGGTATTTCCCTTCGTGAGTCAGCGTCAGTCCGCGTTCTTCTACCCCCGCCCGAAACCGCTCCACGTCGATCAGGCGGAATTCCACCGGCCAGCCTCCAATCTCGGCGCGGGCAGCGCCTCGTCCTCGATCCTGCCCGCGAAAACAGGTCTGCAAGACCACCGATAAATGTCCGCCCGGCGATACCAGCGCAAGAGCATTCTGGAGGCAGCGATCCACACCCGCATGCTCGAAGATGAGCGCCGCGTGAACCATCTCGACCGGCGGCAGCGCGATGGTGTCACTCGAGAGATCCACCTGATGAAGTTCCAGTCCAGGGAGGTGGCCATGGCGATTCCGGGCAGCCCTCAGGTAGGAAAGATTGACGTCCAGGGCGACCACGCGCGTGGTCACCAGCGGATCGATTCTCTCCAAACCGTTGCCTCCGGCCACGCCCAGCACCGCGACACTCTTCGGGCGGCAGCGTTCGAGCGCCTCGCCGAACAACTGCGAGAGGGCAGCCAGTTGCAGGGCGTCCGACATATAGGACTCATATTCGGACAGTGGAATCGCCAGCCAGGAATTGGGTTCGCCGCTCACCGCGTGTTCTTGTAGATCCTGCCGCCCTTCATTACGAAGACTACCCGGCGAACCGCGGTGATGTCGTCCAGAGGATTGCCCGATACCGCCACCAGGTCCGCCTCCATCCCTTCGGCCAACGATCCGATCTTGTCCGCCATCCCCAACGATTCGGCGGCCACCGAAGTCCCGCTCCTAATGGCGTCCATGGGTTTGTCGCCGCCATCTTTGACCCGGTATATGAACTCTTCGGCATTGCGTCCGTGCGAGCCGGCAACCGCGTCGGTACCCAGCACGATCTTCACGTTTTGCTTGCGCGCCCGCCGCAATACGTCCGCCACCATGGGCAGGCCCTTCTCCATGTACGCAAAACCTTCCTCGTTATAATTGCCGATGCCGAGGTATTTCGCCTTGTTCTCGAGGTAATTGTGGAGCACCAGGAAGTTCGGGTCGAAGAACACGCCGCGCGACGCCATCAACTGAAGGGTCTTGTCGTCCAGAAATGTTCCGTGCTCGATCGAGGTGCAACCGGCGTTGATCGCGGCGGTGGCGCCGTCGGAGGCATGCGCGTGGACCACGCCCCGCAGCCCGACCTTCCTGGCTTCCCCGCATGCCGCGTTGATCTGATCGACCGTCATGGTCATCTTGCCGCCGTCGCGGATGCTGGCGGTGGCGAACAGTTTCACCACGTCGGAGCCATCGGCTTTCATCTTGTCTACAAAGATGCGGATGTGTTCCGGGTCGCCGGTGTTCTCGTTGATCTGGCGCAGCGAAGTCAGCACCCGAGGGCCTGGAATGGCGCCGCTGGCGATGAGATCCCGCAGTTCCCCCTCGATCGGCTGGCCGAGGCACTGTACGGTCGTGAAGCCGCCCATGAGCGTGGCGTACGCATTGGCCGCGGCGTAGAGTGCGGCCTGCTGCGGCGTCGTGGTGCTGTTCGGCCCGCCTGGATCGTAGCGGCCTTCCTTATTGAAGAACCATCCCAGATGGACGTGGGTATCGATCCACCCGGGCATTACGGTGAGACCGCTCAAGTCGATGGCAGGCTTTTGTTTCGCATCCGCGATCCGGCTGATGCGGCCGGATTCGATGACAATCTCCTTGTTCCGAAGCACCTGGCCTTTGCCATCGATCAGGGTGGTGGTCTTGATGACCACCGGTTGGGCGATCGCCGCGGCGGCCAGCACAGGTAATGCAAAGAATCTCGGAAGCACGTTTTTCCCTCAGCCTTCAATCATATATAGGCCATCAACTTTTCGGCGGCAAGCTGGGTACCGTCGCGGCGGACGGCGGCCGCGATGGAACGGGCACGCGCAGCCACGCCAGGCTGCAGGGTGCGTTCGAGAGCGCCGGCCAATGAATCAATCGTCGGCGCGCCGGGTGCGAGCGCGGCGCCGATTCCGAGCGTGTGGACTCGCTGTGCCCAGTAGTGCTGGTCGTAGCGATCCGGGACGACAACCTGCGGGGCGCCGGCGAGCGCGGCTGCAGTCGTCGTTCCCGCGCCGCCATGATGGACGACGGCGGCGACGCGTGAGAAGAGGGTGTGCACGTTAACCTCGCCGATGGAGAGGCAGTCGGCCTGGTTCTCAACCAGCGACACGTCGAACCACCCTCGCGACACGATGGCCCGCCGTCCCAGGGCTCGAGCGGCCCCGAGCATCACCTGGCCCGCGTCCTGCGGCGCGCGGGTGCTGCCGAAGCCGAAGTAAATCGGGGGCTCGCCGCTCTCGAGGAATCTCTCGAGCTCGCGCGATAGCGGACGCTCGTCCGGCAGGATCCAGGCCCCCGTCTGCAATACTCTCTCGTCTGCGGGATCGGGCCACGGCCCGAGTGCCGGATCCGCCGCGAGCCACGGCCGGTCCGTGAACATGTGGCTCCGCACGTCGCTGACCGGCGCCAGGCCCAGGGATTTACGACGGGCGTTGAGCGCCGCGCCGAAGAAATCGTTGAATCGTGCAGCATCCCGTGCCCAAAGCTCACGGTTGTCGTTCGTCGGGGGTGGCGCCTGGCCTGCTAACGGCGGTAACGGCGGCGGTGCATGATGCGGCGATGGCAGCACGATGGGCGAGTAGGCGGCAAAGATGTACGGAATGCCCATCTTCTCTGCCACGGATCGCGCGGCGATCTGCAGCGCGGTGGCTGCCACGATGATGTCGCACGCTTGCGCGGCGGCGGTGACGGTCTCGAATTGGGTGGCGACCGTCGCATCCGCCAGGTGGCGCCGCTGCTCGGGCGTCGGTGGGGGCTGAGGTTGCGTGGCCATCGGCCTCGAGGCAGCGAACTGGCGCACCTCCGGGCCGATGGGCGTGACTGGGATGCCGATGCTTTCGATCCACTCGCGGAAGTCGGGCGGCACGCAGACGCGGACTTCATGGCCGAGTGCCTGCAAGTGCGACGCCAGGGCCACCAGCGGCTGGACGTCGCCGCGCGACCCGATTGTCGAGAGCAATACGCGCATCAGAGTTTTTCCATTTTGGGCTTCCCGGTCTGAATCAGTATATATAGGAACTTTGTCTCCGTGTTGACGGAGACCGTGCTCTTGTTGGAGAGAGCCAAGTTGGCGCCCATCGGGCTCAGGCAACTTGACTCGAAGCCTGATGAAACGAGGACTGGTCTCTTTACTTCTTCTTTCCCTGGGCCGCCACCGCTTCCATCGCCGCCTTGACCTTTTCCGGATCGCCCAGGTAATACCGATTCAAAGGCTTGAGTTCGTCGTTCAACTCATAGACCAGCGGCATACCGGTGGGAATGTTGAGCTCGACAATCTCACTTTCAGGAATCTCGTCGAGGTATTTCACCAGGGCGCGCAGGCTGTTGCCATGTGCGGCAATCAGCACCTTCTGGCCCTCCCGGATGGCGGGTGCGATGGTGTCGTGCCACAGGGGTAGAAAGCGGGCCACCGTGTCCTTCAGGCATTCGGTGAGCGGCAGGTCTTCCCGGCTGAGGTTGCGATACCGCGGGTCGTGCCCGGGAAACCTTTCGTCGTCCGGAGTGAGCTCCGGCGGGCGGATGTCATAGCTTCTCCGCCAGATCTTCACCTGCGCTTCCCCGAATTTGGCGGCCGTCTCGGCCTTGTTCAGACCCTGCAGGGCGCCATAATGCCGCTCGTTCAAACGCCAGGACCGATGGACCGGAATCCACATCAGGTCCATCTCGTCCAGGACGGTCCACAGAGTTCGAATGGCGCGCTTCAGCACCGATGTGTAGGCCACATCGAACGTGTAGCCTTCCGACTTCAGGACGCTGCCGCCATCAGCGGCCTCCTGGCGTCCCTTTTCCGAGAGATCCACATCCGTCCAGCCCGTGAAGCGGTTCTCCTTGTTCCACGTGCTTTCGCCGTGGCGCACCAGTACGAGTTTGGTCATGTCTACCGCCGGAAGGCCTTTCTCCCGAGGAACTGCGCGGCCGACCCCAGCTTCTCCTCGATGCGCAGCAACTGGTTATATTTGCAGATGCGGTCGGTGCGGCTGGCCGAACCGGTCTTGATTTGCCCTGCCCCAGTCGCTACCACCAGGTCGGCGATGAACGGATCCTCGGTCTCGCCGGAGCGATGCGAGACCACCGCGGTGTAACCGGCAGCCGACGCCATCCGCATGGCCTCGAGAGTTTCCGTCAGGGTTCCAATCTGGTTCACCTTGATGAGGATCGAGTTGGCGAGCCCTTCCTCGATTCCGCGCTGGAAGATCGCCGGGTTGGTGACGAAGACGTCGTCGCCCACGAGCTGGATCTGGCCGCCCAATCGGGTTGTCAACGCCTTCCAGCCGGGCCAGTCCTCTTCCGACATGCCGTCTTCGATCGAGAGGATGGCCGGATATTGGTTCACCCAGTTCACCCAATACTCCACCATCTGCTCGGATGTCCGTTCGCTCTTGTCCGATTTCTTAAATACGTACTTGCCGTCCTGGAAGAACTCGCTGGCCGCGGGGTCGAGGCAGATGCCGATTTCAGTTCCGGGCTGGTAGCCGGCTTGGGTAATGGCCTCCAGCACGCTTTCGAGGGCCTCTTCGTTGGACTTGAGGTTGGGCGCAAACCCGCCTTCGTCGCCTACCGCCGTCGAGTAACCCTTCTTCTTCAGCACCTTCTTCAGCGTGTGGAAAACTTCGACTCCCATGCGCAGGGCTTCCGAGAACTTCTGCGCGCCAAATGGAGCGATCATGAATTCCTGCACATCCACGGAGTTGTCGGCGTGGGCGCCGCCATTGATGATGTTCATCGTGGGCACCGGCAGGACGCTGGCTCCCACACCGCCCAGGTAACGGAAGAGCGGGGTCCGCTGCGCCGCGGCGGCTGCGCGCGCGGCGGCCATCGACACAGCCAGGATCGCGTTGGCTCCCAGGCGCGATTTGTTGCTGGTGGCGTCCAGATCGATCATGATGCGATCGATCTCGGCCTGCTGCGATGCGTCCTTGCCATGCAGCGCGGCGGCAATCTCGCCGTTGATGTGGCTGGCCGCTTTCTGCGTGCCTTTGCCGAGGTAACGCGATGCGTCGCCGTCCCTCAGTTCCACCGCTTCCTGTTCGCCCGTGGAGGCGCCGGACGGCACGGCCGCGCGCCCCATGCTCCCGTCAGCGAGATAGACATCCGCTTCCACTGTAGGATTCCCGCGCGAATCGAGAATCTCTCTTCCGGTCACTTTGGTAATCATCATCGGGTCACTTTCTCCTGAGAATTCGGGGCGGGCCTTCAGGAAAACGGGGTTGGGGGTGAGGGGTTGGGGATTAGTCAAACACGAGAACCCGCCGTGGCAGACAACTAAACCCCAACCGCCAATCCCTAACCCCCAACCCCCGCCTTTCAGGTCCCTGGCCCCGGTCTTACGCCACTACCGTGATTCCGCCGTCGGTCACGTGGTAGCCCGCCGAACGGTCGGACGCAGCGTTGAAACCGATCACGCTCGAATCTGGAACCTTCACTGCCGTATTGATGATCGCGCGGCGGATCCGGCTGTACCTGCCGATCTCCACGCCGGGCATCAATATGGAATACTCCACTTCGCAATAACTGTTGACACGGACACCCGGCGATAGAATGCTGTGAAGCACCCGGCCGCCGGACACAATGCAGCCGGCGCTCACGATGGAGTCTACAGCTACGCCCATGCGCCGCCCTTCCTGTGCAAAAACGAACTTCGCCGGCGGTTGTTGCGTCACCTTGGTGCGGATCGGCCAGAAGTGATCGTAGAGATTGAATTCCGGCACCACATCCACCAAGTCCATATTGGCTTCGTAGTACGCGTCCAGCGTCCCCACGTCCCGCCAGTAACGCACCTGCTTCGCGTTGAGGTCGCGGAAATCGTACGCGACCACGCGCACCTTGCTCAGATTGCGAGGCAGGATGTCCCTGCCGAAATCGTGACTGGAATTCGGATCCTGGGCATCCTCATGCAGCGCGTCGAGCAGAACCTCGGTGTTGAAGACGTAGATGCCCATCGATGCGCTGATCATCGAGGAATCGAACCGCGATGGGATCGCGTGCGCCGGGTCGGGTTTTTCGACGAAGCCCACGACGCGATAGTCCGCATCGATGTCTGCCACGCCATAACGTGAGGATTCCGACTGGGGCACCTGGATGGTGGCGATGGTGACGTCCGCCTGATGCTGCCGATGCCACTCGAGCATCTCGCCGTAGTCCATCTTATAGATGTGATCGCCCGCCAGAATGATGGTCTGATTCGGCGCCTCGATCTCGATGCTCTGGAAATTCTGAAACACCGCATCCGCCGTACCCTGGTACCAGTCATCATGCACCCGCTTCATCGGCGGGATGACCTCGATGAACTCGCCCATCTCGGGCGACAGGATGTTCCAACCATCGCGCACGTGGCGAGTCAACTCCAGGGCTTTATACATTGTTAAAATGAAAATTCGACGAACGTCGGAGTTGATGCAGTTGGACAGGGTGAAGTCGATAATGCGATAAGCGCCTCCGAAAGGTACGGCGGGCTTGGCGGTGTCGCGGGTCAGGGGGTAAAGGCGCTCGCCGACGCCCCCCGCCAGTAAAATCGCTAGGACATTTTCCATTTCAGTCTAAAGCCGTGAAAAGAAAGGGCATGCGAGTATTCGGGACGTTCCGTACGAAGTGCGGTGCAAACTTTAGGCTTGACTTTATCTGTCAACCACCTATGATATCAGTACCTTCTGTGCGAGGTGCAGGAAATTTGGGGTCGGGCCTCACTCCAGGTGACGCAGGGTCTCGGAAATTCCGAAAAAACGCATAGGAACTTTTTGGTCGAGTTGGGAGGTGTATTTCGTTTGGCTGAAGTTAAGCTCCAGGAGGGCGAAACGTTGGAAAACGCCCTTCGACGCTTCAAGAGGAAGGTCCAGCAGGAAGACATCATTAAAGAGGTCAAGAGACATTCCTTTTACTTGAAGCCGGGTGAGAAACTGCGGGCAAAGCAGGCGCTGGCCCGCAAGCGAAACCGGAAAAAGAGTCGCCGGGAAATCGAGTAACGCGGGGGTGGGTTGGCGGCTTGGTGATTCGGGCCGCCTTCCCGCCACCTTAATCCTAGGTACAGTTCAAGTCGACAACGGGGCAAAGCTGCTATGGCGGAGTTTCAGGATCGTGTCCTCAAGTGCGTAGACTGCGGAGCAGATTTCGTATTTACAGCGGGAGAACAACACTTCTTCCACGACAAGAATTTCAAGAACGAACCCAAACGCTGCAAGAATTGTAAGAGCAAGCGTCAGGGCTCGTCGGCCTCGGGCTTTACCAAAACCGAAACCATGACCACCTGCTCGCAGTGCGGTCGGGAAACCACGGTCCCATTCAAGCCGACACAAGGCCGCCCGGTGTACTGCCGGGAATGCTTCCTCAGCCGCAAGGTTTCTTCGGCTGCGGCAGGCGGAAACCGCTAACCTTTCTGGCTGGGCAGGTTCAGCCCAGGCGGTGAACCTGCCCACGGCTCTCCCGGCAGTCCATCCAAGCCTCCTCGCAATTCAGTTACACTGGAATCGGAATAAAACCTCCGAAACTTATGAATTTCCGATTTCTCCTGGCATTTCTCGCCCTGCCGGCGCTCTCCCTGGCAGCCGATTCCGCCTCGGGTCTGGATACCGCCGCGATGAACAAGTCCGTTGACCCTTGCGCCGACTTCTACCAGTACGCTTGCGGCAACTGGATTGCCCACAATCCGATTCCCGCCGACCGCGCCCGTTGGGGCCGATTCACCGAACTGAGCGAGCACAACGAGCATGTCCTGCTCGACATCATTCAGGGCGCCGCCGTGGTGAGGCCGAACCGCAGTGCGATCGATCAGAAGATCGGCGACTACTTCACCAGTTGCATGGATACCGCCACCATCAACAGGAAGGGACTGGCTCCGATCCGGCCGGAACTGGACCGCATCAACGCCATGGCCAACCGCGAAGATGTCCTGGCGGAGCTGGTGCGTCTGCATCGAAGCGGCATCCCGGCGCTCTTTACGTTCGGCGCGCAACCCGACGCCAAAGATTCCGCCCGAACCATCGCCTCCCTGAGTCAGGGCGGACTTTCACTCCCCGACCGCGACTACTACCTGAAGACTGACACCAAAAGCGTGGAGACCCGAAATCGCTTCATCCAACACATGAGGAAAATGTTCCAACTCGCTGGTGATTCAGCAGAAAGCGCTGCCGCAAGAGCTCAATCCGTAATTCAGTTCGAGACTACCCTCGCGGAAGCGTCGGCGGACCGGGTAGCCATGCGCGACCCCCACAAGCGCTACCACCCCATGTCCAAACAGGAACTGAGAGCGCTGGTTCCAGGCTGGGATTGGGACGCCTACTTCCAGGGTATGGGAGCGCCGGAATTCTCGATCCTGAACGTCAGCGGGGCGGATTTCCTGAAGCAGATCGCCACGGCGCTGCCCACCGAGACAGTCAATCCCTGGAATGCCTACTTCACCTGGCATCTTCTCCACCAGAGCGCCAATCAGCTGCCTGAAGCGTTCGAAAATGAAAGCTTCGATTTCTGGCAGCGCTACCTGACCGGCGCCAGGGAGCCGCGCCCGCGCTCCGCCCGCTGCGTGGCTGCCGTGGACCGTTCTCTGGGAGACCTCCTCGGCCAGAAGTACATCGAGGTGGCGTTTGGAGAGGATGCGAAGACGCAAATCACGCAACTCGTGGACGGCCTCGAGAAGGCTCTGGGAAACGACATCGAAACCCTTCCGTGGATGACCGACACCACCAGGAAGGCGGCGCTCGAGAAATTGAAAGCCATTACCAACAACGTCGGCTATCCCAAAAAGTGGCGGGATTACAGCAAGATCGCGGTCGCTCCAGACGACTTCCTGGGGAATTCCGTGCGCACCGCCGAAGCCATGCAGCAGGACCGCATCCAGCGCATCGGCAAGCCGACGGACAAGACCGAGTGGAACATGACTCCCCCGACAGTCAACGCCTTCTACAGCCCGCAGAACAACAGCATTAACTTCCCGGCCGGCATCCTGCAGCCGCCATTCTTCGATCCGCGGCGCGATATCGCGCTGAACTACGGTGCCGCCGGGATGGTCATCGGCCACGAAATGACGCACGGCTTCGACGACCAGGGCCGCAAGTTCGACGGACAGGGCAACCTGCGCGACTGGTGGACTCCGCAGGACGGAGCCGAATTCGAGAAACGCGCGGCCTGCGTCGCCGACGAATATTCCGGATTTACCGCCGTAGAGGACGTGAAGCTGAACGGCCGCCTGACGCTGGGTGAGAACACCGCCGACAATGGCGGACTCCGGGTGGCCTTGATGGCCATGCAGGATGCGCTGAAGGGCAAAGAGAGCCTGCTCGACGGCTTCACCCCCGAGCAGCGCTTTTTCCTGGGCTTCGCGCAAATCTGGTGCGAAAACAGCACGCCCCAGTCGGAGCGGCAGCAGGCCCTGACCAATCCGCATTCGCCTGGCAGGTACCGCGTGGATGGCACTCTGCAGAACATGCCGGAATTCCAGAAGGCATTCTCCTGCAAAGCCGGCCAGCCGATGGTCAGCGCCAACGCCTGCCGCGTCTGGTAACGTCTGCCTGGTTGGCAGATTCCTATATAATTGGCCCGATGACCTCGTGGAGGGGCGCCGCGTGGAACTGGGAACCCATCGAGCGGCTGGTCCAGGACCTCCGCTACGCCTTGCGCCTCTTGCGCAAGAATCCGGCGTTCACCATCACCGCGGTGCTGTCCCTGGCGGCGGGAATCGGGATGAACACCGCCATGTTCACGCTGCTCGACGCAGTCCTCCTGCGCGATCTTCCCGTCCGCTCGCCCGGCGAACTGGTGCTCATGGCCGAGTCCATCTCGCAAGGGCGGTCTTTCTCCTTCACGACGCCCGCGTTTCGCGGCCTCTCCGACTCCACCGCATTAACGGGCCTGGCCGCCTTCCGTCCCTGGCGCTTCCGCACCGAGTTCCACGGCGAATCGCAACTGGTGAACGGGCAGCTCGCGTCCGGCGGCTACTTTTCCGTGTTGGGAGTGGGCGCGTCTTGGGGGCGTGTCTTGACCCCGGAAGACGACTCGGCGGCCAATCCCGTGGCAGTCCTCGGCTATGACTACTGGCGCAACGCGCTCGACGCGAACCCCGCCGCTATCGGGCAGACCATCGAGGTGCAAGGCCATCCCTTCACGATTGTCGGCGTGACCGAGCGCGGGTTCCCGGGCCTCGAGCCGGGCAAACAGGTCGATATCACCGTGCCCCTCAGCCTGCAACCCGTCGTCATGCCCGGGTCGCCTCTGATGAAGTCCCCAACTGCCCGCTGGCTGCGCCTCATCGGACGCCGCAGCCCGGGCGTCGCCCTGTCCGAAGCCCAGGCCCGCTTGGACGCTTTGTGGATCCAAATGCAGGTTGCGTCTCCCAACAGCCGGGGAGGCGCCCGCCCGCATCTCGATGTGCTTCCGGGCGGCCAGGGCCTTTACGATCTGCGCCGCGAGTTTGCCCTGCCGCTGAGAATGCTCATGGGCGCGGTTGGCGTGGTGCTGCTGGCCGCCTGCGCCAATCTCGCGAGCCTGTTGCTCGCCCGGGCCACCGCCCGAAGGCAGGAGATCGCGTTGCGCGTCTCGCTGGGCGCCACCCGCGGCCGTCTGCTGCGCCAACTGCTCACCGAGAGCACGCTGCTGGCGCTTGCCGGCGGAGCTTGGGGCGTCGCTCTGGCGTGGATCGCCGCTCCTCTGCTCGTCAACCTGATGTCCCGCGGACGCTCGCCCATCGCGCTCGAACTGTCGCTCGATCTCCGCACCCTGGCATTTACCGCCCTCGTCAGCCTCGCCACCGGTCTGCTGTTCGGCATCGCTCCGGCGCTGCGCGCCACCAGCCACGCCGGCATGCATGGCGCCCGCCTCGCCCCCGGCGGCGGCCGCTGGACGGCTGGCCTCATCGTCGCCCAGGTGTCGCTCTGTCTCGTAGTGCTCTCGTGCGCCGGGCTTCTTCTGGGGAGCCTGCGCCGCCTCCGCCAGATCGATGCCGGCTTTCGTCCCGGCCACGTCCTGCTCATGAGCATTCGCCCCGCCACCAGCGGCTACGACGCGCTGCGAGCGGCCCAACTGTATGGCGACCTCTATCGCCGGTTCGGCGCGCTGCGCGGTGTCGAGTCCGTAACCCTGTCCATGGACACGCCGCTGGGGGGCGTCTCCTACACGACCGGCGCTTCCCTTCCGGGATCGCCCGCCGACTCCATGCAGGTCAGCGTCAACAGTGTCGGCCCGCGTTTCTTTGACACCATGGGCATTCCCTTGATGATGGGCCGCGACGTCAGCCTGCGGGACGACGAGCGCGCCCCGCCGGTCGCCATGATCGCGGAAAGCGTGGCCCGGGGACTTTTTCCCTTCCGCAATCCCCTCGGCCAGAAGATCGCGGTCGGGGATTCTATCCTGGAGATCGTCGGAGTCGTCAAGGACACGCGCTACCGGAGCCTGCGAGAGCCTCCACAGCCCATGATCTACCGGCCGTACCTGCAGATGCGCGGCACTTGGGAGGAACTCTTCTTCGGCATCCGCACCAGCGGCGATCCGTTGGGCATCGTAAACCTCGTCCGGCGGGAACTGCATGACACCGCGCCCAACGTCCCGGTCTTCTCCTTGAGCACGCTTGAGGAGCGCGTCGATGCGACTCTGACGCAGGAGCGGATGGTATCGGCTCTCGCCACCTGGTTTGGCGCGTTCACCCTGTTGTTGGCGGCGATCGGTCTATACGGAAGACTCGCTTACGGGGTGGTCGAGCGCACGCGCGAAATCGGCATTCGTCTGGCGCTGGGTTCGACCCGCAGCGCGGTCACGTGGGCCATCGTTCGCCAAGTGCTGGCCCTGGTCGCCGGCGGCATCGCGATCGGATTGCCCCTCGCCATACTCGCCGCGCGCACGGTCCGGAGTCTGCTGTTCGGCCTGGCCCCGTTCGACCCCTCCACACTGCTCGCCGTGACGGCGGTGACACTCGGAGCGTCGATTCCTGCCGGCTGGCTCCCCGCCCTGCGTGCCGCGCGCGTCGATCCCCTGGACGCTCTCCGCCACGAATAGACGTGGCGCGGACACTCGTGCCGGCGAAGCGAAGCCGAATCTGAGCCAGCGTGGACTTGAGCCCTAGTGATCCCGATCCGTCACGAGATCCGTTACGCTCATGAGCGCCCGCTGGTAGGGAGACTCGGGAAACTCGCCGATTATCTGCCGCGCTTTGTCCGTGAACATCTGAGCGCGCTCCTTCACCCGCTCGATGCCCCGATACTTCTCCAGCAGGGCCAAAATCCGCGAGAAGGGCACTTCGTCGTAATTGCGCTGCTCCAGAATCGTCTCCACCAGACGGCGCTCCGGGACAGACGCGCACTCCAGCGCGTATACCAGCGGGAGCGTCACTTTGCCTTCCCGCAGATCGCCGCCCACGGGCTTGCCGAGGGTCTTCTCTCGCGCCGTGAAGTCCAGCATGTCGTCGATCAGTTGAAACGCCATCCCCAGATTCCAGGCGTACTCCCCCAGCTTCTCCTGCACCTGGAGATCCCCTTGCGCCGAAAGCACACCCATTCGCGCGCACACCGAAAACAGGCCGGCCGTTTTGCGATGCACCAGCTCCATGCAGTCGGCCTCGCTCACGTCGATGCAGCCGATGCGCTCCAGTTGCAGCAGTTCGCCTTCCACCATCATCTGCGTCAGGCCGATCAGCAGATCGAGAATCTGAAAATTGCGTTCGCGCAAGGCGATCTGGAATGCCTGCATGTAGAGCCAGTCGCCCGCCAGCACGCAGGTGTGATTGCCCCATTTCACGTTGGTCGAAGGCCGCCCGCGGCGGGTTTCGGCAGCGTCGATCACATCGTCGTGGACCAGCGTCGCGGCATGAATCAACTCCACGACCGCACCCAGGTGGATCGCGGTGGACTCCGGTCCCAAGGGCGCGCCCGCAAACTTGGCGGAGAGCAGCAGCAGAGCCGGGCGCAGGCGCTTCCCGCCGCTCGTATGCAAGTACTGCCCGATCGCGGTCAACGTATCCAGCGGCGCAATCGATTCGGCGGTCAGCTTCTTTTCCACGTGATCCAGCTCGTCCTGGATCAGGTGGAAAAGCTCGCGCGCCGTGAGGGCCCGGCTAAGCTTGCCTAAATTCATGTAAGTTAACCAGTTTACTCGTTAGATGACCCGCCCTGCAAACAGTCGCTCGAAGTTTGCCGTGGTCAGCGCGGCAATCTCGGGCGGTGTGCTGCCGCGCACCTCTGCCAGCCGCGCCGCCGTCTCCACCACGAATGCCGGTTCGTTGCGCTTTCCGCGATGCGGCACCGGCGCCAGGTAGGGGCAATCGGTCTCCACCAGCAGCCGCTCGTCCGGAGTGATCCGCGCGGCCTGCCGGACCGTCTCCGCCTTGGGAAAGGTCAGCACGCCGCCGAAGCTCAGATAAAACCCCAGGCCGAGGGCCTCCCGCGCCTGCTCCTCGTCACCGGTGAAGCAGTGCATAATGCCTGGCCCGCGCCACCGCTCGCGCAGAATCGCGATCGTGTCGGCCCAAGCCTCGCGCGTATGGATCACGATAGGCTTCGCGCTCTCCGCCGCGATCTCCAGTTGCCGTCCGAAAACCGTACGCTGCACCTCCCGCGGCGAAAAGTCGTAGTGGTAATCGAGCCCGATCTCACCCAGCGCCAGCACCTTCGGATGGGAAGCCAGGTCGCGCAACTCCGCGAAGCTCTCCTCGGTCGCCTTCGACGCGTCGTGCGGATGCACACCAATGGTCGCGAAGATGAACGGGTACCGTTCCGCTTGCCGGATCGCGGTCCGCAGGTCGGGCGGGCCGTCACCCGTGCCGATCGCCATCAGGCGCTTCACGCCCGCCGCCAACGCGCGCTCGATCACCTGCTCGCGATCGGCATCGAATTTGGAGTCGTCCAGGTGGCAATGCGAATCCACCAGCCCGGTCACTTGAGCCGAGCCCCCACGGGGATGTCCTCGTGGAATCCCGCCAGCACCGGCTTGCCATCCTCCACCGACGCGGCCACGATCATCCCGTTCGATACCAGGCCCTTCAACTTCCGCGGCTGCAGATTCGCCACAATCACCACTTTGCGGTTCAGCATCTGCTCGGGCGCGTAGGCTTCCGCGATTCCGGCGACAATCGTGCGCGGTTCCGGTTCGCCGATGTCCACCGTCAGGTGCAGCAGCTTGTCGGAATTCTTCACGCGTTGCGCGGTCACGACCTGGCCCACTCGCAGGTCTACTTTGACGAAATCATCGATCGAAATCTTCGCAGGCCCTTCCGCGGCGGCGGCCGGCGCCTCCGGCTTCTTGCCCAGCATGGCCTGCTGTTCGGCGGTCACCTGCGCTTCCAGAGCGCGCATCCTGGCCTCCGCATCCTTCAGTTCGATCCTCGGGAACACCGGCCCGATCTCGCCGATCTGTTGTCCCGGTTCGAGACCGCCCCATTTCAACGAATCGAGCCGCACCGACTCAATCCCTTCGCTCATGCCAAGCTGTTTCCAGATCTTCGCCGCCGACTCCGGAATCACCGGATATACCAGCCCGGTGACGATCCGAAGGGCTTCCGCCGCGGAGTAAAGCGTGCCGCTCAGTTTCTGCTGCGCCTCGGGCTGCGGATTCCGCGACAGGTTCCAAGGTTTCTGCTCGACGATGAATTTATCCACCACCGAGATCAGCTCCCACACATCCTCCAGGCCCTTGGAGAATTCCAGGTTCTCGAAGAACTTCGGCACGCGCCCGATCTGCCCGGCCGCTCGCACCGCTAACTCCTCGGAGCGCTCCGGGATCTTTCCGTCGCGGTACTGGCCGATCATCGTCAGCGTGCGGCTGGCGAGGTTCCCCAGCCCGTTGGCCAGGTCCGAATTGTATCGCCCGATCAGCGCGTCGTAGCTGAAATTCCCGTCCTGCCCGAAGACCATCTCGCGCAGCACGAAATAGCGCAGGGCGTCCGTCCCCATCACCTTGTGGATGGGCTCCGCGCGCACGATATTCCCGCGCGACTTGCTCATCTTGCTCTCTTCGAACATCCAGTGGCCGTGCGCGAAGATGCGTTTGGGCAAGGGCAGGCCGGCCGCTTTCAGAAAGCAAGGCCAGAAGACCACGTGGAAGCGCAGGATCTCCTTGCCGATCAGGTGCAGATCGGCAGGCCACATGCCCTCGCCTTCGACCGCGCTCATGTACGTGCTCAGGGCGTCGAACCACACATAGAACACGTGCGGCGCCTCGCCGACCACAGGAATGCCCCATTTGATCGACGTCCGCGTGATCGAAAGATCGTTCAGCCCCTGCCGCACAAACGAGATCACTTCGTTGCGCCGCGTCTCGGGCTGAATGAAATCCGGCTGCGTCTCATAAAGCTCCAGCAGCCAGCCGGTAAACGCGGAAAGCTTGAAGAAGAAGTTCTCCTCCGTGATGGTCTCGGTCGGCCGTCCGCAATCGGGACACGGGTCGCCCGGCTTGGCATCGTTCACGTAGAGGTTGTCGAAGATGCAATACTGCCCGCTGTAGGAGCCTTTGTAAATGTAGCCGTTGGCGCGGCATCGGTCGAACAGGTCCTGGACCACCCGCGCGTGCTGCGGGTTCGTGGTGCGTTGGAAGTGGTCGATCTCCAGGCCAAGCATCTTCCACTGCCGGACGAACTCCGCCGCGATGACGTCGCAGAATTCCTTGGGCGATTTGCCCGCGCGCTCCGCGGAGCGCTCTACGTTCACGCCGTGCTCGTCCGAACCGGTCGTCAGCACGGCATGGTATCCCTGCATGCGCCGGAAGCGTTTGATGGTATCGGCCACGATGGTGGTGTAGGCGTGGCCGATGTGCGGCGCGGCATTGACGTAGTAGATGGGAGTGGTGAGGTAGTATTTCATTTCGATCGGTTCAGGTACGCGGAAGTAGCTTCGGCAATGATGTGCTTCAAGGCGACCCCGGATGCAATCGCCAGTTCCCGGCAATCGTTGAACTCGGGAGCGTAGTTTCCTTGTCCGGAGACCTTCACCCGCACTTTTCCGTAGCGGGTTTCCACTTCCACCCACGAGCGCTTCTGCACTCGCCGTTCCGCCTCGTAAATGCGAAGGCCGAGCGTGGACGTCTCGTCGAAGACCATCTGCGCCAGCATCTCGCGGTCTTCGGGCCGCGCGATCACGCGCAGCAGGTTCGCGGGCCTGTCTTTTTTCATGAGCAGCGGCTGCACGGTCACGTCGAGCGCGCCTTGCGCGAGCAAACGCTCGGTGGCGTAGCCCAGGATCTGCGGGTTGAGGTCGTCGATATTGGCTTCGATGACGGCGACGTTGAGCGCCTCGTCGGCCTCCGTGCGCTCGCCCAGCACCACCCGCAAGACGTTGGCGTGCTCCTTGAAGTCGTGTCCGCCCGCGCCGTACCCCGTGCGCAGCAGCTTCATGCTGGGAATTACACCGTAGGATTCGGCGAGCTGCGAGACCACCGCGGCGCCGGTCGGCGTGGTGAGTTCCACAGCCGGACCGCGCGCATAAACCGGCGCATTCTCGAGGAGTCGCGCCGTGGCGGGCGCCGGAACGGGCAGCACGCCGTGCGCGCTGTTCACGGTGCCGCTCCCCATGTTGATGGGTGACGAGAGGATGTGGTCCACCCGCAGGTTGTCGAACGCAACGCACGCGCCCACGATGTCCGAGATCGAGTCGGCCGCGCCGACTTCGTGGAAATGCACGTGGTCGATGGGAACCTGGTGGACAGCCGCTTCCGCCTCGCCGAGTCGCCGGAAGACCGCGATGGCGTCATGCTGTGCGCGCTCCGAGAGGTTTCCGCGATTGATGATCTTGACGATGTGAGCAAGGTGCCGGTGCGCCTGCGCGTCGTGGACGTTGACGTGGTACTTGGTGGCCGCGATGCCGCAGCGCTTCACATTCTCGAACGAGACGGTGGCGCCGATATCGAGCGAGGCAATCGCGCCGGTGATGACATCGCGATCGGCCCCGGCATCCGCCAGCGCGCCGACCAGCATATCGCCCGAAATTCCCGAGAAGGCGTCCAGATAACATGTAAGTGGCACGTTCCTTCTATTGTAGCGGTGGGCGCGATGTGGTGCGGGCACTCCTGTAGCCGCGCCCCACTCCTGCCGGCGCCTTTGGGCCGCCACCAATCTGGTGCGGGGAGTGCCTTTCGAAGCGGCAGCGCCCCGAGTCAATCGGGGCGCCTTTCGGACTCCCCCTTCACAGCCTCCGAATTCCGAGCCGCTGGTACATCTTCCTGACGGCGTTCTCAGGGAGATGCGCCGGAGCGGTGCGGCGAGTCTGAGACAGATTATTCTCCGCCTCCCCCTGGCCGTCTGGAGCCGCCAGAAACCCGTGAATCGGCTGGTCGTCCGGGTCGAAGCCGAAGCCCACAATTTCTCCGCCGGCATTGATCCCGAAAGCGAACAGCAAATCCATCGGCGTCTCCGCTCCAACCAGCGTATTCAGGTCGGTACCCTCGCTCTGGCCATTCTTCCAGAGCATCGGGCGCGCAGAGTGGAGCTGAAATCGATCCTCCGACGATTTGTCCCTGATCGCTGATGCTGAAGGCGACACTCGCGGATTCCCCTGGAATGGATTAAGGGGTGTCGGCTTTACGCTGTCCTTGGTCCAGAGGAACCCGCAGAAGGCCGCGGTCTTATCGAATCCTGAGCGTTCTCGGGCAAGGCGGGATGCCCCTGGATAACGAAACACCCGAAGGTATTTTCGAACGCGGCTGGGCGGTGTTGCTGCTGGATAGGGCCGTCTCGCGCCTCAGGGCCGAGTTCATCCAGCACGGCAGCCCGGATGATTTCGAGAAGCTCAAGCTTTTCCTGTTGGGTCAGGCTGAAGTTCCATATGCCGAACTGGCACGCCAGATGGGCGCCACCGAAGGTGGGCTCAAAGTCGCAATCCACCGTCTTCGCTACACGCTACCGGGTCCTCTTCATGCAGGAAATCGCGGAGACCGTAGCGGACCCTTCCGAAGTGGATTCGGAAATCCGATTTCTGTTCTTGGCGCTCAAAACCGGAAAATGAAGGCTGCCGTGCGAGCCGGTTCCGATTTTGCAAAATATTTCTCGCCCCCTAATTCCCTTTAATGAATCGCCCGTAGCCTCACAGGCGAACCTGACAGTCCGCCGTGCTCGCACCCGCCTGCTATCTTGGAATTGGTAAGAGGCTTGCTTCCCACCAGGCAAGCCGCAACACGGTTGATCCTGGCCAGGATACGTTGCTTTCAGGTGGGAATCCGAGTCTCCTCAGTAAGCCTTCGCGGCCCAACCGGAGACTTTGGGTTCGGATCGCTTCCAAAAGCCAGTAGTGGCGAAGGGGTCTTCGAGGCTGCCGCGCCCGACTCATTGCGGCGCTTGTCAGCCGCCGGACGCGATAGCGGTGCCCCTCGCTATTGGTCTTGCTTGTGCGCGGAGTCGCCTTGCGCGGAGATTTTGGCGAGCTGTTCCAGCTTCTGTTTGGCCGCCGGCGCATCGTCGGCATCGGGCGCGAGCTTCAGGTAGGTCTGAATCTGCTCTGCCGCGCCGGCGTAGTCCTGCCGCTGGATCAGAAGCAATCCAAGCAGGTAAGCCGTTTGCGGATAATGGTGCCGGCTATCCAGTTTCACGGCCTGCCGCACGTTCTTTTCCGCCACCGCGCTGTTTTTCAGGTAGTAATTGGCCACTGCGTTATAGAAGAACAGTTCGGGGTAATCGAACGCATCCAGGCGGATCCCGCGATCCGTGAGGCTCACCACTTCCTTCCACTTCTTGGCCTGAACCTCAATCATGGCGAGGTCGGCATATGGAGCCGCGTATTTGGGATCGGCCTTCATGGCACATTCAAACGAGATGCGCGCGGTATCGGGCGCCGCGTTGGCCTGCAACCGGCCCAACTCGTACCAGGCGGCTGCATATCCGGGATAGAGGTCTACCGCCTTCTGGAAGCTCTTCTCGGCTTCATCCCATTTCTTCTTCCTGGCGGCCTCCTCGCCTTTGTCGAACGCTTTGCGCGCGTCCTTGGGCGCTGCCAGCGACGCCGCGCTGACGGTGGTGCCTTCGGTCGCGCTCATCCGGTGCAGGAGGATCGTACCGATGTCCGGATTGTCCATCGCCCGGTGATTGGTCAGACTCACCAATTGCGAACGGTAGCCGGCCAGCTTGGCCTGCAGGTCGCAATTCGTGTACCGGAAGTCGGGGTTGGTTCCGCCCGCGGTACCGCCCGTGCCCAGCGAAGACCGTGGTGCTACTCCATTGCGGTTGGGGTCGCCGAGAACGTTGGGGGAGCCATTACCAATTTCCGACGCGTCCTGCATGACGCCCAACGTCTGCCCCAGTTGAATGCCAAAATATCCCTGGCCGTCGGTATAACCTTCGGCGTGCGGACTACCGCTGCTGCACACCCGCTCGATCGTGACGGGCTCGGGCGGCGGCGTGCCGTCCTCGAGTAAGACACGGCCGCTGATGTAAATGGGCTGTGTGATGGTGCCGGGCGTGGGGTTAGTCGAGGGGTTGGTAGGAGTCGTTGGAACCGTGCCCGGCGTCCTGGCGCCCGTGCCGATACTTGAACTTCCCGTACTCCCGCCCGTGCTGGTCGTTCCCGCGGGCGGTCCTGTACCTCCACGGCCTTGGCTAAAACCCGGCGGCAGCAGGAAACCGCCGGCCGCCAGAAGTGCCATCACCCGTAGGGCTTGAGGAGCCATACCACCTCCCTCATACTGTCGTAATTATGGCACACACCAATCGTGACGCGTTGTTAAAGGTTGACAGATCAGGGAATAGCAATCACAAAAGTACAGATTGCGTGACCGGCGTACTATCCATTGTAAGAAACCAAGGGTACGGTGGGACTACCTCAAATTGGGAGCGAAGAGACAATCGTTGGACCGTAGCCGGCAGGATGATCTGTACAGCGAGGCCGCCCGGGCGTACGCTGCCGCCATCCGCCGTCTCGCCCGCGGCTATGAAGCCGACCCCGAAAAGCAGCGGGACCTGCTTCAGGAGATTCATGTGGAACTCTGGCGAAGCCTCGGATCCTTCGACGGACGCTGCAGCTTACGGACCTGGGTGTATCGCGTGGCGCATAACGTCGGCGCATCGCATGTAGTCCGCAACCGGCGTGCACGAGCCCTCCTCGACCTGGAAGCCCTGGAAGCGGACCGCTCCGCCGTTTACATCGAGAACGAAATCCACCGCCGCCTTTCCGCCAACGCCCTCCTGGAGCTGATCTATCGGCTCAATCCGCTGGAGCGCCAGGTAATCCTCATGTACCTGGAAGGCGAATCCGCGGCGGATATCGCAGCGGTGAGCGGACTGACCGCTACCAACGTCGCCACCAAAGTACACCGGATCAAGAAACTGCTCCGGCAGCAATATCGCAAAGGAGACGCGGATGCCATGTGACGAATCGCATGCACCGGACTCGCCCGAGGGTGTTTGGCGAGGCCAGGGAGAAGGTGACGAGATGGGGCCGGTCAAAATACGGCCTGAAGAGTTGGCGGCCTTGGTGCGATCCCGGCAGAGGCTCAACACGCTTGTGTTCTGGGCTGGATCCATTGGGTTGTCCGCGGTGGCGGCGGCCTTTCTCTACAACGTCTATTCGGCCGGCCAGCCATGGATACGGTTTGGACAGGCCTGGGCGTTCGGCGTGCTCGCATTTGTCTTTGCGACGGAATTCGAGCGCGGAGCGGGACGAATCCACCCTGGTGAATCATGTGTGCGATTTCTGGAACGTCAGCACGATGAGAGGGGCCGGGGGTATCTGCGCATTCGGCGCCGCCTGCCGCTTCTTCTGCCGAGCATCGCGGCCTCCTGGTTGGGCGGCGGCCCGGCCATCGTCGCCAGGGCCAGGGGGCTCGATCCATCCTCGCGGCTCTTCCGCTTCTGCGCGGGGCCTTGGCCGTTCCTGCTCACCGGGGCGGCACTGGTCTGCGTGTGGTGGGCCTTTGGCCTGGCGGCCGGGAAAGCCAATCGCGACCGCGACGAGATCCGACGGGCCGTCGCCCTCGAGTAGTGCAAGGTTCCCCCGCGATCTCGCATCCGCTGTTAGAATGGCACGAAGGTGCCTATGAGAAAGCTCTCCGTCCTGCTGAGCGTTGCGCTGGTCTTACTGACGAGTTGTTCGGACAATACTCCCGCTCCCGCGGCCAAGAAAGAGGCGGAAAAGCCGCCCGAGCCGGTCACGGGCCAGAGCGCGCTGTTCAAGATGTACCAGGTGGCGCGCTCATGGGCACCCGACGCACAGGTGCTCAAGATGAACACCGTGGCGCTCTCGGACGTGCCCGACGTTCCGCGCGGCAAAGCAGCCGCCTGGCAAGCCACCTTCACTTCCGCTACCCGCAACCAGTCGCGGAGCTACACCTATTCGATCATCGAGGCGCAAGGCAACCTGCACAAAGGCGTATTCGCCGGCCTGGAAGAATCCTGGTCTGGTCCGCACGGCGAGAATACTCCGTTTCTGATGGCCGCGGTCAAGGTAGACACGGACGCCGCTTACGAAACCGCCCTCAAGGAAGGGACCGATTACGACAAGAAGAACCCCGGCAAGCCGATTACCTTCCTGTTGGAGAAGATCGCCAAGTACCCGGATCCGGTGTGGCGAGTCATCTGGGGAGAATCGGTGGGAACGGCCAACTTCTCGGTGTACGTGGACGCATCCACCGGCCAGTTCCAGGAGAAGCTCCACTAATTCATTCGCGGCCGAGTCGATGTATTCACCGCGCCCAGACCGGTACGACGCCATGGTTTACCGCCGCTCGGGCGCGAGCGGCGTAAAATTGCCGGCCATTTCCCTCGGTCTCTGGCACAACTTTGGCGGGCTCGAGCCCATCGACAATTGCCGGGCCATGTTGTGCCGGGCCTTCGATCTCGGCATTACCCACTTCGACCTGGCAAACAACTACGGTCCGCCCTACGGCTCGGCGGAAGAGACCTTCGGAGAGGCCCTGCGCCAGGACCTCAAGCCCTGGCGCGACGAGCTGATCATCTCCACCAAGGCAGGCTACGATATGTGGCCCGGTCCCTATGGCAACTGGGGATCGCGCAAGTATCTCATCGCCAGCCTCGATCAGAGCTTGAAGCGCATGGGCCTCGAGTACGTGGACATCTTTTACTCGCACCGGCCCGACCCGGAAACACCCATCGAGGAAACCATGGGGGCGCTCGACCATGCGGTGCGCTCGGGGAAGGCGCTCTACGCCGGCATTTCGAACTACAGCGTGGAGCAGACGTCCAAGGCCCTCGCGGTTCTGCGCCGTTTGGGAACGCCATGCCTGATCCATCAGTTCAGCTATTCGATGTTCCGGCGGACGGCCGAGGCCGGCCTCCTCGCCCTGCTGGAGGCCGCCGGAGTCGGCGGTATCGCTTTCTGCCCGCTCGCGCAAGGGCTGCTGACCGACCGCTATCTCAACGGCATACCCGCCGATTCGCGGGCCGGAAAGCCCAATACCTATCTGAAGCGCGAACAGGTGGATGACCGGACCATCGGACAGGCGCGGGCGCTCAACGAAGTGGCGCGCCAGCGTGGGCAAAGCCTGGCGCAGATGGCTCTGGTCTGGGTGTTGCGCCATGGCGCGATGACCAGCGCGCTGATTGGTGCGAGCCGTGTGGAGCAGATCGAGCAGGACGTGGCGGCGCTCGCCAACCTGGCATTCACCCCCGACGAATTCGTCCGGATCGATTCGATTCTGGGGGCGTGACGCTACAGCAGTACCGCCTGTACCCAGGCTCCGTGCGACGTGGCGCAGGCACTCCTGACTGGCACTCCTGCCTGCCGCGTCCCGACTCATCGGGACGCTTGTCGGGCGTCCACCGTCTCGAATGGCCGGAAGGGTTTTCGAGTCTGTTGGAGGCGCCTGTCGCTATGGTCATGAAGCCCGTCCCAGTTCGCCTAACCTGCAACCTCCGCCGCCGTCTGCAGTATTGTATCGATAGGGCGGCGAGGTGAAGGCATGGCAAACGTTCTCGATGACGTGCGCTACGGCGCCCGGAATATCGCCCGGAACCCGGGCTTCATGCTGGTAGCGATGCTGACGCTGGCGCTCGGGATTGGCGCCAACACCACCATCTTCAGCGTGATCAACAATACCTTGCTGAAGCCGATACCGTTTCCGGGCGGCGACCGGCTGGTGCTGGTGTGGGAAACGTTCGGCAAAGGCCCGGACAATTGGAACATCGTCTCTGCGCCGAACTTCCAGGACTTCCAGCGGCAGAGCCATTCCTTCGAAAGCATGGCCATCTTCGATTCCGCCGGCCGCGGGTACAACCTCTCCACCACCAATAGCTCGCAGGAGGCGGAGCAGGTTTCGGGATTGCGAGTGTCATCGGGCTTCTTTCAAGTCCTGGGTGTGAAACCGCTGCTCGGGCGCACCTTCCTTCCCGAGGAAGAGACTCTCGGCAGAGATCACGTGGTCGTCCTCAGCTACGGGCTCTGGAAGTCGCGCTATGGCGGCGATCCCTCGCTCGTGGGCAGCAGCATTCGGATCGACAGCGCGGAATTCACCGTGATCGGCGTGATGCCGCCCGAATTCGGGTGGCAGTTCTGGAGCGACGAGCGAAAGCTCTGGGTGCCGGTAGGCTACACCAAGACCGATTTCAGCCGCGGCGAGAACAGCTTCATCGCGATTGCCCGCCTCAAACCCGGTGTCAGCGTGGAGCAGGCAAGGTCGGAGATGGAGGCGGTAGCGCACAACGTCGTCCTCGAACATCCTGCGGAAGACGCGAATATGGGCGCCACGGTGTCGGCGCTGGAAGAGTTCGGGATGCAGGGCCTGCGGCACACCATGCTTACCCTGCTTGCGGCGGTGGCGTTTGTCCTGCTGATCGCTTGCGTGAATGTTGCCAACCTGCTGCTGGCGCGGGGCGCGGCTCGGCAAAAGGAGTTCGCCATCCGGCTTGCCCTGGGCGCGCCGTCCTCTCGCATCGCACGCCAGCTATTCGCGGAGAACCTCTTGCTGGCCCTCGTGGGAGGCGTCGCCGGGCTGATCTTTGCCGCCGTGAGTAACCGCCTTCTGTTCAGCGCCTTTCATCTTGGCTCCCTCTACCTGCCTCTCCGTCCCGTGACTTCGATCTCGATGGATGGCCGCGTTTTTGCGTTCGCCCTCGTGGTCTCGTGCCTGACCGGCGTCCTGTTCGGCGTGGCGCCTGCCCTCAGCGCGCTGCGCACCGACGTCAACGCTCCGCTGAAGGAAGGCGGGCGCACCGGGAGCAGCGGCGGACAAAACCGGCTGCGCCAGGTGCTGGTGGCGTCGGAAGTCGCACTCGCGTTGGTCGTATTATCCGGAGCCGGCCTGATGATCAAAAGTATGACTCGCCTCTTGGGCGTGGCCCCCGGATTCAATCCCAACAATGTGCTGATCCTGGGCATGTCGGTGCCGCAAGAGGAAATCTACGTCGGTCCTCCTGGACTGCCGCGATTCTGCCAGGACCTCGATGAGCGGGTGTCCGCCATCCCGGGTGTCCTGTCCGTGGGTGCCGTCGCGCACCTGCCCCTTCGCGGGAACGCCGGCCGCGGCTTCCAGATCGAAGGCCGCCCGCCCGCCGCACCCGGTGAGTTGCCGGGTGCAGACTATTCCGTTGCCTGCCCGAACTACTTCCGTACGATGGGCATTCCCATCCGGAAAGGCCGCGAGTTCACCGCGCAGGACACCGTCGGTGCGCCTGCCGTGATCGTGATCAACGAAACCATGGCGCGCGCTTTCTGGCCCGACCAGGATCCCGTCGGTAAAGCGGTCCGGCTCGGTGGAACCGACGGACCGCGTCTCACCATCGTCGGCGTGGCTGGCGATGTGCACCATCTGGGGCTGGACGCGCCCATGCGGCGAGGGTTTTTCCGGCCCTTTGCGCAAGCCGGGTGGCCGGTGATGAGTGTCGTGGTACGTACCATCGGCGCGCCGGTGACGTTCACCGGCCCGGTCAAGCAGGCGCTGGCAAGTGTTCTGCCGGAACAGCCCGTTTCCGGTGTGACGACCATGGAGCAGGTAGTCAGCGGCTCGACAGGCTCGCGCCGCTTCCCCATGCTCCTGCTCAGCGTCTTTTCCGTGGTGGCTCTGACGCTGGCCGCGGTGGGGATCGTCGGTGTGGTGGGCCACTCCGTGGCGCAGCGCACCCGCGAGATCGGCATCCGCATGGCGCTCGGCGCCGGGACCTTGGACGTGCTGCGGCTGATGGTGAACGGCAGCATGCTCTGGGTGCTGGTTGGAGTTGCGGCAGGCATCGCGGGTTCCGCCGGCATCACGCGCCTGCTTTCGGGGATGCTCTACGATGTGCGTCCGCTCGATCCCGCGGTGCTCGGCGGAGTCGCCCTGCTGCTGACGGCCGTGGCGCTGTTCGCCAGCTACTGGCCGGCGCGCCGGGCGGCGAAAATCGACCCCATCGCGGCCTTGCGCTGCGAGTGACCTGCCACCCTATGTCGCGCTCGTTGCCCCAGTGGTGGCCGCCTCTTGCCGATCCCTCTCCTGCTTCAGGATTATTTGCTGGCTGCCGCCGGTTGCGATGCTGATGAGCCCGAACCCGAGCCCCTTCAGCTCGTTTTTCCATCGGATGTGACCGGTCCCGGGATCCAGGCAGTACAGTTGGCCGTTGGCGGTGGCGTAAAGATTTCCGTCTGCCAGCGCCAGGTTGACAAAGTCGCCCCTCAATCTGGTGCGCCAGATTTCCTGGCCGGTGACACTATCGAGTGCAATCACATGCCCCTTGATGCCAATGTGTACCATACCTCGATCGTATCGCTGTGGTGTTTCCGGGAGCGGCCCCTGGTCTACCTTGCCTACACGTCGGACACGCACCGGAAGCCGATGTTGGTGGTGCTGCTGTCCGGTGTGTTCGACGTCCGCGCCGCCACCCGATAGCGGTTGCAGTACGAGTGGTGACACAGGTACGACCCGCCCTTCATCACCCTGCCGGTGCCTCGCGGCGGTCCCACCGGATTGAACGGCGATGCCGTCACGTGCCAGACGGGATCGAACCAGTCGGCGCACCATTCCCAGGTGTTGCCCGCCACTCCGTAGAGCCCGAATCGATTGGGCGGAAATGCCGTTGCCGGAGCGGGCGCGGTGTACCCGTCTTCGCCCGTATCGTGGTCCGGAAATTCGCCCTGCCAGATGTTGCAAAGATGGCGCCCTTCCGGTGTCAGTTCGTCGCCCCAGGGATACAGCTTTTGCTCCAGGCCGCCGCGCGCCGCGTATTCCCACTCGGCTTCGGTGGGCAGCCGCTTGTGCGCCCAGGCGCACCATGCCAGCGCGTCGTTCCACGAAACGTGCACCACCGGATACCCTTCCCGCCCTTCTATCGACGAGTCAGGCCCTTCGGGATGCCGCCAGTCCGCGCCCCTCACCTTACACCACCAACTGAGGCCGGGAACCGTCTGGTCCACGAGCGCCCCGAAGCGATGCGGTGGGATGTGTCCGCGGAAGACGAACGACCATCCGAAGCGCTCGGCCTCAGTCCGATAATCTGCGGCCGCGACGAATTCCTGAAACTGCCAGTTTCGCACCGGCTCGGCATCCACCCAGAAACCGTCCACGCCGGTCTCGCGGACGGGCCCCTCGCCGTCCGCCGGATAACCCGGGTAGTCCGTTCCCATCAGAAACCTCCCGCCCGGCAGGTGTATCATACCTTCGCGCGATCCCCCGGCCGCGCGCAAGCGCTCGGCCGTGGCCCGCCGGCAATCCTGGAGTTGCCGCGCGCGCTGCTGGCTGGGAACGCAGCATGGATGCGGCACCCCCATCTTCGCAAACACCTCGAACTCGGGCTTCATGCCGTCTCGACCACCGCCTTGGCGCGGAGCTGATCCAGAAAACGCTCCAAGGCGCGCGTACGCTTGGCGGTATACAGCATGTCCGCGATCTGGTCGCGCACCTCCGCGAACGTCAGCATTCGCGGGGGACGGTGCTCGATCAGCTTCGCGATATGGTAACCAAACGGCGTTCGAAACGGTTCGCTCACCTGCCCGGGAGAAAGGCTGAACACCACCCGCTCGAATTCCAGGACCATGGCGCCGCGCGCGAACACGCCCAGGTCCCCGCCTTGCCCGGGGCAATCCGAAAACGCGTCAGCGGTCTGAGCGAAGTCGGCCCCGTCCGCCAGCTTGCCGGCAATCTCCAGGATCGATGCCCGTGCCGCGGCTTCGTCCGTACGCTCGTCGATGTTGCGCACGATGTGCGCCGCGCGTACCATCTCGGGCGTGCAGAACTGCGCGGCATTCTTCTTGAAATAATCGCCGACCTCTTTGCTCTTCGGCGGCGCCAGCTTCGCGGTAACCCGCTTCTTGAGCCGTTCGATGCGATGCGTTACTTCGGCCTCGCTCATCGCTTCCCGGCGCAGGCAGGAGGGCTGGTATCCTGATCCCCCAGGCGGCTCCCCAGACTGCAAATCGGCAACGTTCACCGGTTCTGGATCCGCAATCGCAGCCTGGCGGAGGAGCACCCGCTCGATCACGTTCTCACGCGCCCATTCGCTCGCCCTGGCCACCACCGCGCCGCGAGGCTCGCCCGCCATTGCCTCGGCGAGCCGCGGAAGCATGGCGCGCGCTTCTTCGGCGATCTCGCGCTCGTCCAGCGTCTCGCCGTTCACTCTCGTCTGCACGGCAGTCACACTCGATTCTCCCATGGATCTCTCGATGGGCGGGGCTCCCGGGCGAGTCCTGGTGCGCAGGCCCGCCGTTCCTTGATACTGTGAGGCGTTAGGGCAAATGAAGGGGCTACTCCGATCGATTCTCCGCGCCGCCGGCAAGGGCGAGGACAAAGTCGCGGCGGCTTTCGGGCTCACCGCGGCAGATTGTCACCGGATCGTGCTCCATCTTCGAACCGGCGCTCCGGACGTTCCCATCTGGCTGTTCGCCACCCAGGCGCCTGCTCCCGATACTGCCTCGCTGTGTGAACAGGTGTTCGTCAGGCGCAGTTCCCTGGCCCTTCTCCTCGCGGCGCAGCGGCGCCTCTGGCCGCGCTGGGTCGCGATCGGTGTCACCACGTGGACGGGCGGACATGGAAACTGGCCCGTGAAACTCGCCCCGTTTCTCATTCCCCCCTTCCGGGCACTGGTGCTGAATGAGCACGGCGATTTCCTGCGCGCCACGCCCCGGGAAAGCGCGCGGCATTCGGCGCGGCGCCTGCGCGATTTTTTCCACTCCGGATGGCACACCGTACAGGACGTAGGCCGCGGCGTATGGCTGCTGATCTCCTACCACATCTGGAGGTCGGGACCGGTCACGCGCGTGAAGGACGAAGCCGCCGGCCTGCTCCTGCTGGCCGCCGCCATCGGTTTGCGGACGGTCTCCGCGGTATTCGGATGGTGCGGATACTCCAACCACCGGCTGTTTCAGCGGCTGCACGGAAGCGAGCCTCTCGACATCGAAGTCCCTCCGGGTGGTCCTGCCGGCGAGGGGGCTGTGGCGCGCTTCAGCCAGTCGGGCCGCCACTGGGACAGCCGTAAGTTCGAGGCATTCGCGCGCTCGAGCCGCGCGCCCTGGATTCTCTGGGAAGAAGAGTCCAAAGCCATCCACGCAACGGACGACCTGCTGCCCCTGCTCGATCATCCCAGCACTTTTGCCGTCTCGCGGCAGACCCACTTTCGCGCCTGGAAATCGATGCTGTTCCCGCTCGCTCCCTTCCGCACGCTGCAACCCGGAGAAGCCAGCCAGGTGCTGGCGCCGATTTCCTCCAGCGTGCTGGTGGAGCGCCGGAAACTGCTCGCGCTCGGGATTCCGCGATCGAGCCTTGCCGGTACCGCGTGGATGATCCTGTTCTGGAAAGCTGCGGCGGCGGGCTGGCGCAGCTACAGCATCGGACAGGCAGGCGCTTTGCGTGAGCAGCCGGATTTCCCCATGCAGGAGACCGGCTTTCTTCTGAGCATTCTGCGCAATCGGGAGTTGCGCCGCCTAGGTCCCCGGGAGCCAGACCTCGCGCGCGGAGCAATCGCCTTCGCGCCCGCCCTGGTGTCCACTCCCCAGCCTGCCTCAGGCCGTCTTCGCGTGCTGCTGGTCTCGCCGTTCCTGCCGTACCCGCTTTCGCATGGCGGCGCGGTCCGGATCTACAATCTGTGCCGCGCCTTGCGCGATCGCGTTGATTTCATCCTGGCCGCGGTCCGCGAGTCGAAGGACGTGGTTGACTATCCGAAACTGCACGAAGTCTTTCGCGATGTCCGCGTGGTGGACAAGGACGAGCGCGCCTCCGGCAGCGACGACCTGCCCTCGCAAGTGCGCGAACACCAGTCGGCCGCGCTGCGGGCGATCATCGCAGACCTCGAGGCCCGGTGGAAACCGGACCTGCTCCAGATCGAGTACACCCACATCGCCGCCCTGCGTGATGCCGCGCCGGACCTGCCGGCCATCCTCGTGGAGCACGACCTGACCTTCAGCCTCTACCGCCAGCTTGCCGAATCGGCGCCGCCCGGCGGCCCCGCCCATCGCGAGTACGAACGCTGGCGGAAGTTCGAAGGTCAATGGCTGGGCGCCTACGACGGCGTCTGGACCGTTTCGGAAGAAGACCGCGAAGCCGCAGCCCGCGCGGGAAACCGGTCGCCGGGCTCGACCTTCACCATCCCCAACGGCGTGGACATCGCCCGCTTCACACCGCGCGCAGAGCCCACTGCGAGTCCCGAGGTTTTCTACGTCGGGTCGTTCCGGCACCTGCCCAACATTCTCGGTTTCGAAAAGCTGCGGCAGGAAGTGATGCCGCGCGTGTGGAAGCGCTTTCCCGATGTGCTCCTGCGGGTAGTGGCCGGCCCCGATCATGAGCTCTTCTGGCGGCGCTTCGCCCGCAACGCCCCTCTACCCGCCTCCCACCCAAAAATCGAGGTCCACGGTTTTGTCGAGGACCTGCGCCCGCTCTACGCGAAAGCTACGGTGGTGGCCGTTCCACTGGAAGTCTCCGCGGGTACCAATATCAAGGTGCTGGAGGCGATGGCGTGCGGCAAGGCGGTAGTCACGACTCCCATCGGATGCGCCGGGCTCGGCCTTCGCAATCGCCAGGATGCCTGCATCGAGGGCGATTGGGAGGCCTTCGCAAAATCCGTCTGCGACCTGCTCTGGAATGCAGAGTTGCGATCCGCGATCGGCACTCAGGCGCGCCGCACCGCCGAAGAGCGATTCAGTTGGACCGCGATCGCAGAGGACGCTTATGAAAGCTACGTCGCGCTGGCCAAACGAAGCGCATTTATTGGCTGACGGCTTTTGTCGCCCAGCCGCACACTTAAAAAGCGTCCCCATGAGTGGGGACGCGGCAGACAGGAGTGCCCGCGCCACGTCACTCCTCCCGCAGCGCCGCCGAAGGATCCAAACCAGCGGCCCGCCGCGCCGGCAGCCATGATGCCAGAGCCGAAATCAGCAGGAAGAGGAGGGCCATACCGGCGAACGTCAGCGGGTCGGCCGGCTTCACACCCACCAGCATGCTGGCCATCACGCGTGTTACCGCGAGTGCGGCCAGCACTCCGAGCAGGATTCCTGCCCCGCTGAGACGCAGTCCCTGGCTGACCACCAGTTGCACGATTCCCACCGGGGCCGCCCCCAGTGCCATGCGGACGCCGATCTCCGCGGTCCGTTGCCGGACCATCGACGCCAGCACGCCGTACAGCCCCACACCCGCCAACACCACCGCGATAGCGCCGAAAAGTCCGATCAACAGGAGCGAGAATCGCGTTGGCTCCCGATCGCGATCGATCAGCGTCTCCATGGTCTGCACCTTCGAGAGCACCAATTGCCGGTCGAGCTTTCGGAGTTCGTCGCGAACGGCGCCGGCATACCGCGCGGGATCGCCCGCCGTGCGCATCACCCAATACCGCGACACACCGATGCCCGCGAAGCCTTCGCTGAAGTAGACCGTCTCGCGGCCCGGATCCGCGACCGAGCCGAGCCGCTGATGCTTGACTACCCCGATCACCTCAGCCCATTGGGCATTTGGAAACGGGATCCGCATGCGCTTCCCGACCGCGGATTCATTGGGAAAGGCGCGGGCGGCGAGCAGTTGATCGATCACGATCAGGTTCCGCCCCGGCTGGTCGTCCTGCCCGGTGAAGATTCGCCCTTCGAGTACCGGCGTGCGCAGGGTCTCGAAATACCCCGGCGAGACTTGCTGGAACTCAGCCCCCTCCACCGATGGCGGACCGGGCGGGCGTCGTGGCGCCGATGTGCTCCGCGGACGCGCGCCGCTGGCCAGCGGGACCGACAACCCCTCAGCCACGCTCTCCACGCCGGGAATCTCCGCGAGACGCGACTGCATCTCGCGCAGCAATTCGCGGCGTCCGTCCTGGCGCTGCAAAGGCCAGTCCCGCGTGACGTAGAACGTCAGCAAGCCGTGGGTGTCGTACCCCGGGTCGATTCGCTCCAGCGCCAGGAAGCTGCGAAACATCAGGCCGGAGCCGATCAACAGCACGAAAGAAAGCGCCGCCTCCACGATGACCACGCCGCTGCGCAACAGCCCGCCCAGGCCAACCCCGGAGCCGTGCCCGCTTCCCCGGAGAACGTGCATCAGGTCGGGCCGTGCGGCGCGAACGGCCGGCATCAGGCCGAATACGGCGGCGGAGGCCACTCCCGCCGCGGCGGCGAACAGCAACACCGGCCAATCGATGGCCGTAGATTCGATGCGCGGCAGGTTGGCTGGGGCCATGCTTGCGAGTTCGCGAACGCCGGCCCACGCGATGCCAACCCCGAGCACCGTGCCCAGCCCCGCAAGCAGCATCGCTTCCACCAATAACTGGCGGACAATTCGCCAGTGCCGCGCCCCGAGTGCCGCCCGCAGGGCAAGCTCCCGTTCGCGCAGTGAAGCCCGCACCAGCAGCAGATTCGCCACGTTCGCACAGGCAATCAGCAGAAGAAAGATCACCGCGCCCATCAGCGCCAGGATGGCGGGGCGCACGTCCTCCACCAGGTACAGCGCCATCGGCTGCAGCCGGATCACCGCCGCCCGGTCGATGGAATTCTTGCGCAGTTCCGTCGTCAGCGACTCGATCCGCTCCTGCGCCTGCCGCAAGCTGACGCCGCTTCTCAAGCGCCCGATTGCGCCCACCAGCATGAGATTCCGATGATCGTTGTCGTAGCCCACATTGTTCGCGACCCAGAAATCCGGCGCATTCCCAATCACCCCTCCCGATGGAAAGTAAAGCCGAAAGCCGCGCTCCAGCACGCCCACGATCTTCGGACCCGCAGTCACTCCGGATCCGCCCGGCATCTGCCGGCCGAGAACCTCGGTGCTGCCGCCATAGCGCCGCTGCCAGTATTCATAACTGAGGATCGCCGCGCTGCCCGGCGGAATCAGGACGTCCGCGTTTTCCGGCTGCGGCACGGCGTCTTCATCCGCGAAATCACGGCCCAGCACGATGCGCGCTCCCATCAGCCGGAAGAAATTCGAGGTGACCAGCGCTTTGCCGATCTGCTCCATGCTGCCGTCCTCGCGGGGCACGAAGGCGCGAAACGAAGCGACACCGCCGATGTCCTCGAAGAGCGGCCTGGCGCCGTCGCGCAAGTCGAAGAAATCGGCATTGGAATAGAGGAAATTGTGACTACTCTGCGATCCCGCGGGATTCGACCGGAACACGATCGTCAGGCGCGCAGGATCGCGGTACGGAAGCGGGCGCAGCAGCACGGCGTCGGTAACACTGAAAATCGCGGTGCTGGCGCCGATTCCGAGCGCGATCGTAAAGGCCGCCGTAATGGCAAACAGCGGGCTCTTGCGCAGCGTTCTCGCGGCGTAAGCGACATCCTTTACCAGGTCGTCCCACATATTGAGATGACGCATATCGCGGCATTCCTCCTTGGAACGTTCTAAATCTCTCCAAGCGCCAAACGTCCCGGCCTGTGCCTGGAGCGCCAGGTGGAACTGCAACTCCTCGTCCAACTCCCGTTCCACCCGCGCGCGCCGGAACAGTGATCGCAGCCGCAGCGGAACGGTGTACCACCAGTGCTCCGCGCGCACGTTCAGGCCTCCTCGAGGCGCATGACCTGAGTGATGGCTTGGGAGAGCCGCTCCCAATCGGCCGTCTGTCTCTTCAACTCACGCCGCCCGAGACGCGTGAGCGAATAGAATTTGGCGCGGCGGCCCAGTTCGCTGGTCTTCCATTCGGCGGTGATCCAACCCTCCTGTTCCAGCTTGTGGAGCGCCGGGTAGAGCGATCCGTCGCTGACCTGGAGAACGTTGGAAGATACCAGTTTGAGTCGCTGGCTGATGGCAAATCCATGCAGCGGCTCGAGCGCCAGGATCTTGAGGAGAAGCGCTTCGAGGGTGCCCTGGACGAGATCGGACGGCTTGCTCATATGTTCTCGGTTACCGAGATCATGATAAAGCAACCAGAGTTTGGCGTCAAGGCCTAGAGGCGACGCGGTAGAAATGTCAATGAGACCATGTCAAACGGTAACGGCTCCAGTACACCTTCAGGGAATGGAGGGCTGGACGAGATTCGCGAGATCCTGCGAAATATCCTGATCGTTCAAGATCAGGCTTCGAAGGGCAGTCACCTTGAGGTCCTTGCCAACATCTCGGACGAACTCATCCGCAACAAGGCGGACCGTAAAAAGCGTTAGCGCCGTCTCCGTATTCTTCATAACCGCCAGCCAGCACTGTCGTCTATAGACTGGAGGAGATCCATGTCCAGGATCCGTTATGCGTTCCGCAGCCTTGCAAAATCACCCTTGCTGAGCCTTGTGGTAGTGCTTTCCTTAGGCTTGGGTATCGGCGCCAACACCGCGATCTTCTCGCTGCTCCACCAGGTGGTGCTACGCTCGCTGCCGGTGGAGAAGCCCGAGGAACTCGTGCTGGTCACGTCGCCCGCCGACTTCAAGAACGGACGCGGCTCCACCAACAACTCGGGCGGCATGGAATACGTCTTCAGCTACCGCTTCTTTCGTGATCTCGAAAAGCAGGCGGACCCGGTCTCCGCCCTCGCCGGGTTCCGCGGCCTCGGCGCCAATCTCGCATTCCGTACCCAGACCGTGCCGGGCCTGGTCGAGGTGGTATCCGGCGGCTATTTCCCTCTGCTGGGGGTCAAACCGCTGCTGGGCCGCACGCTCGAGCCCGAGGATGACCGCCCCGGCGGCGGTAATTCCGTCGCCGTGCTCAGCTACGGCTACTGGCACGACAAACTGGGAGGGCAGCTCGACGCGCTCAACCAGCCTATCCGCATCAACGGCCGGGCGTTCACCATCGTGGGCGTGGCGCCGCCAGGATTCAACGGCACCACCTTGGGCCACGACCCCGATGCCTGGGTTCCCCTGAGCTTCAAGCCCCTCCTCACTCCCAACTGGAACGGCACCGATCGATACGACGATTATTGGCTGTACCTCATCGCGCGCCTGAAACCGGGCACCAGCCGCGCCCAGGCCGAAGCCGCGCTCACGGTCCCCTACCACGCCATGGGCGAGGAGCGCGCCAAGGCCGAGCACTGGAAGGAGCCGCGATTGAACCGGTTCCGCCAATCCAAAATGTCCCTGGTGGACGGCCGCCAGGGAAACAGCAGCATGCGCGACGGTAACCGCACCCCGCTCCTGATCCTGATGTGCGCCACAGTGCTGGTGCTGGCAATCGCCATGGCCAACGCCGCGAATCTGCTGCTGGCACGCTCCGCGCAGCGCAAGAAAGAGCTCGCGATTCGCGCCGCCATGGGTGCGGGCCGCGGCGAAATCATGGGACAGTTGCTCACCGAGGCCTTATTGCTGGCGGCCGCCGGTGGCGTCGCGGGCATCCTGCTCGGCTCCGCCTCGCTCAAGCTGCTGTTATATGCCTTCTCGGGAGACAGCCCCAGCTACTCCCTGAGTTCGGACCTCGAGTGGCCCGTCCTGCTGTTTGCGGTCGGCGTCTCCCTCGCGACGGGCCTGCTCTTCGGACTCTACCCCTCATGGGACGCGGCCCGAACACCACTCGGGACCACGCTCAAGGACGAGTCCGGCAAAGCATCCTCCGGCGGCGGCTCGGCGCGGGTCCGCAAAGCCCTGGTGTGCGCGCAGGTGACCATCTCCGCCGTCCTGCTGATTCCCACAGGTCTTTTCCTGCGGACCCTGGTCAACCTCTTGCATATCGATCTGGGGATCCGCACCGAGAACGTCGTGGGCTTTTCGATCTCTCCGGCGCTCAATGGCTACAAGCCCGAACAGATCCGCTCGATCTTCGAACGCACCGAGTCCGAGATGGCCGCCATACCCGGCGTGCAAGGCGTGGCCGCGTCTCTGGTGCCGCTGATTGCCGGCAGCAACTGGGGCACCGACGTCCACATCGAGGGGACTCCCAAGGACGGAAGCGCCGACAAGAACTCCATGTTCAACGAGGTCGGTCCCGGGTACTTCGGCAAGATCGGCACCCCGCTGATCGCCGGCCGCGAGTTCACCGAAGCCGACAACCTGGCCTCGCCGCACGTCGCCATCGTCAACCAGCAGTTCGTCAAGAGCATGCTGGAAGGCCGCAATCCCATCGGCGTCCGCTTCTCGGCCGACGACACTCCCATCGAAATCGTCGGCGTGGTCAAAGACAGCCACTACTCCAAAGTGAAGCAGGAGCCGCCCAACGTTTTCTACGTGCCGTGGCGGCAGGACAAATATCTCAACTCGCTGTCGTTCTATGTCCGCTCGGCGCTACCCCCGGCTCAGACCATCCCGCAGATCCGCCGCGTTCTGGCCTCCCTCGATCACGACCTGCCACCCGAAAACATGCGGACACTGGACGAGCAGGTCAGAAAGAACATCTCCTCCGAGCGCCTCGTCCTGCAACTGGCGGCGGCTTTCGCTGTGTTGGCCACGCTGCTCGCGATGCTGGGCCTCTACGGCGTGATGGCTCACAGCGTAACCCGCCGCACTCGCGAGATCGGGATCCGGATGGCGCTCGGCGCGGCCCCGGGGCGCATCCGCGGGATGGTCATGCGGGAACTGCTCTGGATCCTCGGCATCGGCCTGGCCACGGGTATTCCGGCGGCCCTGGCGCTCTCACGCCTGACGCAAAGCCAACTCTACGGCGTGCAGGCTTTCGATGCGGCCGTGGTCCTGTGCGCGGCGGCGGCACTGACGGCTACGGCGATGGCCGCCGCCTATCTGCCGGCGCGCCGGGCCTCGCGCGTCAGCCCGCTGAACGCCCTGCGGTACGAGTAGCGTGCTCCCACGCGGCAATTTGCGTCTGTTATCCTCGAACTCATGGAAGACCGCAACTTGCGCGATGTGGGAGGCACCCCGGGAGGCCTCGGCCACTTCCTGCTCGGCCTCGTCATGACTTGCGTCGGGGGCTACCTGGTGACTCACCGCGTAAGTGTGGTGGGTTCGTATTGGGGTTTCTATGGCCCGAGCACGTTCGGCATTACCCTGATCCCGTTGTTATTCGGCATCGGCATTCTCTTCTTCAACGGCCGCAGCACCATCGGCTGGCTGCTGACGCTCGGAGGCGCCTGCTTCATCCTCGCGGGCGTGATCGCCAATATGCATATCTACTTCCAGGCCACCAGCCTGTTCGACACCCTGGTGATGCTGGTGCTGCTCGTCGGCGGCATTGGCATGGTTGCCCGATCGATGGCGTCCCACCATAGCGCTTGAGCCGCTCCGCACTCGATGGCCGTCGCCCTGCTGCAGTCTGCGCCGCCGAAACTGAGGCTGCTACCCCTCATTGCCGCCACCTACTTCATCGTCGCCGGCGGACCGTTCGGGCTCGAGGATATCGTCTCCAAAGCCGGATATCTGGGCGCCCTCCTGATCCTCATCGTGACGCCCGCCATCTGGGCGGTCCCCACCGTGCTCATGGTCAGCGAACTGGCCAGCACCCTGCCGAACGACGGCGGGTACTACGTTTGGGTGTCGCGCTCCATGGGGCGCTTCTGGGGATTTCAGGAAGCCTGGCTGTCGCTCGTCGGCGGCATCTTCGACGTCGGCATTTATCCCACCCTCTTCGTGGGCTACCTCGGCCATTTTGCTCCGGCCGTCACGGCAGGGTCGCGCGGACTATGGATCGGCGTTGCCCTGATCGGTGCCTGTGCCCTGTGGAACCTGCTTGGCGCCAGCAAAGTGGGCGGAAGCTCGGTGCTGATGGGCGTCCTGCTGCTCGCGCCCTTCGTCGTTCTGACCGGCTATGCTGCTGCTCACAGCTCCGCCCAGGCGGGACCGCCGATTCCGCTCCGCAACGTCGATTTTCTGGGGGGGATTCTGGTTGCCATGTGGAACTACATGAGCTGGGACCAGGCTTCGACAGTGGCGGGCGAGGTAGACCGGCCCGAGCGTGCCTACCCCCGCGCGATGCTCGCGGCGATCGTTCTCGTCGTGGCGTCCTATATCCTCCCGGTCGGCGCCGTCGCGCTGACGGGCCTCGACCCAAATCGCTGGTCCACCGGCGGCTGGGCGGATGTGGCTCGCGCTGTGGTCCAGATGCCGGCGCTCGGCACGTTTCTGGCGCTGACGATTACCCTCGGCGGAATGTTAGGGGCTGTCGGCACACTCAATGCGCAGGTGATGACGTTCTCCCGAGTGCCCGCCGTCCTGGCGGAGGATCGCTTCCTGCCGATGATCCTCGCCAAACGCCTGCCCGCAACCGGCGCGCCATGGGTTGCGATTGCGGCGCTTTCCGTGGTCTGGGCGCTGTCGCTCCAATTCAGCTTCACCAAACTGGTGCTGCTCGATGTCCTGCTCACCGGGCTGAGCGTCTTCCTGGAATTCGCCGCCATGGTGGCCCTGCGCATCCGCGAGCCCTTGCTCGCGCGCCCCTACCGCGTGCCCGGCGGCTTGGCCGCCGCAGTCTCTCTGGGGCTCGTTCATTTCGGCATGCTGGTGGTTGCCGGGCTGCGCAACTATTCCGAACCCGTCGGGCCGATCAACGCCCTGGAATTCGGCCTCATCCTCATCGGTCTCGGCGTTGTAGCCTATTTTTTGGGGGACCAGAGACGAAAACATGATCATCGCTGACCTTTCGCAGATTGCCGGCCGCACCTACCCCGCCAGGCGGCGCACTCAAAACCTGGTGGGAGGCGCCAGCCCCATCCAGGCCACCAACTTTTCGTTAGGGCACGTGACCCTCGAACCCAACGGCGGGCAGGTGCCCTGGCACAACCAGGAGCAGGAAGAGATCTATTTTATTGTCGAAGGTTCGGGCGAAATGTGCCTGGGCGAAGAGCGCGTCGCGGTGCACGCCGGACAGGCGGTCTATATACCTCATCGCGTCTTCCACCAGTTGACCAACACCGGCGACACCCCGATGCGGATGATTTACTGCTATGGCCCCGCCGGCGATGTCGCCCACTGGCGGCAGGAGTTGGACGGCACCCTGCCGCGGGCCGGAGTCGATGCCCCTCCGCTTCCCGAAGGAGCGTCACCACAACATGTCTGATCGTGGCGCCGTGGCGCAGGCACTCCTGCCTGCCGCGTCCCCACCCATGGGGACGCTTGTCCGGAGTGTACGGCGTCGCTCCCAGCGAAGGAGTTTTCGAGGCTGTCGTGCCCCAAATTGCCGGTCATGCAGCGTGCCGCTTTGGGGGCGACCCAAAAGCGTCAGCATGAGTGCTGACGCGGCAGTCGAAAACCCTTCGCGGGCAGTGGCACCGTGCGGGCCCGACAAGCGCCCCGATGAGTCGGGGCGCGGCAGGCAAGAGTGCCCGCGCCACATCGCCAGCCGGGCTTTCATGGGCCGACCGGGGCCCAAGGGGTACAGGCAGGAGTGCCTACGCCGCGTCTTCTAAGGAGTTCCATTGAGCGCGAAAACCATTCATTCCGTCGGCATCATCATGAACGGCGTCACCGGGCGCATGGGCCTGAATCAACACCTGGACCACTCGCTCTACGCCATCATGCAGCAGGGAGGCGTGCGTCTCAGCGACAGCGAAGCGATCCTCCCCCGCCCGCTGCTGGTGGGCCGCAACCCCTCCAAGCTGGAAGCCATCTCCGCCAGGTACGGCGGACTGCCCTGGAGCACCGATCTCGACGAAGCCCTCCGCAAGACCGAGTACCCCATCTACTTCGATGCCCAGACCACCGACCGCCGCGCCGATGCCGTCCGCCGGGCCATTGGCGCCGGAAAGCACATTTATTGTGAGAAGCCCATCGCCGGCAGCGTCGAGGTGGCTCTCGATCTCTGCCGGCTCGCGAACCGCGCCGGCGTCAAACACGGCGTCGTGCAGGACAAGCTCTGGCTACCCGGCCTGTTGAAGCTCCAGACCCTCCGGGACCTCGGGTTTTTCGGGCGCATCCTCTCCGTGCGCGGCGAGTTCGGTTACTGGGTGTTCGAAGGCGACACCGTGCCCACCCAGCGCCCCTCCTGGAACTATCGGAAGGAAGATGGCGGCGGCCTGATCCTCGACATGCTTTGCCACTGGCGTTACGTCCTCGACAACCTCTTCGGCGAGGTCCGCGCGGTGTCCTGCCTGGGCGCCACCCACATTCCCGAACGACGCAACGAAGAGGGACAGGCCTACGCCTGCACCGCCGACGACTCCGCCTACGCCACCTTCGAGCTCGCCGGCGGCATCATCGCGCAGTTCAATTCCTCGTGGTGCGTGCGCGTTCGCCGCGACGACCTCCTCACTCTGCAGGTGGATGGCAGCAAGGGCAGCGCCGTCGCGGGCCTGCGCCACTGCTGGATCCAGCCCTACGCCGCCACTCCCCGCCCGGTCTGGAACCCGGATGTCGAAAGCGCCCTGAACTACTTCGACGGCTGGCAGAAAGTGCCCGAACAGGATGTCTTCGACAACGCCTTCAAGCGCCAGTGGGAGCTGTTTCTCCGCCATGTCGTGAAAGGCGAACCCTTCCGCTGGACCCTGTTGGAAGGCGCCAAGGGTGTGCAGCTCGCCGAAAAAGGCCTGGAATCCTGGAACCAGCGCGCCTGGGTGGATGTGCCCCAACTTACAGCCGATTGATCAGGCTGGCCACGTAGCCCGCGCCAAAGCCGTTATCGATATTCACCACCGTCACGTTGCTGGCGCAACTGTTCAGCATCCCCAGGAGCGCCGCCAGCCCCGAGAAGCTCGCTCCGTAACCGATGCTCGTGGGCACCGCGATCACCGGGCACGACACCAGGCCCCCGATGGCGCTCGGCAACGCCCCCTCCATCCCGGCACACACCACGATCACCCGGGCGCTGGTCAGACGCTCGCGGTTGCTCATCAGCCGATGGATGCCCGCGACACCGATGTCGTTGATGGTGTCTACCTCGTTGCCCATGACCTCGGCGGTGATCTGGGCCTCTTCGGCGACGAACATATCGCTGGTGCCGGCACAGACCACTGCCACCTTGCCCTTGCCCCGAATCGTGTGGTCGCGCCAGAACCGGATCACTCCCGAAAGGGGAAAGTATTCCGCTCCCGGGAGACGTTCCCCCACCAGCGCCGCGCACGCGGCTTCCGCCCGCGTGATCAGGACGTTATGAGCGTTCTGGAGCAACCGTTCGGCAATGGCCACCACCTGCTCCGCGGTTTTGCCCTTGGCGAAAATCACCTCCGGCATGCCATGGCGCAGCGCCCGGTGGTGGTCGATCTTGGCAAATCCCAGGTCCTCGAAGGGCATGTGACGCATGCGAGTCATGGCTGACTCGACATCCGTTGCGCCGCTGCGCACCTGCTCCAACAGAGTCCGGAGTTGCTCCTGATCCATGAGGCCAGAATATCAGGCTTCACGGGATGGACTGGTGAAGCGGCCTCCGCTCGTGGATTCCGCGCCGGGTGATTGCTGCAGATTAGGAGCGTTACCAAGGTACCCCGTGGTTCCCGCAGGTAGTAGAGCCTTTGGTCTATTGTTTGAGCGCAATCCTTTGCGCATCATAGGAGAGCGATGAACCCAAGGACCGATAAGAGTTCCAGTTCCGGAGGATGGATGGAGCGTCGAGGAACCAGCCGGTTTCCTCTCCAGGAAGAGGTCACCTACAAAGTCATCAATGGCCGCGCCGGTAAGATCATCGGAACCGGTAGAACCCTGAACATCGGAAGCGGAGGCATCCTGTTCAGCACCGAGGAGAGGCTTCCCATGGGCCGGACGGTGGAATTGTCCGTCAGTTGGCCGGCCAGGCTCGATGGTACCTGCCCCTTGAAGTTCGTGGCCATCGGACGCGTCGTTCGATCCGAGTTCGATCAGGCCGTCATGCGGATCGAGCGCTACCAGTTCAAGACCCGCGGTACCGCGTCGTTCAACCTGGGAGTCCGTGAAGACTCTCAGGCGTCTCGATGCACTGTGTGAATCGAGAAGGCGGGCAGGCATACCGCAATGTATTCGGCCCCGTCCGCGCCCGGCGTGCTATACCGAATCCATTCTCCCCGGTGAGCGATGACGGCTTGGCCTGCCCGCACCTCCAGGCTCCCCTCGCGGTGCTCCACGCGTAGCACGCCCCGCAACACAATCGTGAATTCGTCAAACTCGGGCGCCTGCCCGGGCTCCTGCCAACCTTCCGGGCTTCGCATGTGCGCGACGCTCATTTGGTCGCTTCCGGTGTTTACCCGCCCGACATATTCGTCAATCAGTTTCGGCTTGTTCCCGGCCGCCTCCACGCGCGTCGGGGCGGGAATCAGTGTCGGCATCTTTTTTCCCCAGCGCTCATCTTAACAGTCTGGACAGGCCAGAATAGGACTTGCCAGGATATCGGGGGCATCGGTATACTGGCATTTTCGCTGAGACGTTTATGACGGCGAGAGACGAATTCGATCCATTGGCGCCGCAGCGCGAGGCAGCTTTCTTTTACGGGCTTTTCCTCCGCGGGCATGACGTAGAAACCCTCAGACAGGATATTGACGTGCCTCGAACCATGCTGGATAAGTGGATGAAGGCGCACGATTTCGAAGCTTGTTTTCGCGAGAACCTGCAACGCGTGTACACCTATCGCAAGCAGGTCCTGGCAATTTTTGACGGTTTGGTATCCAACGAGCAGATGCGTCCCCGGCTCCAGTAGCCCCGTTCCGCTCCAGGCTCTCCCGTTCCCCCAAAATCCGACCTCTAATAAAAATCGCTCGCCGGGCGATGTGGCGCGGGCACTACGTGACTGCCGCTCCCCGACTCATCGGGACGCTTTTTGTCCCTGGCGCCGAAGGGTTTTCGAGGCACCAGTCGTTCGCCCAAAGGGTTGTTGTGGGCGCCCGTGTTCCTGCACTCAGCCTTTGACTTTGCCCGGATTTTCCTCCGCGAACCTCTGCGAACCTGGCGCCTCCGCGGTAGCCGATCGCGGCGGCCGCAGATTGCCCCAGAGCACCCGCCAGACGATTCGCGGGTGCATCACGCTCTGCGGCGGCGCCAGCAGATTCCCGACCTGGTGGAACGCCATCGTCACAGCCGCGTCATGATGAGCTGCCTTGTGCAGTTTCGCCATGTAGGCGTTCACCACCTTGACTCCCAGCGTGCGGGGTCCCTTGGCTTCCGGCATGCGCAGGTCGTTCCCCACCGCGATGCTCCACGGAATGTCTACCAGCTTGGAGGCGCGCGCAAAGAAACGCCGCGCCAGGTTCTCCCCGCTTTCGGTGAGCACCGATTTCAACTCCATCGCTTCCAGCGCCGCCACGCTCATCCCCTGCCCATAGACGGGATTGAAGCTCGAGACCGCGTCTCCCAGCAACAGGTAGCCGTCCGGAAAGCGCCCGAGCTTTTCGTAAAACCGCCGGATGCTGGCTGGAAAGCGCGCGCCGGCGGGCTCGCCCAGCGGTTCCGCACGGCGCACCACCTCGTAGATGTAAGGCGCCGGCAGCCCGCGCGCAAATTCGATGAAGCCATCCATCTCCGGCGGCGCCGCCGGACCGAAATGCGTCGTCAGCGTCACCGTCCACCGTCCGCCCTCCTGCGCCAGCATCACGCCGCCGCGCTTACCCTCCGGAGTCGGCGGAATCACGATCGCCAGGTCGCCATTCAGATCGGTGGGCTGCCGCCGGAAAAATCGCGAGGTATACGCCAACGCGACCTCGACTCTCTGTTCTTCGGGTTTCCCGTACCCCAACTCCTCCAGCCACTCGGGCGACTTCGAGCCTCTGCCGGACGCATCCACCACCAGGTCGGCCACGAGGGTCTCTCCCGCGATTCGCAGGCCCGTCACCCGGCTCTTGTCGGCTGTAGCAACCAGGCCCGCGATCTCACAGCCCTCGCGGAACTGAACCCGCGTCAGGGCCCGCACGCGCTTCCGCACCTCCGCTTCGAGAAACGGGCGGCTCATCATCAACGCATCCAGACCGCTTCGAAACCGGCTGTGACAGCCACCTTCCATAAACCAGCGGCTGGTGGCCACCACATCGTTCGGCACCGCGCCATCCGCCACCAGTTGATCGGAGATGCCGTTGAAGAGTGTCTCCAGTGCCCGGCACCCGCTCGCCAGGAGTGCGTGCGTGTGCCGCCCCTGCGGCACACCTCTCCGGTTCTCGCGCGCCCCGGGAAGGACATCGCGCTCGACGATCGTGACTCGCTCGTAGAACTCCGACAGCACCCGCGCCGCCAGCAATCCGGCCATGCTCCCGCCAATCACCACAGCATGGCCGCGCTCATGCAAAGGATCAGTATTCATGTGCCCTCACCCGTTGTTACGGATCTCGCCTGGATTCGGATTGTATCGTAAAGGTGAACTGGTCGGAAGATCTCGTCCACGGCGAGGTTTTCCGAACAGCCGAAGGTGTCTAGCGGTATGGTTGTGCCGGGCCCGTACACCAGCGCGGACCCATCGCGGTGGTAGACGGCCACCGACTTCGCGATCTGATTCAAGATCCAGCATCTGGCGAACGGCGCGATCCAATGGATCACACGTCGAGATCTTTGCATGAGGTTCTTCCTCGAAAAACTTCGCCCAACGGTTCGGTCCCGCCGGTGATGGTTTACCTATGCGAATGCGGAACCAAGTGGACCGATTCCAGCAAGCCGGCATGGGAATGCAGGTGTGGCCGGCAGTTGCTGAAGAGAAACGGTATCATCCTCTCGGCGATTGGCCGGGAGTCCGGGCAAATGGCATGCCCCCCAAGCTCCTTCCCCCCGGGTAGGTTCCGTACTGCGGGTAGCCATTGCCCGCAAGTCAGGATGACTACTCGACCGTAGCAATTCCGTGCCGGATGGCGTATGCGGTGAGGGCGGCGTCGGTGTGGACACCCAGCTTTTCGGTGATTTTCTGCTTGTGATATTCCACGGTCTTGACGGAGACGCCGAGAACCTGGGCGATCTCCTTGCGAACCCGTCCTTCCGCCAACAATTGGAGCACCTCGCGTTGCCTGGAAGTAAGATCGGCGGAGAGCTTCTTCGGTCGCCGCAAGAAGGCAGGCAATTCGGCGCCAAGGCGTTTCTGGATCAGTGAACTGAGGTAGCGCTTGCCACGGTCTACATCATGGAGCGCCGCGACCAGTTCGGTAGCCGCCGACTGTTTCAGAACATATCCGGAAACCCCCGCCTCGAAAGCCGCGCTGACGAAACTGAGGTCCGCATGCATGGTGAGGATAATCATCTTCGCTTCTGGATTCGAGTGCTTCAATCGCCGGGCGGCTTCGATGCCATTCAGGCCAGGCATGGAAATGTCGAGCAGGATGAGGTCTGGGCGGTGTTTTTCGGCCGCTTCCAGAACCGCCCAGCCATCGGCAGCCACCGCCACAACCTCGAATTCCGGTGTCAGCAGAGCCTGCAATCCTTCCAGGAGGATGGTATGGTCGTCGGCAAGCAACAGCCGCAGCTTCTTCATGGTGTGCTCGATTCCACAGCGAGCGACGCAGGGTTGGTCTCGAGGGGAATTCGGATCTCAACGCAGGTTCCATCGCCAGGCTTTGATGAGATCGAAAAGGTCCCACCCAGGTGCCGCACCCTTTCCTCCATACTGATCAGCCCGAGCCCTCTTCCTTTTGCCTGGTCGAGGCTGAATCCATGGCCGTCATCCCGGATGGCGACGCGCAGGACACCATCACTGCCGGAGATCGATACCACAGCGAGCTTTGCCCCGGCATGTTTGGCGACGTTCCCCAGTGCCTCCTGGACCACACGATAGACACACAGGGCCACCCCGGACGGGATTGTCCCCGGCATGGCACGCGCTTTAAACCGCATCTGGAACTGCCCTAGTTTCGAATAGTCCTCGCAGTACGATTGCAGGGCTGGCCCCAGGCCCAGATGCGTCAGCGTGAAAGGGTGAAGGTTGTGGGCAGTGCGGCGGAGATCTTCCGAGAGCGCTTCCGTCTGTTTCTGCAAACCCGCCAGTTTGCGCTGCAGTTGGTCAAGGGAGATTCCTTGGGTCCGATGCAACGCCTCCAACTGCATGGCCAAGGCCGCCAGCCTCTGGCTGATGTCATCGTGGAGTTCCTGCGAGATCCGCCGCCGTTCCTCCTCCTGGCCCTCCACCAGGCCGGCTGTCAGTGCCCGCAGTTCTGCCTGGCTTTGCCGGAGGATCTTGCTTTGTTGCAGCGCCTCTTCGGCCTGCCTGGCCTCGGTGACGTCCACCCCGATCCGGACGAGGTACGCGGTGGCGCCCTGCGCTTCTGCGACCGCGGCGCTGGACCAGGAGATCAAATGCCGCCCGCCGCCCCGGTCCACCCAATGATTCTCATGTTCCCGCACGGAGCGGCTCGCAGAGAGTTCCTTGTATACCAGTTTGACGGCTTCCGTTTCCTCGGGGGGCACGAGCACATCCCAGACGGGCTTTCCCTCAACCTCCTCGAAAGCGTAGCCGCTAAGGCGGCGGCAGGCGAGGTTGAAGCGGACGATGCGGCCCTCAAGGTCAGTGACCATTACGAGAGCGGCCGCCGATTCCAGCACCGCGGCCGTGAAGTTCTGCTCCCGCTGCAACTCGAGATGGATTCGCCTGGCTGCATCGATGTCGATGAACATCAGCACCGCGCCGTCGGTCTTTTTGTCTATGGTCCGGTACGGCCGGATCCGCATGGAATACCACCGGCCTTCCAGGTCCTGAACCTCCCGCTCGCGCACACTCACGGTGTCGATGACTTCGGTGACCAGGCCGGCCAGGTCCCGCACTTCGATGTTCGGCCGGATGTCACGGATGGGGCGGCCGATGTCACCAGGCAGCAGGTTCAGCAGCTTTTCGGCCTGCGGGGTGAAACGGCGGATCCGCCAGTCGCTACTCAGCATCAGGATGGGGATGTTGACGCTATTGAGCAGGTTGGTGAGATCGTCGCCGAGTTCCGCCAACTCCGAATTGCGGCTCTGGAGTTGCTCGTTGACCGTGACCAGCTCCTCGTTGGTCGCCTGTAGTTCCTCCTTTGCGGTTTCCAGTTCCTCGTTGGTCGATTGCAGTTCCTCGTTGCTCGAAAGGGCCTCCTCGTTGGCGGATTTCAACTCCTCGTTGATGGCCTCCTGTTCCTGGATGATCGACTGGAGGTTTTCCTTGGTGGTCTGCAACTCCCCGCGCAGCCGGGCCTCCAACGACTGGCGCCTGCCCCTGTCCCGCGCCTGGCGCCTCGGGCTCGGGCCGACAGGTTCGCGCACCGGTGTTTCCTGGAACAATACCAGAAAGAAACGCTCCCCCAGATCGCCCTTGATCGGAACCACTTCGAGCGAGACGTCCCAGAGTTGGCCATCGCGCTCGACGCGAATACCCTCCTTGCGAACCGCGATCTCCTGTTGCTTCGCGCGGTGAAGGGCCGTGCGCAGGTCCGCGGCGAGTTCCGGGCGCGCCATGCGGAGCAGGCTCAGGCTCGCCTCGCCGGGTGGAGGGGAAAGGTAAGGGCTGGATTGCCCGCGGAAGTGGAGAATCTGCAGGCCCTCATTGACCACCAGGCCGGCCGGAGCGTATTGACTGAGTACGATCCGGTCCGCTTCCCTCCGCACGTCGAAGGGCGCCTGCATTTCCCGCTTCACGGAAGCTGTTCCCATGGCTCTCTCGTAACCCGCAGCGGAGGACAGGTCAAAAATCCGATTGGGATCGACAGGCCTTTTGGAATAGATCTTGTGCTCCCGGTCGATCACCGTGAAGAGATCCACGAAGCCGTGTAACGATTCTGACTTCCCCTGTATCAGGAATCCGGCTGGCTTGAGGGCGTAGTGGAACATGGCCATGACCTTCTTCTGGAGCACTGGACCCATGTAGATGAGCACGTTGCGGCAACTGATGAGGTCCAGCCGTGAGAAGGGAGGATCCTGGGCGAGGTCCTGTCGCGCGAAGATGCACATCTCGCGCAACGATTTCGTGATCTGGAAGCTTCCCTCCATTTTGACGAAGAAGCGCCGCAGGCGTTCCGGGGAGACCCCGCCGAGGCTGTTCTCGCTGTACATGCCCACTCGCGCTTTTGCAATGGATCCTTCGCTGATATCGGTGCCGAAGATCTGGATGGGTATGCTCCTGACGCGCTCGCCCAGGCATTCCACCAGGGCCATGGCGATCGAGTACACTTCTTCCCCCGTGGAACAGCCCGGGACCCAGACGCGAACTGATTCGCCAGGCGGTCTCTTGTCGAGGATCTCGGGGAAAACACGGTCCGCTAGCGCCTGATACGCTTCCGGCTCCCGGAAGAAGCCCGTCACGTGAATCAGGATGTCTTCGTATAGGGCCGCCGGTTCGGCCGGGTTCTGGTGAAGAAACTGCAAGTACTGCTGCAAGCTCTCCAGCTTATTTAGGAGCATACGGCGGGCGATCCGCCGCTTGATGGTGGCGTATTTGTAGTAGGTAAAATTCACCCCGGTGGCCTTCTGGAGGACGACGAAGATCTTGTGCAGCTCGTCATCGCTCTCCGTGGCCGGCTCCGCGGACTGTACAGGGGGCGTCATCCCGAGATAGGGATGCCGGCCGATGCGCGCCAGTTCGCCGGCAATGGCCTCGGGCGGGAGCACCAAATCCACGCAACCGGTGGCAATGGCGCTACGCGGCATGCCGTCGTACTTCGCGCTCTTGATGTCTTGGGCGAAGGTGACGCCTCCTTCGGTTTTGATGGCCTTCAGCCCCAGGGCTCCGTCAGAGGCGGTTCCGGAGAGTATCACGCCGATCGCCCGGTTGCCCTGGTCTTCGGCCAGCGAGTGCAGGAAGTAGTCGATGGGCAGGTGCTTCGCGGTTGGCTCCAGGCGAGCCGTCAGGTGGAGTGTCCCGTTGCTGATTCCCATGATCTTGTTCGGTGGGATAACGTAGACATGATTCGGTTCGACGGCCATCCCCTCTTCCACTTCCGCGACGGGCATCACCGTGGCGTTGGCGAGCAGCCTGGCGAGCATGCTTTCATGCTCCGGATCGAGATGCTGCACCAGGACCAACGCCAGACCCGTATCGGAAGGCAAAGCCTTGAGGAGATCCCGGAACGCCTCGAAACCACCGGCCGATGCCCCAATACCTACAATGGGGTACGGTGTTCCGCGGACCGACAACTCAGCAGCGTTGGATGTGGCCTCCGCTTGGACCTTCCGGCCAGCCTTGGCTCGGGGTGTTGCGGAGGGAGAATTCCTCGCCAGCGGCCGAGGGATCTTTCTGGGTCTCGCCAAACTCTTGCGAGCCATAATCTTCCCTCCTTGGGAAGCAAACCCAGTGAAAACGGCCGCAGCCCGGCGGGCCCGTGCCCAGTATATTCTCTCATAACCGCCCGGAGTGGGTCTATTCTCACTGTATTGCGATTGAACCTTGCTTACCTAGGCACTCTCCTAGTTTCATCGTCAACGCCCAAGCTCTACCATTAAGACGAATAAGCGTAGATGAATCGAAAGCGGAGGCAAGGTGTCACTCTGCCGACCGCTGGATTTCAATCCCCACCGGATTCGTTCTCGCCGAGCCTGTGGGGTCATGGGGACGGAACGCGCGCGGTAGTGTGTGCGGGAAGTCGCGGCCCATGCCGCTGAATCAGTAGCCTCGTGTGCTGCACTTCTTCCTGATGCCCCGCTCACGCGGGTCCCATTCCTCTGAGTGGAGGACGTGGCAACAAACCGATCGCAACCCAAAAGGCCAGCAGCGTATGAAGAAGTCGCCCGGAGTTGAGACCAACCTCAATGTTGTTTTGTCGGTCAGTTCCAACGGCGAGGACCGCGCATTTCTGGAGCGCATCTTCCAGTCTGACTGGACCATAATCCCCAAGGCTACAATCGCTTCGGCCCTTTCCGTGCTGCGGGAAATGACAATTCCAATCGTGACTTGTGATTGTGATACCACCCCCATGTGGGTAGAGATGTTGGAGCACCTCTCGCATCTTCCCGATCCCCCCCTCTTCATCGTGACCTCCCGGATGGCAGACGAACGGTTATGGGTGGAGGCCCTGAACCTGGGAGCATGGGACGTGCTGGTGAAGCCGTTTGACACCGAGGAAGTAACTCGAATTGTCAGTATTGCCTGGCGGCATTGGCAGGATCGTCACGGCGTCAACAGCAGCCGCACCAAACAAAGGAAGGCTGGGACCGGAACATAGGCTCTCGTGGAGAAGACGAAATGGATGCAATTGTCTTGAACGATGACGAACTGAAGCGTCTCGAAACACGATTGGGGCCCGCAGTGCGGCATATGGGTCCTTGGAATTCCGATGGTGTTTTCGGCTATGCCAGCGTGCCGGTAGTCGCCGTGGAGAAGGCGGCTGAAGCGCTCGAGAATCCCCATCTGACCTTAGCGCTCCCCGGCCTGCGCACGCCTCAACGGACCGAGACGTTCATCGAATTGTTGGAAGATTTCGGCCCGGTTTTGGTTGAGCGAGTAGTTGCCGCTTACCGGGAGTCGTCACTTCTGCGTGATCCAAGGCCGCCGGTGCCTGCCAGGGCCCTGGACTAACGCCGGAGCAGCCCTTTCCGTTGATCGCACCCACGTCTTCAGTGCAATTGGACGGACTTGTAGCATACATCACCACCCACGTGCGCGTGTTAATGAACGCCGCGTATTCTTTGGGGTCACGCGGGCCATATTTCAGATAAACTACTCTTTAATACCTGCGGCACACTAACGGTGGCAATATGACGCTGCTCTTCAACGAAGCCAAGGCGACCCAGGCCGCCGCCCGTCTTTTGAGCCTTCGCGGCGGAAGCATGAGCTATGTCAAACTCATCAAGCTTCTGTACCTGGCAGACCGCGAAGCCCTCATTCGCTGGGGACGCCCGATCACCACGGATCACTACGTCTCCATGGACAACGGTCCGGTTGTCTGCCGGATCTACGATTTGATCCGGAACGAGCCGCCGCCGAATTGCTTCCTGGTGTGGCGAAAGTTCATCTCTATTCCGGAGAACTATGAGGTTCACCTGCTGGGCGATCCCGGAAGCGGAGAGCTGTCCGGCCCGGAACAGGAACTCATCGATGAGGTCTTCGTGCAGCATGGCGGTCAGAACCGGTGGAAAGTCGTGGCCTACACACGAAGCCTGCCCGAGTGGACCTATCCAGATGGAGGCGCCCTTCCCATCGAGTACCGTGACATCCTTAAAGCCGCGCAGGTGCCCGAGAAGGAAATCTCCGCGGTAGAAGAATCGCTGGAGTATGCGGCTCTCGTCGAACGGGTCCTCGTTTAACGAATGACAACGCTCCATTGCGGAAAGGGGGTACCACGAAAACCCGAAACAACCGGTTTGATAAAGTATGTATCAAATCGACGGGTTCGTATGTTCCGGCCAGGATTCTGACAAACGAAGAAATCATCGGAGATCTGCCAACCTCTCCGGAGTGGGTCGTGGAAACCCTGGGAATCCGCCAGCGGCGTGTCGCAGGCCCCGATGAGTACACATCGGACCTTGCTGCCCGTGCCGGGCTGAATGCGATTGCTTCGGCGGGTCTGGAACCGAACGACATTGACCTCATCATCGTAGCCACCTCGACGCCAGACCGCCAGGTGCCCTCATCTGCATGCATGGCGCAGGCCAAGATGGGCATTCGGAACGGATGCCCCGCGTTCGATGTGGCCGCGGTGTGCTCCGGGTTCCTTTACGGTATTACGATTGCCGGCCAGTTCATACAGAACGAAGTGTACGACCGCGCGCTGGTCATCGGCGCCGACACCTACTCCAAAGTGACGGATTGGAATCACCGCAACTGCGTGTTCTTCGGCGACGGGAGTGGCGCTGTGATACTGGAGAGGGACCATCGGGCGAATGGGCTGTTCTCCAGCATTCTCTTGGCGGACGGCGACGGAATGGATCATTTCACAATTTTCCCGAAGGACGCTCACTTCACCATGAACGGAAAGGCGGTCTACGAGAAAGCCACAGCCGCGTTGCCCGAGTGTATTCAGCAGATTCTCTGTATGAACGGGCTGGGAGTCGATGATGTTACGATGATCATTCCGCACCAGGCATCCGCTCATGTGCTCAGGCGCGCTGCTGAGATACTAAACATCCCTTATTCACGAATGCAGACGAATCTGGAGTTGTACGCGAACACGGCCGGCGCAACAGTCCCGCTGCTGCTCGACCAGGTAAACCGTTGCGGACTCATCCACAGGAACGATCTACTCCTGTTCGCCGCCATTGGCGCCGGTTGGACCTGGGGCGCAACCTTATACCGATGGTAACGTCACGTTTCGACTCAGACAGCGGTCGCATATCTCAACCCGAAGAGGCCCGGGCCGTGATCGCCGCGGTTGACACCGGTTCACGGCGTGGCCGTCGTGATCATGCAACTGCTCCAAGGCCGGCGGTGCAGCGCCCAGAGCCATGGACTAACGCCGGCAGCAGCCCTTTGCGCTGATAGCGTCCACGTCTTCAATGGGAATTGGGCCCTGGCAGGGTTTTGGGCCCGATTTCCCCAGGGTTTCGTCGCCGCCCCGAGAAGCCCCAGGCACAATTTGATGCTCGACTGTCGCTGACGCGAGAAATTCGCCATATCTGCGATACGCCTTGCGGTCGCCAGTTCCGGCCGATGCCTGGCCGAACACCACCGCGGTGGTGGCGCAGATCCACCAACCGCAACCACTGCTGCCAGCATAACACCTGTAATTTCATTCAGTTGCCGATTGGCACACGGGGTGCCTTCAGGGTATGCGTGTGAAGGAGGGTAAGACGATGAAAAAGGCAGTGGCGGTGATGATGCTTCTGGCGGGCGGCTTGTTTGCGGCTCCGCGCGTTTCGATTGGAATCGGAATCGGCGTTCCCGCGCCGGTCGCGGTGGTTCGTCCGGTTTGCCCCGGCCCGGGTTACTACTGGGTGGATGGCTACTACGCGCCGAGCGGCGTCTGGGTGGCCGGCTACTGGCATGCACCCGTCGTTGTGGCTCCGTTGGTGCGCCCCTATTTCCCGCGCGTTGAGCGTGCCCGCGTGGTCGTGCCGCGCTACGAGCATTTCCGCCGGTAAATGAATTCCCAGGGGCCTTCCGGCCTGGTGGTCCGCCAGGCCGCGACCTCCGGTCCCTGGAGGCGAGGTCACATTTCGCGGCGGCCTTCCATGGCCTTCGAGATCGTGACCTCGTCCGCGAATTCGAGATCGCTCCCCACCGGGACGCCCATTCCGATTCGCGAGACTCTCACCCCGAGCGGTTTGAGGAGCCGCGCCAGGTACACCGCGGTGGCCTCGCCTTCGACAGTGGGGTTGGTTGCCACGATCACCTCTTCGATCTCGCCCTGGCCAATGCGCTCCACCAGGCTCTTGATCTTGAGCGACTCGGGCCCCACGCCACGCAGAGGCGAAAGCGCTCCGTGCAGCACATGGTAGCGGCCTTCGAACTGCCGCGTGGTTTCGATCCCCAGGATCCCGTGCGGCTCTTCCACCACGCACACCACCTTCGGGTCGCGGTTCGGATCGCGGCAGAACAGGCACAGCTCGCCGTCGCTGATATTGTTGCAGACCTTGCACAGCCCCAGCTTGTCCTTGACGTCCAGGAGCGCCTGAGCCAGGTGCTCGGCATCGTCCCGGCTGGCGCGGAGCACATGGAACGCCAGCCGCTGCGCAGACTTCTGCCCGATGCCCGGCAGGCGCTTGAATTCGTTGATGAGGCGGGCCAGCGGTTCGGCGAAATCGGGCATCGTTTAGAACATGCCGGGCGGCAAGCCCATCCCGCTGAGCATCCCGCCCATCAGACCCTGGATCTCCTGGTCTACCTTCCGCACCGCTTCGCCGCACGCCGCCACAATCATGTCCTGCAACATCTCGACATCGCCCGCGACCTCGGGATCGATCTTCACCGACAGCACGTGCTTCTGACCATCCATGGTGACCGTCACCATCCCGCCGCCGGCAGAGGCTTCCACTTTGATCTGCGCGATGTCCTGCTGCATTTTGTCCTGCATCTGCTTCGCCTGGCGCATCATCTGCTGCATGTTCCCCGGTACTTTCACGTGCTTACTCCTTCAGGTTTCGAACCTTGTAAATCTTGCCGTCAAACATTTCCTGGAAGCGCCGCACCTCGGGATTGGACATTGCGCGGCGCGTTGCTTCGTCTTCGTTCTGTGCGGCCGGAGCGGCCAGCGGCGCCACCGCCGGCGCCGGCTCGCCGACCATCACCTTGATGCGCATCGCGCGCGGCGAGACCTTGCTCACCGCCTTCCGCAGGTCCTCTTCCCGGAGCGCCAGCTTGTTCGCTTTGCTGGTGGTGATCTGCAACTCCCCGTCGACCTCCGCTACGCTCGAGTTTTCCAGGGCATCGGCGGTGAACGGCATGCCCAGATCCATCAACGCGGAGTGAAGCTGGTGGCGCCAGTCGCCCGGCGCGGTGTCCGCCTCCTGCGCTCCATTCGCGGCTGGGGGAAGGGAAGAAGGTGCGGTCGCTTCCGCCGGAGCTTCGGCGACGGGAACCACTGCCGCCGTTACCTCCGCGCGGACCTCCTGTGGAGCAGCCGCTTCCGGCGGCCGGCTGGCCGCTTTCCGGGCCTGGTCGAGTTCGAACGGAGACGGACCGCTCCGCCGTGGCGGCGGTTCTGCCGCGCGCGGCGCGGCCTCCGGGACTACCCGCGGCGGCGCTTTGGGCGGTGGTGAGCTCGGTGCCGGCCCCGGCCGATTCGCCCCGCCGGCGCCGCGGATCTCGGCCAATGCCTGCTCGATCGGCACGATCCGCCCGGCCTGCACCATCCGTACCAACCCCATCTCCATGTGAAACCGGGGCTGCAGCGACGTTTGCAGCTCTTTGAAAAGATCCAGCGCCAACTGCAGGTACCGCGTCAAATCCTCTTCGGAGAATCGTGCGGCAATCTCCACCAGTTTCTGCCGCTGCGCCGCGGAGGCCGCCACCAGCCGCGTTTCCGCCCCCGCGATGCGCGCCACCAGCAGGTTCCGGAAATAACGCGACAATTCCCGGCTGAAGTGCTGCAGGTTGTGGCCGTTGCGTTCCAGCTCGTCCACTACCTCCAGGATCCTCCGCGAATTGCCGTCTACCAGCGCCCCGGTAACCTTCTCGAGCGACTCCAGCGAGAATGCCCCCAGCAGCGCCCGAACCTCCGCCGCGTTCAGCTTCGAGCCGCAGCAGGCAATCGCCTGGTCCAGAGCCGAAAGCGAGTCCCGCACGCTGCCCTCGCCCGCCTGCGCGAGCACCGCCAGCGCTTCGGCGTCCGCGTCGATACCCTCCTCGCGACAAATCCATTCCATCCGCGCCATCAAGTCCTCGAAATCCACCGAGCGAAAACTGAACTGCTGGCAGCGTGAGGCAATCGTGGCGGGGATCTTGTGCGCTTCCGTGGTGCACAGGATGAAGATCACCCACTCGGGCGGCTCCTCGATGGTCTTCAGCAGCGCATTGAACGCATCCGTGGTGATTTGGTGCGCTTCGTCCACGATGAAGACCTTGAACCGCGCGCTCGCCGGCCGCTGGCGCACGCTCTGGTTCAATTCGCGCATCTCGTTGATGCCGCGATTGGAGGCTGCGTCGATCTCGATGACGTTCAATCCTCCGCCCCCGGCGGCCTCCAGGCAGTTCGCACATACCCCGCAGGGCTGGGTTGTGGGCCCCTGGACACAGTTCACGCAGCGCGCCAGGATCCGGGCCACCGTGGTCTTTCCCGTGCCCCGCTGGCCCGAAAAAATGTAACCGTGGGCGATCCGTCCCTGCGCGATGGCGTTTTCGAGCGTGGTCTTGACATGCTCCTGATTGACCACGTCGGAAAAGGCTTGCGGCCGGTACTTACGGGCGATGACTTGGTACATGTGGAGGGCTAATGCCAGGCCCCGGGTGATCCGCGGCACACGAACCGCACCGCTACCGTTGCTTCCTTCCGGACCTGGCGGGGTTTGCAGCCGCCCGTTGCACGGAGCCCGAGACCTGACAAGTACTTATCGTAGCACGCCCATCCCGCACCCTTACGGAAGGCGGAATTCCCCAGACTCCCAAAACAGGACCGCTTCCCGGTGATTTTGCGCCTTCCTTGTCCTTCTCATGTTTTTTCTGTGTCTCTATCGGAATTTTCCGGTGGATATTTAGTACATCTTATGCTACGGTTCTATTACGTTTAGTTCTAGGCGTGTAATTTTGGGTACTAAGTTTGGTGAACGCGGGTAATTTTGAACACTTATACCCCGAAAAAGGCCCGGTATTTCCTCCGGCCATTCGCGTGCAACCTGACTTGTGTGGAAACGCCCGGCTGCTGTTCGAACCAACGGGGAAATCGCTCCAACCACGGGGACACAGCAGCCGTTCAGCGGAGAAGTTAGCCATGGTCAATATCCTCGAATTACTTTTCGGATGCCGTCACAAACGATTCACCCGGCCGATTACTCCCATTCGCCGGTCGGACACTAATTTGAAATCCGGGGCTTACGTTGCCTGCCTGGACTGCGGAAGGCAGTTCCATTACGACCCGGACACCATGCGGATGGGGGAGCCCATCGCCATGAGGCCTCCTACCCATAGTCCCGACTCGCTCCAGACTCAGTACTAAGCCGAGTCCGGCAGCGACCTCAAACCGATCCGATCCTGCCAGACGGCGTCCGGGTTGCGCCTCGACTCCTCCCTGGATTAGCCTGTGAGAACGATGATATGGAATCGGCGTGAGATCTTCGCCGCGTGCGTGGCGGCGGCAGCGGCCCGCCGGGCAACCGCGGCTGACGACACCGTCACCATCCCCGGCAAGCGTCCTATGATCCTCCACAACGATCGTCCCGAGGATCTGGAGACCCCGCTTCGTTACTTCGATTCGTGGATCACTCCGGTGAACGCCTTCTTCGTGCGCCAACATCTTCCACGCCCCGCTGCCATCGATGCGGCCGCTTACCGGCTCACGGTGAACGGCATGGTTTCGAAGACCCTCGAGTTGACGCTCTCCGACCTGCAGAAGCTGCCGCAGCACACCATACCCGCTACCCTCGAATGCACCGGAAACGGCCGTGGCTTCTACAGCCCCAAAGTGCCGGGCATCCAGTGGGGACGCGGCGCCATTGGCAATGCGGAATGGAGCGGTCCCAGGATCGCGGACATTCTGAAGCTGGCCGGCGCTTCCTCGTCCGCATCCTTCCTCGATACCGACGGCGCCGATACCGGCGTGGCCAAGACTCCCGACTTCGTCCGCTCCCTTCCCCTGAAGAAGGCTCTCGATCCGGCGACCCTCCTCGCCCTGAAGATGAATGGCCAGCCCATCCCTGACATCCACGGCTTTCCGGCGCGACTCATCGTTCCCGGGTGGGATGGCACCAGTTCGGTGAAATGGGTCGTGCGCCTGACCGTTGCGGCCGAAGCCAACAAAGGCTTCTTCATGAACCCCGGCTACCGCTACCCGAAGTACAGCCTCCCGCCCGGAACGCCGGCCCGGCCGGCCGAACTCGAAGTCATCGAGGGAATGCCCGTGAAGTCATCGATCGTAGCACCGGAGGACCAGTCCAGGCTGACTGTGGGTTCGATCGCCATCCGTGGATTCGCATGGGCCGGCGAGGAAGCGATCGAGCGAGTCGAGGTCTCCACCGACGGTGGCAGCCGCTGGCACGACGCGGAGCTTTCCTCCCCGAAGCTGCCCTTTGCGTGGCGGCTGTTCCACCTGGATTGGAAACCCACCGAGCCCGGCTACTACACCATCATGTCCCGTGCCACCGATTCGGCGCGCCGCGTCCAGCCCATCGTGGCCGCCTGGAATCCGTCGGGCTACTTGTGGAATGCCATCGATCACGTGGGCGTAACCGTGGAGAAAGCCGGATGACCCCTAAACTGTGGCTGGTTACCCTTATCCTCGCCGCTGCCGCCCTGGCTGCCGATCAGGCAGCCGTCGAGCGAGGGCAGAAGGAGGAGGCGCGGACCTGCATCCCGTGCCACAGCCTCCGTCTCATCCACTCCCAGCGATTGAGCAAAGCCGCCTGGGGCAAGGAACTGGACAAGATGAGCGGCTGGGGCACCACCATCACCGATCGCGAAGCCTTGCTGGAATACCTGATCGCCAACTACGGCGACGATAAGCCCGCGCCCGCCCCCGCCATGTCGGGCAACGGCGCCAAATAACGGTCGGGCAGACGGGTGGCCATGCATAATATCCGCGTGGCCACGGCGAAGACGACATACGCATGAATGTTCCAGGTGCTGCTGGAGGAGCGGTTCCAGCTCGAGTACCGATGGGAAACCCGAGAGTTGCCCGCTGTACGACCTGGCGGCCGCCAAAAACGGACCCAAGCTGAAGACGGGGGATCCGAATCGCAGAGTCACAGCCAAGCGCAGGCCCGCGGAGCCCGAGCCTGGCGTCTCGCGACTGGCGGGGAGCGGTTCGATCCAAGATCTGGCGGGCGCACTGAGCGCGCGGCTGGAATCGCCCGTATGCAATCTGACTGGACTCACCGGCGGGTGGTAAGACTTCGATGTGCCCTTTGCGTGGGACATTCCCGTGACCGCGGCCGCGGCGAATCTGGTGACGGCTGTGGAGGAAGAATTGGGACTGAAGCTGAAGAGGAGCAGGGGACCGGTTCCCGTGTTGGTAGTGGAGCGCGTCGCCAAGCCCACGGAGAACTGAGGGCGCCAGGCTAAGAATAGCCGAGCAACGAGAGTACCTGGTGCGGATCGGCCAACGGGAATGCGGGCGTCGGCGCGCAACGCGAGCAGAACTGCGCCGTGTCCTTCGAGTATTCCGGCGTGATCAGAAGGTTGTGGTGAGTCACAATCAAGCCGCGCACCAAAGGATTCGCCTCGCGGAACGTCACCGGATGGTCAGGCCGTCTGTGATCCCGCCACGCGGCTTCCAAGTCCGAAGTCTGTATCAGCTTCTCCAACCGTAAGTAATCCGTGGCGTGCTTCACAGCTACTGGAACGCCCCCACGGAGGTCCAGCAGAAGTCTTGCCGCGCGTGTCAGAACGTCTTCGGCGGAAATGAGCCGCATGGGCCCGAACGGAAACTCCAGCCACAGCGTGCGCTTCATGATCGCACCGTGCGTGAGAAACAGATCGATGCGCAATGCAGTCCCGGCATCCGCCAGTTGCAGGATCGTCTTACCCGGCGGATCGAACGGGTGTACGTGTCGAAATAAGAAGTCTCCTGCCAGGCTTTCGGGAATGCAGTCGAACGCTGCCGCAACGAAATCCACGTCGTTCAACGGACGGGCGGCAGGGGGCAGGCCGCCTCGCAAACAGTGGATCTCCACGGCCAGACCGCCGGCCAGCGCCCAACCGGAGATGTCGTGCCGCAAGAGCTTTTGAAACGTCTGGATTACACGCTCCGCGTCAGCGGGGCTTAAGAATCGATCCATCAGGAACAGCCTTCTGGGGCATCCATCGAGTCAATATCCAGCCGTGGGTTCTCAGAAGTGCCGGCGCCGCGTTCCGTGGCTGCCTATACTTTCTCCGGAACCTCGAAGGGCTTGCGATAAGTGCGGCGGAACATCCGGTTGGCCTCGGCATCCCCGGCCACGCTGTAGGTGGCCGCATCGAAATGGAGCGTTCTGCCCAGCCGGTATGAAAGATTCGCGAGGTGCACCAGCGTCGTAGAAACGGCGCCCTCTTCGATGGGGGCGTTCAAATCCTCGCGCCTCCGGGTGCGCAACGCGGCAATGAAATTCGCCCAGTTGTTTCCCAAGTCCTGGCCGGACGGTCCGGGCTGCTGCTCGCGGCCCAGAAAGCTCTGGTAGCGGCCGTGGTCTTCGTCCCAAATCGCAACGTACCCCTTGGAGCCGTAGACCACCGTGCCGACGGTGTTCGGCGATCGTCCATCGTCACCCAGGCCCGCCTCGTGGTTGGTTATCCAATGACGCACTTCCGCCACCATCATCTTCTTCTTGCCGTGCTCGTCGAACTCGAAGGTGGCCGCCAGGGTGTTGGGCGTTTCCTGGTCATCGTCGAACATGAAGTGCCCACCGATCGCGCTGACCTTGGATGGATATTGCACGCCCAGCGCCCAACGCGCCACGTCCACCTGGTGAATGCCCTGGTTGCCCAGGTCGCCGTTGCCGTAGTCCCAAAACCAGTGCCAGTTGTAGTGAAAGCGGTTCTGCGTGAATGCATGCGCCGGCGCCGGTCCCAGCCACAGGTCGTAGTGCACGCCCGCGGGCACCGGCTCCTCGGGCTTGCGGCCGATGGTATCCCGCCACTTGAAAGTAAGGCTGCGCGCCATGTATACGTCGCCGATCAGACCCGCGCGAATGTGTCCGATGGCCTCCCGCACGATGCTCGAACGGCTGTTGGTTCCGTGCTGCACCAGGCGGTTGTATTTCTGCGCCGCGGCCACGATCTGCCTGGCTTCGAACATGTCGTGCGAGCAGGGCTTCTCCACGTACACGTCCTTACCGGCCTGGCATGCCCAGATCGTCTGGAGCGTGTGGTTGTGGTTGGGGGTGGCAATCGAGACCGCATCGATGGACCGGTCTTCCAGCAGCTTGCGAAAATCGGTATAGGCCGCGGGACGCTTCCTGCCGGACTTCTCCACCTCGCCGATGCGGCCGTTCAGCACCGATTCGTCGATGTCGCAGATCGCCGCGATCTCCACGTTTTCCATGGCGCTGTAACGCTTGATGTGGGTGCCACCCTGCCCGTGAACCCCCACGCAGGCCACGCGCACGGTGTCGTTCGGGCTCGCGGCCGCGCGCCGCCTCACCGCCGGCGCCGCCGCCAGGGAGCCCATCAGGAAAAGCCGCCGATTCATTTCGAGCCTCCTTCGGTTGCTTACGCTATCACATCGCGCGGCCCGCGGTGCGCTTCTCCGCTACCACGCGCGTGCGTATTGTACCGGGGGCGCGGTTTCCACGCCCAACGCCTTCGCCGCGTGCAACGGGAAGTACGGATCCCTCAGAAACTCGCGCGCCAACAGCACCAGGTCCGCCTTCCCCGATCGCACAATCTCGTTCGCCTGCGCGGGTGTGGTGATCAAGCCCACGGCGCCGGTCGCGATACCGGCCTCGTGCCGGATGCGTTCCGCGAACGGCACCTGGTAGCCGGGACCCAGCGGAATTTTCTGCAGCGGGGACAGGCCCCCTGAGGAGCAATCGATCAGATCCACTCCCAGATCGCGCGCGCACTTCGACAGGCTCACCGATTCGTCAATGGTCCAACCACCTTCCACCCAATCGGTGGCCGAGATCCTGAGGAAGAGCGGCAGATTCGGCGGCCATACCCGTCTCACGGCCCGAATCACGTCGAGGGCAAACCCCATGCGGTGGTACAGATTCCCGCCGTATTGGTCGATCCGCTGGTTGCTCAGCGGGGAAAGGAACTGGTGAATCAGGTACCCGTGCGCCGCGTGAATCTCTAACACCTGGAAACCGGCCTCGAGCGCGCGGCCCGCGGCCGCCGCGAATGCCGACACCACCGTTTCCATTCCCGCTTCGGATAACTCTTCCGGCGCGGGATCTTCGGGCCGGAAGGGAATCGCACTCGGCGCGATGGTCTTCCATCCGCCCATCGACTCGGGAATCGCGGCGCCGCCTTCCCACGGCCGTTTCACGCTGGCCTTGCGGCCGGCATGCGCCAACTGGATGCCCGCCGCCGCGCCTTGCTCGCGCAGGAAGGCGGCGATGCGCGCCAAAGGCGGGATGTGATCGTCCTTCCAGATCCCCGAATCGGACGGTGAAATGCGGCCCCGCGCTTCGACCGCCGACGCCTCCACCATCACCAGGCCCGCGCCTCCCACCGCACGGCTGCCCAGGTGAACCAGGTGCCAGTCCGTCGCGAACCCATCCACGCACGAATACTGGCACATCGGCGAAACTGCGATCCGGTTGCGGAAAGTCACGTCGTGCAACCGCAGCGGAGTAAACAAGTGTGTCAAGCTCATCTTGTCTCCCAGTATCGCAGGCGCCGCCAAATCCCCTTACCGTAAGATAACCGCTCCATACTCCTTCTCCCTGGCCCTCGTCCCGCAATCTGGAATCAAGGAGGGATGGGATGATCGCATTTTTGGGATTCATGTTCGCCGCCGCGGTAACCCAGGGACACGATCCGCAAACCGCGAAGGAGATCAGTGATCGCGCCAGGGAACTTTACGACTCGTCGCAATACACCGAAGCCGAGCCGCTGTTCCGCCAGGCCTTGGAAGCCTGGCGCCGTCTCGGTCCGGAAGGCTGCCGGAATCGCGCCATCGACCTTCGCAACCTCGGGGCGCTGCTGCGCGCCACGGGCCGCTATGGCGAAGCGGAGCCGCTCCTGCTCGAGTCGTTACACGAGTTGCAGGCGGCCGATGACCAGACCGTCGAAGTCGAGCGCGCGCTTTACAACCTGGCGGCACTGTATCGCGGGAAAGGCGACCTGTCGCAAGCCGAATTGTATGCGCGGGACGCCGTGGCCCTCGTAGAGAGCCGGCCCGAGGCGCCCACCGCCGAGAAGAGGGGGCCAGGCCTGGTACTCGCCTCGATTTACCTGGACGAAGGACGCGTTCGCGAGGCCGAGTCGCTCTTCCGGGGGGCGCTCCCCGGCGCCGATGGAGCGCTTGCAGTCGCTGCGTACAACGGGCTGTCGGCGTCCGCGCTGCTCCAGGGCGACTACGCGGCAGCCGAAGAGTCTGCCCGGCAGGCGGTGTACTTTGCGCGGCTGGCGCTACCCGCCGGACACCCTGCGCTGGCGGCCGCCTGGAATAATCTGGCGCAAGCCTGCCGCTTGCAATCGAAATATCTCGAGGCCGAGTCGGGTTACCGGCAGGCCATCCGCGCATGGGAAGCGACCCTTGGTCCCTCGCACCCCCTTCTCGCGCAGGGTCTCATGAATTTCGGGGCGTTCTACCACGAGCGCGGCCGGGAGACGGGCGCGGAGGCGCTGTACCTCCGCGCGGCAGGCATCCTGGAGCAGGCCTTTGGCAAGGACGACCCACGGACTCTCGAGGCTCGCAATGAACTGGCGGAGGTTCTGCGCGCGGAACGCCGTTATACCGAGTCGGAAAAGCTCGGCCGCAGCACCCTGGCCGCTTTGCGCAGGGCGCTCAGGCCCGACGACCCGCGCCTCATGCGCGCCCAGTCGAACTACGCCAGGCTGCAAGCCACCAAAAAGGGAGAATAATCAGACGTGGCGCGGACACTCGTGTCTGCAGCGCCCCGACTCATCGGGGCGCATTTTTCGTGTGCCGAGCATGTTCGACAGCTCGGGGGTGAAAGTCCCCTTCACAGCCTGATGGAGGCGAAGTGATAGCGAAACGCAAGGGCTTCAAGGCGACGAGAGGTCTGAAAGAAGCGTGGAGCAAACGGACGAGCCGATGTACAAGAACCGGATCAGAGGCATACGGTGCTGGGCGAGCGGGCCAATGACCGCAAAGCCCCTATCCATCAAAGGCACTGGTTGTAAATCCGGCGGTTG
>DATJWB010000015.1:0-71587 GCA_035501495.1 Bryobacteraceae bacterium | reverse complement strand
TGCTGCCTCCCGTAGGAGTCTGGCCCGTGTTTCAGTGCCAGTGTGGCCGTGTGCCCTCTCAGGCCGGCTACCGATCTTTGCCTTGGTAGGCTCTTACCCTGCCAACTAGCTAATCGGCCGCGGGCTCCTCTCTCAGCGCATTGCTGCTTTCCTCTCTCGAGCTTATGCGGTATTAGCTCCGGTTTCCCAGAGTTATTCCCCACTAAGAGGCAGATTACCCACGTGTTACTCACCCGTACGCCACTGTACTCATGGATTGCTCCACTTTCTCGTTCGACTTGCATGTGTTAGGCGCGCCGCCAGCGTTGATTCTGAGCCGGGATCAAACTCTCATTGGAAACAATGAGAACGGATAGAGCCCTTCGGCCCCATCCTTTAATTCGCTCCGGTTTTACTCAGAGTTCTGACGAGTTCTTCCTTACTGCATCCAACCAGATTGTCAATGATCTGCGCGAAATCCTCCCGATATCCTCGAATATCGGACAACTTCGCAGGCCTCGAAACTTGCTCCAGCCGCAAAACGCCCCGCAAACGGAGGCAAATGCACAGGCCGGAAGAGATTTAAGAACTTGAAAAGAACCAAACAGGAAGGCCGTATTCCGCCCCGCGCGGTGGCCCGCACAGAGTTTTGTTACCATTCCTTACAGAGGTCTCAGCCTTTATAGCACCGTTGCAGCTTGGGCAGCAAGCCCGTTATCGGCCGCACGATGCCTTCAACCCCAATTTCGGCGACTTTTTAAGGATAACATCGGAGGATAACCGGTGCAAGGGCTATTTTACGAAATATTCGGGTGTCTGCGTCCGAATCCTCACATTGCGGCGCAACTGGTTGTAAACAAGATACCTTTGGACATTGGGCTGAGCCTCGACAGGCGGTTTATGATAGAAAAGATGTCCCTCCGTTGGGCCGTAACGCTCCTGCTCTACGCGGTTCCGGCCTGGCCTCAACCGGTGCCCCCCGAAATCCTCTCCCGGCTCGCCGAAGAAGCAGAAGTATTGCGCCAGAATGCCCCCAAAGTTCTTAGCCAGGAGAACCTCGAACAGCGCGCCGTGATGCCGCCATCGCGCTTCCGCCCGCGAATCGGGGCCGGCGCCAACGAAGCGCCCAAGCCGCGCATGGCTGTCCGCGAAGTCGTGTCCGAATACACCGTGGGAACCCTCCACGAATCCGATTCCGGCGACTTAGTCGAGTTCCGCCAGGTCATCTCCGTCGATGGCCGCCATATTCAATCACAGGAACACGCACGCAGGGCCTTGTCCGTGGGAGTCCACTCGGCGGACGATCGCGCCCGCAAACGCATGCTCGAGGATTTCGCCAGGCATGGCTTGGTGGATGTCGCTACCGACTACGCCATGATTCTGCTCGCCTTCTCCAAGCGCGGCCTCGACCGCATGACACTCCAGCCCGCCGGCGTGGAGCAGGTCGGCGCCGATGAGGCCCTCGTCCTCCACTGGCAACAGAAATCGCCCGATAGCGGCGAACTGGAGTTTCATGGCAGGCAGGTGGCGCATCGGGCGCTTCAGGGCTCTCTCTGGGTCCGGAAGTCCGACTTCCTCCCGCTGCGCATCCAGGCGTGGGCGCAGCACACCGATGCCAAGCACCTGATCCGCGACGAAGGCACGGTGGACTACGTCCTCTCCACCCATGGATTCCTGACGCCCGTCTCCGTGGTCCACCGACACTCGGTAGATGGAGAGGTGCTCACCGAGAACCTGTATCGCTACGAGCCCTTCAAGCTGTTCGGCGCCGACAGCGATATCAAGTTCACCGCCGAGCCCGAACCCGCCGCTTCCCCGCCGCCCGCGAAGAAATGACCCGCGTCCTCTACCTGCACGGCTTTGCCTCGGCGCCGTCTTCCAGCAAAGCCCGATCCTTCCGTGAACACCTCGAAGGCGTCGGGGCCTCCGTGGAGATTCCCGACCTTGCCAGTGGCGACTTCGAGCACCTCACGATTACCGCTCAGCTCGGGGTCATCGAACGGTGCGCAAAAGGCCAACCCGTCTGCCTCGTAGGATCGAGCATGGGCGGTTACCTGGCGGCCCTCTACGCCGCGCGGCATCCTGAGGTCTCGCGGTTGGTGCTCCTCGCGCCCGCCTTCGGCTTCGCCCGCCGGTGGGCCGAATACCTGGGCCCGGAGCGCGTCGCGGAGTGGCGGCAGCGCGGCGTCCTGGAGGTCTTCCATTACGGCGACAACCGCATGCATGAGCTGCACTATGGTCTGCTCGAAGACGCCGTCCGGTATGAGCCGTTCCCCAACTTCCGGATGCCCGCCCTGATCCTCCACGGCATCCACGACGATGTAGTCCCCGTGGCCTCTTCTCGCGAATTCACGGTTGCGCACTCTAACGCCCGTCTCGAAGTCCTCGAGTCCGGCCATCAGTTGCTCGACGTGCTCCCCTACCTATTACCCAGAGCCACCGGGTTCCTTATGAATGGAGCCAAACCTTCACTTAAATAGGACTGGATTCCGTATTTTGCCAGCCGGCATATTGATGACCACCGGCTCAAAGCCGCTTGAAGTGTCGCGGCCGTGGTGGTGGGGCAGGCGGTTTCGCCTGCCCAGTCGATGTCTTCACTGGCAGGCCAGGCGGCCTGCCCACCAAAACTCAGCCCTATCGACATGTGAGCTGAATACAAAGGTGAAACCCGCTGCAAGCTGACCGCCTGAAAGGCGGTGGGATCAGACCTGGCGATGGAATCTGAAGCTCTACCCTTACCTCACCTTTCCCCACTTGCTTTCGTAGGCGGCCGTAGCGATCTCGCCCAGCATCTCACCGGCCAGATGCGGGCCGCTCACGGGATCGGCCGGCACGAAGTTGACATACAAGGCGAACACCACCTCATGCCCGTCGCGCGTCGTCATGTAACCCGCCATTCCCTTGCCCGTGATGACCGCCTGCTGATGCAGGCGATCGGCGGTGCTATACGTTCCGGTCTTCGCAAAAACCTTGCCCGCCGCCATGCTCGATTTCTGCACGTCATAAAGCGTTCCGTCCCGTCCCATCACCGGCAGCCCGTCGCGATACGCTCGCGCGAAATTCTGCCTCGCCATGTAGCTCAGGAACTGGCACATGAAATCGGGGGTGAAGAGCGCAGAGCCGCCGGCGCCATCGGTCTGCACCGCGCCGCTCAGATCCAGCCCGTCCTTCTCCAGAAGCTGACGCTCGAGCCGAAAGCCTTCGGCCAGGGCATCCTCGCGCTGATGCCCGGCGACCGCGCCCACCAGGTAGGGCGTCGTGGAGGCGTGCAGATTCTGACTGACCTTCAGCGTGATCCGGGCATCCTCCACCAGCGGAGGCGACACGTGCTCCGCCACCAGATTCTCGGGCCGGTATGATGCTGCCAGCGTCTGTACGTCCACCAGCGGGCGTCCGCTTTCCACAGATGCGACCGCCACTCCCGCCTGCGCCAGCGCCTCGCGGAACAGAAAGGCAGCCATCACCGATGGTTCGGGAGCCTTGTAAGCGTGGAAGAACGACGCCTTCCCCGCGGGAATCGTCCCTCCCAAGGTGAGCCGGCGGCTGCCGTCCGGATTGCGGACATCACCGGTTACCCGAACCTGAACCTTATCGCCCGCGGTCCTGACCTCGTTGACGACCTGCACGTAGCGCGTCTCGGGAGAGACATGAACTAAGCTCGCATCGCCTTCTCGCATCCCCGGTATCACCGTGATGTCTACGCAGTTGTCGTTGATGACGATGGGCGAAATCACGGCGCCCGTGCCGAGTTCCCTCTCACCTTCGGGAAACAGGCTGGTATCGACGATGACCCGCCCCGTCACGCGCTTCACGCCGTGGCCGGCCACCTGCCTCGCCATGCTGTGCAACGGCGCAATCGGATCTCCGGGCAATGCGGCGGATCCAGGCGTGCCCGAATAGGAGTGATCGACGTCCACAAATGCGAGCGTGCCGTCGGACTGAATGCGGCCGGAGAGATTCAGGTCGCCGCCCGCGACGATGATGAGGTCGCCCGCCAGGACTCCGTCGGGCGAGATCCCTCCGGTCTTGAAGACCGGCGTATGGAACCGGTAGTCCGGACCGAGGAGCTTCAGGGCCACGCCCTCCGTCAGGAGCTTGGTGGTCGATCCCGGTACGAAAAACTCACCAGCGTTCAAGCGATAGAGCGCTCCGCCGCCCGCCACCGGATAGATCGCGACGCCGAATCGCGAGTGGCGGTACTCCGGACGCATCATGATGGTATGCAGCCGCCCCTCGAATTCCTTCTGCGCGAGGCAGACGGAAGAGAGAAGGATCCCCAGCAAGATTCGATTCGCGGTTTTCATGAGTTTGGAACTGACTGGATTTTTGCTCAGTATACAACGGCGGCGGCACCATTCCGCATGCTCCGGGGTTATGATTTAGGGCAGACATGAAGAAGCAGTTCCTCGCCGCACTGGCCTTCGCCTGCCTCCTGTCCGCGCAGGATGCGCCGCGTCCCAGGAATACCTATCACTCGAATGGCGGCGCCTCCGCTGCGCCCCGGCTGGTATCGCCGGAGGTTCGTCCGGACCGGACCATCGTCTTTCGCTTGCGCGCTCCTCAGGCTGCCAAAGTGACGTTGACATTCGCCGGCTCGAATCCCATGTCCAAAGACGACGCCGGCGTGTGGAGCGCCACCGTGGGTCCGGTCGAGCCGGAGATCTATCAATACAATTTCGTGGTGGACGGTGTTCGCATCCTGGATCCCGGAAATCCCAACCTGAAAAACGGCCGCACCATCGACGCCAGCATCGTGGAGGTGCCCGGAACCCCCCCGCGCTTCGACGAACTCCAGGCCGTCCCCCACGGCAGCCTCCACATCCTTACTTATTTCTCCACTCCGCTCAAGCGTGCACGCAGATTCTATCTGTATACTCCGCCGCAGTACGACCTGGAGCCCAATCGCCGCTTCCCGCTTCTCGTGTTACGTCATGGCAGCGGCGACAACGAAGAGAACTGGAGCACCACCGGGCGCGCCGGCATCATTTTGGACAACCTCATCGCACAGCACAAAGCGGTGCCCATGCTGATCGTCATGCCCAACGGCGATACGGACGGGAGTTGGGCCGGCGGAAGCTCCGCCGAGGGGATCGGGATGCTCACGCAGGAACTGCTGACGGATATCCTCCCGATGGTCGAGAAGGCTTACCATGTGGCGCGCGGCCGCGAGAATCGCGCGATCACCGGTCTTTCCATGGGCGGAGGCCAAGCTTTCACGATGGGACTGAGACACCTGGACGAATTCGCGTGGGTGGGAGAGTTCAGTTCCGGGCTGGTCAGCGACACCGATTTCCGCCTGGAGAATGATATGCCGGGTTTCCTGGACCAGGCCGACACTGTCAATCGCAAGTTGCGGCTCTTGTTTTTAAGCTGCGGCACGGAGGATCCACGCTACCCGGGGCAACTCGATCTCATCGACAAACTCAAGCAGCACGATATCCACTATGTCTGGTACCCGACGCCCGGCGTGCACGAGTGGAAAGTGTGGCGCCACGCGCTCGCGGAATTCGCTCAGAAGGTTTTTCAGGAGGCACACTGATGCATCGAATCGCGTTTTTGACCGCCGTTATTGCGGCCGCGGCGTGGGCGCAGGCTTCGCGTCCACCGCAAACTTTCAACGACACGTTGCAATCCCCCGAAGTGTCGTCCGACCATCGCGTCACGTTCCGCATCTTCGCTCCCAAAGCTTCCGAAGTGACGCTCACCGGCGACTGGCTGGGCAGCACGCCGCCCCCCAAGCTGGCCAAAGACGAGCGCGGCGTCTGGAGCGTCACGCTCGGTCCGTTTGAACCGAGCATCTACATTTACTCATTCAATGTCGATGGCGTGGCGATTCCGGATCCGGTCAATCCGCGCATTAAGCTCCGCGCCCGAACCTCGGCCAGCATGGTGGAAGTCAAAGACGACACGCCCGCCTTCTGGGAGGCGCGCGATGTGCCGCACGGCATGGTGGAGATCAACTGGGAGAAGTCCAAGGCGATCAACGGCGAGACTCGCGCCATCTGGATCTACACGCCCCCCGATTACACCAGGAACACGCGCCGCTACCCGGTCCTGTATCTCCTCCATGGCTCCAACGATACCGCCGCCGGGTGGACCATGGCCGGCAATGCGAACTTCGTCATGGACAACCTGCTGGCGGGCGGAAAAGCGGTGCCGATGATCGTCGTGATGCCGTTCGGCCATGCCACTCCGTTTGGCGTGCCGGTGCCTGCCGGAGGGGTCACCAACGACCAGTTGTTCGAGCAGTACATGATCGAGGACGTGATCCCCACGGTCGAAGCGCGCTACCGGGTATTGTCAGGACGCGAGAATCGCGCGATTGCGGGACTCTCCATGGGCGGCGGCCAGTCGTTGCGCATCGGTCTCGGGCATTTGGATCTCTTCAGCGCCGTAGCCTCTTTCTCAGGCGCCGTGCCCGGCGATTTTGAGACGCGCTTCGCTGCCCTGTTAAAGGACTCCAAAGGCACCAACGACAAGTTAAGAACCTTGTGGATCGGCTGCGGGCAGCAGGATTCGCTCTTCCCCCGTTCCAAGAACCTGTCGGACCTGCTGACGAAATACCAGGTGAGGCACATTTTCCACCCCACCGACGGCGTCCACAACTACACCGTCTGGCGCAAGTACCTGGCCGAATACGCGCCCCTGTTGTTCCACGAGCCATCCGGAAAAGCGACGGCGGCGGTGCGCTGACGTGGCCGATCGATGAGGGCCAACCGCCAAATCACTCAAGTCGGAATCGTTGGCGCCGGTCCGGCCGGGCTGCTGCTGGCACACCTTTTGCATCTCGAGGGCATCGAAAGCATCATTGTGGAGAACCGCTCCCGGCAATACACCGAGGAGCGCGTCCGTGCCGGCGTGCTGGAGCAAGGCACCGTCGATCTGCTCTGTGAGGCGGGAGTGGGCTGCCGCTTGCGGCGCGAAGGTCTTGTCCACCACGGGGTGGAACTGCGGTTCGAGGGCTGCGGGCACCGCATCGATATGCATGAGCTGACCGGCCGCTCGATCACGGTGTACGGCCAGAACGAGGTCGTCAAAGACCTGGCGGACGCGCGGCTCGCCGCCGGCGGGCGCATCGAGTACGAGGCCGAAGCCGTGAGCATCCACGATTTTGACTGCGGCCGCCCGCTCATCCGGTATCGCAGAGACGGCAGGCCGTGCGAGATCGCCTGCGAATATCTGGCTGGCTGCGACGGCTTTCACGGCATCTGCCGGCCTTCGCTACCCCAGAGCGCGATTCGCGTCTTCGAGAAGATCTATCCGTTCGCCTGGCTGGGCATCCTGGCCGCAGCCGAGCCGGCATCCCACGAGTTGATCTACGTGCGCCACGATCGCGGGTTTGGCCTGTTGAGCATGCGCTCCCGCAACCTCACCCGGTTGTATCTGCAATGCCGGCCGGACGAGCACCTCGACGAATGGCCCGACTGCCGGATCTGGGAAGAACTGTCCGCCAGGTTCGCGACCGACGATGGATTTCGTCTCAACGAAGGCCGCATCCTGCAGAAGGGTGTTACCGCGATGCGCAGTTTCGTGGCCGAACCGATGCAGTGCGGACGCCTGTTCCTGGCCGGCGACGCGGCTCATATCGTTCCGCCCACCGGGGCCAAGGGACTCAACCTGGCTGCTGCCGACGTTGCGGTATTGGCGCGCGCGCTGGTACGGCGTTTCCAGTCGGGCGACAGCACCTGGCTGGAGCGCTACTCCGACACGTGCTTGCGTCGCGTGTGGAGGGCGCAACGATTCTCCTGGTGGATGACGTCCGTACTCCACCGCCTGGAAGACGCAGACGATTTCGACCGCCGGCGCCAGATTGCGGAGCTACGTCATCTGGTGGAAAGCCGCGCTGCCTCGACCAGTTTCGCCGAGAACTACGCCGGCTTCCCGATCTAGAAGTGATTCGTCGTCAGACTAGCCGGCGTCGCGGCCGAAGCTGTGACGCTTGGCCGTCCACTTCGCTTTGAGGTACTCGCCCAAATCCAGGTCGCCCGACATCGCGTCGCCTTCCAGTTTGCCCTCGAAGTGGTAAGAAAGAGCGGCGCCGTGGGCCTCGCCGACCGAACTCGAGATCCGCACATCGTCGCCCGAGATCGTGCCGCTGAAGTCCCGCGCGGTGAATTCGCCCTGGTGGGTGCCGGTAAGCTGGTTGCCTTGCTGCCGGATGTGCAGCGCGTGCTCGCCGGTCCCCGCGGCAAACTGAATCCGCACATCCCAACGGCCGGTCAAATCGCCTGTCGCCGTTTTCAACGTGTCCGGCTTCCACGCCGGGCGCTTCGCGGACAGGATTTCGTAGATACGGTCGCCGACGATCTTCACGTCTTCCGGCTTCATCATGTACGCGGTAATGGAGATTCCCGTCTGGTTGGAATTGCCGCGGCCGCGGCCGCCACCGCCTCCACCGCCGCCGCCCAGCGCAATGCGAGGCTCGGTAGTCCACAGGATATTGGAAACCTCCTGGCCGGTGATGCCCAGTTTGGCGGGATCCCAGTTGATGGAAAGACCGGGGCTGTGGTTGTCGATGCTCCTGGGCTGCCGCACGCTGGCGGTGACGCCCTCGATCTGGCCAACGCGCGCGGCGATAGTCTGCATCCACCCGGTCCACATCTCATCCTCTTTCGGGTGGTCCCGCAGCGACCACATCTCCACGGCCGCGAGCATCGCGACCATCTCCTCCTTGCCGATCTTCATCGCACGCCCATGGCCATGGTGGGGCGCGCTGCTCACCCACGCGGCCTGCAACAGGTCTTTGCGGCCCAGGATCAGGCCGGCGCACTGCGGCCCCCGCAGGCACTTTCCGCCGCTATAACCCACAAACGTAGATCCCTTCTGCAGGTGGACGTTCGGAATGGTCAGCATTTCAGCCGCGGCATCGGTGAATACGGGGATGTTCTTTTTCTTCGCGATTCCATAGACCGCGTCGTAGGTCAGCGGCCCGCTTTCCAGCCGCGGGCTGGACATGATGTACACCATGGCCACCTTCGGTCCAAGCGCGGCTTCATATTCGGCGGCGTCCCCGACCTCGATGATGCGGACGCCCACCGAGCGAACGGCCTGGTCGTACTGGTTCCGCGAATTCTTGGGGATCACCACTTCATCTTTCGCGAACCCGGTCAGATCAGGCATGCGCACGTGCAGGTCGGGATTGCCTCCCGTCACGCAAGCGGCGGTAGTATGGGCGATTCCCGCGGCGCAACCGGCGGAAACCAGCGCCCACTCGGCGCCCGTGATCTCGGCGATACGTTTGGCGATGCCTTCCATCAATTCGTCCAACGCCACGTGATGCTGCGCCGCCGCATCGGCTGCTGCCCGAACCTCTGGCAGTTCCAATGACCCGCTGATCACGGTCAGGGTGCCCCGGCAGTTGATCAAAGGCCGCACGCCGATAGATTTATAGATGTCGTCAGGAGCGAGTTGCAGTTTTCCGGCGGAGAGCGGTGGGGCCGGCGCCGCTTCTGCTCTTCCCAAAAACGCCGGTGCGGCCGCGACTAACGAGCCACGCCGGAACAGATCGCGCCGGCTCAAACCGGCAAGGTATTGTCCGAAGGTTTTCCTTGCTGAACCCATCACACTATCCTCCGTCTGAACGGGAGTTTCTACCGACATCCAAATTATCAGTTTCCGGGGTCCGCGTCTCGGCGAGTGATCGTCAGCCTAACGGCGATACCGGCGGTCATGCCCGCCGGGGCGGACGCCGCGTTCCAAGAGCGTTCGGCCGAATGGTCAATTCTCCGTCGGCACCTTCTCGATGTGATCGATTACCAGCAGGTCCAGCGGCTCCTTTTTCTTGTCGAGCTTGAGCCCGTAATTTTGTATGCTCCGAAAGAGCGCGCCACCCGGGTCGGATGCCTCGGCGCTGCCCGCGGGATTCGGGGAGTCGCCACCTGCGGGCCCCGGCGCTCTCATGATCATGACGCCAGACCCACGCATCATTTCGTCGAGAGTCATCTCGAGCGCAAAGTCGTAGGTGCCTGCGATCCCGGTCTGGTTGACCACCGGGCTGCCCAGGAATCGCTCCAGAAACTGAGCGAAGCCATCCAGCGTCTGCTTGCGGAGTTGCATCTTCATGCTGTTGCCTCCGCCGACGCTCATCCCACGCGTGGCCACCGCCATTCCACCGCCGCCTCCGCCTCCGCCCGATGAGATCGTCATCCGTGGTCCTTCGGCGCGCCCGCCGCCACCTCCGCCTCCGTACACCGCAGCAGGTCCATTTGTGGGATCGAGAGCAGGATCGTCAGGAGCCGCCGGGGCCAGCTTCGGGCCACTCTTGCCGACCGAGAGCACGTAGCTGTCATGGGGCTTCGACTCGTGATGAATCGCAAGTCTGAAACGCTCGGCCAGCAGCGTCTGCAGCATTTCCGGAACCTGGTCCTTGCCGGCGCCATCGGGGATCTTCGCGATGATGTCGTATCTTTCGGTTCCGATCCAGTCAGGCCCCGAGATCTGGTAATCCTTGAGACGAAACGCGGTACGGACACAGTCGCGTAAGGTGACATTCTCGTAGGCCATGCGGCCCTCATCGACGCGCATGCCGATGCGGAAACGGCCGGCCGTCATCGGTTCGGCCGTCTTGACGGAGGCCACCTCGAACTCCGGCTTAGGCGCGGCGGACGAGGATTGTCCGAAGAGCCGAGGCGTGGCACAGAGGACGAGGCTCACGCTACACACGATCGCTTTCATGGTGATCACTCGACTATAACGCCGCGGCAACGCGAAGTGTGACAGGCCACCGAGATTGAGCAGGCGCAACTCCGAAATGATCGCCAGATTGCCCAACTCGTGGCGGAACATAAGGTCTTGCGGCAGGAGATCAAGAACCTGGTCAAGGCAAAGTCGGATCGCGGCCGAAACGGCCGCGGCAAGCTTCCCTCCAGGTAACTTAACCACCTTACGCAGCCGGCGCCGCGACGGATGATTCGTGGAACCTCACCGAAACCAGCCGCGAAACACCGGGCTCCTGCATCGTCACCCCATACAACGCCTGCGCCGCTTCCATGGTGCGCTTGGAGTGTGTAATCACCACGAACTGCGTCTGGTGCGACATTTCGCGCAGCAGCCTGGTGAGCCGGCCGATGTTCGCTTCGTCGAGCGGTGCATCCACTTCGTCGAGGATGCAGAACGGGCTCGGCTGGAAGCGGAAGATCGCCATCAGCAACGCCACCGCGGCCAACGCCTTCTCGCCGCCGGAGAGCAGCAGGACGTTCTGCAACCGCTTGCCGGGAGGCGAGCAGACAATCTCGATGCCCGATTCGGCCAGGTTCTCCTGGTCGGTCAGCCGCATTTCGCCGGTGCCGCCGCCGAACAGCGTCTGGAAGATCCCGCGGAAGTTCGTGTTGATGGCTTCGAACGCCTCGCCGAACTTCTGGCGCGACACCTGGTCGATGTCCTGAATGGCTTTTTCGGTATCGCGGATGGAATCGATCAGGTCCTGCCGCTGGGCGCCCAGGAACTCCTGGCGCTGCTGCGCTTCCTGGTACTCCTCCATGGCCGCCGGATTCACCGCGCCGAGCGCTTCGATGCGGCTGCGAACCTCGTTGCAACTTTGCTCCGCTTCGGCGATGGTGTCGGCATCGGGCACCAACTCGTCGGCGCCGGCCAGTTCCTCCACCGCGCAGTTCAATTCCTTGCGGCTGGTCTCGTCGAGGAACTTCAGCTCCGACTGTTTGCGCACCAGATCGACTTCGATCTGCGACCGCCGCTCCTGGCTCTCCTGCACGTTGGCGCGCAGTACCTTCAGCTCCTCTTCGCCGGCCCGCAGCGCTTCGCGCATAGCGGCGTCCTGGGCAGCCATCTCGTTCACGCGCGCTTCCAGGCCGGCGATCTCTTCGGCGAGTCGCACGGCCTTCTGATCGAGTTCGATGTTACTCGCCAGCAGCCGCGCCCGCAGTTCGCCGAGGCGGCCGATTTCAGGAGCAATGGCATCCCGCCGATTGATGGTTTCGCGATACTGCTGCTCCAGGCGGCCCATGGCGATCTGCTCGCCGCGATGGCGCTCTTCGAGCCCCGCCAGCTCCGCACGGGTAGCGGCGTGCTCCTCGCCGATGGTGGCCGCCTGGCCTTCCAGCCGCTCGAGTTCCTGACGCTCGGCCTCCAGCGCCTCTTCCCGCCCGGCCCGCTCGCGTTCCCGCTCTTCCACCGCGGCGCGGTTCTTCTCGCGCTGCCCGGCCGACCTTTCCGAATCGCGGCGCAAACGCTCGAGTTCCAGACGCGCGACCGAAAGACGCGAATTCGCCCGCGAAATGTCCTCGCCGAGTTTGCGCATTTCATGGTCGAGGGCGACGCGATCCTTCTCGCGGGACTGCTGCAAGCTGCGCAGGCGCTCCAGTTCCGCCTCCAGGCCGACGATGTCCTGGTGGAGGCCATCCACGCGCGCCACCATATCGTCCAGCCGGTTCTGGCGGGCTTGCAGCTTGACACCCAACTCGCGCGCCTCGCGCTTCATCGCCAGCGGGCCGGCGCCCGACTTCTTACCGCCCGTCACGGTGTGGCCGTGATAGCAGACGCCATCCGGCAGCAGAAAGTAGAGGTGCGGATAGGAAACCGCCAGCCGCTGCGCCGCGGCGCGATCTTCCGCCAGGAAACACAGTGACACGCGCGGCAGCAGATCCACGGCGCGATCCCGGAAGCCGTTGGTGAGCCGCAGCGAATCGCTCAGGCGCGCGGCGATCCCGGTTTCCGGTCCGATGGCCGGCTCCGGCAGGTGGCGGTGACCGTTGCGGCTCGGTTCCGGGTGAACCAGGAAGGTGGCCCGGCCGTCGAGCTCGGCGCGGATGAAATCCATGCCCCGCTCAGCCTGTTGCCAGGTCTCCACCACCACGTATTCCAGTTCTTCGTGCAGAAATTCTTCCGCGGGCTTTTCGAACTGCGGATCCACTTCTACGTAGTCCGCCATCACGCCCAGCGGTTTCAGGTCGGCGGCCTTGCCCTTCTCCAGGGCGCCGAACAGGCGTTTCACCGATTCCGTGGTGTAAGTGCGATGCGCCAGCACCTGCTCCAGCGATTCCTTGCGGGCGCGGAACTGCGAGACCTCGTTCTTCAGGCTGTCAATTTCGCGCCGCAGTTCGGCCGCCATCTGGCGGCGCTCGGCCAGATCCGCCTCCGTGCGCCGCCGCTCCCCGGTGACCGATTCCAGCTCCATCTGGCGCTGCGCGAGCGTTTCGGAAAGCTGCTTTCGGGCGCCTTCCAGCCGCTCGATCTCGGAGGCGGCGATTCCTTCCTCACGTGTGGCACGCGCCGCTTCCCGCTCGATACCTGCCAGGTACTCCTCGATCTGGGCGAGTTGATTCTTGAGCGTGGAAGCCTCGCCCAGCAGCCGCAGAATCATCTGGCGGCCCGACTCAATGGCCTTCTCGCGCTCGCGCACTTTGGCCTGCAGCCGCTCTCTTTGCTGGTTGATCTCCAGCATCCTGGTGCGCGACTGCGAGGTCTGCGCCTCCAGTTCGTTGAGCGTCTTGCGATGCGCCGAGATCTCTTCGTCCAGGGCATCCAGCCGGACGCCCAGATCCTGCGATTCCTTCTCCGCCTGGGCGATGCGCTGCTCGATTGCGCCGCTCTCCTTCACCTGCGATTCCAACTGCCCGCGGGTTCGCACCGCTTCCACGTTGCGGCCGGATACCTCCTGCCGCGCCCCGGTCAACTGCTCCTCGATTTCGTAACAGGCCAGTTGGCGCTGCTCGTGGGCCTCCTGCCTTCCCGCCACCTGCTCGCCCCGGGTCTTGAACTCGGCGGCGGCCAGACTCAGGTCGATGGCCGTCTTGGCGGCATCGCGCTCCAGCAGTCGGAATTTGCCGGAGAGGACAACGCGCAGCCGGGTCTCCAACTCGGTCTTCAGCTCCGTGTAGCGTTTCGCCTTGGACGCCTGCCGCTTCAGCGAATTGACCTGCCGGTTGACCTCTTCCAGGATGTCGTACACGCGCGACAGGTTCTGTTTGGCGCCCTCCAGCTTGGCTTCCGCCAGCCGTTTCCGGGTCTTGAACCTGGTAATTCCAGCGGCCTCTTCAATCACGGCGCGCCGGTCCTGCGGCTTGGAGCTGAGGATCTGGCCGATGCGCCCCTGTTCGATGATGGCGTAGCTTTCGGGCCCCAGCCCGGTGCCCATGAAAATATCCTGGATGTCGCGAAGGCGGGCCGGGCGGCCGTCGATGAGGTATTCGCTTTCGCCCGACCGGAACAGGCGCCGCGTGATGGTGATCTCGCCGTTACTTTTCGGCGCCCCATCGTGTTGTCGCGGATCCACCGGTTGCGGTTTGTGAGCGCCTTCCTGGTAGACCTCCGGGTCCACCAACGTCATCGTGACGTAGGCCATCCCCAGCGGCTTGCGGTCGCGAGTGCCGGCAAAGATGACGTCTTCCATGCGGGTGCCGCGCAGGCTCTTGGCCGACTGCTCGCCCAATACCCAACTGATGGCATCGCTCAGGTTGGACTTGCCGCACCCATTCGGCCCAACGATTCCGGCGATCCCTTCCCCGGCGAAGCGGAGTTCGGTGCGCTCGCAAAAGGACTTGAATCCCTGCAACTCGACGCGTTTTAGTTTCAGCAAAGCATTAACCTCTGCTTCGGGGGAGTTGTAACCATACTAAACTCGCGGGTCGAAAAAGTAAAGCATCTCGACCACGATATCCAGTATCCCAAAAAGTAAGCCCCCAAGATATCGTAGGGCGGTGTCGCGCTACCCCACGGATGGCCATTTTGGCGGGCGCTTCTCGCGGAAGGCCCGGACTCCTTCCTGAAAGTCGGGACTCTGGAAGATCTCGTTCCGTGCCCGCTGCCCGACGAGGCCAGCCGCCTGCCAGTCCAAACCTCTGGTTTCCCGGACGAAGCCGAGCCCGCTTCGGATAGCGGTAGGGCTGAACGCCGCCAACGACGCAGCCACTTCCAGGCCGCGTTTCTCGACATCGTCCGCGACTTCATGGGCCAGCCCCATTTCGACCGCCTCCGGGGCGCCGAAGGTTCGCCCGGTCAATGCCAGTTCTACAGTTCGCCGCTCTCCCAAAGCCATGGCGACCGCGCGGAACACCAGAAACGGCCACAAGCCGATTCGGATCTCGGTCAAACCAAAGATGGCGTCGGGCGCGGCGATTACGATGTGGCAGTTCGCCACCAGGCCCGTGCCGCCAGCCAATGCCGCGCCGTGGACGGTGGCAATCAGCGGCTTGCCCAGCCGCAGTCCGACCGTGAACAATCGCTCGTGCACCGCCGCCAGTTCGGCGGAATCGGCCGTGCCGGCCTCTTTCAAGTCCATACCGGCGCAGAAGGACTTGCCGCGCCCCGACAGGAGAATCGATCCCACGCCAGAATCCCCGTCCGCGTCTTCGATCGCACCGGCGAGGGTGCGGCAAAGTTCGGCATTGAGAGCATTGCGCTGATCGGGTCGATTGAGAAACAACCGGAGCACGCGGCCTTCGCGGACGGAGTGCAGAGGATCGCTCATGAAGGCGTTCCCGTGGGCGGGAGACCAGAGACCGGGAGGCGCGCGGAGCTCGCGCCGCAGGTCTTATTATAAGCCAATCGGCCGCGGGCGTATATGGTTAGCGGCCGCGGTCGAGGGGCGCAAACGGACGCTTGTGGTTTTGCAGGAACGAACCCAATTTGTATTGGAATGACAGGGGTTATGGGTTTTGGAAAGGTGCGGCAAGGATGTGATACAGCCCGGGGGGAGGGGGTGCCACGGCATGTCCTGGTGGTTGCGGCGAGGGTGGCTGGCGCGGGCATCGGGAGTGACCAAATTCGATGAGTCTTACGAAGACCAGGGTAACCCGGAGACTACCAGGGAGCGGGTCCCCAGAATCACTAAATGATTGTGGAGTTGTGGGATGCAGGGATCGCGGGGACTGTGAACGGAATACCTTCGTGAGTTTTCGGTGGCCCTGCATGGAGCCGTCGAGATCGACAAGGACGGCGCTTCAAACGGGCGGCTCCGCGACATTCCGGTTTGGTTCCATGAACAATATATTCTTAAGCAGCGACCATGGGATGGATGGCGACATGCTGAACAGAATCAGCGGTAGCGTCAGGCAGCAACTCGTTGACTGGCGCATCATAGATTGCTGAGATGCGGAGCAATCAAGGCGCATTCTGGGGAAACCGCGACGTCGTGATGCAATGCGTTAAGCAGTATCGGACCCGTAATCGAAGCGCATTGATTCTCAATTACCTCGTCTCAGCGTCCACCGTATTTCTCGACTATGCGGCCAGCGACGTACGACATGAGCAGGCTTCGCATTGGCGCTTTGGTTGTTTCGCTACCTGCGACGGCGGGAGGCGATCTTCGGAGAATCGGGAGACCCGCTTGCGGACAAAACGGCACGGGACCTGCTTACTGCCCGGAATCGCGCACAGGACATGGTCGTGACAACGCCGCCGGACTGGGACGCCGCTTGTGCAGGATCTGGCTCGCCGATGGATTGCCGCCACGTTCCATGCGAAACGGATCGACGTAAAGAGTCTGGCGGAGCCGCACGCTTATGGCCCTTCCCTCCGGCGGTTATGGACCGAGGCGGGCAACCTTGGCCACGACCCCTGGGAGCACATTCAGAACTGGGCCCTTCACATACCGAAATCCTTCCAGGGATATGATCCGGACGAGTTCTTTGAACGTTATAAGATCAACGCGAACAGGGCTCTTCAGGAGGAGATGTCTCCCAAGGAGAACAAAAAGGTGGCGCGGGTTCTTGCCAAGCCCATCGAATGGCGGGCGACGGGCGACCTCACCGCACCGTGGAGCGCGGAGAGTCAGCGGCACACCTATCGCGTCAGGCTCAACGACTTCCCGGATGAGTGGATGTACAGCCTTATCGTGGATGAGACGGAATTGGGCGATTTTCACGACTGGCCGGACATCTGGAAACGCGTGCCACAAAAGCGGCCGGCACAGCCAAGAGCCGGCAAGGTGCGAAAGGTGAGTACGCGGACCGCTGTGGAGGTCGATCCTGACCAACTACTGAGCCGCTACCGGAACGGCGAGCACGAGGCAGTGTCGTGCGATCTTGAGAGCCTCGGCGAACGCGTACGCGAGCCTCGCTACCTGGAGGCTGCGCGCGCGCCGAAATATCGAGACGCTCGTCAGGCGCTTACAGGAGATGAACTACCACTTCTTGGTGTTGGAACCGCCGACGGCACAGCGAAGCGAGCAGCCGTTCATGCCGGCTCCGGCCGGCGCCGCAGAGCAGCTAAGGAAGCTCGAGCGATTGGGCATGGTTATGCCGTTGTCGCTGGAGGCTTGGGTGGAGCAGGTCGGCTCGGTAAACCTGATGGGAGCGCATCCGAAGCTGTGCTTCCTCGAGGATGAGGAGGGTTTTCCGTACGTGTTCGCCGATCCGCTGATGGCGGATGTATCGCTGGACGACATTGGGGGAGAAGACGCGGCGGACGGGATGGATTGTGTGATCGCGCTGGATGATGAGGGCAAGGCAGGCGATTCCGACCCGGATTTCTATTTTGTGCGCCTGCCCGATTGGCATGCGGATACAGAGTTGCGCGGGGAGCGCCACAAAACGAACTTCGTGGATTACTTGCGGCTGGCCTTTCGATGGGGCGGATTTCCGGGCTGGGAACAATATGACAAGCGGCCCGAGAAGGAACTGGCGGCGCTGACCGAGGGGTTGCTGGCGATTTAGTGAATTGGAAAACTGCAGCCTTCCATGGCACGACTAGTGTGCATAGTCAGGCCCAGCGCCTCCGCCAACGAAGCCAACGCCGAGACGTTCCGTCTGCTCAGCGTGACGAGCAGTTCGGTAACCGGATCGGCCCCACCGATCAAGACGCCGGGCGAGCACCACATCGACCTCGCGGCGACTTCCAGCATTGAGCGGTTATTCTGGGCTTCACGGCGCACGGCTCCGAAGCCGGCTTCGCAAGGCAACTATCCAACTGGCTGGCTGCACCGAAAGTCTTCCAACTGGCGCTGCAGTTGTAAGACCGGTTCGGGTGATGGTGGATTTCGATCTGCGGTTCGCCATCAGTCGCCTCCGGCGACTGGCGTTCGCTACGGAAACACGTCTCGTACCGCGCATTCAGCGTCGGCCCAGCAAGGCCGCTGCGGCAGCGCTTATAATACCGGGGATACCCTCCATGAGAGATCTTTGTACGCTCTGTTGGTTGCTGTCGGCCAGCGTTTTGTCCGCGCAGACGAGCGATGCGCCGGGCCGGCTGGTAGCGCGATCGCTCGGACAGACGCCCATCTTTGACGATTTGCGGGAACTCTGCGACGGAATCGGCGGCCGCCCGACGGGTTCGGCCGCGGCTTCCAGGTCGATCGAATGGGCGGCGGCTAAATTCCGCGCCATCGGCATCAATCCAGTGTTGGAGTCGTTCACGATCCCGAACCTGTGGCTTCCGGTGTCCGCCGAGGCAATGGCGGTGTCGCCTCAGCAATTCCCGATCCGGCTCGCGGCCGCACCGTTCACCGCATCAACGAAAGGAAGCATTGAGGGCGTGGTGGTGGATGCAGGTGAGGGATCGGAAGCGGATTTTGCCAGGCTGGGCTCGCGGGCGAAGGGAGCGATTGCTCTGGTCCACAGCCAGGAGATGAAGACCTTCGACGACCTGTTCGCGGAATACCTCCGCAATCAGCCGTTGACCGCGGCCGCGCAGAAAGCCGGCGTGGCGGCACTGCTCCTGCAGTCCACCCGTCCGCGAGGGCTGCTTTATCGTCATCCGATGAGCCTGGATGGCGCGCCGCTGCCGATTCCGGCCGCAATTGTCAGCCGTGAGCATGCCGAGCGGCTGGCCCGGCTTGCCGAGCAGAGCGAGGTGCGAGTCAGGCTCAAACTCGAGAACAAACTCGGGGGCGCATACGAATCTCAAAATGTGATTGGGGAGATCCGAGGGCGGGAGAAGCCCGATGAGATCGTGCTGATCGGCGCCCATCTGGACTCCTGGGACCTGGGCACAGGCGCGGAAGATAACGGCGTCAATGTGGCACTGGTGCTCGATGTGGCGCGCGCTTTCAAGCAGCTCGGATTGGTTCCGCGCCGCACCGTCCGATTCGCTCTCTTCACGGGCGAGGAGCAGGGCATGTGGGGTTCGCGGCGCTATGTGGAGCGTCATCGCGCGGAATTGGACAAGTTCGCCGCGACCATGACGTTCGATACCGGCTCAGGGAGGCTGATCGGGTTTTATCTGAACGGCCGCGAGGATCTGCGAAAGCCGACCAACGACGCCCTGGCTGCGGTCGGCGGACTGGCGGCCACGCAACACCTGATCGATGCCATTGATGGCACGGACAATTTCGACTTTCTCCTTTCGGGCGTGCCCAATCTGGTCGGAATTCAAGATCCGATTCCGTACCTTCCGGACTATCATGCAGAGTCCGACACGTTCGACCGCGTGAATCAGCGCGAGGAGAAGGTCACGTTGGCGGCCGCTTCGGCTCTGCTTTGGGCTTTTGCGGAGAATCCGCAACGGCTGAACCGCCAGACGCGCGCGGAGGTCGAGAAACTGGTCATCGACACGAAACTCGACCAGCAAATGAAGGCATTTGGGCAGTGGGATGACTTCAAGGCCGGGCAGCGCGGCCTCTTCAAATAGGTCGGACAATGCCGCACAACCAAGAGACATGGTCATTTGAGCACTCCGTCAATTGCGCCGAAAGCGTGCCATTCGCATGGGAATTCTGGACGAACGTACGCCACTGGGCCCTGGATAGCGACGTGGAGTCGATCAAAATCGATGGTCCGTTCACCGCCGGCACACGGGGCGTCACGATCAGCAAGAGCTCAGGCCGGATCGAGTGGCGAATCGCGGAAGCGCAGGCGGGGCGGGCCGTGATCGAGACGCCTTTGCCCGGCGCGGTGAGCCGATCGATATGGACATTTGAGGACGCGGCCGGTGGCTGCCGCATTACGCAGCGCTGGACGCTCGAAGGCGAGCGCGCCGGGGCCTACGCGAGCGAGTTCGGTCCCATTTTGGAGGCCGGCATCCCGATGGGTATGGCCAAGCTTTGCTCGGCGATCGAGGACGCCGCACGAGCGGGCCGGTCTACATGACGATTCGGTCCGTGGCCATCGCCTGCACCCTCCTGCGGACGCCGGCGCTGTTCGCGCAGGAACCAATCCCCGAATGGTGCCGGGCGCTGCCGCGGGCGGAATACCAAGGCCTGAAGCGTGTTCCAAGCAAGGACGCCTGGTTCGAGGTGTACCGCGTCGCTCCGGGCGTCTTCGCGATCTATGAACCGCATCAGTCGGAGGAGACCATCGGTTATCTCATCACCGGTGCGAAACACGCGCTGCTCTTCGACACCGGCATGGGAATCGGCGACATTCGGAAAGTCACGGCCGGCCTGACGACATTGCCAATTGTCGTGCTGAACTCGCATACGCATCACGATCATGTCGGAGGCAACTGGCAGTTCGACACAATCTACGGCATGGATACCGACTTTACCCGAGCGAATGCACGCGGCTCGCGCGAGGGCGCGCAATCCGAAGTGGCCCCTGCCGAGATCTGCGGCGAGTTGCCAAAAGGATTTGACCGGACCGGCTATATGACCAGACCGTGGAGAATCACCGCTTACAAACGCGACGGCGATCGCATTGACTTAGGCGGCCGCTCGCTCGAAATCGTCGCCACGCCCGGGCATACTCCGGATTCCATCTGTCTCCTCGATCGCGACCACGGGCTGCTGTTCACGGGGGACACATATTACCCGGGGCGCATATGGCTCTATCGTCCAGAAACCGATCTGGAATCCTACGGCGTGTCGATCCGGCGGCTGGCGGCGCTGGCTCCGCAGATCAAAATCGTGCTCGGTGCTCACAACATTCCCACCGCTCCGCCACCGGTACTCTCCGAGCTGTCGTCCGCCTTCGAGGCGGTTCGCGCGGGCAGGATTCCCCGGACCCCGGCAGCGGAAGGAAAGGCGGTTTACAAGGTCGGAGGAATCTCGTTCCTGATGGCCGCCCGGCCTTAGCCTGACCATCGCCACCTCAATAATTGATATTCAGATCCTGTTATAACTAAGACAGGATACTAATCCTGCGAGGAGAGCGATGCCTAACTCTCGAAGAGGTTTCCTTCAGGCAGCAACCGTGGCCGCCGCGCTTTCGACTGGAAGTTCGGAAGCGCAGCAGGTTCGACCGGCGGGCCCGCCGTACGTGCAGGTCCCCAGAATGAAATTCGGGGGACAGGAGATCAGCCGCCTGGTGGCGGGCTGCAATCCGTTTTACGGCTTTGCCCATTTCAACACCACGCTGGCGGAGATCATGCGCGAGTATTTCACGCAGGAGCGCGTCTGTGAGGTCCTCCATCAATGCAACCGCTACGGGATCAACGCGCATAACTTCGTGCTACGGGGCCGCGCGCAAGCGGACATCGAGCGTTTCCGGTCCGAGGGCGGCAAGATGCACCTGATCGTGCAGGGGATGGGTGACCCCGCCGAGGTTTACCGGGCTGTCCGACCCCTGGCGATTTACCATCATGGCGAAGTCACCGATCGTGCTTACCAGGCCGGGGACCTCAAGCCGGTGAAGGAGTGGTGTAAGAGGGCGCGAGACCTCGGCGTGATGGTCGGAGTCGGGACTCATAAACCGGAAGTGCTCTCCCAGGTCGAGGAGGAAGGCTGGGATGTGGATTTCTACGCCGGCTGCGTCTACAACCGTACTCGTTCCACCGATGAGTGGAAGCAGGTGTTGAACAACGAACTGGTGGAGATGCAGGGCGATTGCTACCTGCGCAGCGACCCTCCGCGAATGTACCAGGTGATGCGCCAGACCCGAAAACCGTGCTTCGCGTTCAAAATCCTGGCCGCCGGGCGGATCGACGAGCGGGGAGCGGAGCAGGCTTTTCGCACGGCATTCGGCAGCATCAAGCCGATTGACGGCGTGTTCGTCGGCATGTTTCCACGAGTCAGGGACGAGGTCCGCGAGAATGCGGAACTGGTCCGCCGCATTGTGGTAGCATCCTGATGAAACAGCGATGCGATGGATTTGGGCGAGCTCGATTGCGTGCCTGATCTTCGCCGCGCAATCTCGAGCGCGCGTAGTCAAGCTTACGGTTGAATTCCGCGAGTCGCCGGCATACGCCAAAGACTACGAGCGGCTGACCGGCCGGTTCTTCGGTGAACTCGATCCGGCGGATCCCCTGAATGCCATCATCAACGACATTGCGTTAGCGCCGCGTAACGCGCGAGGGCGAGTCGAGTATGCGGCGACATTCACGCTGCTGCGGCCGACCGATCGCGCCAGAGCCAGTGGGGTTATGTGGTACGAGGTCCCGAACCGTGGAAACTCGCCGCTGAATCCCCGGCCTTCCGCGGATGCGCTCCGGGCGGGACACGTGATCGTGAGCAGCGGATGGCAAGGCGACCTGGCGCCGCGTCCCGGGTTGGAAACGATCACGGTGCCGATCGCCCGGAATCCGGACGGGTCATCCATCACCGGACCCGTGCTCGCGCGATTGAGCAACCTGCCGGCGCACAGTTCCACCGCCTCGCTCCAGGCGGGCTTCAGCGCGTTGCGGTATCAGCAGCCCGCTACTTTGGATACTCGTAAGGCGCTTTTGACGAGGCAGGCGTCGGACGACGGGGAAGTGGTTCCGATTGCTCCCCAGGATTGGGCCTTCGCGAACTGCGAGAAGACGCCTTTCCCCGGCGAACCTGACCCGACACGGATCTGCCTCAAGGACGGATTCGAGGCGGATCGGCTCTATCAGGTGGTGTACACCGCCAAGGATCCGCTGGTGCTTGGGATTGGCCTTGCGGCGACACGCGACATCGTTTCCTTCTTCCGCTATGCCGGCCAGGACGATTCCGGTTCGGCGAATCCCGTTGGCGGGTTGATCCAGCACGCCATTGCGTTCGGCACCTCGCAATCCGGCAATTTCATCAAGACGTTCCTGCACCTCGGCTTCAATCAGGACGAAGCGAAGCGCATTGTCTGGGATGGCGTCAACCCCAATATCGCCGCACGCCAGACGCCGCTCAACTTCCGGTTTGCGATTCCCGGCGGCGCGGCCAATCTGTACGAGCCGGGCAGCGAAGGTGTGCTGTGGTGGAGCACTTACCACGATGCTGCGCGAGGCCGGCCCGCGGCCAGCCTGCTGGATCGGTGCAGGGCGACGAAGACCTGTCCCAAGATTGTGGAGACGTTCGGGTCCACGGAGTTCTGGGGGCTGAGAATGTCGCCCGGGCTGGTCGGGACGAAGGCGGATGCGGATATTCCGCTGCCGCCGGACGTGCGGCGTTACTACTTTCCAGGGGTGACTCACGGGGGCGGACGAGGCGGCTTTGACACCGCGGCCCGGCCGGGTCGCGGCTGCGCGCTGCCGGATAATCCCAACTCCACGGCTGAAACCATGCGGGCCTTGCGGCAGGCGCTCACGGAGTGGGTGGTCCATAACGCGCCACCGCCAGCGAGCCGCTACCCGACACTCGCGAAGGGCGAACTCGTTCCCCCGGTGCATACCGCGATGGGATTCCCCGCGATTCCCGGGCAGCCGCTGCCCGACAACCTGGTCAACACGTTTTTCATTTACGATTTCGGATCGAGGTTCCGGTATAACGATCTTTCGGGCGCGATTGCGTCCCAGCCACCGGCGGTTCGAGGCGTCGTGCCCATGCTGGTGCCGAAGACCGATGCCGATGGCAACGAGGTGTCGGGAGTTCCATCGGTGCTGCATCAGGCGCCGCTAGGCACCTACCTGGGCTGGAATGTCACGGCCAGCGGATACCTGAAAGGCCGCGGTTGCGGATTCGCCGGCGGCTTCATCCCGTTCGCGCGGACCAAGGCCGAACGCGAGCGTTCCGGCGACCCGCGGCTTTCGCTGGAGGAACGCTATGGGACTCACGAGGCTTATGTGCAGAGGGTGCAGGAGGCGGCACGAGTTCTCGTGGAGCAGCGATTCCTCCTGCCCGACGATGCCGAGCGACTCGTGAAGGAGGCGCAGGCCAGCAGCGTGCTGCGCTAGTGCTAGCGTCTTCTCTTTTTTGATTCTTGACCATCACAGTGGGGCGGGTAATCCTGCCCGCAGCCCGCCTTTTCAGGCGGCAGCCGGGAAATCATGAATTACCGTTGGCTCTCGTTCTCGATTTCGCGGTCGGTCCGCCGAACGATCCGGCCTAACGCGGCGAGATCCTGCCTGACGCCCATGGCCGTGTTCGTGATGTTTCGGTCGTTGGTCCAACGGTCGCGGTACCACGTGCAGCTTTCAAACAGATCGTTGTGCTCCTTCATCCAGCGCTGAAGCTGCACGCGATAGTGGCTGAGTTTGGCGGAGTGGGAACGGCCGGCGGCCAGGTTCTTCATCTGGTAAGGATCGGCCAGGTTGTCGAACAGCAGTTCGGACCGGTCGCGCCGATAGGTCGCGTAGGTAAACTGCCGGTCGCGTAGGGCGCGCCACTCCGTGCCGTCCTGCCACGCGGCGGTGGTCCCCATGCCCTGCATGTAGATCGCTTCAGGGCCTCGAGTGGACCTGCCCAGCAGATTCCCACTGAGGTCAGCTCCCTCAACGGCCCGTGGAATCGGCAGGCCGAGCGCGCCCAGGAGGGTCGGCATAATGTCCGGCGTGCTGAGGAGGGTGTCGGTGGCGCCGGGGCGGATGCGTCCCGGCCACCGGATCAGGAATGGCACCCGGCACGCCTCTTCGTAAAAGATGTACTTGGCGCGCCGGCCGTGCGACCCGAACATCTCGCCGTGATCGGATGTGAATACCAGCAACGTGTCGTTCTCCAGGCCCTCTTCGCGAACGGCATCCAGAAGGCGGCCGAGAGCGCGGTCGATGTCGGCCGTCATCGCGTAGTAGGCCTGCTGGAATTGATCGACGTGGGAGCGATAGTCCGGCCCCGGCGTCGCCCAGGGGTCGGCGTAGGGATCGGGTGTATCGGAATAATTGGGCCGAAGCGGGATCTTCACGTTGCGGAACCGCTCGATGAAATCCGAAGGGCAGTTGGACCAATCCCACGCGTCGTGAGGCGGCCCCCACGAGAGAAAGAGCGCGAACGGGCGCGATTGGCCGCGCCTGGACTTGAGGTAATCGATGGCCATGCCGGTTTGCGAATCGGGCTCGTATTGCTTGTGAATCTCGCGATGCGGCGTGTTCCGGAAATACGGCGCGTCGTGGTAGGTGTGATTGAAGTTGTACGCGGCCCAGTATTGATCGAAGCCGAGCCGGTACGGGCCGGGCGGCACAAACCCGTTGCGCGTCTCCTCGTGGTGTCCCAACTGGTTGGCCCACAGGTGCCACTTGCCGATGTACGCGGTGTCGTAGCCGCCCTTCGAGAGCGCATGGCCGAAGCATTCGTGCTCCGGGCTGAGCCGGAGTTCGTTGATCACCATGCCGGTGCTGGACTGGTATTTGCCCGTCAACAACGAGGCGCGATAGGGCGCGCAGACCGGCGTGGACGGCACCGCATTCCGCACGTCGAGTGACTGTCGCGCCAACCGGTCGAGGTTCGGCGTGTATGCAAATTCATCGCCTGCATAGCCGCACGAAAAGCGGCGCAGTTGATCGGCAAATACATAGACCAGGTTCAGCGGGCGGTCGCGCCGCTGCGCCATTCCCACGGCTGCCGCGGCAGCCTGGCCCACAAACGCGCGCCGGCTCACACCAGGCACCGTCTCGCTTCCTCGCCTCATGCTGTTGACCATGATATCGAATCAGGATGCTCCTGGCGAAACATCGTTTATCTCGATGGAATCCGTCTAAACTATCTATTTGTCCTATGTGTCGGGTTCTCGTAATATCGACTCAGGAGATACAAATCACATGAAAAACACTGTCCGATACGCGACTACGTTTCTGGTGGCCGCACTCACGGCCGCCCAACTCTTTGGCGCACCTGCGGAGACCACGATGCCCTTTCCGGGCTCGAGCGGCTCCTTCGAACAGGCGATGCCGGTCACCCCCGCCCAGAAGGAAGCCGGGAGGCTGCTACAGCAGATTTCGGAGAGAGCCGCCATCGCCGGCAAGCATGCCGACCGGCTGGACTCGTATACGCGCGTGGGCTCGCGTCTGTCCTACACCACCCACGCCACCGAACTGAACGGGGCGAAGGAGGCGATCAACGCCATGGGCGCCGATTTCCGGAAACTCCAGGACCTGCGCGCGGCGGCTCTGCCCTGGCAGCAGGTGCTCATCGATCGCCTGCAGCCGGTGCTGGCCGGGATGGCCGGCCAGGCGACCGAAGCCATTGAACGCCTGAACCAAAACCAGCGCATGCTGCCCTCCCCGGAGTATCGCGATGCGGTCGGCAACCTCTACGCTTATGCCGACCAGGCGCGAACGCTGGTGTCCGTGAATCTGGATTATGCGCAGGCCCGCGAGAAGCTGAACCTGCTGGATGCCGCGCCGGCCGACCCGATGGTCAAGATGTTGATGGCCCGGGAAGCCGCGCGCGCATCGGCCAAACCGGCGAAGAGCCTCGAACAGCGCGTCCGGAGTGAATTGCTCAAGCTGGCCTACTACGGGGTGTTCGATCATCTCGCTTTCCAGGTGAATGGCGACCAGGTAACGCTGATGGGTGAGGTGAGTTGGCCGACTCTCAAGACCGACGCAGAGAGGGTGGTTCGCGGCGTCGAAGGAGTGGGATCCGTCACCAGCGAGATCAAGGTGCTGCCGTTGTCGCGTTCCGACAATAGCATCCGCCTGGCCACTTACAGGGCCATCTACGGGCAGCCGGCTATGGCTCGTTACCGTCTGAATCCGAACCCTCCGATCCGGATCATCGTCGAGAATGGCCATGTGACGCTGAAGGGTATGGTGGGCAGCGAGATGGAACGCACCATTGCCAACCTGCAGGCCAACAGCGTGCCGGGAGCTTTCTCGGTCACGAATCACCTCCAGGTCGGCAGCTAACCACAACTCACCAAGCGGGAGGCGCCGCGAGCGCCTCCCGATCAGTGCATGCCGAATAATCTGTTCTTGGCCACCTCCGCAATCACCGTCGCCGCCGGATGCCTGATCTTGCGTTCCGCGGAGACCGCGTAATACTCCGTGACGCGCGTGCCCATGTCCCCGATCTTCGCAACGCGATAGCGGTTCCGGACCTCCCGTTCAATCGCCACCGGCGCCGCGAAGATCCCCGCTCCCGCCTGTCCGAACGCCGTGAGCAGCGCGGTGTCCTGAAACTCCCCCAAGATCCGCGGCCGAATCGAATGCGCCTCGAACCACTGGTCCATCATCTGGCGCAGAGCCGAATTCCTCATGGGCAGCAGAAACGGAGCGCCCGTCAGACTGTGCGGGAACCTCTTGCGGTAGAAACTCGCCAGCCGCGGCGACGCGAACAGAGCTACCTTGGACGAGCCCAGCAAATGATTGAACACGCGAACGAGGGCCGCGGAATGGGCGGGCGCATCGGTCAAAACAAGGTCGGACTCGTGAGCCGAGAGACTGAAAAGAAGCTTCTCAGGGGTGTCCTCGTAGCACTCCATCTGGACGCCCCCCTTCAGGGCGAGGGCCGGTTCCAGGATGCGATAGGCGATCAGTTTCGGAATCAGGTCCGACACGCCCACGATCAGCCGCAGCGGGCGACTGCGCGGGCGGCCTTTGAGCACATCCGTCAGCTCGCTTCCGAGAGCGAAGATCTCTTCGGCATACCGATAGACGACGTGCCCCGCCTCGGTCAGCACCAGCCCGCGGCCCTGGCGGGCGAACAGCTTGTCTCCCAGGCTTTCCTCGAGAGCCCGCAGTTGTCCGCTAATGGTCGGCTGCGCCAGCCGCAGCTCTTCGCAGGCGCGGGCGATGCTGCCCTTCTTCGCGACCATCCAGAAATACAGGAGATGGTGGTAGTTCAGCCATTCCATTCCTTCGCACCGACCGCCGCGCGGTCCTAATGAACGGCACGATTCTTGAACACCGTCCCGCCCTTCATGACGAACGCCGCGCGGCGGACGGCCGTGACATCCTGCAGCGGATTTCCGTCGAAGCCGACGATGTCCGCCTGCATCCCGGGAGCGATCGAACCGATCTGATCCTGCATCTTCATCGACTCAGCCGAAATGGATGTGGCCGACTCGATGGCGGCCATCGGGTCCTGGCCGCCATCGCGCACGCGAACGACGAACTCCTCATAGTTCCTCCCATGCGCCCCGGCGACGGCGTCGGTCCCGTAGACGATCTTCAGGTTCTTGTGCGTCAGAGCCTTCTTGAACGTGTCGCGAGTGATGGTGAGCCCCTTCTCCATAAACGCGAAGCCCTCCTCCGTGTAATTCCCACTGCCCAGGAATTTAGGTTTGTTCTCGATGTAGTTCTGCAGCACCAGCCCGATGTTGGGATCGTAAAACGTACCGCGCTGCGCCATCAGATCGAACACCTCGTCGGTGACGTAAGCGCCGTGCTCGATCGAGGTGCAGCCGGCGAGCGTAGCCGCCTTGGCCGATTCGGCGGAGTGCGCGTGCACCAGCGTGCGCAGCCCGAGCATCTTGGCCTCGCCGCAGGCAGCTTGCAATTGCTCGTCGGTCATGGTCTGTGCGCCGCCTTCGCGGATGCTTTTCGAAGCGAAGATTTTGATGAAGTCGGCGCCATCCTGTTTTCGCTGGCGCACCAGTTCGCGCAGCTTTTCGGGCGGACCGCTATTCTCCATCAGCGGCTGGAGCGATGTGAGGATCCGGGGACCTGGAATGATGCCGCGGGCGACGGCGTCCCGCAATTCTTTGTCGGCCGCCTGCCCGGGGCTTTGGATCGTGGTGAACCCCGCGTTCAGTGTGAGGATGGCGTTGTCCACGCCGCGCAGCATGGCATGCACCGGGGACTCGCCTCGGCCGCCGTTCCGCCCATCGTCGCCGAAGTGGTACATGATGTGCGAGTGCGTGTCGATGAATCCGGGCGAGACTGTGAGGCTCGTGAGGTCATACGTGATGGCGTCCTGGGGCACAGGGCCCCCGATGCGCAGGATCTTCGCCCCCTGCACCACGATTGTGGTATTGCGGATGGTCTTGCCTCTTCCGTCGAAGGCGGTACTCACCTTGAGGACGATGGGCCGTTCCTGAGCGGCCAGCACGGGGAGCAGGAGCGCGAGCCCCAGAATGGCGCCGATGGATTTCGGCTCGATTTTCAGCATGCGATTTCTCCTTTAGAATTCCAGCCGCGCACCGAACATGATCCAGCGGCTGCTGGCCTGCCGGTTGGCGGGCACCACGGTGCTGGAGATGTTGCCAAAGCCCACCGGGCTGCCGGTCAGCGATCCAGCCGAGCTGTTGTAGTTCGGATGATTCAGCATATTGTAGAAGTCGAAATTGAAGTCCAGCGACTTATGCTCCGCCAGCGCAAATCGTTTGCCGATCGCGCTGTCGATATTCCAGAAGGCCAGCCCGCGCAACGGGTGTCCGTACCCATCGGCGTTGGAAGCGAGCTGAACGTATCCGAAATCGGCGAGCGCGGCCTGGGGATTGGAGAAGAGATTGAGCCCCGTGCCTCCCGTAGCCGGGTTGCTTTGCGTCCCGACTCCGCCCGAACCGGTGACGTTCCGGTTCAGCCCGGTGCTGATCGACGAGACCGGCACCAGCGGCACCGCGGGAGTGCTGAAGACCGACCGCTGCCCGCCGCCCCAGACCTGGCTGCCTTCCGACACGTACACCGGAGCGCCGCTCAACGCGGTGAAAATCCCCGAAACGTGCCAGCCGCCGAGAATCTGATTCACCACAGCCGGCAAGCCGTTGTAGCGGGTCGGCAGATTGTACACGAACAGCGCGTTCAGGATCTGCTTGTGATCGAACTTCGACGGCCCGTAGACCACCCCGGGTTCGAGCGGATTCTGCAAAGTCGAGGAGTCGTTCTGCACGCCCTGATCGGTGTCGAGCGACTTGGAAAAGCTGTAGTTCACGTCGAAGGTGAAGTTCCTGCCGGTGCGCCGCAGCGTGAGCAGCAGCGAGTTGTAATTCGACCATCCCTCGTTGACCACTTCCAGCAGTTCGTTGACCGAGGTCTCGTCGTAGGGCTGCAATCCAAGTTGGGATCGCAGAGCGTTCAAACCGGGCTGGCTGGAGCTGGTGCTGTCGAAGAGATTCGCGACGGCGCCCGTGGTGAAGAAGGTGGCCTCGCGGCTGGCCAGAAACGCAGTGGTCGAAGCGAAGCCGTTCAGTGTGCCGGCCTTCGGCAACTGGTTCTCGAACCATGGCTGGACGGTAACCGGCTGGCTGGCTCGCAACTGGTTGGCGACGGCATCGTAAGCTTGGGCGAAGGTTTGTCCGGAAGCGCTGTCCTTGAACATATAGGGGCTGGCGCCCATTCCGATGTTGGAGTAGAGGCTGCGGCCATATCGGCCGTTCCATCCGACTTCGAGAAACACTCCGTGCCCCACATTCCGCTGGATGGTGAAATCGCCGACGTAGATCCTCGGGTTCTTGATGAAGGGATCGATCCCGAAGGAGATCAGCTCGCTGTAGTTGCCTGCCGGGACGTAAGGGCTGGTGACCGTAGCAGGGAAGGTCGGGATCGGAATGTTGCCATCCTGGCCGATGCGGAAGACACTCTGTGCGGGGTTCGCAGTCGCGGTGGCGTTGCAGCCCGCGCCCGGAGTGCCCGAAGCGGCGCAGGTGGTCAAGGCAGTGGTGATCGAAGAGCTGAAGCCGGCGGTCAGGCCCGGCGTGACCACGCTGTCTTCGCTGCTCAAGCGGCTGTAGTAGAGTCCAAAGCCTCCCCGCAAGACGGTTTTTCGCTTTCCGAAGACCTTTCCGAGGATGCCGCCATCGAACGACGGGTTCCACGCCAGAGCCACTCGCGGCGCCACGTCGCCGTAGTCGGTATTGTAGACGCTCGATCGTCCGGACTGGGTGACGGGGAGAAAGCCCAGCGGCGGATTGTAGATCTGCCCCTGGTCCGCCGCGGCCTTCTTGGCTTGCAGGTAGGCCAGCGGCGAGATGAGCTGGTTGTTAGTGGCGTTCACCAGCAGCGCCTCCTCCTGGTTGGAGAAATTGTAGGGGGTTTGAAAGCTGTAGGAAAGGCCCGCCGTCAGCGTCAGGGAAGGACTGATGCGCCACGTGTCCTGGCCGTAAAACGAGGTGAAGTAGGAAAGGGCATTCATGTAGATCGGCGTGCCGAAGGGCTGCGCCTGCAGTTGCCCGTTGCGCACCAGGAAGGTGTTGTCGTCGTTCATCAGTCCCAGCACCGAGGCATACAGGGAGTCCCAACTCGACGTCAACGACGACGGCAGACAATTCGTGGTAAGCGTAGTGGAGCACGTTGGCGGGCGGTCGGCTGCGGGGATCACGAGAAACGAAGAGTCCGCGGTCTGCGTGGCGTTCAGCGAATTCACCGAGCCGCCCACTTTTCCCGTGTGGATGTGAAACTGCGGCACGCGCTGCACGTTCCCGCCCGCCTGGATGAGGTGTTTGCCTTTCGTCCAGCTCAGGTCGTCGGTAAACTGCAGGTTCACGTTGTTGTTGTACTGCGTGCGGACGGTATTGCTCATGCTGATGGGCGGCGTGAAGGTATTGGGAGTCACCGCTACGTAGCCTGCGCCACCATCGTTGGTTCCCGGCAGGGCCAGCTCCGAAGCGATCGTTGACAATTGCGGGCGGAGGCCGCCGTTGCGATTGCGCACGTCTCCGAAACGGATGGTATTCACCAGGGTGCTCGACAACTGTCCCGTCAATCCGCCGATGATGGCGTTGGTCCAGTTGGGAGTGAAGTCTTCGTTCAGCAGGTTATTGGGGTTCCGGATATCGAGGACGAGCGGGGAAGAGTTGTACCCGAGATCGCGCGAATAGCTGAAGCTGGCGTTGGCGTGCCATTTCGAATTGAAGTTGTGGTCGAAACGGCCGGTGACGAAGTCGTCGGTCAGCGGGGAGCGGGCGTTGCCGCGGAAGCCGGTGGTGTTCAAGCCGTCGCCGCCGCTGGGGTTGTTGCCCACCGGGTCGAGCGCCATCATGGCCTGGATGGTCGGACTCATTCCCAGCCCGCGCGGATCGCACGGCTGGTTGCCCTGCGCTCCGCAGAGCGTGGAAGTTGCCAGGTTGTAGGCCACGATATTCCCGGCGGCATCGCGGAATTGCAGGATTCCCTGGCGCAGTGACGCGGTAGGCACCGTCGCGGTCAGCGGGAACGTTTCGGGGTAGCGCCGGGCCTCGTATTCCAAGAAGAAGAATGTCTTGTCACGGATGATCGGCCCGCCCACGCGTCCGCCGTAGCGATTGTCCTCGACGTGCGGCTTGGCGGTGCCCAACCGGTTGTTGTCCCAACTGTTGGCGTTGAGAACGCTGTTCTGCGTGTACCAGAAGAGCGAGCCGTGAACCTGGTTGGTGCCGCTTCTTTGCACCAGGCTAACCTGGCCTCCGGAGCCGCGGTTGAAGGTCGAGTTGGCATTCGCCACGGCCACCCGGAATTCATCGGTCGCTTCCACCGAGAAGGTCAGCACCGGGCGCGCGCCCTGGTCGCTGTTGATGGTGGAATTCGTGGAATTGTCCGTGATGTCGATGCCATCCAGCGTAAAAGTGGTTTGGTCGTTTAACGCGCCGGCGATGGATCCGCCGTTGTCGCTGCCGGTCTGCGGCGTGGTTCCGGGCTGCAGCAGCAGCAGTTCCTGGGCCTGGCGAAGGCGCGTAGGCAGATGCAGCAGCGGCTGCGAGCCGATGACGTCGCCCACGCTCGCATCGGCGGTCTGCAGTTCGATCTGCCCCTGCTCCGCGGAGACCTCGACCTTCGACGAGACCTCGCCGACCTCGAGCTTGATGTTCACGCTGGCGGTAGCATTCACCTGGACGTTTACGTTGTTCACGGTGACGGTGCGGAATCCGGGCGCTTGCGCCGTGACCGAGTAGGTTCCCGGCGGTACACCTGGAAAAGCGAACTGCCCTTGAGCACCGGCGACGGTCGTGCTTTTCGCGCCGGTCTCGGTGTTCATCAGCTCCACCTGGGCGCTGGCCACCAGGCCGCCGGTCGCATCGGTGACGGCCCCCAGGATTCCTCCTGTGGCGGCGGTTTGTGCGTTGGAAGGGATTGGCGCCAGTGAATACGATAGCGCCAGCAATGCGGCTGCCCTGAAGCAATTGATGATTCTCAAGTCTCCCCCCTTGAATCCGCGCCTGTGCGCGGGATGTCTGCCCAAATAAGAAGCGCCGGCGCCGGTATGGCGGCGCTGGCAGCGCTCACGTGTGTGGCATTCGGGGCCACTGGACTCTGCTTGCCCAGGCTCCCGCAGGTCTCTCCGTTACTCCCATTCGCTTACCTGGCGACCTGAATCCCGCCGGAAGTGCCTGCCACTTTTGTGTATTCGTTAAGCATACTCAAAAATTTCTGCAATGGCGCCTCCTGATTGCCAGCCTCAAAACACCACTTTTTTGTTGTGCATGGTTCGCTCGCAGTGGGCTAAACTCGTGGTGGAGGCTTATAGATGGCGGATCAAGGGAACGGTCATGGCGCGGTGCGGCCGCGGACGGCGGTCCTCACCCGGGGGTTCGATCCCAGCCTGTCGTTCGGCTCGGCAAGGCCGGCTGTGTTTCGCAGTTCGACGTATTCCTTTGCCAGCCCGGAGGCGGCGGAACGGGCATTTGCAATCACCACGGGGAAAATCTTGCCTGCTCATGGCGAGCGCGCAGACCTGATCTACTCTCGTTTTTCGCATCCCAATGCGGAGATCCTGGAAGACCAGATCGTGCCGCTCGAGGCAGGGGCCACCGACGCGGCGGTCTTCAACTCCGGCATGGCGGCCATTATGACCGCCTTCTTCGCATTCGCGAAGCCGGACAGCACGATCGTATATACCACGCCGCTGTACGGCGGCACTACGGGACTCATTCATTCGTTTCTGGAGCCGTTTGGGGTGCGGGGAATCGCGGTGCCCTCGGGTAACGCGGCGGCCATCGACGAAGCCATCCGCTCGGCGGAAAACTGCTGCATCGTCTACCTGGAGACCCCGGCCAACCCGACGCTGATCATGACAGACATTGAGCGTGCCGCCGTTACGGCGTTACAGAGGCCCGACCGGCCGGTGATCATGGTGGACAACACGTTTCTGGGGCCGAGCTTTCAGCATCCATTGCAACTCGGCGCGGACATCGTGCTCTACTCGGCCACCAAGTACCTTTCGGGCTTCAGCGATATGCTCGGCGGGGTGGCGATCACGAAGACCCCGGAGATGATCCAGAAAATCCGCAGCCGGCGCGGCATGTTCGGCAACATTCTCCAGCCCGACGAATGCTGGATGCTGGACGGCCGGCTCCCCACGGTGGCGATCCGGATGAACCGGCAGAGTAAGAACGCGCAGCGTTTGGCGGAGGCCCTGGCCGGGCACAAACACTTGAGACGCGTGATCTATCCGACCCTGTTCGACGACCCCGAGCAGAAGCGCATTTTCGAGAAACAGTGCGCGTACCCGGGCGGCATTTTCTCACTGGAGTTCCGCCGCGGCAAAGAGGCGGCCTTCGAGTTCCTGCGGCACGTGCGGATCGCCAGGAATGCGGTATCGCTGGGCGCCGTGGAAACCCTGGCCTGCCATCCCAAGAGCACGACGCATTCGGGCATGAGCGCCCGCGAACTGGCGGAGTCGGGAGTCACCGATGGGCTGGTGCGGGTCTCCGTGGGCATCGAGGACTGGCGCGACCTTCTGGCCGACTTCGAACAGGCACTGGCGGCAATCGGGTAGTGCGGCAGACTTTCAGCCGCGCCCGGCTTCAGTGGGGTAGTGGCCCGCGGGTTGAAGCCCAGGCAGGCTCGAACCCTGAATCTGCCGGTCTTCGGTATCATCAGATCAATAGATGATCGCCCTCTCCGGGGTCTCCAAACACTACAACGGCAAACGCCAGGTGGTGGCACTCGATTCCGTCGATCTGCAGATCGATCGCGGGGAGATGGTCTCGATTGTGGGCCCGTCAGGCTCCGGCAAGTCCACGCTGCTCAACCTGATCGGCGGGCTGGACCGGCCGACCTCGGGCGAAATCCGCATCGACGGACAACCCTTCGCCGCGCTTACGGATGACGATCTGACACGGCTGCGGCGCGATAAGATCGGTTTCATCTTCCAGTTCTTTAATCTCCTGCCCAGCCTCACGTGCCTCGAAAACGTGGCCCTGCCGTTGCACCTCAAGGGCCTCAAGCGCAAAGAGATCGACAAGCGGGCGCGGACGCTGCTCGAAATGGTCCAACTGGACCAGCGGTTGGATCACCTTCCGGACGAACTCTCGGGCGGCGAGCGGCAACGGGTGGCCATCGCCCGCGCCCTGGCCTTCTACCCGCCGGTGTTGCTGGCCGACGAACCGACCGGCAACCTGGACACCCACACGGGCGCCGAAATCCTGAACCTCATCCGCGACCTGCACCAGCGGCTGAATGCCACCATCCTGATCGTCACCCACGATCTGACGGTCGCGGAAAGCTGCCCCCGGACCGTCACGCTGCGCGACGCGCGCATCGCCGGAGACGTTCGCCGATGATCCTTCTGCGCCTGATTACCTGGCCCTATGTCCGCAAGCACCTGTTGCGGAGCACCCTCACCACGGCGGGCATTGTACTGGGCGTGGCACTTCTGGTCGGCATGCAGACGGCCAACCAGTCAGTGGTGCAGTCGTTCAACAAGACGGTGGACCGCATCGCCGGTAAGACGCAGTTGCAAGTCACGGCCGGAGATTCGGGTTTCGCCGAGGACGTCCTGGAGCGGGTCGAAGCGGTTCCCGGAGTCCGCGCCGCGGCGCCAGCCATCGAGGCTTCGGTGGACACCAATCTCCGGGGGCAAGGCAAGCTCCTCATCCTGGCCGTTGATATGACCGGCGACCGCAGCTTGCGCGATTACGACTTCGAAAACGGCGACGAAGACGTGATCGACGACCCGCTGGTATTTCTGGCCCAGCCCGATTCGTTGATCATCACCCGGGATTTCGCCTCTCGAAACGGGCTGACCACCGGGAGCAAGATCGCGTTCGACACCATGGAGGGCCCCAAGCAGTTCACGGTCCGCGGCATTCTGAAAGCGGGAGGGTTGGCTTCGGCCTTTGGTGGCAACCTGGGAATCATGGACATCTACGCCGCGCAGAAGGTCTTCGGACGAGGGCGGCTTTTCGACCGCATCGATTTGGGGCTTCAGGAAGGCGTCTCGCTCGCGCAAGGCGAAGCCGCATTGCGCAAAGCGTTGGGTCCAGGCTTCCTGGTGGAACCTCCTTCCGGCCGCGGGCGGCAGTTCGAATCGCTGCTGGGCGTCTACACCGCGGCTACGGACATCTCCAGCATGTTCGCTCTGTTCGTGGGGATGTTCATCATCTACAATTCCTTCTCCATCGCGGTGACGCAGCGGCGTGGCGAGATCGGCATTTTGCGGGCGCTGGGGGCGACTCGAGGGCAGATCCGGACGTTATTTCTGGCGGAGAGCGCCATCGCGGGGTTGATCGGATCGTCCGTGGGCGCGTTAGTGGGTCTGGTCTTCGCGCGCAGCCTGACCGGCGCTACCGGCCAATTGATGGATCAGATGTACGGCGTACCCAATAACACGCAGGACGTGTTGGTGGATCCGCGGGTGGTGCTCGGCGCGATCGTTCTGGGTGTTTTGGTGAGCATGATCGCGGCCTTCATTCCCGCGCGCAACGCCGCACGCGTGGAGCCGATCCAGGCCCTGCAGAAGGGGCGCTACCAGGTGCTGGGGGCGGGTGAGAGCCGCGCGCGGCGCATCGCCGCCCTGATTGCGACGGCGGTGGCTGTGGCGTGCCTGCCGTTCGCCCAGTATCGGGCGGCCCTCTACAGCGGTTGGATTCTCACCGTGCTGGCCTGCCTCCTGCTGACGCCGTTTTTGTCCCTGGAACTGTCGCGGCTTCTGCGAGGTCCACTCAAGCGGCTGCGGCCGATCGAAGGCGCGCTGGCCGCCGACAGCCTCATCCAGGCGCCGCGCCGCACGTCTGCCACGGTCGCAGCCCTGATGCTCTCACTCTCGCTGGTGGTCGCGCAGGGAGGCATCTCGCGTTCCAGCGTGGAATCGCTCCGCGAATGGATGGAAGGCTCGTTGAACCCGGATCTGTTCGTGACTGCCACGTCGAATCTGGCTTCCACCGATTTCCGCTTTCCGGCCGCGATCGTTCCCGAATTGCAAGCCATCCCGGGAATCGACGAGGTCCAGCCAGTCCGCACGATCCGGCAGGAGTTCATGGGCAGTCCGGTCATGATCATCGGCGCCGACCTGGCCGCGATCGGCCGGCGCGTACGCCGTCATGTGGTGGCCGGAGATCTACAAACCATGGACCGGCTCGCCGCGGACGGAAAGGGTGTGATCATCGCGGAGAACCTGATGCAGCTTGATGGAATTCATCTCGGCGATACGATCAACATCCCGGTGCCGTCGGGCGACTTGAGACTTCCGGTGGTGGGAGTTGTGCGCGATTACTCCAACCAACTGGGCGCCATTCTGCTCGATCGGACCGCTTACATACGCTACTTCCATGACGACAGCGCCAACGTCGTCCGCGTCTATGTGAAGCCGGGTGTTTCACCCGAGGATGTCCGCCGCCGCATCAACGAAAGCATCGGCAATCACCGCCGGCTGTTTATCATGCTGAATGCCGAGATCAAGGAGTATGTCATGAAGGTCGCGGACGCGTGGCTGGGCATGACCTACGTACAGGTGATCGTGGCGATGGTGGTGGCCCTGCTCGGGATCGTCAACACGTTGACGGTGTCGATTTCGGACCGCCGCCGCGAGTTGGGTGTGTTGCGGGCAGTGGGCGGGTTACGCTCGCAGATTCGCGGGACGATCTGGCTCGAAGCGATCTCCATCGGGACGATCGGGCTGGTGCTCGGTATTGGGGTGGGATGCATTTTTCTGTACTACGAATTGCAGGTGCTGGCCCACGGGTTCGCCGGTTTGCCCCTGGCTTACGAGTTTCCGACCGCGATTGCCGCCATTCTGGTTCCTGTGATCCTCGGCGCCGCGGTAGTCTCGGCGATTGCTCCCGCGGAGACCGCCGTGCGTGGTTCGCTGGTGGAGGCATTGGAATATGAATAGAGCCGCTCTTGCGCTGTTGATGATCGCACCCGCTTTTGCCCAGGATGCCCGCCAGATCATCGCGGAGGCGCAGAAGCGCGGGCGCTCGAACTCGCAGCACTACGAGGGGGTCCTGGAGGTCACCGCGGCCAATGGCAAGGTCACTTCCAAGGCGTGGCAGTCGTATCGGATTGGGTCTTACGGCGAGAGCAAGGCGGTGATCCGCTTCATCTCTCCGGCGGAGGTGAAGGGCGTGGCGCTGCTGGTGGTCAATCACCCGGACCGCTCCTCCGACCAGTGGATGTGGACGCCCGCGATCGGCCGGGACCGCCGCATCGCGCTGCAGGATCGATCCACCCGCTTCTTCGGAACAGACTTCAGCTTTGAAGATCTGGAGGAGCGGGACGTGGATCAGTTCGACTACAAGCTAACGGGAGAAGAAGCAATCGACGGCACACCCTGCTGGCGGATTGAGACGCGGCCGCGGCAAGGGAAGACGTCGCAGTATACACTGTCGCGGGTGTGGGTCCGCAAGGACAATTATGTGGCGGCGCAGTACGAGAATTTCGTCAAGGATCAACTGGTGCGCCGGTTGCGGCAGTCGGATATCCGCAACGTGCAAGGCATCTGGACGGCGTGTGTGCTGGATATGACCGATCTCCGGCGGAACAGCCACACGGTGATGCGGCTGGAGAAGCTGGAATACAACCTTCCGATAAAGGAGGACGATTTCACCGTGCAGGCGCTGCGGCGGGAGCAATGACGTGGCGCGCGCCACTCTGCTTCTGGCATTCCTTACCTCGCTCGTAGCCGCGCAGGACTTTACGCAGCGCGGATTTCTGGAGACTTCCGCGCAGATCTATCCGCAGACCGCGCCTAACGACAGCTCGCATATCGTCGGTGATGCGCTCTTCCGCTACGAAGCCTTCTATAAAGTAAGCCCCTACTTCCGGTTGGCAGGCGCGTTCGATGCCCGCACCGATACCCATCTCGATACCGAACGCGATTTTGGCCTTTCCTACTGGGACCGCGAGCGGCGGCGTCCCGCGTTTGAAGTCCGCCGCCTGAGCGCCACATACTCGCGCGGCAAGCTCACCATCGAAGCCGGGAAGCAGTTCATCCGTTGGGGGAAGACTGACGTACTCGTTCCCACCGACCGCTTCGCGCCGCGCGACTTCATCAACGTAGTCGATAATGACTTCCTGGCGATCACCGCGGCGCGTGTCACGTATGGAGATCAGGCCAATACCATCGACGTGGTCTTCTCCCCGCGACTGACGCCCAGCCGCGTTCCGCTCCTGAATCAGCGATGGGCCGTGCTGCCGGAAGGAATCCCCATCACGGAACAGGCGCCCGACTTTCCGGGAGGTCCCCAGTTCGGCGCCCGATGGAACCACATCGGCCAGGCCGCCGAATTCTCGTTCTCCTTTTACAACGGCTACGACCATCTGCCACTCTATCGCGCCCAATTGCAGCTCGCTCCTTTTGGTGTCGAGGCGCAGCGCTTCTACCCGCAGATGCGCATGTACGGGGCCGACGCCGCCATTCCTTTTCGATTCGTCACGCTGAAAGCCGAAACCGCGTACTTCACCTCGACGACTCCTCAGTCCGACCAATACGGGCTCTTCGTTTTGCAACTCGAGCGCCAGGCGGGTGAGTGGTCCTTTGTGGGCGGCTACGCGGGCCAGGTGATCACGGAACACGGCACGGCCCTGTCCTATTCGCCGGTGCGAGGATCCACCCGCGCGTTCGTAGCGCGCGCCGGCTACACCATCGACGTCAATCGGAGCGTGTCCCTGGAAACAGTGGTTCGGCAGAACGGACAGGGCGCCTATGTGAAGCCCGAATACACGCAGGCGTTCGGCCAGCACTGGCGGCTCACTGCCGGCTTCGTATGGATTGGCGGCGCGAATGGCGATTTTCTGGGGCAATACCACCGGAACTCGCACGCGATTCTCACGGTGCGCTATAGCTTTTAAGCCAGGAACTCGAACAGCGGTACGGTCGTAAGTCCCTATGAGGAGACCAAATGGAGAACAACACGTGTGCGGAATCCCACCAGGTGTGTCCGTGGTGGGTCGGTTACCTGATGGCAAGTCCCGTGCGGCGGATTTTGTATCAACCGGCGCGGGTTCTGGCTCCGTATGTGCGCCCCGGGATGGTGGTGCTCGAGCCCGGCCCTGGCATGGGCTTCTTCACGTTGGAATTGGCGCGCCTGGTGGGCCAGTCGGGTCGCGTGGTCGCGGTGGACGTCCAATCGCGCATGCTGGACAGCCTGCGTCGCCGCGCGGACAGGGCAGGCATTCTCGACCGGATCGATCTGCGTCTGGCATCGAAGGAGTCGCTGGGCGTCGGGGATCTGGCGGGTAAGGTGGATTTCACCCTGGCATTCGCGGTAGTCCACGAACTGCCATCCGCCGCCGCGTTCTTTCGCGAGGCTGCGCTGGTGTCCAAACCCGGCTCGCGGCTGCTGTTGGCGGAACCCAGGGGGCATGTGACAAGCCAGTTGTTCGCAACCGAATTGCGGGCTGCCCGCGATGCCGGATTCATGACCCTCGAGCGGCCGGCTTTGAAGAGCGGCCACAGCGCACTCCTCGAAAAAGCACGGTCTTAGGCGCTCTCCGGCTGCAGTCGCCGCCTGAAAAGCACGGCGGAGGGCGGTTCCCAACCAATTGACCGATAGAATCCCTCCGCATCGCGCCACACATCTGCGATCAGAACCCGCTGATGCCTGTCCCACAAGGCTTTCTCGAGTGCCCGAACCAGTTGCGCCCCGATGCCTTGATGCCGGATCCCAGGATCGACCACCAGCTCGCTCAGGTAGGCTCGAAAGCCCAAATCGTGAGCACAAGCGAATCCCACAATCCGCGGCTGGGTCGCTGGCGGTTGCAATCCGCAGCATCACCAGATTACGCTGGCCAACACTTCCGGAGGCCCAGCGTTACCTTCGATCACTTCTGTGCCGAGGACGATCTGCAGGTTGCGATTTCGCCAATCGGGCGGGAGTTTCCTGGCGGCATCGCGCAGGTAGACAGCGTCGGTGAGGAACCTGCCGGCAGCCACTGTCCCGGTGCCGAGCAGGCCCGCCACCGTGATCGTGATTTTGCCGGTGCGGGCATTGTGGATACGCGAGATCACCGCGTAGTCCCGCTTCAAGGCAGGCCGGGCGCTGTCGGGATTATTCGGGACTTCGATGCTCCAGTCGCGGGACAGCGGGTGCTCCCGGTCGGCGATCCAGGCGGCCGATCCTTCCAGGCGGAATTGGAAACGCAGGTTCTCCATCAAGCGGAGCGCCCATTCGTCGTTCAGCCCCCCAATGAGGACTGCCGGCATCAATTGGAAGTCGTTGAATGTCGCCTGTTCCTCGCGGCAGAACTGAATGGCCAGGCCGCGCTTTTCGAGAAAGCCCGTCAGCCGGGCTAAGGTGACGGTATCGGACCACCCGATCCGGCCGCCGCGTGCGCCTCCCGGAGTTGCGGCTGCGGTTTCGGTACTGCGCGCCGGAACGCCGGCGGCGCCGACGCACATCAGAAGATTGCCGCCGGGCGCCACTACCGGAGCCCAGAAGCGTTCAAGCTCGGAGGTTTGGAGGCGCAACCCGATCCATGCAGCCACCAGGGCGATCAGGACGACGGCTCCGGCCGCGACTGGAATCCAGACACGCCGCCGCCGAGCGTTGCTTGCCAGGACCACGGGCGCAGATATGGAAACCGGCGGTTTCGGCGCCGCGGGCTGGAACTCCGGGATGTACGACCCAACCGGCAATTCGATGCGAATCTCGGCTCCGTGCTCCGGTTCCTGATAATACTGCGCCAATCGCTTGCGCACCTCCGCGGCCGAGGTTCGCACCACGGGGTCCGCTCCAGGGTCGAAGTCCGGCGGCCGGCCGAAGACTTCGACGGCGACGGTCCTCTCCTTCAAGTCGCGGGTGTTGCCCTCCAGAGCGTGCTCCACGACGTACCGCAGCATGGCCGGATAGCGCCTGCTGTTGCGGAAAGGCGAGCTGGTGAGCACCCGTTCGAGCTGCTCCCGTACGGCTCGATGGTCGAGCCCATCGGAGGTGGTTCTGCGAGCGTGGGCTGGGACAGTTCTTTCCGGCACGCGACCTCTCGTTTCCAGGTATTATACCTCCAAATATCTTCGATTGATTCTGAAGGATTTGACCCGCGTAACTTTTCGTTAGCGGTAGTGCTTCAGTAGCTTACTTGCGTTACTGCCCTGCCTCCGTTCTAATCGACCACATACGGGCGAAAGGGGGATGATAATGAAAAGGCTGAGCCATGTGATCGTGGCCGTCCTGGTCCTCGCCGCGGTTTTCGGGCGAGTGGCGCCGGCCCAACAGAGTTCCGGGTCCATCAGTGGCGTGGTCCAGGATGCGCAGGGGGCCGTCGTGCCCGGCGCCAAGGTAACGCTGGTCAATCAGGGCCAGGGAGCAGTTGCCAGGGAACTGCAAACCACAACGGAAGGCTACTTCTTCTTCACGCCGGTGATTCCCGGGACGTACACTGTGACGGTGGAAGCGTCCGGGTTCAAGAAGTACGCCAAAACGGACATCACGCTCTACGCCCAGGACCGGGTGGGACTGCCCCCGATCATGCTGGAGATTGGAGCGGTTGGAGAATCGATCAACGTGGAAGCGGCGGCGGTGGCGCTGCAAACCGTCAGCGCCGAGCGATCCGGCGTCCTGACCGGAAGGCAGATGACCGACCTTGGGTCGAGCACCCGCCTATACACCGACCTTCTTCCGACGGTTCCCGGATTCAACGCCGACACCACGAACGCCAACGGATTGCGCACCGATCAGAACGCCATCGCGGTGGACGGCACGCTGGTGGAAGATGTGGGCAATAACAGCGCGGGCGGCTGGCGGCTCAACATGGACATCATCGCCGAATTCAAAGTGCTGACCAACGGGCAGCAGGCCGAATTCGGGCGCGCCAGCGCCTCCAACATCACGCTGGTCACCAAGAGCGGATCGCGGGATTTCCACGGCGTGGGCTATTACTTTTACCGCAACGAGTGGATGAACTCCAACACCTGGATGAACAACTACAACGGCCTCTCGCGCCCGCGCAACCGCAACAGCACTTTCGGATTCAGCCTGGGCGGTCCCGTTTACATCCCACACAAACTCAACAGCGCCAAAGAAAAGCTGTTCTTCTTCACGAACTGGGAGTTCCAGCGGCCGAGGGTGATCGACAACCTGGTTTCGCTCACGGTGCCGACCGCGCTCGAGCGTCAGGGCGATTTCTCCCAGACCCGCCAGAACAATATTCCGGTGACGATTCTGGATCCGGCCAACAACAAGGCGCCGTTCCCGGGCAACCTCATTCCGCAAAGCCGGTGGAACCAGTACGGCCTCCAACTGATGAACGTCTTCCCGCTGCCGAACCGGCTGGGAGTGGATCCCGGATACAACTATCAATACCAGTTCGTGGGTTCGGACAGCCGCAACGACGACACGGTGCGGATCGACTACAACATCTCGTCGAGGCTGAAATTCTTCTTCCGCTGGCTCCAGAACCGGGAGACCCTGATCCAATCCGGCGGTTTGAACGTCAACAACACGATTGGCGTGGGATCGTTCCAATCCCTGCGCGGGACGATTTCGGGCGCCGGCAACCTGACGTTCATCATCACTCCCACGCTGACCAACGAATTCAACTACGGGAATACCCGCAACTGGCTTCCCAACACGCCCACGGCCAATAGCGGCTATACGCGCGCGAAGACCGGAGTCACGCTGCCGCTGCTGTACCCCAACGCGGATTCGCAGGCCAACCTGATTCCCAATATGTTCTTTGGAAGCGAGGTGACCAACGCGCCCACGGTATTCATCGGGGGCATGCCGTACGACAACGAAAACCCCACCGCGAATATCACGGATAACGTCGCGAAGGTGTTCAGCACCCACACGCTGAAAGCCGGCATCTACATCGAGACCAGCACCAAGCGCCAAACGGCGACGGAAGTCAATAACGGCAGGCTGTATTTCAACACCGATTCGGCGAACCCCGGCGACACCGGCTGGGATTTCTCCAACATGCTGCTGGGGAACTACCAAACCTTCGACCAGTCGAACACCTACCTCAAGGGCTACTACTACTACCGAACCTACGAGTGGTATGCGCAGGACAACTGGAAAGTGCGGCCGAACCTGACATTCGATTACGGAATGCGGTTCTCGATCCTGCAGCCGTGGTACGAGCTTCACGACCAGATCTCCAGCTTCCAGCCGGCCGCCTTCGCCGCGAAGCAGGAAGTCACGCTGTATCAGCCCACCCTGGTGAATGGCGTGCGGTCTTCGATCAATCCGTTGACCGGGCAGACCGGGCCGGCGGCGCTGATCGGCGCGATTGTTCCGAACTCGGGCAACGTCTACAACGGGATCATCACACCGGCAACCAGCACCAACGGGCGCGGGATGGTGGATAGCCAGGGAGTGCTGTTCGGGCCGAGGTTCGGCCTGGCATGGACTCCTCTGGGCGCCTCGAGCAACCTGGTGGTGCGTCTCGGCGGGGGCGTGTTTTATGAGCGGCTCCAGGGCAACATGATCTTCAACCAGATCAATTATCCGCCGGAACTCCTCACGCCCAAGATTTACTACGGCAACCTCAGCACGATTGCCAGTTCGGCCGGCACCTTGTTCCCTCTCAACGTCGCGGGCCTTTCACCGGAAGGCAAGATCCCGACAGTCTACAACTACAATTTCACGGTGGAGCGTCTGCTTCCCGGACAGATCTTGTTGGACGTCGGCTATGTCGGAATGCAGAACCGCCACGAACTGACCCGCACGCCGTTCAACGAGCCGGCGTTCGGCACGGCCTGGCTGGCGCAGAACCAGGATCCCACGCGGTGCCCGACCATCAGCACCTGCAATCTGAACGGCGTCAACGCGCTGCCGATCGATTTCCTCCGACCGTATGTAGGCTTCTCGGGGAATGGCGCCGCAGTGGCGCAATCAGGCCTCGGGGGCGGCGGCTTCATCGCGACTTACGGGGCCAGCGCCAACTATAACGCTCTCCAGATTTCGGCCCAGCGGCGCATGTCCCATCTCAGCCTCGGCTCGGCATTCACATGGTCTAAGGTGATGGGCACCGACAGCGACTATTCTTTTGTAGGCAACTACCTCAATCACCGGGCGGCGGATTACGCACCGCTCACCTTCGACCGCACCCTGACCATGGTGGTGAACTGGGTGTACGACATTCCGAACGTGGCCCGCAAGGGATCTTTCCTGGACAATCCGGTAGCCCGTGGCGTGTTGGGCGACTGGCAGGTCAGCGGGATCGCCAGCTTCTCTTCCGGCGAACCGGTGGTGATTGGCGGCAACTCCGTAATCTCGCTGGGCAGCTACAACGTACAGGGCTTGGGAAGCGCCACACTCAATCAGGAGATGACCGGCAACGCGGATTGGGCCGCCCGGCCGTTCATCACTTGCGACCCGAACAGGTCGCGCGGGGACCGGACGCTCTACGCATACATCAACACGTCGTGCTTTGCACCCGCGGCGGCCGGCAGCACGGGCATGGATTCGTATCTGAGACCAGTCCGCGGGCCGGGGATCAACAACTTCAACATCTCGCTGTTCAAGAAGGTCCCCCTGGGACGCAATGAACAGCGTTACCTGCAGTTCCGGATCGAGACCTATAACACCCTCAATCACACGCAATGGGGCGGCGCGGTCTCCAACAACTACGAAGCGGCGGGCTTCAACAACACCCCGACCTTCAACGCCGCCGGCCAGATCACCAACCTTCCGACCGCCCTGGGCGGCGGTGGGGGGCGATTCGGCTTTGGGGCGCTGAATGCGACCCGCTCCCCGCGTACGGTGCAACTGGGAGCGAAGATCTACTTCTGAGGAATGAAGGAGGCACCTGTGCAGAACGGCAAAGAATCAGGCATCCCGCGGCGCGCCCTGTTCCGGCGCGCCGCGGCGGTGGTCGGAACCACGGCCGCGGGCGCGTTCCTCGAAAGCGGCTGCTCGTCCGAGAGCAGTACTGCGATGGCCTCGGGCGGGCCGGCGATCGTGGCGCTGGAGACAAACGCAGTCGTCGAAACCACGGCCGGCAAGGTCCGCGGATTCACCAAGGACGGCATCCATACGTTCAAGGGCATTCCTTACGCGGCGTCCACCGAAGGTGCGGGGCGTTTTCTGCCGCCCGCCAAGGCCGCTCCGTGGCCGGGTGTGCGCAGCGCCATGTACTTCGGTCCGGTGAGCCCGCAGGGCCCGCGAGCCGGGTGGGCCAACGACGAAAATGCCTTCATGTTCCATTGGGACGACGGCCAGCCGGGCGAGGACTGCCTTCGGGTGAACCTCTGGACGCCGGGACTGAACGACAATCGCAAGCGCCCGGTGATGGTCTGGATTCATGGCGGCGGCTTCACTTCGGGCTCGGGGCAGGAGCAGCCCGGTTACGACGGCGGGAATCTCAGCCGGCGCGGCGATGTAGTGGTGGTCTCGCTGAATCACCGGCTCGGTCCACTCGGTTATCTCAATCTCGCCGAGTACGGCGAGAAGTGGACTGCTTCGGCGAACGCCGGCATGCTGGATATCGTCGCCGCACTGGAGTGGGTCCGCGACAACATCGCCAATTTCGGCGGGGATCCGGGCAACGTCCTCATCTTCGGCCAATCGGGCGGCGGCTCGAAGGTCGGGACCCTGATGGCCATGCCGTCGGCCAAGGGGCTGTTCCATCGCGCCGTGGTACAAAGCGGCTCGGGCCTGCTGCAAGCCACTCCGGAAGCTTCCGGCAGACTGGCCGCCGCCCTGCTGGCGGAACTTTCGCTCAAGCCTTCGGAGGTGGATCAGTTGCAGAAACTGCCTTATCAGAAGATCATCGACGCGGGGATCGCGGCGGCCAAGAAGGTCGCGCCCGCGACGGCGCCCCGGCGTTCCGACATCATGGCGCCGAGGGTCGGGTGGTCTCCCACGGTGGATGGCAAGATTCTGCCCGGGCATCCGTTCCATCCCGCTGCGCCGGCCATTTCCGCCAACGTGCCGATGATGATCGGCTCGACATTCCACGAATGGGGCCCGAGCGCCTACGACGCCGCGATCGAATCGATGACCGGGGACGAAGTCAGGACCCGGGTGGCTGCCGTGTATGGCGACAAGGCGGGCCGAATCGTGGAAGCGTACCAGAAGGCACATCCGCAGTCGAAGCCGGTGGAGGTGCTGGCTTTCATTGTGAGTCCGCGGTCGGCGCTGGTGGCGCAGGCAGAGCGGAAGGCCGCGCTGAATGCGGCGCCGGTGTACACCTACTGGTTCGGATGGGTGACGCCGATCCTGGGCGGGCGGCCGCGCGCCTTCCATTGCAGCGACATCGCTTTCGCCTTCTACAACACGGACGTGGCGGCCAGCATGACGGGCGGCGGTCCGGAAGCTCGCGAACTGGCTGCCAGAATCAGCGACGCCTTCCTCAACTTCGCGCGCAAGGGCAATCCGAACCACCCGGGGCTTCCGAATTGGCCGGCCTTCACAGCGGCCAACGGCGAGACAATGATCTTCAACACCCGGTGCGAAGTGAAGAACGACCCGGACCGCGAAGAGCGCAAGACCCTGGAGAGCTGACGGCATCCGCCATGAGGAAACCCCTACTCGCCCTGTTGATCGCAGCGGCGGCATTCGGGCAGCAGCCGAACGCCCGCCGCCTGGTCTCGCCGGAAGTGCTCCCCGATCATCGCATCACCTTCCGGATCAGCGCGCCCAAAGCTACCGAGGCCGTCTTGCGCTTTGGCGAAGGCAGCCCGCAATCGCATACCATGACCAAGGGCGACGACGGCGTCTGGAGCGTGACCATCGGTCCGATCGAGCCCGAGATCTACATCTACTCGTTCCTGATCGATGGCGCCAAGACGATCGATCTGGCAAATCCCACCATGAAAGTCGGAGCAACCATCGATGCGAGTGTGGTTGAGGTTCCCGGCGACCCGCCGCGCTTCGACCAGGTGCAGGAGGTGCCGCACGGTTCGATCCACATTCACACGTACGCTTCCGCGGTAAGCAAGACGCAGCGCGGGCTGTACGTGTATGTGCCGCCCGAATACGACGGCCAGACATCGAAGCGGTATCCGGTGCTGTATTTGTGGCACGGAGGCGGAGGCGCGGAGCAGGACTGGAGCCGCGACGGACGGGCCGGCGTGATTCTGGACAACCTGATCGCGCAGAAGAAAGCCGTGCCGATGCTGATCGTGATGCCGAATAACGTGTCCGGTACGCCCGCGCCGGGGGTGACGGCTGCGGCAGGCGCTTCGCCACCTGCCGCGACGGTCGCCGGCGGAGCGAACTACTCAATGCTCCAGCGCGAACTTCTGGAAGACATCATCCCGTTCGTGGCGAAGCACTACCGGACGATCGAGAACCGCGAGGGGCGGGCGATGGCGGGCCTCTCGGCGGGTGGCGGGACTACGCTCAACGTGGGGCTCGGCAGCCTCGACACCTTCGCCTGGATCGCGGAATTCAGCTCTGGGATTTTTGGCGGCACGACCGGGTACGGACAGTTCGATATCGAGAAGGTCGCGCCGGGCTTCTACCGGGATCCGGCAGCGACCAACAAAAAGCTCAAGCTGTTCTACATGTCGTGCGGCACGGACGACCCGCGGATGCCATTTCAGAAGAAAGCATTGGAGGATTTCCAGGCTCACAAGATCAACGTGACATTCGCGCCGTTTCCCGGGGCGCACGAGTGGAAGGTGTGGCGGCACTCGCTGGCCGACCTTGCCCCGAAGCTGTTCCGATAGGAGAAATCATGTTCCGAACGATCCTCGTTGCAGCCTGGCTTGCGGCCACGAGTTTTGCTCAGCCGCCGGGCGGGCAGCCGAACCCCTACGCGAATCTGAAATCCACGGAGGTGTTGCCCGATCATCGGGTGGTGTTCCGAATCTATGCGCCGAAAGCTTCCGCGGTGACGCTGACCAGCGATTTTGTTACGCAAGGCCGCGGCACAGGCGGCCCGATGCAAAAGGACGAGGAGGGCGTCTGGTCCCTCACGGCCGGGCCGCTGGTGCCCGATTTCTACAGCTACTCGTTCAATGTGGACGGCGTGCGCACGATCGATCCCAGGAATCCGATGATCAAACAGGGAGTGGCGAGCCTGGACAGCATGTTCCTGGTGCCCGGAGCCGAAGCGGCATACGAAGAGGTGCAGGCGGTGCCGCACGGCGAAGTACGGGCCGTCTGGTACGACTCGAAAACGCTCGGCGGACCCCGTCGCATGCACGTGTACACGCCGCCCGGGTACGAACGCGGCAGCGAGAAATATCCGGTGCTCTACCTCATCCACGGCGGCGGCGATGAGGATTCCGGCTGGAGCACGATTGGCCGGGCCGGCTTCATTCTGGACAATCTGCAGGCGGAGGGAAAGATCAAACCGATGATTGTGGTGATGCCGAACGGCAGCATCACCCTGCCTGGCGTGGCCAATCCCATGGGTGGCGGACGCGGCGGTGCCGCGGCCACCCCGGAGGCGATTGCGGCGCGCATCGCCGCCATTTCCAAACTGCACGATGCTTTCGTGAGCGACCTGCTGACCGGCATCATTCCTCACGTGGAATCGACCTACCGTGTGCTGGCCAGCCGCGAGAACCGCGCCATTGCCGGCCTCTCGATGGGCGGCGCGGAGACACTGCGGACGGCGCCTTCCAACCTCGACAGGTTCGCCTGGATCGGCGTATTCAGCATGGGATTGCAGGAAGGCGTCAACGCGGGAGTGAACTCCGATTTCGTGGAGCGCAACCAGGCCTTCTTCGCCGATCCGGAAAAGACCAACAAACTGGTGAAGCTCTTCTGGATCGGCGTGGGCAAGGACGACCGCACCGTGACCGACGGCCCGAAGAAGCTTGCGGCGGTGCTCAAAGCGCACAATATCCGCTACGAGTTCCACGAATCGGAGGGCGGCCACACGTGGATTAACTGGCGGCTCTACCTGAGAGACTTCACGCAGCTGCTTTTCCGATAGGATCGGAGATATGCGAATCACCTGTTTGAGCCTGGCAGGAATTCTGGCGTTTCCGCTACTCGGGGCGATCCAGGAGCCGATCAAAGTCGAGGGCGGACTGATTTCCGGCACACCCGGATGGGGCTGGGGAGTCCGCGAGTACCTCGGCATTCCCTTCGCAGCACCGCCGGTCGGCGATCTGCGCTGGCGTCCGCCGCAGCCGGTGGTCGCGTGGCAGGGCGTGCGCGCGGCCGACCGTTTCTCCCCGGCCTGCATGCAGCGGGCGCAGGATCCGAACAACGGCTCCTGGAATCGCGGCCTCATCCGCACCAGCGAAGATTGCCTGTATCTGAACGTGTGGACTCCGGCGGCGTCGGCCAGCGAACGGCTTCCGGTGCTGGTGTGGATCTATGGCGGCGGGGGCGTCTCCGGGTCCACGGCCGAGCCCATCTACGACGGCAACGCCATCGCCAAGAAGGGTGTGGTGGTGGTGAGCATGAACTACCGCGTGAACGTATTCGGCTGGTTCGCGCATCCCGAACTGACGAAGGAATCGCCGCATCATGCTTCCGGAAACTACGGGTCGCTCGACCAGTTGGCGGGCATTCAGTGGGTGAAGAACCATATCGCGCAGTTTGGCGGCGACCCGTCGAAGATCACGATCTGGGGAGAATCGGGCGGGAGCCGCAGCGTGAACTTTCTGGCGGCTTCGCCGTTGTTGAAGGGGCTGGTTCGCGGCGCGATCGCGGAATCGCATACCACGTTCGGGCGCATGCTCACCCTGGCGGAGGCGGAAGCCAACGGCGTGAAGTTCGGGGAGAGCATCGGGAAGGCGTCTCTGGCGGCGCTGCGTGCGGCCCCGGCGCAGGAACTCCTCGAGGCATCCATCAAGACTCCGCAAGGGCTGAATGGCGCGATCGTGGATGGCTGGTTCCTGCCGCAAGACCTGTACACGACCTACTCGCAAGGCAAACAGAACGACGTCGCCCTCATCACCGGCGCTACGAATGACGAAGGAGGGAATATCGGCGGTATCGGGGCGGGCGGCGGTGGACGTGGAGGATCGCCCGGCTCGCCGGCCTCGTACGTGGCGTGGGCGAAGCAGACATTCGGCGACAAGGCCGATATGCTGCTGAAGCTCTACCCGGCGCACGACGATGCGCAGGCCAAACAAGCGTATCACGACGTGTACCGCGATATTAATTTCGCCGGCCATCGCACATGGGCGAAGTTGCAGTCCACCACGGGGAAGGCGCCGGCGTGGATCTACATCTTCAGCCACGTGCCGCCGCATCCGGAGGGCAACGGCAACAATCCCCGCGCGCCCGCGGGGGCGGTGCATTTCTCCGAAGTGATCTACGTTTTCGACAACCTCCGGATGAAGGATTACCCGTGGACGGAGTTGGACCGGAAGGTGGCGGACACGCTGGCGACGTATTGGACGAATTTCGCCAAGACGGGCAACCCGAACGGCTCGGGTTTGACGAACTGGCCGGTTTATAATCCCAAGGACGAGTTTTGGCTGAATATCGGCGACACGGTGCGGCTGGAGCGATTCAACTCGGCGGGCGTAGATTTGATTGCCGCTGTCCAGGAAGAGTTGCGCCATGCGCGGTGACGTGGCGCAGGCGCCACATCAATGCCAACAATAGACGAGTAATGGAGGGGTAAAACATGAAGCACTTTGGAACACGAATTTTCACAATGCTGGCGGCCGTATTGTTGTGCTTGCCGGCGGGGTACTCTCAGGGGGCCGGTGGACGCGCCGGCGCGCCGCCGCGTCCGGTCTCTCCCGAAATCCATGCCGATCACACCGTGACATTCCGCCTCTACGCACCAAAGGCCAACGAAGTCACGCTCAACGGAAGTTGGGAGGGCGCGCGCGACATCAAGATGAGCAAGGACGACGGCGGAATCTGGTCGGTCACGGTGGGGCCGCTGGGCGCGCAACTGTGGGGATATTGGTACCTGGTCGATGGCGTGAAGGCTCTGGACCCGGGCAACGGGGAGACGCAGCGCGACGGCTTCCGCATCGACAACCTTCTGATGATTTCCGGCCCCGAATCCGACATGTGGGACTTCAAGAACGTGCCGCACGGGACGATTCACGTTGTCTGGTATCCGTCCCCCACGCTGAAAGAAGATCGCCGCAGGATGTATGTCTACACGCCGCCCGGGTACGAAGCAAATCAGACGAAGTACCCCGTTCTGTACCTGCTCCACGGCGGGGGCGGAGACGAAGATGCCTGGGTGACGATGGGCCGCGCCAACGTGATTCTGGACAACCTGATCGCCGCCGGCAAAGCCAAGCCGATGATCGTGGTCATGCCTAACGGCAATGCGACTCAGACGGTGTCGCAGGGTTACGCCTACGGTCCCACTCCAGCTCCTCAAGCCGTGCAGGCACCCGCGCCGCCTCCCCTGCAGCAGGCAGCCGCCGGCGGAGGACGCGCCGCCGGTCCCCCGCGGGCACCGCAGCCTTACGCGGGTTCCTATCCGGAGAGCCTGGTCAAGGATGTGATTCCCTTCGTGGAGAAGACGTATCGCGTGATCCCCAACAAGGACAACCGTGCGATTGCCGGCCTGTCGATGGGCGGCGGGCACACGCTCATGGCGACCAACAACAATCCTGGCGTGTTCGGCTATATCGGCGTTTTCAGCTCCGGACCGCGGACCGTGGACGAGGCCTACGAGAAGCAATTGGCAGCCGTGAAAGAAGGCGGAGTGAAGTTCTACTGGACGGGCGCGGGCACCACCGACATGGCGCGCGAAGGCACCATGAATCTCCACTCGCTTCTGGAGAAGGAGGGCTTCAAGACGTCGTACAAGGAGATTCCGGGGTCTCACTACTGGTTCCTCTGGCGCGATTTCCTTGCCGATTTCGGCTCGATTCTGTTCCGTTAAATCAAGCGTCAACTCAATTACGGGAAGACGACAGCTTCGCCTGGAGCGGATCCACCAGGGCCGCCAGGTGATAATCGTCCTCCACATCCACGGTTACGCTGGCCGCGTGATCGGTGGCAAGAGGGTCGGCCAAGTCCACAGTGACCGTGATCGCCCGCTCGCCTCCAGTGGGGAGCAGCCGAACCCGCCCCGTGAACGACGCCCATTGGGGAGCGGTCTGGAGGAGGCCGATCGCCGTAGCTTCGATGGTCATCTTCGTGCGACTGTCGGTCAGGCGAAAAGTCCCCTTCGCGTGGTTTGCGTCGCCCGTCTGGCTGACGTTCAGGGCAATCCGGATATCCGAATTCGGCGCCGCGGCCTTGCCTGTGAAGGAAACGCTGCGCCGGGACTGAAGCTCCATCGGACGGCTGGGCATGTGGACCGAGCGCAATAGCCGGCGGCCGGCGCGCGCTCCGGTGGCCTTGCCATCGCGAAACGCCACGGCGCCGTTCACCAGGACATAGCGGACGCCATCAGAAGGCAGCACCGGATTCTCGTAGGTGGCGTGATCGATGATGCGGTCCGGATCGAAGACGGTGACATCGGCCGCCATCCCGGGCATCAGAAAACCGCGGTCGACGATTCCGACCGTGCTCGCGGGGAGTCCGGTCATCTTGCGGATGGCGTCCTCCCAGGTGAGGGCATGGGTTTCGCGGACATAATGCCCGAGCACGCGCGGAAATGTCCCGAAGAAACGCGGGTGGTTGCGGGTATCGAGCGATGCTCCGCAATCGCAGGCGATGGAGGTGGTGGGGTTTTGGAGGATTCTGACCAGATCGTCCTCACTCCCGAAGCGCAGGATCGCGGGGACGTTGCCCTGCTCCAGGATGTGGATGACCGCCTCCCCCGCGGGCGCCTGGCGTTCGCGCATGATCTCGGTGAGCTGCTGCTGCGTCTGGGGAAGATACACACCCTCGGCGCCGCCGAAACGGGCGTTCAGGGCGTCTTCGATTTCCCGGGCAATGCGCTTCCGTAATTCGGGATCCTGGAATCGCTTGAGCATCTCGGGGCGTCCGCCATCCTGCGCCCAAGCCGGGACGGTCAGCGAGCCGAGACCCGTCTGGCCCGCGAGGTACGGGTAGGCGTCGGCGGCGGTGTAATGCCCACCCGCGCTCGCCCGATCCATCATTCCGATCACCTCGGCCGCGCTGCCCTGCTCATGGCCCTGCACCTTCATGTGCGTGATCACCGGGACCAGGCCGGCTTCAGAACCAATTCGAATGGTCTCCGCGATCCCGGTTCTAGAGCTGAAGTTGGTCTCCGGCGTGAGCCGCTCATGGTTCGGGAAGTTGGTCCGCCAGCGGGAAGCAGCCGAAACCACCTGGACTACTTCGCTGGTGTGCGCGAAGTACCCCGGCTTGTAGTCGAGGCCCGCCGCAACGCCGAAAGCCCCGGCCTTCAGGTTGCGCTCGATGAGCACCCGCATTTGGGTGATCTCTTCCGGGGTTGGCCGGCGATCGGCTTGCCCCACCACGCTCGCCCACACGCTGTTGAAGCCGATGTACGCGCCGATGTTGACCGCGAGGCCCGCGCTCGCGGAGCGAGTAAGCTGGTCGGCGATGTCGGTACTGCCGCCGCCATCGGGATTGAGGATCTCGGTGGTGACGCCCTGCTGGAGCATGTTCTGGGCAGTGGGCAAAGCGGCGGGCGCGGCGTGACTGTGGATGTTGATGAATCCCGGCGCAACGAAGAGGCCGCGGACATCCAGGTCCACTGGCGCGCGCCGCGCGGAGAGGTCGCCGATTTCGGCGATGCAGCCGTTCTGAATGCCCAGGTCGGCCTGGTACGATTTGCCGCCGCTGCCATCGAAGATCGTTCCATGTCGAAGGATCACGTCATAGGCGGCATTCCCGGCGGGCTGACCCGATGTGGAAAGAACAGCGAGCAGAAACAGCAGTAGAGTGGACGCGGCGGATCGCACACGTTCGCGGTCAGGCGGGGTCATCGGTACGACGATTGTACACCGCGCCACGAACGGCCCGGCGTTTTCGGTCCTGTTGAGGTAAGATCGGGGATGATTTCAGGGCAAAGGAGTCCTTATGTTCCGTCTATTCGGCATTACGATCACGATCAGCCTGGCTGGCGGTCTGGGTCTTGGGCTGGCGCAGCCTGCGGCCCAAACACCCTCTGGGGCTCCGGCCCCTCCGCAGCGCGCGCAGCGTCCCACCCCGCCCACCCGCGACCCGCACACTCCCGGTTACGTAACGGCCAAGGAACTGCCGGACGGCGAGAACCTTCCAGCGAACGCCGACGGGAACTTCATCCTCGGCCCCACTCATAATCCGGCGCCCGAAATGACGGTACAGGAGGGCGTGCCGCGAGGGATGATCTACACCTTCACCATGGACTCCAACGACAGCAAGATCTACCCCGGCATCGCGCGTGACCAGGGCACGTTTGGCACGCCGGACCCGAACGATCCCGCCAAGTTGGTGGTCACCACCAGCCACCCGGCACACTACACGCGCGCGGTGTCGGTGTACGTTCCCAAGCAGTATGTAGCGGGAACAGCCGCGCCCTTCATCGTCGGGGCGGACGGGCCGGACAGGGTGCTCTTCACCGCTCTCGATAATCTGATTGCGCAGCACAAGGTGCCGGCGATGGTCGCCATCTCGATCAGCAACGGCACCGGCGACGCGCAGGGGAGCGAGCGCGGCCTGGAATACGACACCATGTCGGGACGGTACGCTGAATTCGTCGAGACCGAAGTTCTGCCGATGGTGGAGAAGCAGGCGAACGTGAAGCTGACCAAGGACCCCGACGGGCGCGCGACCATGGGCGGAAGCTCCGGAGGGTCGTGCGCACTGATCATGGCGTGGTATCACCCGGAGTGGTACCACCGCGTGCTCACCTACTCGGGGACGTATGTGAATCAGCAGTGGCCATCGGACCCGAAGACTCCCGGCGGGGCTTGGGAATTTCACGAGCACCTGATTCCCAACAGCCCGGCGAAGCCGATCCGGCTCTGGATGGAGGTTGGCGACCGGGACCTGTTCAATCCGAATGTCATGCGCGACAACATGCACGATTGGGTGGTCGCCAACGAGAACATGGCGAAGGTGCTGGCGGCCAAGGGCTACCACTACCAGTTCGTGTTTGCCAAGAACGCGGGGCACACCGACCGCTCCGTCAAGGCGCAGACCTTGCCCGAAGCGCTGGAATATCTGTGGCAGGGTTACCAGATGAAAAAGAACTGACCGTCAGCGTTTTCGCGCAGCGAGAGTGGCCAAGAACGCAGCGTACTCCACCGTCGCAATTCCCTCCCGGAGAACGGCAAGGATGCGCGCCTGGTCAAGCTGCCAAAGAGCCGCCATGTCGAGCCGCCGTCATCGAGTTGGAGTCAGAGCCGGCGGACAGTGGGAGGTTTTTCATCCAGGAGCCACCGGCGCCAACTCTCCGGCAGCAGTGCCAAAGCGCCGTAGTTAAAAAGGCGTCTCCGATCCTCGGGTCGAGAACCGAGGGCTTTGAAAACCAGGACAATGGAACTGCCAATGTAGAACGCCCCAAGCAGGAGAGCCAAGGTATGGTCCAGGAACCTCGTGCCATAAACGACTCCGATTGCAACGAACACCAGCAACGCGAGGGCTAAGGCAACTCCACCAAGACGGCTTTTCACAGGGTCACATCCCGCTCTCTACGCTATCACCATAACCATGCCGGCGGCAGCATTCATCAACGGCGCTCGGGCGTTGCGCTGCCCTCAGAGTTTCCGTATTGCAAGACTTTCCGTAAAGGCGGCGTGCTCCGGGGACTCGATTCCTTGTTGGAGGACCGCGAGCGTACCCGCCAGATCGAGACGCCAAAGAGCAGCGGGATCGAGCCATAATCCGGGAAGACAGCGCGAACGCAGGATGCCATCGGGATCCGGTTCGATTGTCTGGAAGACTCCCCCCTGCGCCACATGCCAGATCAGCTTCGATTCGCTCACCACGGCGACCACGTACTCGCGAACGCCGGCACGTTCGTAGGATTTCAACTTGACGCCCAAGTCGCGAGCGTGGCTGGAAACAGCCACTTCCACGACGAGCTCTGGAGCGCCCGCGCAGTAGTCCCCTTCGAGGCGAGACTGCCCACCACGGTCTGGCAAAATCCACAGCGAGAGGTCGGGCTCAGGAACGTCACGCTCTCCCATAATCCAGGTCATCGCATCGCTATTCCTGCATCCTGCCGTGTTGGCAGCGTAAATCGCGAGCCACGCATTCATGGTCGAGTGGAAGGCACCGTGTTGGTGGCTGATGGGCGAAGGCATGTAGACGATTCCGTCGATCAGTTCGACGTGCTTGAGGTCGGGCGTGGCCTCGTAGCGGCGCATGAACTCGTCGCTCGTCAAGCGGTCGCCGTCGCGCAACGGCGGAGGCGATACGGGAGCCGAAATCGACATCGGAACGGTCTCCTGGAAGTCAATTTCAGTTTAGCATTCGCTCTGCGGCTACCACCGCGGTTGACCAGGAGGCCTCAACATGAGGACGCTCCGCGACTTCTTTCTCAGCGTGCCGAAGAAGTGACTGTCAGCGTTTCTGCGTGGCGAGGCTCTCCACAAAAGCAGCGTGTTCGGGGGACGCGATTCCCTGCTGGAGAACCGCGAGCATGCGTGACTGATCGCGACCCCATAGCGCCGCGGGATCGAGCCACAATCCGGCAAAACAGCGCGAACGCAGGATGCCATCGGGATCCGGTTCGATTGTCTGGAAGACTCCCCCCTGCGTCACATGCCAGATCAGCTTCGATTCGCTCACCACGGCGACCACGTACTCGCGAACGCCGGCACGTTCGTAGGATTTCAACTTGACGCCCAAGTCGCGAGCGTGGCTGGAAACAGCCACTGCCACGACGAGCTCTGGAGCGCCCGCGCAGTAGCCCCCTTCGAGGCGAGACTGCCCACCACGGTCTGGCAAAATCCACAGCGAGAGGTCGGGCTCGGGAACGTCACGCTCTCCCATAATCCAGGTTAAGGGATCGCTGCCCTCGCATCCTGGCGTGTTGGCAACATAGACACCAACCCAGGTTGTTAACCGACACTGGAAGACGCCGTGTTCTGGGCTTATAGGCGAAGGCATATAGACGATTCCGTCGATCAGTTCGACGTGCTTGAGGTCAGGCGTGGCCTCGTAGCGGCGCATGAACTCGTCGCTCGTCAAGCGGTCGCCGTCGCGCAACGGCGGAGGCGATACGGGAGCCGAAATCGACATCGGAACGGTCTCCTGGAAGTCAATTCCAGTTTAACAGTCCACAGTTTAGACTGACGCTACAGCCTTGACCCTCGGGTGGTTATTGACCGGCTAATCTTACCGCTCACCGATCAGAAAACCCGGCGCAAGCTCCAACGCTTCGATCGGCGCCTTTTGGGTGTCGCCGATCAAGTCGATCAGATCGCCTCAGGGAAAAATGAGGAAAGATTAGCCGGTCAATAAGCACCCTTGACCCTCTGCCGGGTTACACCTGCAGACACTCGGCGATCTCCTTCTCCTCGATCGCGCCTGTCTTGATCACTTTCCAGTACGGGTCGGTAATGTCTACCGTGGTCGCGCCCTGACCCACACAGGCGCCGCCGTCGAGTACCAGGTCCACCCGCCCGTCCATCATCCCGAACACCTCGATCCCGCTGCGGCAGGTGGGGTGGCCCGAGATGTTGGCGCTGGTCGAGATGAGTGGCTCGTTCAGAGCATCGATGAGTGAGTTCAGGATCTTGGATGTAGACTGGCGCAACGCCATCCGCCCCGTATTCCCGGTGACCTTCAGCGGAATCTTGGCCGACGCCGGCACAATGATGGTGAGGGGCCCGGGCCAGAAGCGTCGCGCCAGCAGAAAGAAGCGGTTCGTCAACTCGCCCGCGAACTCCTCGGCCATCACGATGTCGCGAACCAGGATCGGCAGAGAGCGCTGCGGCTCGCGGCCCTTGGCTTTGAAGGCCTGCGTGACCGCGCGCAGATTGAAGGGGTCGGCCACGAGCGTATACAGCGCATCGCTGGGGACAGCGACCACTTTGCCGCGGCGCACGGCGGCGGCGGCTCGCTCCAGGACTTCCGGCTGGGGCTCTTCCGTGTTGATCTCGACCAGGTCGGTTGCCATTTTCGAATGCGAACACTCAGCGCGGGCCGATTGCATCAGCGACATCCAGCGCCATCTGGTAGCGGCCAAACGGTGCGCTCAGTTGAACGCCCTGCACCATGTGGCGGACCCGCATCACCATTTCGCGTGCGATCGCCACGCCTTCCTCCCGCGCCTTCTCGGCATTGTCCACGCGGCGCATGCGCTCCATGAACTCTTCCGGTACGGGCACCCGCAGTTCGTTCACCATGAACTCGGCATTCCGGTAACTGGTGAGCGGCCAGATGCCGCAAATCACCGGAATCCGGACGCGCTCGATGCGTTTCAGGAAGCGCTCGAGATCGTCGAGATCGAAGACGGGCTGCGTGACGACGTACTCGGCACCGGCCTCCACCTTCCACTCGAAGCGCCGGATCTCCTCGTCCAGGTTGAGCGCGCCGGGATTGGCCCCTACGCCGATCAGCAGGGCGGTCTGCGACCCCATCGGGTTGCCCCCGATATCCAGGCCGTGATTCAAGTTCCGGACAATGTTGACCAGCCCGATGGCATCCACATCGAAGACCGCGGTAGCGTCCGGATAGGCACCCATGCGCGGCGGATCGCCGGTAATGCAGATCAGGTTGCGCACACCCACGGTGTGCGCTCCGAGCAGCTCCGATTGAATTCCGAGGATATTGCGGTCGCGGCAGCAGAAGTGGTTCACCGCCTCGATCCCGGCCTTCTCCTGGATGAGCTGGCAGGTTACCTGGGCGCTCATACGGGCGCTGGCGCGCGGACCGTCCGGGACGTTAATGCAGTCGATCCCGGCCTCGGCGCAGCGCCGGGCGCCGTCGACCTCGCGGGATGCGTCGATGCCGCGGGGCGGCAGGATCTCCACGAACGAGACGAACTTCTGCTCTGCCAGCTTGGCGCCGAGCTTCGATTTCGCGGCCATCGCTACCGGCGCCAGGGCGTGGGCCTTCGCCTGGGGCTCTTCCACCGTGATGGTCAGTTTCTTCTGCAATGGCTGCAGCGAGCGCGTCTCCGAGCGAATCAGCTTGATGTGCTCGGGGGTCGTGCCGCAACACCCGCCGATTACCTTGACGCCCGCCCACAGCAGCCGGCGCGCGTATTGCGCCATGTATTCGGGCGAGCAAAGATAGATGTTGCGGCCCTCGATCCGCATGGGCAGCCCGGCGTTCGGCATGGCGCTCATGGGCTTCGACGAGAACTGCATCATCCGCTCGATGGTTTCGAGCGTAGCCTTCGGCCCGACCGAGCAGTTGAGCCCGATCGCATCCACCGGCCATGCATCCATCTCGCGGGTGAACGTCTCGGGATCGGTTCCGCCCGGCAGATGGCCGAAATCGTCGATGGTCACCTGGGCAATCACCGCCATATCGTCGCCCGCGGCCTCACGCGCGGCAGCCACCGCTTCCCGCAACTCGTCGAGGTTGCCGAACGTTTCGAGGATCAGTAGATCGACGCCACCTTCCAAAAGCGCATCAATCTGTTCGCGGAACGCCGCACGTGCTTCGGCGAACGAGGTGGGTCCCAGCGGTTCGATGCGGATCCCCAGCGGACCCACGGCGCCGGCCACGAACGGTCCGTCCTTGGCCGCTTCGCGCGCCAGGCGAACCCCCGCCAGGTTGATGTCCCGGAGCTTCTCGGCAACCCCGAAAGCGCCCAGCCGCGGCCGGCTCGCGCCGAAGGTGTTGGTCTCCAGAATCTCCGCCCCCGCCTTCACGTACTCCTGGTGAATCTGGCGCACCATGTCGGGCTGCGCGACGTTCAGTTCATCGAAGCAGCGGTTGATGAAGACACCGCGCGAATACAGCATGGTGCCCATGGCGCCGTCCGCCACCAAGACACGGCGGGATAATTGATCACGAAATTCCTGAACTCGAATATTAGTGGCTGTCGTCATGGGAAAGCGAGCCGCAAGACGCCAGGTATGTTACGGCTGTTGCGACTATGTCCGATTTTAGCGCACCATGGCTCTGAAGTGCGCTGGTGCCGGGTTCCGAAGTATAATCCTGAGAACACGATAACTACTACTACTTCAAGGAGACCATTTTGGGAACCCAGGCACATCCTGCAGGCGCGCCATCGCCCGCGTTGATTTTTGATTCGCTCTTGTCCTACCAGCGCTCCGCAGCCTTGCGCGCCGCCATCGAGCTCGACCTGTTCCGCGCCATCGGTGAGGGCCCGGGAGACGTCGCGTCGCTGGCCAGGCAATGCTCCGCCTCCGAGCGCGGCATCCGCATCCTATGCGACTTCCTCGCCATCCAGGGCATCGTTGCCAAGCAGGAAGGCTGCTATCGTCACACGTCCACCAGCGCGGCATTTCTGGATCCGCGGTCGCCGGCTTGTGTGGCTTCGATTGCCCGCTTCCTGGCCAATCCGGTCATGCAGGAGCCTTACAACCATCTGGCGGACATCGTCCGGCACGGACGGACGACACTCCCGGGGGAAGGCAGCGTGGAGGGGGAGAATCCCGCGTGGGTGGATTTCGCCCACAGCATGGCGCCCATGATGGCGCCCATGGCGTCACCGCTGGGAGGCATCGTGCTGAACGGATTGTCCGGACCGTTGCGTGTTTTAGACATCGCGGCGGGCCACGGACTGTTCGGGATTGAGGTTGCCAAGCAGCACCCGGAGGCGCACGTGGTGGGCCAGGACTGGGGCTCCGTTCTGGAGGTGGCCGCCGAAAACGCGCGCAAGGCGGGAGTAGACGGGCGCTACGAGACGTTGCCCGGAAGCGCGTTCGATGTGGAGTACGGCGGCCCGTACGACATCGTACTGCTCACCAATTTCCTGCACCACTTCGACCGCCACACTTGCGTTCAACTGCTACGCAAAGTGCATGCCGCCCTGAAAGCCGGCGGGCGCGCGGCGGCGCTCGAGTTTGTGCCCAATGAGGACCGCGTATCGCCTCCCATGGCGGCAGGCTTCAGTCTGGTGATGTTGGCCACCACCGCCTCGGGGGACGCCTATACGTTCCGCGAATTGGAGGGCATGTACCGCGAGGCGGGCTTCACCAATATCACGGCGCATCCCGTGCCGACCGGCCCTCACACCGTGGTTATGGGTGAGCGCGGGGCCTGATCTCATCGGACCGATTCTTCGATCGGTCCTAATTCCGCGGCGCCGTCCTTCATGACCTCAGCCACCATCTCGATGACGGTGTGCCACGCGGCTCTCAGCTCGGGATAGAAGTCCGCCTGGAGGGCCGTGCCGAAGGCCCATAACAACGATGTGGTCACCAGGGGGTAATGTTCCGGCCGCACGCCGTATCCTGCGTGCCTCTGGCCCAATGCCCGCAACACCGGGATCATGTCCTCGAAATGATCCAGGTTGGTGGTCAGGGCAGTGAGCATGTCCATCAGCTTGCGCCCCTGCACCTCGATGTCCTGCTTGAAGAACGGACGCAGGCGGGGGTCCATCTGAAAGAGACGGCCGTAGAACAGCTTCGCGATTGGCCCCGCGATCTCGGCAATGCTCGGAAAGCTGCTGCGAACCAGCTCCTTCTGGGCAGGCGTCATACTCTTCATCATTATCCTTTGCGTATCAGCGGCTCCTGATCTCAGCCAGAGCTTTCTCCACCTGTTGCATCTCGAAGCGGTGCGGAGGCGCAAAGGCGGGATCCGGCTCCAACGCCTTCCATCCACTGAGGCTCTCCTCGAGCCACCTCACCGCAGCCTGGCGATCCTGCAGCGACTGGGCCGGGCGCACACCCGGCGCACGCGACAGTGCCGACAGCACCAGTCCCATCGCCGATGTCCCGCGAGGCGTAAGAAAGCGCTGCGCCACGGCGGGGCGTCCTTTGGCGATCGGCCCGTCCGGACCGCTGATGGCCAATGCCCGGCGCGCCTCCGTCAAGGCAGTCGTGCGATCGCCGCCCTGAGCCGCCAGAAGGCCGAGTTTCTCGTGGGCCCCCACCAAATCCACGGCGGCCAGCGGGAAGCCGGACGTCAGCAGCACTTCGCCGAGCGAAACACTCTCCTGGTAGGCGCGAACGGCGCCGGCGTGATCCTTCGAATGCGCCACGGCATCGCCCAGCAGTAAATAACCGTGGGCCAGGTCCCAGCGATTCACCAGGTTTTGCGGATTGGCACGTGCGATCTCTTGCAGCAGTTTTAGCGATTCCTCGAGCATCGTGAGCCGCTCGGAAAAATCCTGGTCGGGCAGGACTGCCGCCACTCGGGTCAGTGCGATGGCGTAATCGCTCACAGCCTTCTGATTGGCGGGATCCGCGTCGTACAATCGCCGCGCCACTGCCAACATCTGCCGGTAGGCGTCCAACGCGCCGGCTGCGTCGCCCATGCTATGCCACTTCGGGTTCCCGAGTACATCGCCCAGGTGGCTGTAGGTCAGCATGAGAATCTGCTGGTACGACACATTCGAGGGATCCTGGCGGGTGAGCGGCTCCAGGACGGCCAAGGCCTGTTTGTAATGTGCCAGACCTTCCGAGAGCTGCCCGAGACGGGTCTGGTCCATCCCGATATCGGCATACGCGCCCGCCAGGATGGATTGCCAACCCGGATCAGCGGGACTGGCCTGCGAGGTCTTGAGCGCAAGCCCGACAGCCTTGTTGCACTCCTCCATGGAGGCGGCGAACTCGCCGGCTTGCCAGAGAGCATGCCCGGTGGCGGCATATACTTCCGCTTGCTTCAGGGCAATCCGGGGGTCGCCCGGATACCTCGAGGCGAGGTCGGCGGCCAACTTTTCCGCGTCGCGAAAAGCACTGAGCGCGTGCTCGCTGTCTTCTGTAAACAGGTAGACCGACCCGATACTGCGCTGCACGGTCAGGCGATCGATCTGGGCCTTCTCGTTGCGCGGATCGTGTGCCATGACGGCATCCAGCAGTGAAGCGGATTTTGCGTAGCTGGTCAGAGCCGCCTTGGTGTTGCCGAGGTTGGCGCCCATGGCGTTGCCCTGCACGTCGCCGATGCGCTGGTAGGCGGTGGCCAGGTCGGCCTTCAGTCCCCAATCCCGCGCCGAGTTCCTGGCCAATCCATCCAGGAATTCCAGCCCCGTCTCCACGATCACTTCCCGGGCCCGCGTGGAACCCGGCAGGTCCCGCACGGCGTCGTGTACGTCGAAGACGAACTTATTGGCCAGGCGCCGCGCTTCCAGCAGATTCTCCTGCGCGATCCGCGCCTCGTGCCAGAAGACTAGAGCTCCCGCCAACAGGCAGAGCATCATCACAGCGCCCGCGGCCAGCAATTTGCTCTCCCGTCGAGCGAACTTGCGGATGCGGTAGCGCAGCGTCACCGGCCGGGCACGCACGGGCTGATGTACCAGATAGCGGCGGATATCTTCGGAGAATTGCTCGACCGAGGAATAGCGCCGCTCAGGCTCCTTCTGCAAGGCCAGCAGCAGAATATTGTCGAGGTCGCCGCTCAGCCGGCGCGCCAGGGCTTTGTCCGGCACCAGGCTCGGCCGGATTACGTCCTGTTCGCAAATCGCGCGTTCCACCGATTGCGGGGTCCGGTTCTCGAAGCGGTGAGGCCGGTAGCCCGTCAGAAGCTCGTACAAAACCGCGCCCAGCGAATAGATGTCCGAGGCGATTGTCACCGGATCGCCCCGCACCTGTTCGGGGCTGGCGTAATCGGGCGTGAGCATGTGGAGGGTGTCCGAAGCGGTCTCGTGGAGCGGCGCGCTGTGCAGGAGTTTGCAGATCCCGAAATCCAGCAGTTTGGCGGTGCCATCCTCGCTCACCAGGATGTTCCCGGGCTTGACGTCCCGGTGCACGACGAAATGCTGGTGGGCGTACTCCACCGCGGAACAGACGTCCAGGAAGAGTCTCAGCCGCTCGGCAATACCCAGGTCGTGGGCCTTCGCGTAGTCGGTGATGGGCATGCCGGGAATGTACTCCATCACGATATACGGCACTCCATCCTGGGTCGTGCCGCCATCCAGCAGGCGTGCGATATGTGGATGCTGCAGGTGCGCCAGTGTCTGGCGCTCGCGGCGGAAGCGGTGCAGGATCATGTCGGTGTCCATTCCCGGCCGCACCACCTTGATCGCTACCTTGGTGTGATACTGCTCGTCGTCGCGCTCCGCCAGGTAGACGGTTCCCATGCCGCCGCGGCCCAGCTCGTGAAGAATCCGGTAGGCGCCGACCCGCTGGATTCGCGGCTGGGTGACATCCGCATCGAACAGCGACATCACCGCCGACTTCACATGGCGTTCGACGAAGCCCCCGGCAGCCCGATCGTTCTCGAGAAGAGAACGCAGCTCGCGCTCGATTTCGGGGTCGCCCGCGCACGCCTGTTGGGCGAACAGGGTCCGATCGCCTGGGGCGCGGTCGAGCGCGTCGTGAAACAGTTCGCCCACCCTGCGCCACTGCTCGGCCGTCATTGCCTATCCCCGATTACTCATCTCCCGGTGCAGCCAGGCTTCCGCGAGCCTTTGCTCTCTTCCGATTGTGGCCACCGACGTCCCCATCGCCTGGGCCGTCTCTTCCACGCTGAATCCCCCAAAGAACCGAAGTTCCATAATGCGGCACTTTCGCTCGTCCACTTTGGCAAGGGCCTCCAGCGCGTCGTTCAGTGCCACCATCTCCGAACTCCGCTCCGGAGCGAAGCTGAGCGCTTCATCGAGCGGCGCCTTGGGCGCGCCTCCGCCGCGCTTTCCGCTTTTCTGGCGCCGTGCGTGGTCCACCAGAATCTGTCGCATCAGGTGTGCCGCAACGCCGAAGAAGTGCGAGCGGCTCTCCCAATCGGGAAGGCGCTGCGCCACCAGCCGGAGGTACGCTTCGTGAACCAGCGCGGTGGGCTGCAGCGTCGCGGCAGCGCGCTCGTCCCGCAGGTAACCTTCGGCCAGGCGCCGCATCTCCTCATAAACCAGCGGCATCAACAAATCGACGGCCGCCTGATTTCCGTGCTTCCATTCGACGAGCAGTCTGGTCACTTCTTCGCTGGCAGGCATGCGGCGCTCACGAGGCTTCGTTCTATTCTACTCGAACGTCCGGTTCATTCTTCGAAATCCGCGGCTATCCATCGGGGACTTCACAATGCGTGTATCGGGTCTTATCCTGAGGCGTGCCTTCGAACCCATTCCTGGATCGGTACCAGGCCGGCGACCGGGTCCAGGGTTTGGAACGAGCTGACGGACTCGGCAAAGCCGTTCGCCACGAAATTTACCTTTCCGATGCGCAAGATGTTGCCGCCGAGACGATGCGGCGGGTGCGCCACAACGTCGAGCTGCTGATTTCGCGGCTCGCCGGGATGGGGTATCGGTTCAGACCGCCGGGCGATGACGAAGCCAAGGACTTCGACTCCACCATGGGCCGCATGGGATTCCATGCCGGCCAATCCTTCGGGGGGTGGACATGCAGCCTCACCTGACTGCGCGGAACCGCGAACGGCAGGCCAATGTGGCAGCCGCGTCGAAGGTCCCGCCGCTCGAGAGCCCTCAGGTCTTCGACCCGCCAAACGAGCACACTGCCGGTAATCTCGCCAAGCTCGAGAAGGCCGCGGACGGACCTCTCCCCCTCTGGTTGCGCGCCTGGTACGAGCAGGTCGGCCGCGTCTCGCTGATGGGCTCGCACCCTGTCCTCAATCCGAAAGACGACAGGCGGGACCCACTGGCCCCTCCCCCCGAAATGGTGAGCATAATCGATGCCATTGGCCTGGATCACGTCGCGGTCTGGGGCGAAATGGAGGCGCTGGGCGCTGAGATCGCCGGCACATGCGAGGACGCGCAAAAGGTGATTCGCGAAACGATGGTTCCGCAAACTGATGAGCGGCATCTTCGGCACCGCGAATTAACGATCCGCAGTACGGGGGTGCCCTCCAAATGCCAGTTTCCGTGATGAACTCTCGTCAGTTAGACTGCCTGGCATGATCGAGGGATTCCCGTTAAACGATGCCGATTCGGACCGGGAGGTTCAGCTTCGCATTGACGAGGATCTGGGAAATTCGCAGGCGGTCCAGGCCTCCTTCGAGAGGGCATTCCCCAAGAACCCTGCGGCCGGTAAAGCCGCCTCCATCGAGCGCATTCTGAAAAGGCCTAAACCCGAAGAGCTTTTTCCGGTGCTGGCCATTTCCCAGGCCCGCGGCGATTGGTTGATGCCCGCGCTACGCCGCTTCGAATGGAACCTGGAGCGGGGCGAGACGGGGGCGGAGTGGGTAGGCGAACTGGCGGGCATGATCCGGTTCATTCTGATGAAGGTCCGGCGCGTCAGCGAGCCGGAGTTCCTGGCGCTTACGCGACTCGGGCCCGCGCTGGTCGCCAATCACTGCGTTTTTTACATGGAGAGCATGTCGCAGTTCGCCGCCACGCTCGAAAAGTCCGGGCCCCTCAGCGAAGCGGTCGTAGGGGCGCTCCGCACTCTCCTCAAACTCTGCACCCAGCCGCACGGCACATCCGGACGCGAAGAGCTGTTCGCTTGGCCGTTCTTTCGCGCGCGGAACAATTTCGCCACCGACGACCCGTGCTGGAGTGCTTGCGTTCGCCGTGATCTGGAGACGCTGGACGCGAAACTCCGGAATACCTGGCTGTGCCTCTTCGACGCCGATTCTCACTACCGCAACGAAGGCGGCGCGAATGTACCAAGCAAAAGCTGCCTGAAAGCCGTGAAGCAGCTCGGAAACGAGCAACTCGAAGCCGGATTGCGCCGCTGGGTCGCGATGCTCGCAGAAGGGCTCGCACCCTGCCTGTCGCCGGTCGGTTCGATTGTCTTCCGCCACCTCATCGTACTGTGCGATCTCCTCGGAGGGCATGCCTGCGACGAACTGCTATACGACATAGCGCGGGCGCCATGGGTTCGGGAGGAAGACACCCGTTGGATTCAAACCTACCTGTGGGCGCTCCAAAAACGCACCGACGATCGCGCGTTTGCCTGCCTGGAAGCTCTCAGTATGAACCAGGCGACTTCGACCGTCGAGGTGCGGCGAAAATATGAGGCGTTACTCGCGGTGTTCGGAGCCGGAGCTCTTCCAACCACCGCCAAGGGTGTGGATGGGTATCCGCTGGATCGCGATCCGGCACTGAAATCGCAGCAGGAACGGATCGATCAACTGCTCCGCATCGGTGCGAACGCTGCCGCACGCGGCCCTTATGTAGACCCGGCGGTCGCCGCCCATGTGAAGGCTCTGAAGTCGATCCAGGATCAGGAACTCAGCCCCGCGGCGAAGCTGTGGGCCGCGCAACTCGAGGCTCCCCGGCCGTGGTTCGATGGCGGACCCGAAGTGCGGGCCTCACTCGAGGCCATGGAGGCCTCCATTCTGAAGGAATTCGCGGCCGATCCAGCCAGCCTTCATCTGGCGGCTGCCCATCGCTGGGAATGGATCACCTCCCATAAGCGGGAGTTCTCTGAGGACACGCTGAAAGTCTGGAGCCAGTCCTTCCGCGGTTTGGGTTGCGAAGGCGGGCTGTTGCAGCGGAGCCTGAAGAAGGTCGAAAAGTTGCCATTGGAATCGCTGCTTCGCGCGATCAAGTCCGGACCCGGCCACATGAAAGTGTTCGACCTCTGCCAGAAATATGTGGCCGAACACGGCTGGCATGCCGGCCTGGTCGAGCGGATGCGCAAGTGGGTGTCCACGATGGGCCACTCCGCCACCGACAACTACTATCGCGCCCAGGTGGAGTGGTTCCTCTGGTTTGAAGACGTCGTCCCGATCGACCTGGAGGCCTGCTGGAGTCATCGTGTCAAACGTGACTTACGACTGATGCCGCCGGAGGAGCGCACCGCATGGCTCCGCCTGTTGAGCAACAGCACGTTCGTCGTGACGGACCGCCCGGCGAAGAAGTGGTTCAAGGCTGCCGAGCCGGCCTTCCGGCAAATGGACAAAGTGGCTTTCCGCAAACGGTTCGTGGCGTGGTTCACACCCTTCGACAAGGGCGAACCGGTCAAGCTCACGGTCACCGGGAGGAATGTTCTGCGCCTGCTGATGTGGTACGCGCTTCTGGCGAAAGACTCCGCCGTGGACAAGGCGCTGGCCGGCTATTCCAACGCCAGGTGGAAGACCCGGGAAACGGCGAACCGGGTGGCCCAGGCGGAAATGGCGTTCTCCTATGTACTGGCCCAGCGCGTGCCCGAGCGGGCGCTCCCCATCCTGCAGGACTTGGTCAAGAGCGGCCAGGCTTTCTCAGGCAGCGCCGCTCACAAGAATTACCTGGAGTTGTGCGCGCAGCTCGGGCGGAAACCCATCCCCGCCGTGGAACTGATCGCGAAGCCGGCGAAGAAACCTTCGGAACTCGCCATCGATCAGTTGCCGGCAATACGGCGGTTGGTTCCGAAATCCTAAGCACCACCACAGAGGGTGTTCGGGCGTAATGTGGCGCGGGCACTCGTGCGTGCGCCACGAACACGCCGCCCGAGAATCGTTCGAACAATTTCCAGGCTGGGCGCGTACTCCAACGCAGGAGCTATGAACGCCTGGAACGACCTGCACTATTCTCTGCGCACACTGCGCCGGGAGCCGGCCTTCGCCGCAGTCGCCATCCTCACCGTCGCGCTTGGGATTGGAGCGAATACCGCGATCTTCTCGATTGTCAACGGCGTACTGCTGCAGCCTCTTCGGTATCACGAGCCGAACCGCCTGGTGGCCTTGCGCGAGGTGATCCCCGCGATAGCGCAGACTTATCCCACACTGCCCGTGAGTTCCCGCCACTTCGTCGAATGGCGTGAGCGAAGCCACTCGTTCGAGCGGATCTCGGCAGTCGATCCCGGCAGCGCCACTCTTACCGGTGCCGGCGAACCCGAACAGCTCGACATCATGCGCGTCTCGGCGGATGCCTTCGAGACCATCGGGGTTAGCGCGGTACTCGGGCGAACTTTCGGCGACGGCGAAGACCAGGAGGGGAAAGAGAGCGTCGCGGTCCTCAGTCACGCGCTGTGGGAGCGCCGGTTCAGTGCCGATCCTTCGGTGGTCGGCCGCACGATCCATCTGGACGGCCGCCCGCGGACCGTGATCGGCGTACTGCCCGCCTGGTTTCAATGCCCGAACGTTCAGGTGATGACTGCTGGAAAATCCAACTCCGCGCGCCCGGACGTTTTTGTACCCCTCGTGTTCACGAAGGAAGAGTTGGGTGTACTGATGGGCCGCTTCAACTACAACGTGATTGCACGGCTGAAGCCTGGCGTGACCGAGGGCGCTGCCAATGCGGAGTTGAACGTTATCGCCGGCCAGTTGGTCAAATTGTCGGGCGAAAACCTGGAGTTGCGGGCGTGGGTGGCGCCTCTGCTCGATTCCATGGTCGGCCAGTCGCGCCGCGGACTGATCGTGCTGCTTGGCGCGGTTGGCGCCGTTCTGCTGATCGTGTGCGTCAACCTGGCGAATCTGATGCTGGCGCGCGGTGAGCGGCACGCGCGGGAAGCCGCGATCCAAACGGCCCTGGGAGCGGGCGCGCGCAGGCTGGTGCAACAGGCGCTCACGCAGTCCCTGTTGATCGCTTTTGTGGGCGGAGCGCTGGGCGTGGCGGTTGCGGCCGGTGCGCTGGGAGCGCTGGTGAGGACCGCGCCGGCGGACCTCCCGCGCCTGTCCGAAGTGCGGCTGGATCTCCGGGTGCTTGGTTTTGCGCTGGCGATTACCACCTGGACCGGCCTGCTGTTCGGCCTGGCGCCGGCCTGGCGTGCCACGCGTGCAGATCCGCAGAGCGCGCTCAGGTCCGGCGGGCGGACGGCGACCGGCGCCATGGGCGCTATTCACCTGCGCAACGTCCTGGTGGCCTCGGAAGTGGGCCTCAGCACCGTCCTGCTGGTCTCCGCTGCACTCTTGATGAGCAGCTTCCTGCGCGTCATGCAGGGAGAGAAGGGCTTTACCGCGCCCACCGTGCTGGCGTCCGAAGTGCAAATTCCGCTCGCGAAATACAGCCAACCCGCCCAACGCAACGAATTTCATCAACGCGTCCTCGATCGCATGCGGTCGCAGCCCGGAGTGCTTTCCGCCGCCTTGATCAGCGCGCTGCCTCTGGAAGGCGAGACCTGGCTGGACAGCGTCTCCCTGCCCGGCGATAGGCGATCCGGCTGGGTGCAGCCGTCCGCCAACATCCGCTTCGTCAGCCCGGACTACTTCCGGACGATGGGAATTCCACTCCGGTCGGGACGGCCGTTCCGCGAGGGTGACCCGGCGAAACTGGTCGTCATTTCCGAGGGGCTGGCTCACGCGCTGTGGCCTGGTCAGGAAGCGGTAGCGGTCGGGCGTCAGATCGTGGATGGTGAGGTGGTTCGCGACGTGATTGGCGTCGCGGGCGATGTGCGCGTCGCGCCGGACAAGCCGCCAGTCTCGATGGTCTATCGTCCATATTGGGACTGGGCGCCGCGGCGGGCCTTCCTCGTGGCGCGAGCTGCGGGCGATCCGCGGTCAATTGCGGGAGCTCTGCGCACGGCTGTCGCCGATATCGATCGCGACGTGCCGCTGACCGGAATTCGTACGATGCAGGAAGTCCTCGATCAATCGGTCGCCGAACGGCGGTTCCAGGTGCGGCTGGTGGCTGCGTTCGCGGCTGCGGCTCTATTGCTGGCCGCGCTCGGCATATATGGCGTGGTGTCGTATTCCGTGGAGCGGCGGACCAGCGAGATGGGGATTCGGATGGCCCTGGGCGCGCAAGCGTACCAGGTCTATCGGATGGTTTTACGCCAGGCTATGGCGCCAGTTGGTCTCGGCCTGCTCGCGGGACTGGGCGGTGCTGTTCTCACCGGCCGCGTCCTCGCGAGCCTGCTGTACCAGGTGAATCCGCGCGATCCGGAGCTTTGGAGCGCGGCAGCCTTACTGCTCGCCGCGGCCGGACTGATTGCCTCGTTCCTGCCCACGCAGCGGGCGATGAAGATGGATCCACTCAAGGCGCTGCGAGATGAGTGAACGTGGCGCAGGCACTCCTGCCTGCCGTGTCCCGACTCGTCGGGACGCTTCTTGGCGTGCTCAGC
>DATJWB010000014.1:0-8414 GCA_035501495.1 Bryobacteraceae bacterium | reverse complement strand
GCAGATGGTGATGCCCGGCGACAATGTGGACCTGAAGGTGGAGTTGATCACGCCGGTGGCCATGGACAAGGGGTTGCGCTTCGCCATCCGCGAAGGCGGCCGCACGGTGGGCGCCGGGACCGTGACCGAGATCGTTAAGTAGGAGTGAAGCAATGCCTCGCGACATCATTACGTTCCAGTGCACGGAATGCAAGAACCGGAACTATTCTTCGACCAAAAACAAGAAGACCACCACGGAACGGTTGGAAATGAAGAAGTTCTGCCGGCACTGCCGCAAGCACCAGCCTCACAAGGAAATCAAGTAGAATAGGGGAAGCCCCCCGATATGGGGCGCCCAGCCGTGGGCGAGAAACCTAGGGGCGTAGGTTTAACGGCAGACCAGCGGTCTCCAAAACCGCGAGTGGGGGTTCGAATCCCTCCGCCCCTGCCAAACCTCCCATACCGGGTAGGAGCCGCCAAGGAAGATTTATGGCCGATGTAAAGCAGTGGGTCCAGAGCACGAAGGACTACGTCAACGATCTGAAGCTCGAGATGAAGCGCGTGACTTGGCCCAATCGAAAGCAGGTAGAAGGCACAACGGCCGTTGTGATCTTCTCGGTGTTCGCCTTTGCGGGCTACTTTTGGATCGTGGACGGCATTCTGTCATCAGGGGTCACGCGCTTGTTGAACTTCTTCTCAAAGTAGGCCCATTATGGCAGTCGAAGAGAATTTTTATCCCAGCGAGGATGAAGAATACGAAGAGCACCCGGTAAAAGCGCCTTCCGAAGAGGCCGTTGAGCCCCCCGAGGCGTCCGCGGCTGCTGAAGGCGCGGCTGATGAAACGGATGAGGTCGAAGCAGGTGTGCCCCACGCAGCCGGCTCCAGCGAAGCTTCGCCCAAGAAGTGGTTCATCATCCACACATACTCGGGCTTCGAGAACAAGGTGAAGGAGTCGCTGCAGACGCGCGCGGATGCCTTCGGGTTTTCCGATAAGATCGGGCAGATCCTGATCCCGACCGAAGAAGTGGTGGAATTGCGGAACGGCAAGAAGGTGACCAGCAAACGCCTGGTATATCCGGGCTATGTATTGGTAGAGATGGAGATGAACGACGAACTCTGGCACGCGGTGAAGAACACCCCGCGCGTTACCGGGTTTGTCGGCGGCGGGAATTCGCCGGTGCCGCTCAGCGCGGACGAGGTGAACCAGATTCTGTACCGCCAGGCGTCGAGCGCCGAACGGCCGCGTCCTAAGATGACGTTCGAGAAGAACGATTCGGTGCGTATCATCGATGGTCCGTTCGCGAATTTCTCCGGCAAGGTGGACGAAGTGAATTCGGAACGGGGCACCTTGCGGGTGATGGTGACGATCTTCGGGCGTGCGACGCCGGTGGAACTCGAGTTCCTGCAGGTCGAAAAAGTTTAGGTTTTAGAGCCGCGGATGCGGGACGCCGAGGCGGTCTTGGGATCGCCGGCGCGAGAGGAATTCAGGTATGGCAAAGAAGATTACTGCTCAGGTGAAACTACAGATTCCGGCCGGCAAAGCGACTCCGGCGCCCCCGGTTGGAACGGCTTTGGGCCCCCAGGGCGTCAACATCATGGACTTCTGCAAGTCGTTCAACGCCAAGACATCGGGCAAGGACCAGGAAGGGCTGATCATTCCTGTGGTGATCACGATTTTCTCGGATCGCTCCTTCACGTTCATCACCAAGACGCCGCCGGTGCCGGTGCTCATCAAGCGCGCTGTGAACCTCGCCAAAGGTTCGGCCGAACCGCACAAGACGAAGGTCGGCAAGATCACCCAGAAGCAGCTCGAGGAGATCGCCAAGATCAAGCTGCCCGACCTGAACTGCTTCGACCTGGATGCGGCCAAGCGTTCTGTGGCGGGGACTGCTCGCAGCATGGGCGTCGATGTAGTGTAGCTGCCCGGTTGACGAAGGCCAGAGGCTTTTGAAAAGATAGAAGTCGTCGCCGAATGTGCGGATGTGGCGGAATTGGCAGACGCGCTACATTCAGGTGCCCCTTGCGCCGGAAACCCACGGGCATGTCTTTGCAGGGTGCGGAGTTTCCGGAGTCCAAGGTAGCCACGGCGAGCGGGATTCCCGTAGGAACCACTACAAGTTCCACTACAATATGGATGTGACCAGCCTGCTCAAATCTAACCGGCAAGCCATAGCGGGGCTGTGCGCCCGCTACGGCGTGATCCGTTTGGAAGCATTTGGCTCCGCGTTACGCGATGATTTCAGGTCAGGCGAGAGTGACCTGGACCTGCTCGTCGAGTTCGCACCGATGGCCCCATACGCGCGCGTCGACGCCTACTTTGGCCTCCGCGATGACCTCCGGACCCTTTTGGGGCTAGAGATTGATCTCGTGATGGCTGGAGCAGTGAAGAACCCGTACCTCGCCCGCAACATCGAAAGCACGAAGCAACTGCTCTATGCCGCGTGATGAGCGGGCCTACTTGAGCGACATCCTCGAATCGTGCGATGCAATTGCGGCTGCAGTTCAGGGCATGGATCTGGCGGCATACCAATCTAGCCGATTGGTCCGGTCGTCCGTCGAACGCGAATTCATCATCATCGGTGAAGCGGTCGCCGCACTCGCCCGCGTCACGCCGACCACCTTCGCGGCTATCACACGTGCGCGGCGAATCGTCGATTTCCGAAATCAACTGACGCACGAATACCCGACCGTGGATGACGAATTGGTTTGGGCGATCATCGGGAACGACGTCCCGGTTCTTCAGCGGGAGTGCGCCGAGTTGATGAAGCGCAGTGAGTCCGCCTGCGAGGGGGGCTGATCGTTTCGGCACGGGATCATCAGAGATGGGCCGGTAGGACTTGCCATCTTTGACCATTAGCCTGTCTTTCGCAGTTGGGGCGTTCGGCAGCAGGTAAGCCGTTCAGAATCAGCGGAGGGGTCCAAAAGGTCTCCACCACAAAATCGGTCTGTGTCCGGGGAGAATTTGTCGTAGAGTAATCAGGCGGCGCGAAGTTTCCGCTACCGCGCGCCTCGCGCAACCCGTGGTAAACTCAAAGTTGTCACACACATGCGGATGTGGCGGAATTGGCAGACGCGCTAGATTCAGGTTCTAGTTCTCGCAAGGGAGTGGAGGTTCAAGTCCTCTCATCCGCACCAACTAATCACTTGCTTACGTTTTGGTTTGGGATGGACGGCCTTTTGGGCCGGGTGTGCTGACAGTCCCTCTGGCGTTCGAGCCTTGAGATGATTCTCATCCGCCAACTAAAGCGTTGGCCAGCGGCAGAGCGCCTGATCTACCGCAGATTGGCCATCGCCGTAATGATCATCGAATTCGTGAAATCGATCAGAAACGCCCCCACCACGGGCACCACCAGGAATGCCTGCGGAGCGGGTCCGTATTTCTCCACCAACTCCTCCATGCAGGCGATCGCGTTCGCGGTGATGCCGAGCATGAAGCCGCAGAACCCCGAGGCGATCACAGCCGAATCGTAGTTGCGCCCCATTACCCAATACGACATCGTGACGCACATCAGCCAGCACAGCGCCACCTGCGCCGCCAGAATCACCACCAGCGGCAGCGCCAGGTGCGACAGTTCCCACAACCGCAGCGTCAGCAACGCCATCACAATGAACAGGTAGAGCGCGATCTTTCCCAGGGAGTCCACCTCCGCCTGTGATATGCGCGCAAATCCGAAGCGGTCGTCCAGATTGCGAATCACCGCCGCCACGATCATCGCCCCGATGTAGCTTGGCAGCAGAACGCCCAGATTCCTCATCCCGATGCTGACCAGGTTGCCGATCCCCATCGCCACCCCCATCACTATCACGGTGGAGAGGAGGTGTTCCGGGACCGAAGCCTTCTGGCGCGCCAAAGGAGACCCGTTGCCGGCCGGAGCCTGCGCAATGGAAACGCCGGTCTCAGACGCCAGTTTGTGGCGGCGAATCAGCCAGCCGCCAATGTAGCCTCCAATCAGCCCGGCCACGGCAATCCCGAAAGTGGCCGAGGCCATCCCCACCGCGGAGGCGCCCGTGACGCCGCGCTGTTCGAAGGTCCCGCCCCAGGCGATCGCGGTCGCCGGGCCGCCCGTCAGGGCCACCGAGCCCGCCAGGATTCCCAGTCGCGGGTCCAACAATAGCACTTTCGCCAGGCCCATTCCCAGCAGATTCTGCAGGACCGCGCCAACGCTCCCGATGGCCAGCAGCAGCACCACTTGCCTCCCCCCTTCGCGCAGCAGTTTCAAACGTGCGCTCAACCCGATGGTGGTCATGAATGCCACCATCAGCATGTCCCGCAGAACGTCGTCGGCCTCCACATTGGCGAAACGGTCGTGGAGCAGAAGCGTCAGCAGCGCGAAGATCATGCCGCCGGCGATCGAGACCGGAATGTTCAGCCGATCGAGGAGCGGCACCCGGCGCTTCAACCAGCCGCCCAGCAACACACCGCAGCACGCCAGCCCCAGCACCTGTACCGCGCTCAGCTTCAAAGTGGGTATCATCAAGAATTCCGCGACACAATGCAGTATAGTAGGTCGCCAAAGGGGAGTTCGATGAAGATCAGACTTGGGCGGTGCCCGGTGAGCGCATTGGTGGGCCTTTGCTGGTGCTCCGCCGCGGCGATGGCGGACAATTATCCGCGCCAGCCTGGCGTGGATGCCCAACACTACATCTTTCACGTCACCCTGAGCGACGACAAGGATGAAATCGAAGGCGAGACTACCGCCGCGCTCAAGTTCGTCAAGGACGGCGTCACCGAGGTGGCCCTCGACCTCGCCTCGCCCGCCAACGGTAAAGGTATGACCGTCACCGAAGTGACGTCCGCCGGCGCCGCCGTGCCATTCTCCCACTCCGCGGACCGACTCAAGATCTCGCTGCCCTCGGCGCCCAAAGCGGGAGATATCCGCCAGATCACCGTGAAGTACCACGGCATCGCTGCGACCGGCCTGCACATCCTGCAAAACAAATTCGGCGAGCGCTGTTTTTTCAGCGTCAACTGGCCTACCTTGGGACGCCAGTGGCTGCCGATGATCGACCATCCCTACGATAAAGCCACCAGCGAGTTTTTCATCATCGCGCCGGCCAAATACCAGGTGGTCGCCAACGGCCTGCTGCAGGAAACCATTGAGTTGGGAGACGGGCGCCGCATGACCCACTGGAAGCAGTCGGTGCCCATCGCATCGTGGTTGAACAACATCGGCGTCGCGCAGTTCGCCACGCGCTATTTCGGCACTGCCGCGGGAATTCCGCTCGAGACCTGGGTGTTTCACCAGGACCGCGATCACGGCATCACCACCTTCGAAGCGCCAACCCGCCAGGCCATCGAGTTCTACAGCGATCACGTGGGCCCGTACCCCTACGAGAAACTCGCCGACGTGGAGGCCGCCGGAATGGGTGGCGGCATGGAGCACGCCAGCGAGATCTTCTATGGCCAGGCCTCGGTGACCAACCGCCCCGCCTTCGGCCTGGTGGCGCACGAGATCTCCCACCAGTGGTTCGGCGATTCGGTGACCGAGAAGGACTGGGACGACGCGTGGCTGAGCGAGGGCTTCGCCACCTACTTCGCGCTGCTCTGCGCCGAATACTACCAGGGGCGGGACGCCTTCGTGGCCGGACTCGAGCGAAGCCGCACCACCATCTTCGCCGCCGAAAAGCGCACTCCGGGCGTGGCCGTGATCCACGACAACCTGCCGGAAATCCAGAACGGACGCGCGCCTGTGGGCATCGTCTATCAGAAGGGCGGATGGACCCTGCACATGCTGCGCGGCCAGATCGGCACCGAGAGATTCTGGGCCGGCATCCGCGAATATTACAAGCGCTACCGCGACAGCAATGCCTCCACCGAAGACCTGCGCAAAGTCATGGAAGAGGTCTCCGGCCAAAAGCTGGATTGGTTCTTCCAACAATGGCTCTACCGCGCCGGTTCGCCGGCGGTGGAAGGGACCTGGACTTACGATGCTGCCTCGAAGAAGGTCCGGATTCAGCTCAAACAAACCCAGGGCGGAGCGGCGTTCCGCCTCCCCTTCGAAGTGCGGGTCACCGCCGCAGGCAAACCCCAACTCGCGAAGATCGAAATGTCGCAAAACGATCAGAGCTTCGAACTGCCCTCCGACACGCGGCCTGCTGCGGTCGATCTCGATCCCAACACGTGGGTCTTGATGGACGCGAGGTTTTCGGGCGCCGCCCAGTGATGAAACTCGAGGTAGCGTCGTCCAATTCCGGGGAGTGATGTCTGGATCGCGGCTCGGGCGCGGCGGCACGCCCTCCGCAATGAATCGTCCTATTGCGGTTTTCCACGCTTTCCCTACTTTATTGACAGGGATTGGGGCGATGGTACAATAGCGTAGAATCTGAGTTCCGGTAATCCCTTTGCTTGCAGAAAGATGCGATATTCGCATCCGGTCCGGGACTTAATGAATCCAAGAAGGTGTTTATGGCGTCCCTCCTTCCCAGCCTGCATCACGCCCGCACCGAGGCCGAGCCTCTGCTCGCGACCATCGGGAACACGCCGCTCGTGCGTCTGGAACGCATCTCCAGCGAATTCCCCGGTGTCGAAATCTGCGCCAAGGCCGAATACTTCAATCCCGGAGGGTCCGTCAAGGACCGCGCCGCCCTGAACATGGTGCTCGACGGCGAGCGCTCCGGCAAGCTCAACCACCACCGCATCATCCTGGATTCCACCAGTGGCAACACCGGCATCGCTTATGCGATGATCGGCGCCAACCGCGGCTACAAGGTGAAGCTGGTGCTTCCCGGAAATGCGTCGCTCGAGCGCAAACGCATCCTCAAAGCCTACGGCGCCGAGATGCTCTTCAGCGACCCCAACGAGGGCTCCGACGGCGCCATTCGCATGGTCCGCGAGATCTACATGGCCGACCCCGACCTGTATTTCTACCCCGATCAGTACAACAACCCCGCCAACTGGAAGGCGCACTTCGAGCACACCGGCCCGGAGATCATCAAGCAGACCGGCGGCCGCCTCACACATTTCGTCTCCGCCATGGGCACCAGCGGCACCTTCACCGGCATCACCCGCCGTCTGCGGCGCGATCTTCCGGAAGTGAAGTGCATCTCCGCGCAGCCTTCCAGTGGGTTTCACGGACTGGAGGGCCTGAAGCACATGCCCACCGCCATCCGGCCTGGCTTTTATGATGATCAGTTGGCGGACGGCAATCTCTGGATCGAGACCGAAGACGCCTACAAAATGGTCCGCCGCCTGGCGAGAGAAGAGGGCCTGCTGGTTGGCATCTCTTCGGGATGCAACGTGTTCGCCGCCACCCTGCTCGCCCGGGACCTGGTAGCCCGCGGCGAATCCGCTATGATTGTCACGATACTCTGCGACAGCGCCGAGAAATACCTGAGCGAACATTTCTGGGACGATTGATGATCCGGATCGAATCCGAACCCTGGGCGGCTATGGTAGCGCACGCCCGCCAGGCCTACCCCAACGAGTGCTGCGGTGCGATGCTGGGCTCCCTGGACGAGGACTCCAAGACCGTGTGCGTGGCGATGCCCCTGGAAAACTCATATGCCGGTGCACAGGCTACCCGCTACGAGTTGCGCCCGCAGGACCTGCTGGCAGCCGACAAGGCCGCCCGCGAGCGCAACATGGACCTGATCGGGATCTACCATTCGCACCCCGATTGCGATGCCTATTTTTCCAAGACCGATTTGCAGAATTCCTGCCCGTGGTATTCGTTCGTAGTGCTGTCCGTTCAAAAGGGCGAGTTCCACCACGCCAACAGTTGGCTGCCCAACTACGATCAGACCGAAGCGGCGAAAGAGGAGTTGATCTACTGACATGGCCAAAGTTTTGATTCCAACCCCCCTGCGGCAGTTCACCGGAAAACTCGACTCCGTGACCGTTGCGGGCGGCACGGTGGGCGAAGTTCTGAATGCGCTCACCGCTCAGTATCCCGACCTGCGTAAGCAGATCTTCACCGATGAAGGCAAAGTGCGGAGCTTCGTAAACGTCTACATCAACGACGAAGACATCCGCTACCTGAGCAAAGACGCCACCGCGGCGAAGGACGGCGACACCATCTCGCTCGTGCCCTCCATTGCGGGCGGCTCTACGGTTGCAGCGCCTCCCGAGGAGGCCACGCTTTCCAAAGACGAAATCCTGCGTTACAGCCGGCACCTGATCATCCCGGAAGTGGGCATCGAGGGCCAGCAGAAGTTGAAGGCCGCGAAGGTGCTGCTGGTGGGCGCGGGCGGCTTGGGCGCGCCTCTCGGCCTCTACCTGGCCGCCGCCGGCATCGGTAAGATCGGCATCGTGGACTTCGACGTGGTGGACTTCACCAACCTGCAACGCCAGGTGATCCACTCGACCGCGGACGTCGGCAGGAAGAAGCTCGACTCCGCGGCGGAGAAGATGACGGGCATCAATCCTCATCTCACGATCGTCAAGCACGAGACCGCTCTTTCGAGTGAGAACGCGCTCGACATCCTCAAGGATTACG
>DATJWB010000013.1:0-66849 GCA_035501495.1 Bryobacteraceae bacterium | reverse complement strand
AAGCTTCACAACCTTCCGTGCACAGTCGCCGGCTCTACGCTTTGCACCTTTGATGGATAGAAACTTAGCGGTAAGTTGCCCGCTCGTCCGGCACTTGCGCCTTATAACCGGTTTTTGTCCATCGACTCGCACGTTTGCTTTACGCTTCCTTCAGACCCCGCCTCGCGGCGGTAGCCCTTGCGTTCTCGCTAGCCCTTCACCTCCATCAGATTGGGCAGAGGACTTACACCCCCAAGTTGCTGAGCATCCCGGCACGCAACTAAAGCTTCGCGGTATTCGTCTTCGTAGCAGCATTCGTGCAGACGATGATTGATTGGCTAGACTGGCGCGAGGCTCTCTGAAACACTGGACGAGGTTTGCAGCCTGTAGAGTAGACCAATCCAATTTCAAGGAGCCTTCGCGTGACACCTCTACGGCAGCGCATGATCCATGACATGCCCGGGCGCGCCGGCTTGGCTTGGCGCTCGGTACCGGCAATGTCGAAGCTACCTGCAAAAGTCTGTTTGAAATGCGGATGAAGCGCTGTGGGGCACGCTGGAAGAACGGCACAGGGCAGCACATTGTACAGCTCCGAGCTCTCGCACTCAGTGATCGCTGGGAGCCTGCTATCGAATTAACACTTCTCCCACTCCGGATGGCTGTTCGCGCAGCAGCTTGACGTAAATGTCCAGAATTAGAGCCACACCCGTGAAACCCTGTTCGACCACGACCTCGGTGTCGAACCGGGCCACGAAAGCCAGGTCTTTGTCCTCGCGCAGAACCTGGTCGAGGAAAGTGTAGCCTGGTTCCGCTCCGGCTCCAGCACGGTTCTCTGGCTGCGACTGGTGTCCACCAGAAGTCCGATGGTCAGCGGGAGATCCGATTCCTGCGAAAAGTAAGTGATCGTCTGGGGCTTGCCGTTATCCAGAAGAGCGAACTCTTCACGAGCAAGACTCTTGACGACGCGGCCTTCTCGGTCATGAACGGTCGCAAAAACCGTCATCACGTCCACCGCGGTGGAGAATTTCGGATCCTGCGCCCACAGGGTGCCCAGGCTACCGAGAATCAGGCTCCGTCTGGAAATCGGCATTACGAATAACTACGTGCGCGATGCGGGGAAGGGTGCAAAAACCTGTGGTGTTCCACGACGTCGGGCCGGAAGATGAAAGCTACGCCGCAGCCGCACCAATCCACGGCTGGATTCGCCCCCTGTACTTGTGCCATGCTGAACGATTCCAATGGAGATCATCACGGGCAATATCGGATGGATCGAAGTGATCTGCGGCCCCATGTTTTCGGGCAAAAGCGAAGAGTTGATCCGGCGCCTGCGCCGCGCCATGATCGCCCGCAAACGCGTAGAGGTGTTCAAGCCGTCGATCGACGACCGCTACTCCGATGACGAAATCGTCTCGCACGGCGACCTGCGCATGCATTCGCAGGTGGTCAGCGGCGCGGCCCAGATTACCGAGCGGATTGACTGGCGTTCCGAAGTGGTGGGAATCGACGAGGCGAACTTCATGGGCGCCGGCCTGGTGGATGTGGCGCAACGGCTCGCCGACAGCGGCAAGCAGGTGATCATCTCCGGGCTCGACACCGACTACCTCGGGCGCCCGTTTGCCCCGATTCCCGATTTGCTGGCGCACGCCGAATCGATCACCAAGACTCTGGCCATCTGTGTCCGCTGCGGCAACCCCGCCAAGCACACCCAACGCCTGCGCGGATCCGACGACCTGATCGTGGTCGGTGCCGCCGACATGTACGAAGCGCGCTGCCGCCGCTGTTTCGAGCCGGGCATCCCCAAGCAGATCGAATTGGACTTCGTCAAAGCCCGCCGCGTCGAAAAGAAATAACCTGGCTGTTCCCTCTGGAGGACAGGCTGCTTGCCCGGGTTACCAGAACGAGTACCAGGGCCGCTTGCGCTCCCGAAATGCTCCCGTAGACACCGGGAACCCTTCCAATGCCGCTCGCGGATTATCCAACAACCATAACTCCGCCGCCTCGGGCTCGAAGGTCTCATCGACGTAATGCCGCACTTCTGCCAGCAGGGGTGGCCGATGCTGCCGGTCGTGCGCATCGCTTGCCAGAAAATGGACCAGACCACGCTCGATCAACTGGTGACTCGCGGTCTTCGCCGCCTTCCCGAAACGCCCCAGAAGCGAATGCGCCGTCACCTGCATCGAACAGCCCATGCGAACCCACGCCTCCAGTTCCGAAATCCTGTCCCGAAAGATCGGATTTCTCTCCGGGTGCGCCACGATCGGACGCAAGCCGCGATCCAACATCTTGAGAAGAATCCCCGTCGAATTCTTCGGGACCTGGTAGTTCGAGAACTCTACCAGCAGGTGACCCCGCCGCCCGATCGAGTAGTCCTCCGGGCAGCGCAGCGCATTCTCGATCCCATCCATGGTCAGGTGCAGTTCGCATCCGAAATGGATGCGGATCGACTGCCCCGCCGCTTCCTGCAAATCAGCGATCCTTTCGCGTGTCGCGCGCGGATCGAATCGAAAACTCAGGTCCGAGTGCGGAGTTGCCACGATATCCGTAGTCCCGGTTGCTTCGGCCATCCGCAGCATGGTCAGCGCTTCGTCCGGGTCGCGCGCCCCGTCGTCGAGTTCCGGAAGGATGTGGCTATGAATATCGATCATCGCCCTGTATGAAGTATCGGCGGTATCGCGCGACGGCTTTAGGGCGAGCCTACAGTTTCATCCGCTCCAGCTTGCGGTAGAGCGTCTTCCGCTCGATCCCCAATAACTGGGCGGCCTTACTCTTGTTTCCGCCGGTCGCGGCAAGCACCCGGCGGATCTGCTCCTCCTCGGCGTCTGCCAGCGTCTCCACGGGCTTCTCCTTGGACTCCATCACGGTCAGCGCATTGTTCACTGCCTCGGCATCCACCCGATCGGCCAGTACGACCAGCCGCTCCATCATGTGCTGCAACTGCCGGACATTACCGGGCCAGGTGTAGTCCTGCAGCGCCTTGACGCCGGACTCCATCAACTTGACTTCCCGGGAGTAGCGGCCGTTGTACTTGTTGACGTAGAACCGCGCCAGCAGGGGAATGTCGCTCCGCCGTTCCCGCAACGGCGGAATCACGATCCGGATCGTATTCAGGCGCCACCACAAGTCCTCGCGAAACCTCTCTTCATCCACCATGCGCTGCAAATCGCGATTCGTAGCGGCGATCACGCGCACGTCCACTTCCTTCGACCGGGAGGCGCCCACGGGCCGGATTTCATTCCCCTGCAAAAACCGCAGCAGGGCCAACTGGAAGTTCAGATCGATCTCCCCGATCTCGTCCAGAAGCACGGTGCCGCGGTTGGCTGCCTCGAAGACCCCCAGGCGATCGCGGTCCGCGCCGGTGTAAGCACCCCGTACCGCGCCGAACAGCTCGCTTTCGAGCAGGGAAGGAGCAATTGAGCCGCAGTCCACCGGTACAAATGGCTGGTTGGCCCGCTTGCTCAGGTTATGGATCATGCGGGCTACCAGTTCCTTACCGGTTCCGGTTTCACCCTCGATGATCACCGTCGCATCGGTGGGGGCGGCTTTGCATACCCTCTTGTAAATCTCCACCATGGGCGGCGAACTGCCGATCATCTGGCTTTCGGGCAGTTCTTCGTCTTCTGCCTCATTCTCCTGGTCGTTCCGTTTGGCCTCGGCGCGCTCCACCACGTCGAGCATCAAGTCGAGTTCGAACGGTTTGGCGATATATTCGAAGACCCCGCCCCGCGTCGCGTCCATCACCGTTTCCACGGTCCCGCGCCCCGTCATCAGAATGACGGAACACTCCGGGTCCTTGCGTTTGGCCGCTTTGAGCACGTCCAGCCCCGTGCCCTCGTCGATATAAATGTCCGAAATGACAATCGGATAAGCGTTGTCGCTCAGACGCTCCATGGCTTCGCCGGTGGTCGATACCGCGTCTACCGCGTAGCCCTTCTCCTCCAGGGCCGTAAGAATTGTAAACTGAAGCGCCTCGTCGTCTTCGACTAACAGTAGTTTGCTCATCAATGCCGCTCTGCCGCCGTGGGACGGTCATTCATGGCCGCCGCCGGAACCACGATCGTAAAACAGGAGCCCGTTCCCGGCTGGCTGGTGACCCCGATCTTTCCCCCGTGCTGCTCCACGATCTGTTGGACGAGGGAGAGGCCGATTCCGGTGCCCGCTTCGCCGGATTCTTCCGCCTTTATTGTGCGATAGAACTTCTGAAAAATCTGCTTGACTTCCTTTTGGTCCATTCCAATGCCCTGATCCTTCACAGCGATCCGGACATTCCCGCCCTCCTGCCAGACGGAGACCGTCACCTCGGTCTTTTGCGGTGAATACTTCACCGCGTTCGTAAGTAGATTGTAGCAGGCGTATTCCATCAGTTCACGGTCGCCCGTAAGCTGCAGAGCCTCATCCACCGGCACCAGCGTGACGCCGATGTGCTTGCGGTCGGCCAGCACTTTGATCCGCTCTACGCACACCTCCACCATCTGTTTCACCGAAATCGACTCGCGCTTCAACTGCATCTGGCCTGCCGAGAGGCGCTCCACGTTCAGGAAGATCTCCAGCATGCGCGCCACGCGCTTCGATTCGGAGTTGATGGTGACCGCGAAATGCTTCCGCTTCTCCTCATTCAACGCGTAGCGCGAAAGCAGTTCGCTCGATCCCTGGATGGTCGCCAGCGGCGTCCGCATCTCGTGCGTTACGAAATGCATGGCCTGCTGATAGCGCTCCCGGGCCGACTGTTCCACCAGCCAGTTGCGCCGCACCACCAGGTGATAATAAGCGGCCGCCGCCATGGTCGTCAGCGCCGACGCCGCTGTGGGCATCGCCAGGGGAAACACCACCCGCTTCCGAAACAGCAGGTAGGGAACCACCTGCGACGCCAGGAAGATCGCCACTCCCGCGCCATATGCGCGCCAGCCGGGCAGGTACCGGAAAGCCAGCCCCGCCATCGCCGCCAAAGCAAGGCTGAACAGGACTACCCACAAGTCGCCGGCATTGGTGAGGAACTGCCCCTGATTCATCGTTTCGAAAGCTTCGGCGTTGATCTCGATCCCCGTCACGTACACGTCCGGACTGGTCGGCGTCAGCAGGCGATCGCGAATCTCCGCCGTCGGCGCGATCACACCCACAAAAACCACCTTGCCGGAAAACGCCCTGGCCAGATCGGGATGGAGAATCAGGTCCTGCACGGAGATCCGCTGGATCGGCTGCATGTTCGCCGGTATGAACCGCACCCGCATGAGGCGGAACTCGTTGCTCTCTCCGATACGGCGCGACAACCGCGGCGACCCTTCTACCGGAATCGTGGCGTTCCCGACTTCAACATCATAGGAATCCGACAAGAGCGTGATCTTGGCGCCCCGGCTGAGGGCGAAGGCCTGCAGAGACAACGCGTACCGCTGGTCGTGGCCCGTCCGCTTGACCAGCGGGATCGCGCGCGTTCGGGAATCCGCCGGATCCGGCCGTGCGTGCACGTGCCCGATCGCCGCCGCGCATTTCCGAAACTCGGGACGCGGATCCTCCCACTCGGTGCCATCTTTGATCAGTTCCGATGACAGCACCAGGTTGGGAGTGCCGCAAAGCGCGCCGGCAAGGGCCCGGTCCACCGCCGGGTCTTCGCTCTGGTCTGCCAGGATCATATCCACGGCAACCACCTTGGGCTTCGCCCGCGCGACCAGTTCGAGTGCCTCGGCGAGTTTCCGGCGTATGCCGTGCATGCCTCCCGGCGTCGCCGCCAGGGTCGGCTCATCGATGGACAGCAAAACCGACTGCGTCTGCCATGGTTGCGGCTGATACAGCCGGAACATGAAATCGTAAGCGGCGTTATCGAGAGTCGACCCCAGCGCCCAACTCCCTGCCACGGCTACGACAAAGGCCGCGCCCAGGAGCCCCACATATGCCGCCGTACGTCTCCAGCCGCGCCGTTCCATTCCAACTCTCAGTATACGTGGCGCGGGCACTCGTGCCTGTACCCATGGGCCCCCGCCGGCCCACAGAACTCCATGAAAACCCTTGCGCCATCGACGTGGCGCAGGCCCTCCAGCCTGCCGCGTCCCGACTCTTCGGGACGCTTTTGGCCGCCTCCCCCGCCGGTGCCCGCGAAGGGGTTTTGGAGGCTGCCGCGTCCCGAATCATCGGGACGCCGCCACCAAGAGCACCCAGTCGGCGATCGCGCGAACCGTTTCCCCGGCCACGTTGCCCGGCACGCGGTACTCCGCCGGAGAACTCTTGCCCTCGCCGGCGATGAACAGGTGATTTAGCGCCGGATAGTCTAAGAACTTGGCATTCCGGCGGCCGCCCATCGCCGATTTCCAAAGATCGAAGTCCTTCATCGTCACCTGGAAGTCACGCCCTCCCTGCAGGAACAGCATCGGAATCTTCAGACGCTGCACCGCCGCCAACGGATCGTATCCTTTCAGATCGAGAAGATACGCCACCGGCAGTCCCAACAGGACCGGCGGATTCGACTTCCCCGCCTGGAGATTCTTCACCTTCGCCACTTCGGCCCGCAGAGCGTCGAGCCGTTTCTGCGCCTCGGGCGAAGGATTGCCGTTCAGGTTGGCGACGTACTCGTTGGCCGACAGGGTCATGTCTTCCACCGGCCTCGCATTCGCCGCCAGGAAGATCAGTCCCGCCAGTTTGCCGTCCTGCACCGCGATTCGCGGAGCAAGGTAGCCGCCAAGGCTATGACCCAGAACCCACACACGGGCGGGATGAATCTCCGGCCTACGCCTCAGCAGCGCGGCGGCACGGACCGCATCCTCTACCGTCTCCTGCTGAACGGCGTAATCCATTTCGCTCATCTTCGAGCCGTACACCTTGGTCCGCTTGTCGTAACGCAGCACGGCGATCCCGCGCGACGCCAGTCCCTCCGCCAAGTCGGCGAACACTTTGTTGGAGTAAATCGTCTCGTCGCGGTCATTGGGTCCGGGACCGTGCACCAACACGATGGCCGGAAACGGCGCCCTTCCGTTGGGCACCAGCAATGTCCCGCCGAGTTTCCACTCGTCTTCTCCAACCGTAACCTCGCATTCGCGGAACGAATCCGGCCGGCTGTACGCGGGCCTTCGCCACACTGGCGGCAACGGTGCGTCCGCGGGGCGGAAGAACAGGCCGGCCAGTTGGCCCGCCTCATTGAGCGTGAACTGTACGTTGACGATCCCCCGCGCGAACTGCACGGGAATGCTGACCAGCGTATTCCGGCCGTCCCTGGCGACCGCCGCGGTGCCGATGCGGCCCGGCTTGCCGAAGCTCTTCACTTCCGCCCCGGCACGATCGCGCAGGAACTCGGGCGTCAGCGTCTGCCGTGCCGAGGGAGCCGCCGTGGCGCTGAGTTCCGCGTACTTCTCCGATAGCAAAAGGTCGAGCGCATGGCGGGCGGCGGCATCCGGATTCGTCTGCGCGAGTGCGGCGGCACACGCGATAATGCCGGCCAGCCGGATCGTCACGGGATCACGGCCATGCCGCCGCCCGTCATATCGTTCCCCAGATCCCACGTGGCTTCCTTCTGGAAGGTCGTGGCATCGTAGACTTCGATTTCGAAGCCCGCGCCGTAGATATAGAGCTTGGTGCCGTTGGCCGATAGCCCGAAGCTGTATCGTGACCGGCAGGGCACTTCGCCGGTTCGGGTGACGCGGCTGGTGGCCAGATCGAGGGCCCAAAACTCGCAGCGCTTGTTTCCGCCGCTGCCATTCGTGATGACCGTGTAGGCCGCCTTCTTGTCGGGCGTCACGTGCAAGCCGCCCATGCCGGCCGGAGCCGGGCCGATCGGCGTAAAGTCGAACTTCCGCGTATTCAGGTCGAAACGCGCCAGTCCAAAAACCCGATTGTGCACGATGGGGTCGGAGAAGTTGAAGAGCGAAACACGCTGTCCCGGCTGGCTGATCGCCTCGATCATCCCCCCGAGCCCCAGGTTCTCCATGGCCGGCGCGTCGGGCTGAGCCAGTTCGATGCGCTCGACGAAGCTGAAGTCTTCCGACTTCAATACCGTGATCGACGAGCCGAACTGGTAGAGATACTTGCCGTCGGGCGAAACTTCAAACGCGCCGCCCCCACGGCCGCCGCCACCGCCGCCACCGCCGAATCCACCGAACCCTCCGCCTCCCCCTGCGCCGCCTTCCCCGCCCCCGTTGGCGTCGGCGGTGGGCTGGTCTACGGTCTTGGTGATCTTCTGCTGATCCAGATCGATGATCGTGTACTTCGGTTTGCCAATCTCATACCGGTCCGACAGCTTGGTGATCTGCGTGGTGATGCTGTAAAGCTGCTTGCCCTGCGGATCGGGCGCGCCGCCATTGAAGCGATATCGATGCGTGGCGTCGTTCAGTACAAAGTGGCTCAGCACCTTGTGGGTGGCCACGTCGATCACTTCCACGCCGCTATGGTCGTTCGTGGTGACGTAGAGGGTCTTGCGGTCGTGCGAAAGCCGCACGCTGGTGGGCAGGCCGGTTTCCATTCGGATGCGATCCACCACCTTTCCCTGGGCCTCGTCGATCACCAGCACCCAATACGGATATGCGCCGCAGAAGAGCGTGCCTCCGCGTGCCGCGGCGCAGAGGAACACTCCGAGCGCGATCAGTTTTCTCATGGTTGCCCTCTGTCCTATGGAAACACCAGGTCGAGATTACGCCAGTCTTTGGTGGCAGCGGCGCACTTGCTCGCCCAATCCGGATAGTTGTTCAGATGGTCGGGGACCTGGGCCGGCCAGAAGCACGTCACATAGCAATCGTAGATGTCGCGCTCTACCGGCTGACAGAGTCCCGCCGTGCCGCCCGCGGCATCCACCTCCCATCCCGGCGAAAACGCCAGCGAGCATCCCATGGGAACGTGCGGACGTTGCCCCTGCTGCGGGTTTTGCAGTGCCGTCACATCGTCTTCCATCGACGTGAGTATCTCGTCGATGCGGCGAGCCTTCTTATTGATCGCTTTCAGGTATTTCAATTGAGTGCCTTCCTCTCCGCGAACTGCTCCAGGAATTCGGGATTCCGGGCGCTGATCTCCCCAAAAATCCGCAAACAGGTATCGGTCCACTCCCGGATCCAATCGCAATAATGGAGGTTGGGATGGCCGGTATCTCCGTAACGTACAAACGCTTCATGATGACATCCGCCAGCGCACAGCGGGCGCGCCCAGCAGGTATGACAATCGTACTTGTTTCCGATGTGGCCGCGCCGCAGGAAATCGGCCTGCTTCTCCCGGTCGATCCCCATCGCAATGTTCCCCATCGCGTGCGTATCCGAATCGACAAAGCGATGGCAGGGCGCGATGTCGCCCGACGGGCCCACTCCCAGCAAGCCTAGCGCCGCGCCGCACGGGTGCGATTTGTTCACGCCCTGATACAGCTCCGCGATGGTATCGCTGACATTCGAGAAGCCGTGCAACTCCCCTCGCAGCGCGTATTCCAGGTACTCGTCAGCCAGTATATGGAACTGCCGCAGCACGCCATCCATGCCGGGTTCGTTGATGGCGTACAGCCGGTTGGGCGAGGTCGTTACGGGCGCGAACCCCACCTCGTGGAAGCCCAGGTCGTGCTTCAGATGCCGGTAGATTCGGATCACGTCTGACGCGCCGTTGGTAAGAGTGACGCGGGCCGTGATGGGACGTGTCCTGTGGTTCCGAATCAGGGCACGGACGCGCGGCTCGATCACATCGTAACTCCCGCGGCCGTTGGAGAACACTCGCAGCTTATCGTGCAATTCGGCCGGACCGTCCATGCTGACGGTCACACCGATGCGGTTCCCGGAGAGGAATTCGATGATCGCGGGCGTGAGCAGGGTAGCGTTGGTGGTCAGGCTGAAGTCGATGTGGGTGTCCTGTTCCGCGGCCCGTGCATTCGCGTACGCCACCACCTGCTGGAGCACCGGGAAATTCATCAGGGTCTCGCCGCCGAAAAAGGTGATGTGCAGCGACTTGCGGCCAGCCGCCTGCTCCAGCAAAAAATCCACCGAATCCTTCGCGGTTTCCGCATCCATGAATTTGGGCTTGCCTTCGGGCGTCGCCACCTTGTCCTCGCCGAATTCGTAGCAATAGGCGCACGACAAATTGCACTGGTTCGTCAGATTCATCACCAGGCTTTGCAGCGGGAAATCCGCGGGAGGCGCCTCCACCGGCTCCGTCTTCATTCCCTCCGTCATCAATACCCTGGCGCGGAACAGTTCGTCCACCAATTCGCGCGCATCGCTCCGGGAGAAATCGCGCTGTAAAAGGTTGTCCGTCAACGCGTCGTGACTGAGCGGCCCCTCGGAGAGCAGGCTGACGACCGTTGCCGCCGGGGTCTCGAGCTGGAAGATCGCTCCCGCCGGCACCAGGTACAGAAACTGCTCGCCGGCTGCCTCGAAGCGGTGAAACTCACCCAGACGATACGTCCGGGCCTGAGTTGCGGTCACTTGGACACCTCCGGCTGGTCCCAGCGGATGTAAGTCGGCACAGTCACCACCAGGTACGACTTACCAACCAGCGGCTTGCCGTCCTTGTCCTTCTCGTTTTTCGCCGTGGCCACCACCCAGATGTCGCCGTAGTTGTTCCTGCTGAATTTACGCTGAGGATTGGGGCCATCGAGATTGGGCGTAAACAGGCCATTGCTGTTCAGGGTCCCGACAAACTCCTTATCGTCGTCCCCGAACACCGAGTAGAACTCCTCAACCGACCACGTCACCTCCACCGGCCCGAGTTCGATATCGTCGCCGGTATGCAACTTGCCGTCTTCCCCGCGCTGAAACGCCACTGCTTCCAGTTGCTGATATCCCCGTGGGTGCACCGACTTTTCGTCGCCGCCCAGGCGCGCCATCGATGCTTCGGGCAGTACTTTGATGTAATCCACCTTGTCGAAAACCGCGATCGCCCCTTCCAGTACCGCGTTTCCAATCACCAGGTCGCGTTTCCCCGGCACCGCATCTTTCGCAACATCCACGCTAACGATGATTTCGCCGGCGTTGTGCGACACGATCGACTTCACCGTAAGTCCCGACCCGAAATCCAGGTCCGCGGGAGCCATCTGTGCCGGCAGGTTATTACCAATTACCCGCAGACGCAGCGCGGTTGAGCCGGTCTTGACGGCCAGCCGGTCGAGTGTCAGGAGCGTGGGCTCCGGAGTCACCCGCTTCAACTTCACGTCGAACCCGAATTCCTGGTACTCGCCCCAAAACCAGCGGCCCTCTCCCCAGGTCTGGTCCGGCGAGAACCAGATAGCCTCGCGCATCTCCCGATTCGGGTCGTCTGGAACGGCGTTGGCCGCCAGAGAAGCGCCGTGCGAGCGGCCCCTCCAAGCAAATCCTGTGTACACCAGCCCGGTGCCCGACCGCGTGATCGCCGGTCCGCCGCTCACCGGCTGCAGCTTTACGGTGGTGGTGAACTCGTCCGGGGCCGCGCCTTGCGCGATGGTCAGGTCGCCGTAGTATCTGCCATGTCCCGCAACGTGAGCGGTGACCAGCCAGCGGCCGGTAAGCCTCGGCGCCCGCATGCGAGCCCGCCACGCAGCCCACTCCGGAGTATGGAGCGGATAATTCGCAGCCAGGAAGTCGAGCGTGGCATCCAGCGACACCCCCGCGCCATTCGCCGGCGCTGCGGCAGCATCGCCGCCCGTCGCCGCCGCACCGCCGCCCCTGCCGCCTCTGCCGCCCGCGGCCTGAGCCGTGGCCCCTCCGCGCCCCGCGCCGTTTCGCCGGAATGCCGCCTCCGCCTGCGGATACAAAGCCGAGTGCATATCCGCCAGCAGCGCCCAATCGGCCCGGGTCCGGTGCCACTGGAACACCCGCCCCAGCGCATGGCAGTTGTTGCACGTGGCGCGTAGCGACTCGTTCGGAATCGCCTCGTCCTGCGTGCGATGCTCCGCCATGTACATCACGGGCTTGGCCTCTTCCGGCGCCAGCCCGTGCGAGTTGCTGAGGTATTTGAGAATGGCTTTTGCTTCGACCGGCTCCAGCGTCATCCCGTTCAAACGAACCATGCGCTTGATGGCCTCCTCCCACCCTTCGGGGGTGGTTCGGATCCACGAAATGCGCGTCAGGTTGCCCTTGTCGTCCTTGGCGTGGCAGCTCGAGCACTTACTGATGGTCAGTTCGTCCGTTACCGGAATGCCCTCCTCGAGATTCTGCGCCGCAACGCCCGCACGGCCGCCTCCGCGGCCGCCGCCCCGGCCTTGCGCGTATGTCGAAAGCGGCGTGAAGGCCGCGCCCACAACCAGAATCGCGGCCAGGTACCTCGAGGCGCTGGTCTCGTGCCGGACATTATTGGCCATTTGCTCTTTAGTCTCCCCTTCTCTCCGTCAGAACGTAATCCGCCCGGTCAATTGCACCTGGCGTGGGCCGGCGCCCTCCGCTGACTGCAAGGTTGTAATCGTGCCGAACGTGGACGTGTTCAGCGTCAAGCCTGGATTCCCGTAGTTCGGATGATTCAAGGCGTTCGCCGCAGCGACCCCGAAGCGCAGCCGGAGGCGCTCTGTGAAAGCGATAGAGCGGAACAACGAGAGCGACACCGCCTGCGTTCCCGGCCCGTTCACCGCGCCCACCGGTTCGTTGCCGAAGCGGCCGATATTGTTCGCCGGCACCGCAAACGCCCCCGCATTCAGCCACTGGGCCGGCGTCTGCTTCGCCGGATACAACGCCACCCCGCTCAGAATGTCCGTGCGGCCGCTGCCCTGCAAATTCGGAAAGTTCGTGCCCGATGGGTCGGCGCCGCTCGCCACCACGGTAAGAAACGGGCCGCTCTGGAAGAGCAGTACGCCCGCCAATTCCCATCCGCCCGCCAGTTGCCTGACCACGCGGTTCTGCGCGTGCCCGAACGGCAGGTTGTAGAGAAACGTGGTTTCGAACCGGTCGCGACGCGTGTACGCCACGTTGCCGTAGTCCAGGTTCGGATTGGATGGATCGCTCAACGTCCCGCCACCCTCGCCCGCAAATCCGCTCGGCGCGTAACCGCCGCCGTTGGACAGATTCTTGGCGTGGTTATAGCTCACCTGGAATTGCAGTCCCCTCGACATGCGTTTGTTCAAAGCAACCGTAATCGCATTGTAGTTGCTGCGGGCCGCATTTGTCAGGTACACGATCTGGGCCAGCAGCGGGTAGGGCGCCGCCTTCGCCGCCGCCGCAAAGCCCACCGTATTCGCCGGCACCTGGTCCGGGTTTGTCGTCACACCCAGGTTCGTGCCGTGGCTTCCGTCATAGGATACACGCAGGCCGGTTTGAAAGCCCAGGTCGCGCTCCACAGTGACGTTCCATTGCTGCACGTAAGGATCTTTGTAATGGATGTCGCCCGCCAGGTCGAACACTTGCGATCCGGGCTGCGCCAGGTCCGCAGGCAGTGCATACGGAAAGCTGTAGAGTGGTTTCCCGTTGACGATCTGGTTCGTGAACTTGGCCACGTCGCTCGCCTCCACCGCCCAGGCGGCATTGATCAGGGCACCCAGCTCGGCTTCGATGTATTTGCCGTATCCGCCCCGGATCACGGTCTTGTTGCTCAGCCGCCAGGCGAAACCGATGCGCGGCGCAAAGTCGAACTTCTCCGAGTAACGCAGGCTCTGCGGCATCCCCGCCTGGCTCGCCGTCAGGATCGGAGTGGGAGCTATTGACTCGGTAAAAGCCGGATTGATCAGTTTGACAGCCGCGTCGGGGATTACGACCGCGCCATGGACGGGCGTGCCGTTCTGGATCGAATTGGAGTCGAGCAGGAAATTCGCGGTGTTGTTGTAATGGTCGCGGAACGCCGGATGATATTCGTAGCGCAAGCCGAAGTTCACCGTCAGGCGCTCCGTGACTTTCCAGTCATCCTGCACGTACGCCGCGTAGTGATTCGCATATCCATCGGTGTCGGGATTGAGAACCGTGGCCATACCCGAACTGTCCGGTATGCCCAGCAAAAATGCACCGAGCGGGCTTCCGATCAACCCGCTGGTCACCGAGTTGTTGAACGAGTACGATCCCATGCGGCTGCTCGCAAAGACGTTGGTATAGAGCCCTGTGAGGTGCCGGTAATCGCCGCCGACCTTGACGGTGTGCCGGCCATGCGTCCAGGTGAGGTTGTCGAGAATCTGCCGCGTGTTGGTCCGCGAGATGGAGGTTGTGCCCCCGGTGGTCCCGGTGAAGCCCGTAATCGAGAAACTCGGCGCCGCCGCGCCGGGTGGCGGCGGACCCGCGAGCTGCAAACCGAGCGCCTGCTGAATGCCGGCCGCCGTATACGGGTAATTCGTGCCGGTATTGACGCCGGTGTAGCCCGCGCGTGCCTCATTAATCAGATGTGAGGTGATGAGGTAGTTGTGCGCCACCGTGAGGCCGTAATCGTTCTCCAGTGCGTCGCCTCCGCCGAGGTTTACCGATCCCGTCGGGGCGCTGATGGTCTCGCGCCGTTTGTAGGTTACTCGGGCGAAAACAGTCTGTTTAGACGTGATGTTCTGATCCAGCCGCAGGTCGCCCTGATTGCTGCCGATGGGCGTCGGAAACGCAGTCTCGTAGTTGTTGGTGATTGCATTCGCTGCCCCATAATTCGGCAGTGGGAAGAAGTATTGCAGCACTCCCGCGGACAGCGGCGAAATCCGGCTGGCGGGGATGAGATTGTTGGGGAACGGCGTCCCAGACGCCAGTGGATCTTTCACCACCGTCTTCGGCAGGTACACGGAGAGATCGCCGCTCCGCATCGCAGCGGTGGGAACGCTGTCGATCACGATGGCCTGGTTCGGCCGCCGCAGTCCTTCGTAGCTGGCGAAGAAAAAGGTACGATCCTTGCCTCGATACACCTTCGGGACCATCACCGGGCCGCCCACAAAGACTCCGAAATCGTTCATCGTCAGCTTGGGAACGGTCGCCGCGAACGTGTTGCGCGCATCCAGGGCGGACGTTTGGTTGTTCTCGTAGAGTCCGCCGTGAAACGTATTGGTGCCGCTCTTGGAGATCGTGGTGATGTCGCTGACCCCGCCGAATTCCGCCGTGTTGTTGATCTCGCTGACGCGAATCTCCGCGATGGAGTCGAACGACGGAAACAACTCGCTGATCGGCGCCGCCCCTTTCGGACTCACGGTGCTGATGCCATCCAGGCTGGACGTCAGCAGGCTCGGCTTGGCGCCCGCAACCGAGAGATTCCCGCTGGCATCCGTCTCCACGCCTGGTTGTGTCGTCAGCGTCGTGATGGCGCTGGTGGATCCGCTCGCCCGCGAGTAGATGGCCACCGGAAGATCCGTAAGCTCGCGTCCGATTTTCGTCTCCGCGATATTGGAAACATCGGTGTTGATCGGCGCTTCCATGGCCGCACTCACGTTCACGCTTTGCGATTGCGTGGCCAGCGAGAGGTTCGCATCCTGACGCACCGTCTGGCGCGCCATCAGGGTGATCGCTGGAAACTTCACCGGCTCGAACCCAGGTGCCATCATCGAAATCTCGTAATCCCCCGGTTCGAGGTTGGCCACTGTATAGCCGCCGAAGCCATCGGTCAGCGTCGAACGCGATGCCGACGTGCCTACATTCCGCACCTTCACAATGCACGACGACACCACAGCGCCGGCGGGATCGTGAACTGTCCCCACGAATTCCCCGAATGTCGACTGCCCGGACACCGTGGGCGCAAGACTCGAAACCAGCACGATCAGCATACCCGCGAATAAATCCCTCGCGCGCACACCGCGACAAACAGTTACTCCGATAGCGTTGAACACTCCTGTCACCCCTTTCTGCGAACGCGCTGGATGCGCCGCGAGACAAGCCACGCCTGACGCTCAGCGCTTACCTGGCTTGATGTCCGACAGGGGACGGAATCGAGGAAAACGGAAGGACTCGCACGACAGAGCGAATCTTAGGGATCGGTTGATCAGATTTACCACGAAACTGGAAAGGCTGTCAACACCTGATTGAAGCGCGCCGTGGCGCAGGCCCTCAGGCCTGCCGTGTCCCGACTCTTCGGGACGCTTTTGGCCGCCTCGAACTCCTGTGCCCCCATTGAAAAACGCTTTGTTGCGTTTGAAAGAGCCGCCGAGGCGCAGGGTGATTGGATTGCGCACCAGGACATTGCCGGTCGCCTGCGGCTGATGTGTGATGGGATTCAGGCCGGCGCGTTGTTGAACCAGTCGTTCGCGTTCAGATCGGTGTTGCGCAACTCTTCCCAGGCTCTGCCTCAATATTGATTTGGTACCGCCGTGAGTAATCAGTTGGATCTGCCCCCGAGCCGCGGCCGTACTCGGCATCGGCGGGCGAGGTGGCCACGCGAAACTCCTCCACGCGGTCGATACTCACGGTATTGGCCACCATCGCATTGAATGGGCCGTTCAGGCTATTGTTCTGGGTGTTGATGCCGTCGGTGGTGTGATTGATGGCGCCTGTCTGGCTGCCATTGATGTTGACCCCTTCTGTGCCATTGATCACCACCCGGGCCTGCGTAGCCACCAGATCGCGAGCATTGCGGCCCACCAGCGGAAGGTCCAGGATCCGGCGCGCCTCCACGACGCTTCCTACCGAGGCCGTGGTGGCGTTCACCTCGGTTGAGGCGGCCTTCACCTCAACGGTCTCGGTGGTCTGTCCGAGGTCCAGCGTCACATTGACGTTGGTCTGCGACCCCACCGCGAGTTCCACGTCGGCAACCATCGACCGGCGAAAACCGTGGCGGTGTTCGTAGCTTTGACCACGGCCCCAACCACGTGGCCTCCCGATGGGTCTGTTACGGTGCCTGAGACAGTCGCCCGGTGGTCTGTGCGGAGACGGCGGAAGCGAACAGAAGCGTCCCGTAGCAGCGCAAGGAGGTGGCGCTCGCTAACCTTGCGAACCTCCCCGAGTCCTTGTCTTGTTCTGGAGCCTGTGGGGCAGCCTACTGGGGAAGGGCGTCCGTGTCAATGCGTTCCTGTGGCTCAATACGAGTATTCAGAGGTGTGAACCAGGCTGGAAGATCTTTCCTCAGTAAGTCTGCCAATCGAGGAACCAGCGGTCCGTGCAGCCGGGGGCGGTGCCGCGGGCGATGTAGATCATTCCGCCATCGCCCCAGGCCAGCCCAACCTTCTTCTCGCTATCGATCTGCCAGCAGAACTGGGGCTTGGCCGGGTGATCCTGATGCTCCCACCACAATTCCGACTGAATGCGGCTGGGGTAGCCTCCGACCTTCGTGCGCCGGACATTCTCGAAATCCGGACCGGGCTCGAGGTCGTCGGGGAACGGAATCTCGGGATCGTCGCGGGTTGGGTAATCCGCGCGTTCCTCCCAGCGGCATTCGAAACCACGTTCGAGGCGCCCGGCATCGCCCGGCGGGGCGAGCGGCGCCAGGTCGAACAGCGATTTGTAGGTCCGCAGGCACCAATCTTTTCCGTTCTCCTGGTGGCGCGGCCCGGTCTGCGGCGCGACGAAAAAGGTGATCAGCTTGACGTCCTCGAGCAGCGGGGGTACGGCCGGCGCGCCCGCCAGGTTCAACTGGCAGACGAAGAGCAGCGGCTTGCCTTTCCAGGCGGGCCACCGTTCCTCCGGACCGGCCAGCGGCTTCCTTCCGAAATTCGATGCCGACAGGTTGTTCGTCGGACGGAAGCCGCCAACCTGCAGAACGGACGTTCGCCGAGTGTTCAGCCGTGCGAATCCGGCAGGGTCGCTTACTCTTTCCACCTGGGATGAAGGCGTTCACCAGGGCCTCATATGAGTGCCTGCGATTTTCCCGAGGCCGCTGTGGCAAATAAGTTGCTCCCTACACAACCCGAGGGAGGTTCAAAGATGACGCGCAACTTGGCTCTGGTCACTGGTCTAGGCCTCATTCTGGCGCCGGCCATCTGGTGTCAAACCGCACCCGCCGACCATCAGAGCGTTCCAATTTACCGTGTAACGGTGGTCGAGCGCACGGTAAAAGCGGTGAATTATCGCTATCGCAGCGGCCCGACGCCGATCGATTTCCGAGGCACCGTCCTGCTGCCCAAGGCGAAAGGTGAAGCGATCGTCGAATCCAAAGCGGGACGCATCGACATCGACGCCCGGTTCGATCATCTGGAAGCGCCCGGACGGTTCGGGTCCGAGTATCTGACCTATGTCCTGTGGGCGATCACTCCGGAAGGCCACGCCAAGAATCTGGGAGAGGTGCTGCCCGGCAGTTCGGACCACGCCCATTTGCATGTCACTACCGACCTGCAGACTTTCGGCCTGCTCGTGACGGCCGAACCGTATTCCGCCGTACGGCTTCCCAGCGATGTGGTGGTATTGGAGAACGAGGTTCGTCCGGAGACGGTGGGCGGCATCCAGCAGATCCAGGCGCGATACGAGCTTCTGCCGCGCGGCGAGTATACCTACAACGTTCCCGCGGACCTGAAGAACAACGTGGTGGAGGGCGAAAAGCTGCCGATGGATCGCTATGAAGCGCTGCTGGAACTATATCAGGCACAGAATGCCGTGCAGATTGCCAGGTCTTTGGGTGCTGACCGGTATGCGCCCGATGTTTTCAACAAGGCCGAGGCTCAGTATCGCAACGCGCAAGAGATGCAGTTGCGGCGCGCCGATCGCAATACCGTGGTGACCGCGGCCCGCCAGGCCGCACAGACCGCCGAGGATGCCCGTGCGATTGCCGAAAGGCGGCAGCGCGATGACCAACTCTCGCAAACACAAGCGCAGCTCGCGCGCGAGCAGGAGTTGAGAGCGAAGGCCGAAGCTGATCTCCAGGCGGCGCGCAGCCAGTCGTCCGCCGACCGCACGCAACTGGAGCAGGAGCGCTCGTACCGGCAGCAAGCCGAGGCTCAAGCGGCCGCCGCCTCAGCGGTGCCGCCACCGCCGCCTCCGCAACCTGCCGTGGCACAGACTCAGCCGGCCATCCAGACTCAGCCTGCAATCGAGACGCAGGCTGCCGTTCCCGATCCCCAGAGACTCGAGCTCCGGCAAAGGGTCCAACAGCAGCTCAACTCAACGCTCCCCACTCTCGATACACCCCGCGGGCTGGTGATCACTCTTCCCGATACGGATTTCCGCGGCTCGGCCTTGAGCCCCGTGGTCTACGGCAGCCTGATGCGCGTCGCGGCCGTGGTTTCCGCGAATCCCGGATTGTATGTCGCGGTCGAGGGCCATACGGATAACGCCATGAGCGATTCGCGCGCCGAGGAATTCTCTTACGAGCGAGCGGCCGCAGTCCGCGAGGAACTGGCGCGCGCCGGCATCCCGGTGAACGCCATGTCCACCAGGGGCCTGGGCGCGAGCCGTCCCGTCGTCTCGAATGCCACGGCATCCGGACGCGAAGAGAATCGCCGCGTGGAAATCGTGATCTCGGGCGACCCGATCGGCACCATGCCCGCCTGGGACCGAACCTATGCCGTGGTTCCGCAGCGGTAAGTTGAATCGGTGGCGCAAGCGTTGGTTCTTGCGCCATCACCCTTCCTCTCTATTTGATATATACGTGCGCCATATGTATAATCCCCAGATATGGGGAATACTGATATTGCGGCCCGCGACCTGCAAAAGGGCAGCGCGGAGATGATCGTTCTCGCGCTGCTCGAAGCACGTTCCCGCCACGGATACGAACTGGCAAAACTGATCGAATCCCAATCGAAAAGCAAGCTCCAGTTTCATGTGGCGTCGTTGTATCCGCTGCTCTACCGGCTGGAGCGGAAGCTGCTGGTGGAGGGCCGCTGGGTGGAGAAGGCCGGCGAGCGGCGCCGCCGGTTTTATCGGCTGACTCCCGCGGGCCGGCGCGCACTGGCCGCCCATCGCCGCACCTGGCGCGAGTTTGTCGCCGCCCTGAACCACCTCACGGGGTTCAGCCATGCATGACTGGCGCGATTACGTGCGCGGTCATCTGCCGCCGCTCGCAGTGGGGCCGCATCGCGAGAATGGCATCGTCGAGGAGTTGGCACTGCAGCTCGATCAGGCTTACAGCGAGGCTCTGGCCGCCGGCGTCTCCGAAGCGGAAGCAGCCAGCCGCGCCGAAGGCCAGATCGCCGATTGGGCGGCCCTGGCCCGCGAGATCAACGCCGCCGAGCGCGGCGCCGAAGCGCCCCGTGGGAGCCCTCCCGGCCTCTTTTCGGACGCCATCCGCGACGTTCATTACGCGGCCCGCTTCTTTGCGCGCAACCCGGGATTCGGAGCCATTGCGGTAGCCACCCTGGCTTTTGGCATCGGCGGCAATACCGCCATCTTCACGATGGTGGACGCCGTAGCGCTCCGCAGTTTGCCCTACCCGCAGCCGTCCCGCCTGGCAGCCATCGAGACCCGCAAGGCGCAGCAACCGGAAATCGAAGCCTGGACGTCGGCCCTCGATTTCTTCGATATCCGCGACCAGTCGTCCACGTTCGCTACGATGGCTGCGCTCTCGCCAGTCTGGAGCGTGATCCTGACCGGCCGCGGAGACGCCGAACGCCTCGAGACACTGTACGTCTCGGCCGATCTGTTCCCCATGCTGGGGGTGAGCGCCGAGATCGGACGCACGTTTCTGCCCGAGGAGGATCGGCGGGCGCGCCCCTCCAATGTGGTGATATTGTCGCACTCGCTGTGGCAGCGCCGCTTCGGCGGCGACCGCAATGTTTTGGGCACCAGCGTCAGCCTGGACGGGGGCGTCTACAACGTGATCGGTGTGCTGCCAGCCGGCTTCCGCTATGCGGGCGAGCCGCTGGCCGGTACGGCATCGGAGATCGACGCCTGGTTCCCCTTGTCCGCGAACCCGCTCGCAGGCTCCGTGCGCGGCCTGCGCTTTCTCAAGGTGGCCGGCCGGATGAAGCCGGGCGTCTCGCTGGAGCAAAGCGAGGAGGAAATCCGGCGAATTGGGACGCGCCTTGCGGAGCGATACCCGGACACCAATCGCGGATTCGTCTACAGCGCTCAGCCCCTGAGCGTGCAGGTGACTGGACGCTTCCGCGGGGCGATGATGCTGCTGCTCTCGACCGTGGGCTTCGTGCTCCTGATGGCCTGCGCCAATGTGGCGAATCTATTGTTGGCCCGGGCGTCCGCGAGGCTTCGTGAGATCTCCATTCGAACCGCCATGGGAGCCTCGCGCTTTCAACTGCTGCGCCAACTACTGACCGAAGGTTTCGTCCTCGCGGTCGCAGGCGGGATTACGGGACTCGGCGTAGCTTACGGTGCTCTGCGATTGCTCCTTCGTACCGCTCCGGCGACACTGGTACATGGCGCAGAGGTGGCGCTCGATGGCCGGGCGCTGCTCTTCACATCGCTGGCGGTCTTGCTGTCCACGCTGCTGGCAGGCTTGCCGCCGGCATGGCGGATGGTGCGGGCCGATATCGAGTCCGCCCTGCGGGCATCGGGCAGAGGCCTGACGGCCGGGCACCATCGGCTCCGCTCTGTGCTGGTGGTGGTGCAGGTGGCAGCAGCGCTGGTGCTGATGGTGGGCGCGGGTTTGCTGATTCGCAGCTTCGAGCGCCTCCTGAATGTCGATCCCGGCTTCCGCCCCGCCAACCTCGTCACCATTACGACGATGATACCCCCAGGCGCGCAGACTCCCGAACGGCGCACCGCGCTCCTGCGGACCATGCGGGACTCGCTCGCCGAAGTGCCCGGCGTTCAGAGCGTCGGCGCGGTGAGCCGTCTTCCATTGCTCGGATCGAATCTCGGCGTCTGGCTGTTCGTCGAGGGTAAGTACCTCCCGGGAGAGCCCGGGTACGACGTCGAGTACCGCGTCGCCACTCCAGACTACTTCGCGACCATGGGCATTCCTCTGCGCGCCGGACGCCTGTTTGACGAGCACGATGATGCCAACCCGGCCGCCGCAATCCTGATCAACGAGACCGCAGCCCGTAAGTTCTGGCCCGGCGAGGACCCCGTCGGCAAACGCGTGAAACTCGGTACGCCTCCGGAGCGTGCTCCCTGGATTACGGTTTTGGGTGTCGTCGGCGATGTGCGGCACGTAGGTCTCGACACCGGCCCGCGCCCCGAAGTCTACCGTCCTTATGCGCTTAACCCGTTGGGAAACCCGATCCTGGTGATCCGCACGGCTTCCGATCCCGCTCCAGTGATCGGTATGCTGAGCGCGAGAGTGCGGTCGGTGAGCGCCGGCGTTCCGGCGTACAACGTTTTCCAGATGCAAGACCTCGTGGACCGATCGGCCGCCCAAAGGCGCTTCGTCATGCTGCTGCTCACGGGTTTTGCGACGGCGGCACTCCTGCTGGCGGGCGTCGGAATCTATGGAACGGTGTCGCAGGCGGTGACACAGCGGACCCAGGAGATCGGCCTGCGAATGGCCTTAGGCGCGTCGCCGGGAGCCGCGCTGCGGATGGTGTTCCGGCATGGCTCTGTCCTTACGGGAGCGGGAATCGCGGCCGGATCGCTCGCGGCCGCCGGTCTCACGCGGCTCATGAGCAAGTTGCTCTTCGAAGTCCGGCCCCTCGATCCGCTCTCGTTTGCCGCGGCAGCCATTGTCCTGGGCGGATTCGCGGCGCTGGCATGCTATATTCCCGCGCGCCGCGCGACTCGCGTGGACCCGTTGGTGGCGCTCCGGCAGGAGTAGCGGGGCAGGCTTGAACCTGGCGCGCGGGGTCAGCACCGTGTCGCGATCATCAGGCCCGTCGGACCCGGCAGGCGTACATGCCGCACGTCCGCGAAAGCCGCGCCCTTCAGCCACTCGGCGTATTCCACCGCGCTGTAACTGCTCCCGCCGGCGGTGCCCACCAGCATGTTCAGTGCGAACAGCGCGCCGAATTTCGGCGATGTCTTGTCCGGTTCGAGGATGAAATCCTGAATCACGATCCTCCCGCCCGGGGCCAATGCGTCGCGGCATCTTCGGAGCAGATCCCCATTCTCCCCGGCGCTGAGCATGTGGCAGATTGCCGAAAGAAACACGAGGTCGTAGTTCTGCCCCAGAGAGTCGACGCGCAGATCGCCCGCGCGGACGGAGACGCGATCCGCGACCCCCGCCTCCTGGATGTGCTTCTGCGCAATCGGCCCCACCGTCGCGAGATCCAGGATATCGGAGAGCAATCCGGGATGGGTTTTGGCAAACGCGATCGAATATGCTCCCGAACCTCCGCCGACGTCCAACATCCGCCGCACTCCCGCCGCATCGACAGCCCGTACCACAAGGGGCGCTCGCTCGCTGGCATTCCGGTGCATGGCGGCGATGAATGCTTGCGTCCAATCCTCGCCGCGGTCGGCGATTCCCTCATACGCCACCGCAGTGCCCGCACGGACACTATCCGTCAGGTTCGACCATCGAGACCACAGATGGGCCGTGTGCAGCAGGCCGGGGCGGGCGTTGTCCGGCGATGCCGCACAGAAATAGCGCCGGGCCGCCGGGCCGTTTCGAAACACGCCCTCGCTCTTCGCCAGGAGGCCCATGGCGGTCAAGGCGTTCAACAGCAATTCCGTGGCGCGCGGGTTGGCTCCGACCCTGTTTGCCACGGCCTCGGCGCCGGCGCCCTCGCCAACGGCCGTAAAGACGTCGAGTTCGAGCGCCGTCAGGACGACACGGCTCTCCTGAAATCCGCGAATCCGGTCGTTCAGGTCATCGGGGAGCATCCCCGCGGCGTCTCGTGCGCGAAGTGCCTGGCGCATTCTGTCGCGGTTGGTCACGATCTCCGCCTTCAAATCGGAGGTGTTTGTCCTCGTCAGACGCTCCACCGGCACGTGCTTCTGGAAATGCGACTCGACGATTTCGGCCACGTCCTCCGGAGTTACTCCCGAATACCAGGTGCCTTCGGGATAGACCACCAGGTTCGGCCCGTGCTCGCAGAGTCCCAGCGAGCCGCAGGTGGTGATTTGCACTTCGTCATCCAATTTCCGCGCCACGATTTCGCGCCGCAAAGCATCGATCACCCGGCCGGAGCCACGGGCGGAACAGCAGGGCAGACCTTCGGGTTTCTGTTGGTCGCACACGAATACGTGAAAGCGGAATGGCTCCATGAACGACGCCTTTCTGGATTTCAGAGTATCAGACTTCTTGGACTGATGTTGAGAAGAACCGCACTAGGTCTTGTTGTGAGGCTCTGGCTTGTGGGGCACCTGAGGCTTGCGCCACAAAGCTGATACCGCTTTCCTGAGTTTACCGGTCATCCACGTTCGGACGACCTTCGGATGCCGTCCCTTGTCCATACCCGATTCCATTTTACCGCCGTCTGACGGCCGTGGCGGAGTTTGAGACCTCAAACGCAGCCCCGCTGAAGAACCCCCTTGACCATCATTCCGAGCTTCATGAACTCGGTATACTCGGACGGCTTCCTGAAATATCCGGAGATTGCGAGTTCCGTAAGGGCGGAGCGCTCTTTGACCATCTCGGCGGTAGATACCACCAGCACCGGCGCATCGTGAAGCCTGCCACTCTTACGCAAGTGTTGCAGAACCTCGCTCCCGCTTTTCTTCGGAAGGTTCAAATCCAAAAGCACCAGATCCAGGCGCGGGGCGGCCGAGTCCTGTTCCGCTTCATCGATAAAGAGCATGGCGGCATGGCCGTCCTGCACCACGTGGACCTCGGCATCGATCTGAGCCGTCTCCAGCGCTTCACGGATCAGGAACAAATCACTCTTGCTGTCCTCCACTACCAGAATCCGCGCCCGCATGGGAAGCGGTGGGTCCGGCGGGGAGGGTGAAGAAGAAGGTTGATCCCTTGCCGGGCTCCGATTCGACCCAGATGCGGCCATGATAGCGTTCGACAATCCGCTGACAGATCGCCAAACCCATACCGGTGCCGGAATACTGGTCTGCGGAGTGCAATCGCTTGAATAAGCCAAAGATCGTCTCCTTATACTCGGGCTCAATGCCAATCCCGTTATCACGGACCGCCAGGAGCCACTCGTCCCCTTGACGGCGGGCCGTAACACGGGCTTCGATCGGAACCCCGCGCCGCCTGTATTTGACCGCGTTGCCGACGAGGTTCTGAAACAGTTGCTGGAGATGCGCCGGGTTAACGGGCAGGAACGGCAGGGAGTCCGCCTCGACCTTCGCTCCAGCCTCCGATATGGCGCTGGACAGGCTCACCAGGGCCGCCTGAAGAGCCTCTTGTGCGCTGGCCAGCTTGCTGGGCGGCTCGAATTTGGCAACCTGAGTGTAAGTCAGCAGGTCTTGCAGCAGTTGTTCCATACGAAGCGCGCTCTGCCGTACATTGTCGAGGAATTCCACCGCCCGGCCCTCCAGCTTCGACCGGTAGCGCCCTTCGAGCAGTTCGCTGAAGATCTTGATGCCGCGGAGAGGCTCTTGAAGATCGTGGCTCGCGGAATAGGCAAACTGTTCCAGGTCCTGGTTGGCGCGGCGAAGTTCCTCTTCGATCCGCTTCTGATCGTGGATCTCGGTGCTGGAGCCGATCCACATGGTGATTTTTCCGTCGGCGCCTCGCATCGGCAAGGCGCGGCTCAGATGCCACCGGTACTCGCCGTCCGCCCTGCGGAAGCGGTGCGTGAACTGGAAAGGTTCACCCGAAGCCAGGGCAGCACGCCACACCCGTACGTTCTCCTTCACGTCATCGGGATGGATGAACTGGGTCCATCCCCAGCCGCGAATCTGTTCGAACGACAACCCGGTGAAATCCATCCACTGGCGGTTGAAGTATGTGACCTCGCCGGCAGCCGCGGCTGTAAAGATTTTCTGCGGCATGGACTCCGCCATGAAGCGCAGGCGTTCGGCGGCATCGCGAATCTCCTGTTCCGCCGCCTTTTGGGCGGTGATGTCGCGCGCCGCGCCGAACCATTCGACGATTTCGCCGTGCTCGTTCAGCAGCGGAACGGCGCGAGAGAAGGTCCAGCCGCGCGAGCCGTCCACCCGGATAACCTGGTGCTCCAACTGGAAAACCGTCTTGTCCCGAATCGCCGCCCGGATTGCCGAAAGGACTTGGGCGCGATCGTCCGGGTGAATGTATTCCTCCAGCCACGTGCGGCTGGGGCGTTCCGTATCGGCGATGAAATCCTTGCCGTGCAGCAGGCGCATTTCTCGCCAGTCGGAACTCATCCGGTAAATGACATCCGATGTGGCCGTGACGAAAGCGCGGAAGCGCGCCTCCGAGCGCGCGATCTCCTGAACGCTTTCGCGCCGTACGCGCTGCAGGTTCAAGGTGCCCTCAACGCGCGCCACCAGTTCCCTTGCGCTAAAGGGCTTGACGATGTAATCGTCAGCGCCCGCTTCGATGCCCTCGGTGCGCGCCTCTTCACCGGCGCGGGCAGAGACCAGCAGCACCGGCACTTCCCGCAAGCGCGGGTCGGCACGCACCTCCCGGAGAAGTCCAAAGCCGTCGAGAACGGGCATCATCACATCGGCAAGAACGATGTCCGGCACTTTTTCTTGTGCCGCCTGAAGCGCTGCCATGCCATCCCCGACCGCGGTTACCTCGTATCCATTGCCGAGGATCCGCGAGATGTGGTCCCGCATATCCGCGTTGTCGTCCGCCAGGAGTACGCGCGGGTGCGCGGCCGACGACTCTCCGGCCCGTGGACGCCCGGAATCGTCCGAAGGATGTGCCAGCCAGGAGAGCGCTTCGCCGGCGAATGCCTCCCTGCGGACAGTCGTATTGTCTGGAAGTGCGCTTGTGGAGACCTGCTCGTCGGGAAGATGACCGCACCCCAAGGGGACGGCCACGGAAACGACCGTGCCATACCCCGGACGGCTCTCCGCCGTGATGGTTCCTCCATGCAGTTTCACCATCTCCTGAACAAGCGCGAGGCCGATCCCGGAACCTTCGTAGATTCGCCCCCTGGCGGCTTCTACCCGGTGAAACCGTTCGAAGATATGGGGAAGTTCCTTTTCCGGGATTCCGGTGCCCGTGTCTTCGACCGAAAGACTTGCCTGATCGCCCGAAGCCCTCAGGCGCACCGTGATCCGTCCCACGAAGGTGAACTTGAACGCGTTCGACAGGAGGTTCAGAACAATCTTCTCCCACATCTCGCGGTCTACGTAAACCGGCTGCGGCAGAGCGGGACAGTCAACCACTAACGCCAGTCCGGCGGCCTCCAGGACTGAGCGGAAGCTCGAGGCAATGTCGCAGGTAAGCGCCGGCAGGTCCACCGGCACGAACTCCGCTTTCGCGCGTCCCGCTTCGAGGCGGGCGAAATCGAGCAGCGAGTTCACGAGCTTCATCAGGCGCATGCCGTTGCGATGCGCCATCACGATCTGTCCGCGGTCTTCCGGCCCTGGATCGTTCTTCGCCAGGATCGCTTCGAGGGGTCCGAGTATGAGCGTCAGGGGCGTCCGGAATTCGTGGCTCACGTTGGAAAAGAAGGCAGTTTTTGCACGGTCAATCCCGGCCAGCACTTCGGTGCGCCGCCGTTCCTCCTCGTATGCCCTGGCGTTGGCGACCGCACTGGCGACCTGGGAAGTGGCCAGTTCCAAAAAGCTCCGGTAGGATTCGTCGAACTTCAGGCGGGAACTCAGACCCGCCACCAGATATCCCGAGAACCGATGGGCTGCCGAGGACCGGATGGGTACGACCGCAGCGGCAGACGTCGGATCGGCCCACGGTCCGTGGGGAATTGCTCTCAAGATCGGCGACGGGTTCTCCACCAATTGCATCCGTCCGGTTTGGCGAGCGGCTGCCAGAGGCCAAACGGGCGTGTCCCCGGGGTCGGCCTCGAGATGGATGACGGATGGACCCCGGTCCTCACCGTGGAAACCCGATGAGGCCGCCAGGTGCGCCTGCCGGCCGTCCAGGTCCATAACGTAGAAGAGAGCAAATGGTACATCCTTGGAGTGACGAGCTAAGCTGGCGGCAGCCACTCTACAGGCCTCTTCAGCCGTCTTGGCTTCGGCCACGCGTGTCCCCAATTCCCGCAGAACAATGGTCCGCCGCTCGCCGACCACTTTCTCTGTAATTTCATGCACAGTAGCCAGCACACCGCCGATGCCACCGGGGGCGCTGTCGTCGGGGACCGGGCTGTAGGCAACTGTGAAATGAGTCTCCTCCGTGAAACCAGACCGCCGTATTTCGAGCTCGAGGTCATCCATCCAGGTCGCGGGGCCGCCCCGGAAAGGTGTGTCGATCAGCGGCTTCAGAACGCTCCAGATCTCCGACCAGCATTGGCGGACCGGTTGTCCCAAACCCCAAGGATGTTTGCCGCCCAGAATCGGACGATAGGCATCGTTATAGATGGAAACATATTCCGGGCCCCACCAGAGGAGTTGTGGAAAACGGCTGGCGAGCAGCACGCGAACTACGGTTCGGAGCGCCGGGGACCAGGTTTCATGCGCGCCGATTGGCGTCCTGCTCCAATCGTACGCGTAGACCCGTTCTTCCATCTCGCCGACAGGCCGGGAGACTTGTTCGGCAGTCGCAGGTACCTTCTGAGGTGTCATCTCCAATTGCACGCTGATTCCCACAGCACCAGTGCTCTTCGCATTCCGTATTTTGCAATCCGTGTGCCAGCCGCTGCGGAGATTTGTACTCTTTCGGCCAACCATACTACAGAACTCGCGCGGAGACGCCGATATGAATGCTTGACGGTCAGCATGGCTGAACGGCGTTACGAGAACACTGGACTGCGAGATGGATGATCAGGCGTGGAAAGGCGGGCGGCTCATGATGGTGACTACCGAGACGGAAATCGAGCAGGTCGGCGCGGCCATCGAAGCCGGCACGAACGAATACATCATGAAGCCGTTCACGCGCGACGTTGTGGAGGACAAGCTGCGCCTCCTCGGAGCGATCCAATGACCGCTGCGCCATCACTGACGCCGCGTGGCACCACTGCCACCGGAGGGAAAGTCCGCGTGCTGATCGTGGACGATTCGGTGGTAATCCGCCACCTCCTGCGCGAAGCGCTCCAGATTGAAATGCCGCAAATGGATGGCCTCACCGTCCTGCGGCACATTCGCAAAGGCTATCCACGGCTGCGCACGGTAATGTTCAGCACCCTGACCACGCGGGGTGCCGCGGCCACTCTGGAAGCTCTGTCGCTCGGCGCCGACGACTACGTCGCCAAGGCTTCGAACGGCGGCAAACTCGATGAGTCCCTGGCCAGCCTGCGCGCCGAGCTGCTCCCGAAAATACGCCAGTTCTTCGCAACCGCAGGGCTGGCGGACGGGAAGGCCGCACCGGTTCGAATCCCGGCGGCAAAGCGCGGGATGTCTCAAGCCGCGCGCCGTGATTATCGGCGTTTCTACCGGCGGCCCCAATGCGCTCGCCAGTGATTCCTGACCTGCCCGCGTCTTTCCCCGTTCCGGTCATGGTGGTGCAGCACATGCCCCCTACGTTCACCCGTCTGTTGGCCGACCGACTGAGTACGAACGGATCGCTGAGAGTCGTGGAAGCCGAGGACGCCATGGAAATCACGCCCGGTCGCGTGATCGTCGCCCGAGGCGATTATCATCTGCGGGTCCGCCGCTCTGGGTCGCGAGCGACGGCAGCGCTCGATCAGGGACCACAGGAGAATTCCTGCCGGCCATCGGTGGACGTCCTGTTCCGCTCCGCTGCGGAAACGTATCGAGGTGCGGTGCTCTCGGTGGTTCTGACCGGCATGGGTTCGGACGGCCTCAAGGGAACCGAAGCCGTAAAAGCCGCAGCCGGTTACAGCATCGCGCAGGATCGCGCGACCAGCGTCGTGTGGGGCACGCCTGGAGCCGTGGCGGAAGCTGGGCTCGCGGACCAGATCCTGCCGCTCGAAGCAATTGGCGCCGAACTGGTTCGCCTCGCGGGGTAAAACGCATGGCAACGCAAAGAACAATTCCCGGGCAAAGCGACGGGCTGACTTCCGAGAACTACTCGTTTCTCACGGCCTACGTGCATCGCGAATCGGGTATCGAACTCGGCGCCGACAAACTCTACCTGCTGAAATCGCGGCTGCAGCCCGTGTTGGCGGAAGAGCACTTGTCTTCTCTCGACCAGTTGTGCGATCGGCTGCGGAAGGCCCCTCCCGAGTCGCTGCGCCGCCGGATTGTGGAGAGCATGACCACCCACGAGACCCTGTTCTACCGCGACCCGGCGGTCTTCGACGCGCTTCGCAAGGAGCTGATTCCGGAGCTGGTGAAAGCCCGGTCCTCGACCAAGGCTCTGCGCATCTGGTCCGCGGCGTGCTCCTCGGGACAGGAGCTGTACAGCGTGGCAATGACGCTGCTCGAAGCGGGACTGGGCGATTGGAGCATCGAGATCATCGGCACCGACATCTCGACGCAGATCCTCGATCGGGCGGCCGCGGGAACCTATCTGCAGATCGAAGTGAAATCGCGGATTGCCCGCCGCGCTTCTCATCAAGCATTTCCAACGGGTCGGCCTCGACTGGCGAATCAAGGACAATGTCCGGCGGATGGTGCGCTGCACGAACCTGGACTTGCGTCAGAATCTGGGCGCCTTGCCGCCTTTCGATCTGATCCTCTACGCAATGTCCTGATCTATTTCGACGTGGCCACCAGGAAGAGGATCCTGTCGGGCATCCCAAGCCGCCTGGCGCCCGGGGGCCTTCTCCTCCTCGGAGCGAGTGAGACGACCTTCAATCTCGACGAGACATTCCTGCGGCGTATGATCGTAGGCGCGGCGGTCTTACCAGGCGCCTTCCGGAGGAAAACTGTGAGCCCCTTAATCTCATCTGATGACGCTTTACGCACCTCTGCGGCAGCCGTGGTAGAAAACGAGTGCCAAACCATGCTGCGGACCTGCGCCTGGCCTGTAGCGGAAACACCGCCGCGCTTCGAGTCGCCGCTGACGGCCGCCGTGCATTATGCCGGAACATGGCACGGAGCTTTGATCCTGGGAATGCTCCACCGCGCAGGCGGTCCGATGGGCGGGCGGCCTCATGCCCATGGCCTCTCCGGTCTCTATCGCGGATGTTCATGATGGTCTCGGCGAGATCGCCAACATGATCGCCGGCAACCTGAAGCCTCTGCTGCCGCCGGGAGTCACCCTCTCGATGCCGTCGGTGATCGCGGGCGCCGACCACAGCCGGCACTTCCCGGATGTGCAATACTGCTTATCCCTCCCCTTCGCGGACTCATCGCGGTCGTTCCGCATCGGTCTCGTGCAGTTCCGCGAGAAATCCCGGGGCCGCCATCATCGCGAGTGAATCAGGGTCAACTGGCGCAGACGTTCCAGTTGCCGGCGGGCAATCTCGGCCCACTGCCCGGAACCATCCAGCTTCAGATAAGCCTTCCAGTGGTGGACGGCCTTGAGATTGTCATTGGTCCGCTCGCAGAGCAGCGCGAGGTTGAAATGGGCGTCCGCGTAATTCGGATTCAGGGTCAGCGCGCAGCGGTAAAACTGGAGAGCCTCGGCCACCCGGCCCTGTTCGTCATACAGGTTTCCGAGATTGAATTGTGCCAGCGGGTAGGTGGGGTCCGCGTCAATCGCCAGTTGATAATACCGTTCGGCCTCGGCGAACTTGCGCTGCCGGTAGTAAATGGTCCCGAGATTCACCAGCGCACCGGCCGCGGAAGGGTTCAGCTCCAGCACCTTCAGATAAGCCTCGACGGCCATTTCCACGGGCGCCCCGGTCTCCTCGAGTTCAAGCCCCTTTTGAAACCACAGCTCGGACTCGCGAGTGCGGTTGGCGGCGTGTTTTCGTTCGGGGAAGCTCTTGACGCTCCCCAGATCGGCGGCATCGAAATCGAACAGGATCTGCCCGGTGATGGCTTCCATCTTCTGGCCGGCCACATGCACCGCGATTTTCTTTCCGTCGGAGACGATCCGAAGCTCGGAAAGAGGGTGCTTGACCCACTCCAGCTTCTGGCGAAGCGAAACCAGGGCCCGCCCGATCTGCCGCGCCTGAATCCGGCCCTCGCGGAGCTTGATCAGGGTCTGAAGCGCAATCAGATCGGAGAAGGTGTACGTTTCCGCGGGAGGGATGAACTCCTGTCTCTCCCAGCTCTTAAGCTGGCGCTCGGAGAGGCCAAACTTACGCCGGACATCCGCGCGTGAGTACACCTCATTCGGTGCCACGGAAGTATTTTAGCACCGGAAGCAAGAAGGCCCCGCGCGCTCCCGCGCCGGTGGAACCTATTCTCCGATCTGTCCCACGTAGTGTCCCAGACGGTTCTCCACCTCCCCCGGCCGGTGAAACCCGCGTTCGAACAGCTTTTTCAACCGTGCCTGAGAGGCCGGCCGGCCCAGGGAGCCCAGAAACGCTCCCCATTCCGGCTCGATTTCGGAGTCGGGCGGAAGGCTCGCGATGTTTACCAGGCGCTTGGTATCGGCGATAGCCTGTTTGTCGAAGGTCGCGATGCGCCGGGCAAGCCGGTCCACGAAGCCATCCAGCTCTTCATCCGGCAACGCGCGATTGACATAGCCATACAGCTCTGCCAGATCGCCACCGATGTCATCGGCGCCCAACAATACTTCCAGGGCTCTTCCGCGGCCGATTAAACGCGGCAATCGGGCCATGGGTCCGCCGCCGGGAACCAGCCCCGCCCCCACTTCCCACTGCGACAGGATGGCCTTTTGCCGGCTGGCAAAACGCATGTCGCAGGCCAGCGCAAGCTCACTGCCGACGCCCGTGGCGCGGCCGCGAATCAGCGCGATGGAGACGACCGGCGCGCGGCTCAGCCGCACCAGCATATCCGGCAGAGGCTGCAAGCCGGTCGGTCCCACGCCGAACTTCGCCGACTCTTCCGGCTTCGCAAGGAAGTCGTAGTGCGTGATGAAAAACCCCTCCACAGCGCTATCGAACACCACGACCTTGACGCGGCCGTCGGTCTCGATCGCGGAAACCGCCTCTTCCAAACTGGGGAATGTTGGCCGGCCCAAAGATATTCAGGGGCGGGAAGTCAAAGGTAACCCGCCAATAAGCGTCTGATGTGCGAACCAGACGGACTTCGCCTGCTGTCAATGTGTCGTTCATATGGACCTCCATTTGCCGGGCATCACGCGGCCTTGCGCCGGCGTTCCGCGGCATGCGCCTGGCTGAAATTCGGAATCATTGGTTACTCGTCGGCCGTTCTCCGGGAACCAGGGCCCGGAATGCATGGCGATTCCCTTCTTCGCTGCTTATCCCTAGCATGGCCGCAGCCATTCCGGAGCATGCTGAAATGGAACGGTTTGCCGCGATGCCGCGTCGTCGGAAAGTGACGTCTGTCCGCATCCCGTCACGCGAGGCGCCCCCGAACAGTCGCGCGGGCATCCGGCACTCGTTCCTCCGCCGTGGAGGGGCGCGTCCAGATCACTCCCGCAGTTTGACCGCCTTGCTGTCTGCACCGCCGGCCAGCGCCAGGGGCCTGGCAGCCTTCGAAAGGTCGCCGCCATCGACCACGATTCCCTGAGTTTCCGCTCCCTCGATCTGCAAAAACACAGCCGCCGGCGTGAGCAGGCGGCAGCCCGTCAGGAGAATGTCTCGCGAGCCGCTGAATCGGAGGAGGGAATCGGCCTTCGGATTGCCTTGCGCGCTGAAAGCGGACACGGTGGCATCCAGAACGCGGTCGAAGACCATTGCCGGACGCAGGTCGGGCGCGGTTACCTCGAAGCGCACGTTGCTCATCGAGAGGCCGCGCACGCCACGAGCGTACAGGCCGTAGGCGGGCAGGGTGCCCAACTCGAAGTACTCGCCCGCCATCGCGGGGACGTCCCGGCGGGCTGCTTCTTCCGCGGTGCCGCCCCCTCCGTAGGTCACGTGGACATCCTGGAACGTGATGCCTTCCAGAAACTCGCCGCCGACACCATTGAGAGTGATGCAGGTACGCGTCTCGCCGGGGCGGAAATTGTTGCGGAACGGCATGTCCGCATATTGCCGCCCCTCGGATACGACCGTAGCGCGGATGCCGTTGAACATCAGGTTCCGAACAATGCCCTTGGGGCGAGGATTGGCCGATGCGGGCGGCGGTGACGCGCCCCCGGTGGGCGGCCGCCGAACCGTGGAGTCCAGACCGACCGAGATCGGGCCGGTCACGTCGTTCATCACCAGGTTGGAGAACGACACGTTTTCAATTCGCGAGCCCGCCCCACAGCGCATCTTGATCACGCACCCGTAGGTTTCGTAGATGACGCAGTTGGAGACCGCGATGTTTTCCGCCTCGCCGCCGCCGAACCGGAAGATCGACCAGCGCGTACTGAATGTGCAGTTGGTGACGGTGACGAAGCGGTTGCTCCCGAAAAGCGCGCAAGCGTCATCCTGGCACGCGACGTTGCAGTTGGCGATGTTCACGTATTGCGAGCTGTTGATGTGGAACCCGTCGTTGTTCAGGTTGACGCGATTGTAGATCCTGACGCCGTCCAGGTGCACGTAGCGGCACTCCAGGATGCGCATGCAGTGGTAGGCGCTGCGCGTGAGAAAGACGTCGCGCACCAGCAGGTTCCGGCAGCGGTAGAAGACCGCCAAATGCGGGCGCAAGAAATATCCTTCGGCCCGGTTGCCGCCAGGTCCGGTATTGTCTCCTTTTCCGGTATAGAACTTGTCCCCGTGCCCATCGATCACGCCGCGGCCCTCGACGGTCACGTTGTCGGCGTCCACGGCATAGAGCAGCACAACGTTGCCATTGCCGGGCGGAACTCCTTTTCCGGCGCTGTAGTGCTCCGGGGTGGCGCTGCCCAGTAAACGGCCCGATGCCGAGAGATGCAGGGTGACGTTGCTTTTGAGTTCCAGGGTGCCGACCACAAAATCGCCCGCCGGGACCAGCACAGTACCGCCTCGATCCCGCGCGCAGGCATCGATTGCGGACTGCACGGCCGCGGTATCGAGGGTCTGCCCATCGCCCTTGGCCCCAAAGTCGCGGACACTGTAGACACGCGCCCCGGGTACGGAATCCGCTGGCGCGGTAGTCTGGCCGGGCACGGGAACCCGGCTGAGAACGCCGGCGCCGGCTATCGACGCGAACGACCGCCGCGTGAAGGAAAGACGGTCCTGGAAGGTCATAGTTTCGGCTTTCTGAGAGCCGATCCTAACACACCTTGGGCGGAATGAAGCTCATGGCGCGCTCGGTTACCGCGCAGATCGTCAGGCTCGGATTCACTCCCAGATTCGCCGACAGCACGGAACCATCACAGACGTACAGGTTCCGGTATCCGAACACCCGCCCGCGATGGTCCACCACTCCCTGCTCGGGCGAATCCGCCATCGGGCAGCCGCCCATGATGTGGGCAGTCGAGGGAACGTTGAACAGCACCTCCGTGATCATGCTCATCGCGGTGCCTCCCGCGAGTGCCGCGATCTTTTCCGCGAAGTCGTTGGCCTGCGGGATGAAGGCTGGAACGGACTTTCCGCGCGTCATGAGCATTCTGTGGAACGGCCAGAACCACGGCCGCCCGAGCCGCATTTCGATATCGCCTTCGAGCGGCTGCATGCACAGAAGGATGATCGCCTCGCGCGCAAAGCCGAAGGGGTGCAGGCACCGCACCGTGCGGATCGGATGGCGGAGCAAGGCACGGCAGGTGGTCGACAACCAGAGCAGCAGGCGCAAGCCTCCCGGGGCGCCGCCGGTGAGAGGCGTGGCCAGCATGCCCATGGCATCGGACCCCGCGGGGTAGCGCACTGCCTCGACGTGGGTGTTGTGGTCGAGATAGATTCCCGACCCGATCGCGATCCCCTGGGAGAGATCCTCGCGGCTCCCTGGGACGCGCACGCCGATCAGTGACTCTGCATTGGTGCGCACCCGCTTGCCGAGTTGTCCGCTGATCGCCGGCAGCGAGCCCTTCTGTTTCAGCCGAAACAACAGGTCCATGGTGCCCAGCGCCGAGCCTGCGACCACGACTGCGCGGCAGGTGAACCGTGCGGGCTTGCGGCGGACCCACGTCGTGGACTTTTCGGTCCGCACCTCGTAGCCCTCGCTGCCGTCGCGCTGCCCGTTGAGCGGCGCGACATCCACCACACGGGTTTCCGCGAACACCCTCGCGCCATGCTTTTCCGCAAGGTACAGGTAGTTCTGGTCGAGCGTATTTTTGGCCTGGTAACGGCAGCCCATCATGCAACCACCGCAGCCGATGCAGGTTTTCCGCTCGGGGCCCTCGCCTCCGAAGAACGGATCCGCACAGGTTTCGCCGCCCGGCTGGCCCTCCGGCGGCTGGAGAAGGGCCACCCGGTTCCGATAGAACGTGTGGCCGACTCCGACGGCCTCCGCGGTCTGGCGCAGAATGTGATCCGATGGCCCGAGGATGCGGTTCTCGACGACTCCCAGCATCCGGGCGGCGGTCTCGAAATGCGGGCGAATCTCGGTCTTCCAGTCCGCCAAGCCGGCCCACGAGCCGTTCTCCCAGACGGAATCTCTGGGCGCCTGCAGGGTGGCGCCGTAAGTGATGGAGCCGCCGCCCACCGCGCATCCGTGCAGGATCACAACGTGGCGGAAAGGCTCGAGGTTGAAGAAGCCCCGCAGGGCCAGCCGGGGCCTCCAGATCCAACGCCAGATCTTCCAGTTGGTGTTCGGCAGATTTTCGGGCGTCCATCTGCGGCCCATCTCCATCACCGCCACGCGGTAGCCCTTTTCGGTGAGCCGGTGCGCTGCCACGCTGCCTCCGAAACCCGAGCCGATCACGATGAAATCGAAGTCGAACTGTGTTTCCGGCATGGCGCCCCGCTTCCGGCTAGCGCGCCTCGGTGCCGGTCCCGGGATGCTGCGCGGCGCACTCCGGCACCGCGGGAAGACTCGGAATCTGCAATCCGGGCTTGAGGACCGACTCGCGCATCGAGATCAGCGAGTGCTTGAGCGACTTCTCCGGATTGATTCCCAGCAGCATCGACCCGAAGGTCCGCGCCATGGAGCCGAACACGTCGCTCAGGGTGATGGTTTCGGCGTCCACGTGCACGCCGCCGGTCGTTTCGGCGAAACGCCAATAGGAGTAGAGGCGGCGCAGGTATCCATGGTCCTTGCCCGCTTCCTTCGTATGGATGGAGTAGGAGCGGCAGAGCCAGCGATGTTCGTCCACACGCTCCCAAACCACGTCGCTCTCCACGTCGATGACCGCGGGCTCCTTCAGGCGCATGGTATAGCCGAAATGGTCCTGGCCGGTCCGGCACAGCAGCTTGGAACTCGCGATGGTCTCGCTGAAATATTCCGGCCGGTGGTCGTAATCCTGGAGCATGCGGATCAACTGGTCGAGCTTGGCGCCCGGTATGAAGATCACGCCCGCCCAGTCGTACAGTTGCGCACCGGTGAGGGCGTGGGGGTTGGCGCCGTTCGCGGGGATGGTCTCGACCTTTTGGCCTCGCACCAGCCGCGCTTGCAGGGCGGGATCGGAATCGGCCCGGACGAACTCCTTCCGGGCGTTCATCCGCGCTTCGGCGGATTGAACATAAGCGTCGAACTCACGCTGCGTTTCGGGCTTCAACGTCTGCGCGAGAAGCCCGGTGGGGATCGACAGGCAGGAAAGCATGACCGCCGCGAGGCCGGCGGTCCATATGATATCGCCCGCCCGGATAGGCTCACCCGAGAAATTCATACTTTGGTATCCGATTCATGATAGCGCCAAAAAGCGCTGCCTGTTATGCTGAGGCTTTATTGGATGTGCGCTATGCAGAAGCTACCCCCTGTCGAGGAAGCCAAAGCCCTGATGCGAGAAGCCATTGATTGGTCGGTTTGGGGCTGGCTGACGGAGAAACGCAAGTTGCGGACCACGGCCGACCGGGCCTGGGAGGCCCTGGAGGACTTCGAAAAGCGGGTAAAGGCCGGCTGGAACCACGACCTGAAACTGGCCTACCGGGAGTTGGAGGCTCTGGCCGCGGTGAACGGCAACGCGCGCGGGAAGCGCCAGTACGAGAAGGCGCGGGAGGAAGCGGAGGCCGTCGATCCCGAGATCAAGCTGGCGATCCAGAAGTTGAGGGATGCCGAAGAGAAGGCCCATTCCGCGCGGATGCAGGCCGAGGAGACCTTCGACGTGGCGGAGCGTCGCCTGAGCACGTCCATGGCGTGCGAGGGGGCGCAGCAGGCGATCGACGCCTGGGAAATGCGCGAAAGGGTCATCCGGAAGGCAGAATCGCTGGGCCGCTCGGCAGGGCTCAAGCCTGGCACACCCTGAAGCCTTTTGCTCCTACAGCCACGTGAATAATTCTGCGGACGCGCCCGGTTGACTCATGCGCTCTTCCAGCGCCTGGTGATTTCCCCAGACGATCTCCGGCGACTCCCGGGAAATCGACTCGATCCGGCCGCACCCGAGCACGTACTCCCGCTCGGCGTAGAATCCGTAGGCGCGGCAGGCGGCCGGCCGGGCATCGTAGACCAGGCACGTTCCGGAGTCACAGTCGAGTAATGGGCAAACGATCGGGCGCGACTGGCGCGCCGAATCGCGGATGCGCTGCCGCACGGAATCGCGCGTGCCGGCGGGCAGGGCCTCCATCGCGCCCGCCAGCAAACGCCATTCGCCCCCGGTGATGCGCGGTACGGACGCGAGGTGCCGGCAACAATCGTCGCACCCTTTGCGGCACGGCCAGTCGCCGTGGGCCGCGGCGATCTCCGCGGTGCGCAGCCCAATCTCGTCCAGGATCTGGTACAGGCGCGTCGCCACTACTCGTAGCGTAGCGCGATCAAAGGATCCACTCGGGTGGCGGACCGGGCCGGCAGCAGGCACGCCGTGATGCCGGCAACGAATACCAGGACGATCACTCCCGTGACGGTCAGCGGGTCGAACGCGGTAATGCCGAAGAGTTGGCTCGCCAGGGCGCGGCTGAGCCCGTAACTCGCGAGCAGCCCGATTCCCGCGCCCATCAGGAGCAACTTCAGCCCCAGGCCGAGCACCATGCGCAGAACCGCCGCCGTACTGGCGCCCAGCGCCATGCGGACGCCGATCTCATGGCGTTGGCGTGCCACGGCATAGGCGACCACACCGTAGACTCCGATCAGAACCAGGATGAGGCCCGCCGCCGCGAAGATCGCAATCAGGTAGAGGCCAAACCGGGGCTGGGCCATGGCGTACTGATTGATGAAATCCTCGTCCGTGCCGTTGAAACCGAGCGCCACGCTGCGATCCACCGCCCAGATTGCGCGCCGCAGAGTATTGAGCATCGGCTTCGGGTCGCCCGTGGTCCGCACCACAATGGCGCGAAAGGCTCCCCCCATGACGTCGTACGGCACCCAGACCTCCGGGAGCACGGGCCGGTCCAAGCCCTGATTCTTCACGTCCGCCACCACGCCGATGATTTCGAAGGTGGGGTCTTTGATCGGGTCCGGGACATTGGAAGTGCCGAGTTCCGGTAAAGTGGCGTGCTGGCCCTGCCAATTGTCGTCCAGGAATTTCTTTGCGAAGGTTTGGTTGACCACCGCCAGCTTACGCCGGTCGTTGACCTCCGCTTCGCTGAACGTCCGCCCGCGCAGCAGCTTGATGCGGAGGGTACCGAAGTATCCTTCGCTGCACAGTTCCACTTGTGCGCGCCAGTCTTCGGGGGCGGATTTGCCCGGAATCTCGAGCTTGGTGACAAAGCCGCCAAAAGGAGGCAGCGAAGTCGCTTCCGCTGCGTCCTCCACTCCGGGTGTCGCTTTGACGCGCTCGATCAAGGGGCGGAAGAAGCCCTGGATTTGCGCCGCGGTCTTATACCGCGCCGGAGGCATCGGCAACGCGGCAGCCAGGACGTGAGACGGATCGGCTCCAATCCGCGTCTCCTGAAGCGCGAAGAAGCTGCGCATCAGCAGACCCGCGCCGGTGAGCAGCGCGAGCGACAACGCCACCTCGGCGACAATCAAACCGTTGCGGAGCCCTTGATGACGGGAGCCGCCGGAGACGCCTTTCCCGACGTCCCGCAGCGCCTGGTTCAGGTCGCGGCGGGAGGCGTGCAACGCGGGCACGGTGCCAAATACGAGCGCGGTGACAACCCCGGTGGTCAGAGCAAACAGCAGGACCGACGTATTGATCCGAATGTCCGCCTCGGCCGGGATGATCTGCGGCGGCACGATTGCGATCAGGCCTTTGATGCCGGCCCACGCCAGCAGGCAGCCGAATGCCGCGCCCGAAAAGCCCAACAGAAGGCTCTCGGTCAGAAGCTGCCGCACGATCCGCAACCGGCCCGCGCCAATCGCGGCCCGGATGGCAATCTCCTTCTCACGGGCGGTGGCACGGGCGAGCAGCAGGTTAGCGACGTTGGCGCACGCGATCAGAAGCAGCATACTGACCGCGCCCATCACGATGAACAGCATCACGCGGAACTGCCCCACCACGGTGTCCGCCAGGGTCTCGAGGCGAATCGTAAACTGCTTGGGGTACTCCTTCGGATAGAGGCCAGCCAGGCGATGAGCGACCAGGTCGATATCAGCCTGCGCCACTCGCATGCTGACGCCGGGCCGCAGATGGCCCAGCAGCCAGAAGTATTGCGGGAACTGTCCCGGCGCGACTTCTTCGGCGGGATCGAGCGCGGTGGGAATCCACATGTCGGCCGCGCCCCAGCCGAATCGCTGCGGCATGATGCCCACCAGCGTGCGCGGCACGCCGTTGAGGATGAACGTGCGGCCCAGAATGCTGGGGTCGGAATTGAAGCGCGAGACCCAGACCTTGTAGCGCAGCACAAAGACCGGAGGCGCTCCCGGCAGATAATCCGCGGGCCCCATCACGCGCCCCAGGAGCGCCGGCATGCCCAGGAACTCGAAGGTGTTCGGCACCGCCAGCACGCCGTTGAACTGCTCGGTGCCTTCGCCATTGTCGTACAGCAAGTTGACGTTGCTGTTGCCGATCACGCGGTCGAACACGTGATTCTGCGACCGGTAGTCCAGGAACTCTTGGACGCGGAAACTGCTTCGACCGCCGGGATCGCTGCGGCCGGTATCGTGAATTTCGATGGTGACTAACCGCTGCGCGTCGGTGTACGGGAACGGCTCCAGCAGGACATTATCGATCACGCTGAAGATGGCGGTTGTGGCGCCGATTCCGACCGCCAAAGCAGCCATCGCAAGCAGCGCGACACCGCGGTCACGACTCAGGCTCCGGACGGCTGACCGGATGTCTCGCCAAAGTAGGCCCATGTCCAGGAAGACGCCATGATTGGCTTGCTTGTTCCAGAAAAAGCGGCGGAATTACGTATGTGACAATGTCACCCTACATGACCTTCTTGAGGCGTGTTGAGGCGGATGTCTCGGTCCAGGAGAGTGGTGGGTGCAGGAGCCTCGAAACCTTTTCGCGGGCACAGGAGCTCGCGGCGGCCAAAAAGCGTCGGCACGAGTGCCCGCGCCACACTGAATTCTCGCCTCGGCGTGGAACTTTTTGGCGCTTCGCGACATTACCGGTATGTGAGGGCAACTTCGCGGCCATGATTACCGACGAAGCCTTGATGCTGGAGTTTCAACGCGGCTCCCGTGAGGCGTTCGACGAGCTGTTCGGACGCTACCGGGAGCCGCTTTACGGCTTCTACCGCCGCCGGCTCGCGATTGCCGAGCGGGCCGAGGATCTGACGCAGGAGACCTTCCTCGCGGTGATCCGAGCCACCGAGCGCTACGAACCGCGGGCGTTGGTCCGCACCTACCTGTATGGCATCGCGTTGAAGCTTCTGGCCGCGGAGCGGCGCAAACAAGCTCGCAACGCCCCGGTGGAGGGCGCCCGCGAACCGGCCGCGGAAGAGGCCTCCGATGGCGCCATTTGGGTGCGGCAGGCGCTGGAGCGGCTCGCCCCGGCCGATCGCGAGATCCTCATGCTTCGCGAATACGAACAGCTCAGCTACCTGGAGATCGCCAGCCTGCTCCGCCTTCCCGTGAACACGGTGCGCTCGCGTCTGTTCCGGTCGCGGATGGCGTTGCGCGGATTGCTGGAACCGGCCGGAAAGGAAACGGGTAATGCGCAGCATTAGTCATCCGATCGAAGCTGAGGAACTGATGGCCTACCTGGACGGCGAACTTCCCCTGTCGCGTTCCGCCGCGGCTGCGGAACATCTGTCGCGATGCCGCGAGTGCCAGGCGGTTGCCGCCGATCTCGAAGGCGTGTCGCGCCGGTTGATGGCGTGGCAGGTGGATCCGAAGGACCTCGTGATGCGGGCGGATCTGTTGGCGGCGCTCGAAGGGCCAAGGAAGACGGCGCAGACTGTCCCCGTGAAGACGAGCCGGTCGAGGCGATGGCAGTGGGCGTTCGGTTTTGCCGGAGCTGGCATGCTGTTCGTGGTGCTCATGACGCCGAGATACAGCCGAGGGCCGTTAGGGAGCGCCGCCTCCACCCCCGCGGCGCCCAATACCGCTCTACCGTCCCGGCCTTCCGATACCGCGCCCGACGAAAACGGGCCGCTCATCGTCCACACCGCGCAGGTGACGCTATCGACTCCCGACTTCGATAAGGCCCGCTCCGCGCTGGAGGATCTCCTCGCGCGTCGCGGTGGACATATCGCTCGATTGACAGTCAACTCTCCCGCCGGCTCCGGCCGAACCCTACAGGCCGCCGTGCGGATACCCGCCGGCCAATTGCAATCCTCCATCGCCGGGCTGCGCCCGCTGGGTCATGTCGAGTCCGAATCGCAAGGTGGTGAGGAGGTCACGCAACAGGTCATCGACCTGGAGGCCCGCCTCTCGAGCGCCCGCGCCACCGAGCAACGCCTCACCGAAATCCTTCGCCAGCGCACCGGAACGCTGTCCGATGTGCTTGAGGTGGAAAAGGAGATGGACCGGGTACGCGGCGAGATCGAACGCATGGTGGCGGAGCGCAAGACCCTCGGAGACCGCGTGTCCTTGGCTTCGCTGAATGTCACCATTCTGGAGGAGTACAGGGCGGGGCTGCAGGTCGCGCCTCGCAGCGCGTCCCTGGAGTTGCGCAACTCCGCGGTGGATGGCTGGAAAAACCTGGCCGGCAGCCTGTTCGGTGTCGCGCAGTTCCTCCTCAGCGCGGGCCCGGTGATTCTGGCATGGGCTGCGCTGCTCTTCTTTCCGGGCCGCGCCCTTTGGAAAAAGGTGCGCCGCTGAAGGCAAAGTCGCGGCCGAACGGACCAGTGCCGGGACGGCAGGGACGAGCCTCCGGGCCGCAACATGGGAGGCTCACGCATCTTCCACGACGTCGAGAGCCGGCCGACGGCCGCCGAACACGGCCAACTCGAAAATCTTCAGGTAGCAATCTACGTCCGTGAATCCGATCCCGCGCAGCCACTCACATTGCAGTTCAACGGGCGCCAGGATATTCGCCGCTTTATCGGGGCGGTAGTAATACTTCTCGGCTACTTCCGCGCGGCTGGCGCCCGGATGGGCCCGATGCAGATGATCCACGAACAGCTCGTCGTGTATCGACTCGATCCACTCGCTCGGCGACGAAACGTGCTCCACGTTCACGAACGTGCCGCCCGGACGAAGCAACGCGAAGATCTCGGCATACACCTCCCGCTTGCGCTCATCCGGCTGGTGGTGGATCGAGTAGCCGGAGACCACGGCATCGTACGGCGCGAACTCATTCACCGATTCCGTCCAATTCGCGACGCCGTAATCGAGGTTGACGATTCGGGCCGGTGTGTTCAGCTGCTCGAAGCGGGCGCGGGCAGCGGCGAGCATCGGCGCGGAGAAATCCGTGAGCACCGCCTCGGCCTGCGGGAATCGCTCCACAATCGCCGCCGAAAGTATCCCGTCGCCGCAGCCCAGATCCAGGAACCGCCGGATCGGGACACCCGATGCCGCCAGCAGTCGAAGCATGACGTCGATCTGCTCTCCCGCCAGCGGAATGGCCCCGCGAACGCCCTTCAGGAATGCCGCCACCAGGGCGGACGTCTTCCAGACTTCATCGGTGGGAACAGACATGTCCCAGTTTAACTGCGGACCGGGCGAATCTGATGGAAGCGCGGACGAACCTACCGTTTGTGCGCGAACAAAACGTCCGGCTGAATGCTGTTTCTCACGTTGGTACACGCGTTGCACGCCGATACATAGCTCGGCCAGAGTTGGGCGACCAGTTCCGGTATGCGATCCGGGTCGGTGGGCCGGTGTTCGACGGAGATCGCCATCCGGGGGTGAAATCGCCGCACGGTCTCGACCGCGCCCTGGAGCGCTTCCATCTCCGCGCCTTCGATGTCCATCTTGATGAAATCCACGGCCGGCAGTTTCAATTCCGCGACGAGTTTGTCGATGGTGGTCAGGGGAACCTTGGGGCCCTGGCCGCCTCGATCGAGCGCCACGCTGGACGCCGTGGACGCATAGTCCGGGCCAACGCTCAATTGCAGTTCGTCATCCCGGTTCCACACGCCTTTGGGATACACGATTACCTGGCCGCCTGCGACTTCTTTCGCCATGTTCCGCCGCAGGCATTCGAGACTCTCGGGCGCCATTTCGATGGCCACTACCAGACTGGCCCCCTTATCCAGCGCGTGCTTCGTATAAATACCGATATTGGCCCCGCAATCGAGCACCACGTCGCCGCGCCCGACGCCACTGTCCGATTCCTCGTATACGTCCGACTGTTGCTCCCAAAGCGTCTCGGCAAGGGTCTCGATGTCGCGATTCGGAATCCACCATTCGCCGGACGGCGTGCCCACCAGTTCGTAGGGGCCGTCATGCTTCACGATCTGAAAGGCCTTCCGCAACTGCCTCCTGCCCACGATGGCATCCACCGGAGGAGATAGAGACCAGGCATCCCGCAGGGAGCATCGCGTGTTGCGATGCGCGGCCGCATAACGAAATGCCCGCACGTGGCGGACCAACATATCCACTTGAAAATCCGTTCCCGATGTGGCCTCGCGGCGCTCCGCCAACTCGACCATTCGCTCGGCCCACATGAGTCCCACACTGAAAAGAATGGAACCCGCTGCGGCAGTCCAAATGAGGATTCTGGTACGCCGGGACAGAATCTGACCTTTCATGGCCGTACCTTAACATGGGCAGCACGATCTCCAGATACTGTCTCAGGAAAGATCTGCGATGCTCTCCGGGGTTAGCGCCGCGGCACTCACTCGCAGCGCAAGGCGGCTATGGGATCCAGACGCGCGGCCTTGATCGCCGGCCACAGGCCGAAGAACAGTCCGACACTCGTGGCGACGGTAAAACCAGCGACCACCGACCACAGGGGCACCGCGGAAGGCAGGCTCGGGACAAAGGTGCGAATCGCCAGGCTGAGCAGCCAGCCGATCAGGATTCCAATCAGGCCGCCCGATGCGGTCAAGGTCATGGCCTCGAGCAGGAACTGCCAGGTGATGTCGCTGCGCCGCGCCCCAACAGCCTTGCGCACGCCGATCTCGCGGGTGCGCTCGGTCACCGAAACCAGCATGATGTTCATCACGCCGATGCCGCCCACCAGCAGGCCGATGGACGAGATCACCACCATGACCAGGCCGATGCTCGAAATCACCTCGCGGAACTGGCCGATGATCTGCTCCGCGCTCGAAATGCCGAAGTTGTCCGGCTCCGATGCCTTCACATGCCGGCGGCGCCGCAGGATGGCGGTCACCTCGTCCTGCACCTGCGCCATTTTCCCCTGGTCCGCCAGCACGCAGATGAAGTGATCCTTCGCCTCGGGATAGATCTTCCGGAATGTGAAATAAGGAACCAGGATCCCCTTGTCATTCTGATCATCGCCGAGGAAGGACTTGAACTTGGTCAGGGTGCCGATGACTTCCAGGCTGTGGCCATCCACCAGAATAGTCTTTCCGATCGGATCGGCATGCTCGAAGAATCGCTGGCGCACCCCGTTGCCGATGACGGCGACATCGCGGCGATGCTGGTCCTCCGTGTCGGTGAAGAAGCGGCCTTCCCCCAGTGTGGCGTTGATCAGGCGCAGGTGATCGGCCGTCACACCGACGAAGAGGGCATCGAGCATGTCCTGGCCTTTGTAACGGGCAGTGACCGGCGGCAGGCCGAAGTCGCCCACTTCGCGGAACAGCTCCACCGACACGGTCGCAGTGGAGGGGCTCTCGGCTTTGATCGCCATGGCGTCCTCGTAGCTGAGGGGCTTGCGCAGGCGCTCCTCGCGCGTCAAGGCGTGCGGCGCGCCCATCTGCAGCTTGTACACCCACAACGTGCGGGTGCCGAACTGTTCCGCCACGTCCACGAGTTGCTTGTCCAGTCCCGCGATGATCGAGGTGACGGCGATCACCGTGGTGGTGCCGATGAGCACGCCGAGCACCGTCAGGAATGAGCGGAACTTGTGGCGGTGCAGCGTGTCCAACGCGAGCAGGAGATTCTCGCGAACATGATGCCGGTAGGCGCGGGCCATTTCAGGTCTCGCTTCTGAGCGCTTCGATGGGCGCCAGTTTAGCGGCCTTGGTGGCGGGGTAGATGCCGAAAAACAGGCCCACTGCCGCGGAGAGAGTCACCCCCACAACAATCGCGCTGAGGGGAATCGAAGCGGTGAAGACCATGTTGACGATCCAGGCGATCAGCACCGACAGCAGCACGCCCGCCAGGCCGCCGGTCGTGGCGATCACTCCGCTCTCGATTACGAACTGCCATAAGATGTCGCGCCGTGTCGCACCCACCGACTTGCGGATGCCGATCTCCTGGGTGCGCTCGGTAACGCTGGCCAGCATGATGTTCATGACGACAATCCCGCCCACCACCATAAACACCGCGACCAGGCCGATGGTGACCGCAAAAATCGTACCCGTGAGATCCTTCCAGACCGCCATCAACGTGTCCGACGCATTGATGCCGAAAGTGTCCGGTTCGTTGTATGGCACATGCCGGCGCGCGCGCATCAGAACCCGGACCTCATCCTGCAGTTCCGACATGTGCGGACCGTCCGGCGCTTTGATAAAGACCAGAAGTTCGGGACGGCCGATCCAGATGGTGCGAAACGTCGAAAGGGGCACCAAAGCGAAGTTATCCTCGCTCTGGCCGAACGTGCTGCCCACCTTTTCAGTCACTCCCACGATGCGGAAGGGAAGGCCCGCCAGCGACACCTCCTTGCCCAGGGGATCAACATTGGCAAAGAGCTTCTCTACCAGGTCCTGGCCGATCACGCAGACGCGCGCGTTGTGCTGGTAATCGGCCTCGTTGATGTAACGGCCGGTGCGGATCTTTTCGCGGCCAATGGTTGCGAAGCTGGAAGTTACGGCATTCAGAGTGATCTCGTCGATGAGATGCGTCTTGTAACGCGCCGGCGGATTGGGAGAAAGATTGGTCATCGCGCCGATCTCCTGGTAGCCTTGCAGATTTTCGCGCAAGAACTCGTAATCCTCCAGGCGGATCGGCTGATTACGCCGGCGCGCCTTGAGGAACTCGTCGAACCCCTGCGCCCACAGGAACTGATGCAGCACAAACGTGTGCGTACCCAGATTGGCGATGTGCTCGGCGATGTAGAGATTCATGCCGTTGACCACGGACATGACGACGATGAGGGTGCTGGTGGCAACCACCACGCCCAGCAACGTGAGGAAGGAGCGCAGCTTGTGGGCGCGCAATGACTCGACGGCGATTTTGAAAGCCTCGCGGGCAGTTCCCCACCGGGTGACGCCTTTGCCCGGATGGACAATCGGTTCCTGCGCGGGAGTCTGGACTGGGCTGAGGGCGGTCACCTTATTCCCCGTGGGTTCCTTGGCTTGAAGTTAGCATTCGGGAAGGCACGAGCGCAACGGCCCGACAGGAGATGATCGACAGCCGAATGCAGACCTGTGGCGCAGGCCACGGGTCACTCAAAGGCGTCAAGGAACGCTACAATAGATCAACATGGCGGACAAGGAACATTTTGAACTGCTGATGCGCGACGTGGATGCCTGGAACAGGTGGCGCGCGGATAATCCCAAGGTGAAGCCGGATCTGGCCTTCGCAGTGATGCGCGGCGCGAATTTGCCGTTGGCTAACCTGTCGGGGGCACAATTGCGTGAAGTCGATTTGGTGCTGGCCAATCTGCGGGGTGCGGATCTGCGCCGTGCCGATCTGAGCGGTGCAAATCTGGTAGGTGCGCGGCTGATGGGAGTCGACCTGGCGCACGCCAATATCTGCGGTGCGGACCTTTCGACGGCGGAGGATTTGACCGAAGAGCAGCTGAGCGAGACGGAGGGCGACGCCTTCACGAGACTGCCGGAGGAGTTGCACGCGCCGCAGAATTGGGCGGCGAAAAACCCGAAGCGCAAGACCATGGCCAAGGGCCGTTGAGCGGATTGTCGAACCGGCATTTCTGCGCCGTCTATTCGCAGCGCAATGTTTCGGCGGGGTCGATGCGGACTGCTCGAAGGGCAGGAAACAGTGCTGCCAGCAGCGCCACGACGCAGAGCGTCAGAACCGGTGCTGTTAAAGCTTCGGGCGATGTAGCGTGGATCTCGAATAAAAGGCTTTCCGTCAGGCGCCCGCAGGCTACGCCTCCGGCCAGGCCGATCGAGAGGCCGAGAAGTACGATCGCGAAGGCGCCTGCTGTAATCCGCCGCACCACCTGAAAGGGCCGAGCTCCGAGTGCCATGCGGATGCCGACTTCACGGGTCTGCTGCGTGACGGAATAGTTCAAGACCCCGTACAACCCGATCGCCGCCAGCAGAAGAGCCACACTGCCGAAGAACCACGAAAGCGCGGCCAGCAGCCGCTCGCGCATGACCTGCCATTCGAGAAAGACGCTTTGCGTCCGGATGTTGCGCACGGCGAAGTCCGGGCGAGCATCCAGGACCGCACCGCGCAACAGGGGGGCGATCGCCAGCGGGTCCCCCGCGGTCTTCACCAGAATCGTGTTGTATGATCTCCGAACCAGGGGGATGAAAAACGCCGGGCGGAACGGGTCGCGCAGGTCGCGGTAGGCAATGTCGCGGACGTAACCCACGATTTCCATCGGAGCGGAGACATCCTTGCTTTGCATCACGTCAACATACCGCCCTACCGGGTTGCGGCCTTCGAAGTAGACACGAGCAAAAGCTTCGTTCACGATGCCGACGCCCGGCAGCGGCTGAGACTGAGCGCCGAGTCGCGGAGGAAGGTCGCTCACCCGGAAATCGCGCCCATCCATCAGGCCGATGCTCATGGTCTCGAAGAAGCCCGGCGAGACATCGAGGGCATAAGGTGCGCGGGTCTCGACCGGGTGGCCCGGCAGCCGCACATCCATGGTCATGCGATCACCCAGGATTGGGAAAAAGGAGATCGCCGCGGATCGGACTCCCGGCATTGCGTGAAGCCGGTCGGCCACCTGCATCCAGATGGGCAGCGCGTGTTCGTCCGGAGCCGACGCATCCATCAGCAGTACGTGGTCGGCCGAGAATCCCAGCGGGCGGTGGGACAGCCGTTCGAAAGTCGAAACGAAGAGGCCGGCCACAAACAGCACCAGGATGCAGAAGGCCATCTGGGCAGTGAGCAGCGCTTTCATGAGACGGGGCCGCGACTGCCGTTCTTCGCCGCCCCGAAGAGTGGTCATGGGCTGGATCCTGGATGCCTGCAGGGTCGGCGCGAGTCCGAACAGAAGCGTGACCATCACGGTGAGAGCGGCACCGAATGCTACGCCCCTCCATCCGCCGCTGAGATCGAGTCGCACGGGGTCCCCTGGTACGTGAAGCAACGACGTGGTATGCGGCGCCATCCACCAGGTGAACAACGTGCCCAGCAGCGACGCGATGGCGGCCAGGAGAGCGCTTTCCACCAGCGCCAGTTGCATCAGGCGCCACCTTCCGGCTCCAATCGAGACGCGCAACGCCATTTCTCTGGCGCGCGAAGTGGCTTGAGCCGTTAGCAGGTTGCCGACATTCGCGCAGGCTATCAGCAGGACCAGCACGATCAGCAGCGCCACGATCGGCAAAGGCGCGCGATACTCCCGCTGGATGTCGGATGCCCCGGAAACCGCGGGAAGCAGAAGAACATTCTCGTGCAAATAGGCATCGACAATGCTTCGCGGTGTGTCCGAGGGTAAGTTCTTCACGCGGTCCTGCTGCTGCCGGCTATACAGGGCTTGCAGCGGCTGGCGAATCTGCTCCATCGAAAAGCCGTCCTTCGGACGCACCCAGATTTGGAAATCCAGCCAGCCGGGGCGATCGATCGAGGGCCCCGGAACCGCGGCCAGGAAGATGTCGGTCGGTCGGCCGGGCTCGGTGCCTGTAAAACCTTTCGGCGCGACTCCTACGATCACAAAACGGCTGCCCTTGACACGAACGGCCTGGCCGCCGACATTGGCATCGCCAGCAAACCGGCGGGTCCAGAAATCGTAGCTCAGGACCGCGGCGGAATCGCTCCCGGAGGCGTGGTCGTCGTCGGGAACGAGCAACCGGCCAACAGCCGGATGCAGCCCAAAACTCGGAAACACGTTGCCCGAAAAGTATTGGCGCCAAACCAGCTCCATCTCGCTCCCCGAGCCCATGACCGACTCTTGCGACCGCGCGCTGACGCCGATGGCCATGACCTCGGCCCGGTCGGCGATGGCGTCCCGGTACTGCCGATACTGGCTGTAGTCGAACTCGTCGTGATAGTCCGGGCGCCCGTTGCGGTCGATGTAAGTGGTTGTCATGGCGAACAACCGCTCCGGCGCGGCGACCGGGAGCGCGCGAAACAGCAGGGCATCGGCGATGCGGAATCCGCTGGTCGTGGCCCCCATCGCCAAAGCGAGCGAGAGGACAGCGGTGATGCTGACCGCAGGGCGCTTGCGGATCTGCCGCCATCCGAAAATCACGTCGGACCACAGGGCATCCAGCCACGGCAGGAGCCGGATCTCACGGCTCTGCTCCCGGTACTGCAGCGCTCCGCCAAGCGCGCGGCGCGCGTCATCGGCATTGCGGCCCCGCTCCACCGCTTCCGCGAGGTGCGACGCCATTTCCTCGGCAATCTCTTCCGACATCCGGTCTCGCCGGAACAGGTTGGCAAATCGGCTCAGCCACGACATGGCGGTTCTCCTCAGGCGAACTTAAGGACGCGGTGCACGGCGTCGGTCACCGCCGTCCACCGGGCCTCCTCGGCCTCCAGTTGTTTGTGGCCTCGCGCGGTGAGCTGGTAGATGCGCGCGCGGCGTCCGTTCTCCTTGGTGATCCACTTCGCATGGATCAAACCGTCCTCTTCCATGCGATGCAGCGCCGGATAGAGCGATCCTTCCTCCACCTGGAGGACTTCGCCCGAGATCTCCTCGATGGCCGTCATGATGCCGTAGCCATGCAAAGGAGCGCGGCGCGAAAGGACCTTCAACACCAGCAAGTCGAGCGAGCCTTGAAGCGTATCGGGGCGTGCCATACTAAGACGTCTTGGTACAGAGACAGCTTAGCACACTCGCTCGCGTTAATTCCGCCCGCGCTCGATCGGACGGCTGTAGGTTGTCAGAATTACTGAAAATTCCTGCCACAGTTCATGAAAAACTCGCCACAGAATGTGAAAGATCCTAAACGTCCCGCAGACCGGCATGGCTTGGGGGAGACGGGCCTCCGTTCACTCGTCAGCCAGACCTGGGTCGGAGTGAGCGCCTTTTTCCGTCCGAAAGCCGGCTGGCGCGAACGTAAAACCCTTCACCGTTACTGGTGGGTAATGGGCTTTGACGCATCGGCAGTCAGCGCCACGCCAGCCGCCGAAGACAGACTTTGATTCATCCCTGGTCTGGACCTGGATGCGTTGAATGGATGCCAATGTATTCCGCAACCCGGCTATTGCGCGCGGGAAAAGACGTTACGGAATGGGTTGGTGATTTTCACGCCGCGGACTTTACGCCCGTTTTGGAGATCCTCGCTGAGAAGGCGGTTACAGCCACCCTGGATTGCTGCGCTTACAATGAGCGAATCCCACCACGACAACGAATCGTGTTGGTAAAGGTCGATGGCGGTATCCACAAGCTCCCGACTGGATTGGACATGCCAGAGCGGCTCGATCAGCGTACGATAGATCGAGGCTGCCTGCTCGGCGCTGAGAGGGACCGCTGCTTTGCGGAGCACGACGTTGAACCATTCGTGCACGACCTGATAGCTCAGACACCCATCGCCGGATTGGTGGGCGCTTGCGATCCATTTCTGTGCCACGGCCTGTTTGACAGGCTCGGTGGGGTCGATCGCATAGACCAGCAGGTTCGTGTCGAGAAAAAACTTACCGCTCATTGCGCTCGTCACGCGTGAAAGTGCGGCCGGCTCGAAACTGCCCGACGGCAGCCGCTGTGCGCCGTACATCTTCAAGCGACAAACGTGGCGCCCCGGCATAGCTGGCGAGCCACTCCCGAAAGAGATTGTTGAGGGTGGTGCTCTCCGCCTCCGCGCGGCGGCGTCCACTCTCGATGAGCGCTTCGTCCGCACTCAAAGTGATGTTCTTCATAGATCCAGTGTACACGATTCGTGCGCACGACGCGATCCCGGCCGGCAAGTTGCAACCTGTTGCCGCATGCGCGGTCCGCGGTCTGCGGCCAGTTGTCGCGTCCGGATCGCCCGGTTCTGCGCAGCGCGGCGCGCCGGGGAGCGGCCGCGGACGCGAGAGTACAGACTACGCCGTTAGGGCGGATTCAACCTCCTGTCAGCCAATGTCAACGTCGGGCGTGATACAGCCACGTGGAGTAGCCGGTTCCGCCAGTCCTGGCTGAACGCAATGCAGGGAAATCTGGACCGGACCTTTTATGTGCACTGGAATCACCCGGCGTGGCATCCATCTACACGCCCTTCCTTGTCTTTGCCTCTTGATCCCCTCCACCCGATGTTTTAGCGTATCGACATGGGAGGCCCCGGCGGCAGTGACCTGCGCAGCCGTCTGATTGAGATTGCTCTCGAATGGGAGGACTACTTCGGGGTTGCACCGAGTATTACGAGTTCCTTGTCGGAGTTGGACGGTGCACGACTAATTGGAATGGCGGAAGGCGATTATCGTACGTGTGGGAGGAATCGGACCGCCATTTTCAACTACTCCTGTCAACCTACAGGACTCCCGGATGGGTCCAAATCCCCCAGGCGCGCCACCGATATTTTTTGCGAGGCCCAGAAACGGTGCCAGGTACCAATAGCGCTTCCGAAAGTAAGAGCGCAACAACCTTTTATTCCATGTCTCGGCGGACGCCTCGCTCCCCCGGTCGGGCGCTCCGACCGTGTGCTCGAAATGGTGGCCCAGGTCGTGGAAAAGGGTGTCTGCGAACACGAGGTCCCGCACAACGGGGAGATGAAACATAACGCGAGTGGGGCGCGCTCGGAACCATCCAGCCACGATGTTGTCTATCACGATCTCGATCCAGGCCGGTTCGCCTTTCGCCTCGGAGTGGTAGAAGCCGAGGCATGTGTTCCGGGCATACTTGCGCCCTGCGATCCTGGCTCTTTCCCGTGCCGATCGCCGCGCTATTCGTGAGTACGACTGACTGGAGGCCCGAGAGGTAGCGCGGCGGCAAGCTCGCCACGAGCTTTTCAACCGTGATGCGAGCATACCGAGGCGGGTGGTAACCCTGATAGTTCTCGTAGTCGGAGGCCATGGTGGTGACATGCGTAAAAACAAGCCGCGTTCCCGTACTGCGCGGCACTTGCATAGTATCCTGAGAAACATGCCCGATTCCAACGCTCCCGCCCGACAGATGGGACTCGCTACGAAATCACTGCACGCAGGCCACACGCCCGACAAGGCCAGCCTCGCGCGGGCAGTTCCGATTTATCAGAGCACGTCGTTCGTGTTTGAAAACTCGTCGCATGCGGCGGCGCTGTTTGCCCTGCAACAGTTCGGAAACATCTACTCGCGCATCATGAACCCGACCACGGACGTGTTCGAGCAACGGGTCGCCGCGCTCGAAGGAGGAGTCGCGGCGCTGGCGACCTCCAGCGGGCAGGCGGCGCAGTTCCTGGCGATTTCCAGCCTGATGGAGCAGGGCGACGAGGTGGTGTCGGCCAGCACGCTCTACGGAGGGACCTACACGCAGTTCGACGTCAGCTTCCGCCGCATCGGAATCAACGTCAAGTTCGTGGAGCCGGACGATCCGGAGAATTTCCGCAAGGCGATCACGCCGAGGACGCGCGCGATTTACGGCGAAACCATCGCCAATCCCCGCATGAACGTCCTCGACATCGAAAAGGTGGCTGCCATCGCGCACGAAGCCGGTGTGCCGCTGGTCATCGATAACACCATGGCATCGCCGTACCTGTGCCGGCCCATCGAGCACGGCGCCGACATCGTCGTGCATTCCGCCACCAAGTTTCTCGGCGGGCATGGCACTTCTATCGGCGGCGTGATCGTAGACAGCGGCAAGTTTCCCTGGAGCGACAAGTACCCCGCCATCACCCAACCGAGCCCGGGCTATCACGGAATGAAGTTCAGTGAAGTCTTCGGGGCCATCGCTTACATCATCAAGGTCCGCGTGGAGGGTCTCCGCGACTTCGGGCCGTGTATGAGCCCGTTCAATTCGTTTCTGTTCCTGCAGGGCATCGAAACTCTGCCGTACCGCATGGAGGCGCACAGCCGACACGCGCTGGCAGTGGCCCAGTGGCTGGAGTCGCACCCCGCGGTGACCTGGGTGAAATATCCCGGCCTGAAGTCGAGTCCCTATTATCAGTTGTCGCAGAAGTACCTTCCGAAAGGCCAGGGCTCGATTGTCACCTTCGGGATCAAGGGCGGGAAGGACGCCGGGCGAAAACTCATCGACTCGGTCAAAATCTTCTCGCACCTCGCGAATCTCGGCGACGCCAAGAGCCTGATCATTCACCCCGCCACCACGACTCACCAACAGCTCAGTGACGCGCAACAACTGGAGGCGGGCGTGACCCCCGACCTGGTCCGGCTCTCGGTGGGAATCGAGGACCTCGACGACATCATTTGGGACCTGGAGCAGGCGATCGCGGCCTCGCAAAGTTAACGTGGCCACTGCAGGTGCTGCCGCAGGAAGGCAAACGTGCCGACGCCGTGAATCGTGTGAGGGCCACTGAAAAACTCGATTTCCGTACGGTCGGGAATGCCGAGCCGTGCGTAGAATCGCCGTACTTTGGCGTATTCGTAGGCCACCCATTCATCCGGCGCCACGCCGTCATCATGGCCGCGTTCGACCATGAACGGCCGGGGCGCCATCAGGTTCGCCAGGTCGGAATAGTTCACTATGTTCGCGAAGTCGAATTCCAGCATGTCGTATTCATTCGTCAGCATGTAGCTGTAGCGTGAGTCCGCGCTGGTCGTCTTCCAGACCCACTCGTTGAAATCCGCCGAGCAGATGGAGAGTGCATAGCCGTCGAGCAGCGGCGGTACGCGCACCGCCGTCTTGCCGCCGTATGACAGTCCGTAGAACCCGATGCGCCTGGGATCGACGAACGACAGTCCGCCCAGCCACTCCAGGAGCCGCTGGTGCTGGCCCAGAATAAACGAAAACAACGACAGCTTCAATGGATGGCCCTGGCGCTGGATCAGCCGGAAGCGATCCAGGCCAATGTAGGGATTCTGCGGCGCGAAGGTCACGAACCCCTCCTCCGCCAACCGCACCGCGAAGCGGTGGTAGTAGGAGGAGTCGATCTTCGGATCGGCTACGTCCCGCACGTGTCCCTCGAGGCCGTGCTGACAGACCACGACGGGACGCCGCTCACCCGGCTGGATGTCTTTCGGCACCAGCAGAATCCCATAGGCGAAAATCCCCGGCCAGACGTCCAGCATAACTTCGTAGCCGCGATACTTGGGCTCGTCGAAGATCAGCCGCGATTGCGGGTTGGCCGGGACGCTGGGATCGGGAAGCCTCCCAATCACCTCGTCCCAGATGTAGTCGCGCAAGGGCTGTGTGGTCTGCTTCCATTTCTCGATGGATGTCGCATCGGCCCGCGACCAGAAAGCCGCGCGCTTTTGTCCGGAAGCGCGAATCAGATTCTGGGTGTGCGCGACGAGCTGATCGAATTGGCGATGAAGACGGAGGGAAGAGTCGAAGTTCGCACGGAGGTCCCGGGGAGCATCTTCCGAGGAGAGTTGAGCGGGAGAGACTCCGAGCGATTTCAGTAATGCCCCCAGACCTTCGGTTGAGCCGGGCCGGCCTTGGCCTTGCCCGCTGATAACCAGCCGCACATTTCCCGCGGCGGCTCGATTCACCTCCCTGCGAATGGAATCGAGAGGCGGTGTGGTGATCTGGCCCGTGGGTGCCGCGCCCTTCCGATCAGGCGTGGCTGCAGGCGGTCCTGCGACTTCGGGGAATCGGCTCGCCTCCACGATCAAGGCCCGAGGTGCGATCATCCCGGCGAGTTCGGCATCGCCGAATTCCTGGAGCAGCCCCCACACGTCGCGGTAGATCGGTTCGCGCCAAAGGTCCTCCCGCGGTTGGAAATAACCACTCACCAGCACGCCGCGTACCCTCGCATCCAGGCTCGCCGTAGAGAGCGCCAACAGCCCGCCCTCACCGTAGCCGGCCACTCCGATCGGCGCGACGTGGGTCGCGTTTTCATGTGCGAACCAGTCGATCGCCGCCAGCACCTTCTCGACTTCGTAGCCGATGATGTGCCTGCCGGCCTCGTAGGCCATGCGATAAATCCATTCGCGGTGGGATTGATTGGTCATCCCCGCGCCCGGAATGCCCGACCACGTGTCGTTGCGGTCGATGAGCACCGGAACCAAAACCTGGCACCCGCCCTCCGCGAGATGCCGCGCGAATTGCGCGGAAAGATCCACCCCCGGCGCCATGCCGACGAGCATTTCCGGCGACCAGTCGGCATCGGGTATTGCCACGATCCTCGCTTTCGGCGGTGCTTCCGGCTCGAGCAGAAGGCCTTCGGCTTCGACATCGTCGAACACTGGCCAGCGGACCGCGTATACGCGGTAGCCTTTTCCTCGTGCCACCTCCGCGGGAACGCTCGTCGTGCCCGTTAACTCGAGTGCCGTGAAAGGTACCCGCGCATCCTCGGCTCCAATGATGCGGCGAAGCCTCTCCCGGCGTTTTTCGATATCCGATTCCGGGAGCGCAGCACGCCGTCTGGGAGATGTGCTGGTCTCACGAAGCAGGAATGCATGAATGCCCTCCACCATGGCGGCCGCCGGGTCGCCTTCGAAGGTGAACGGCTTGGTGCCCGGCAAAACCGTCTGGCCAGGAGCCATCGACGCGGACATACAAAGCAGCAGTGGCGCGAGCACGCCCGGAAGCGACAGCGACCCGCGCATCATGCTCCAGCCGCGCGGACCTGGTGAAAGCTGCGTTGTGGTGCGGATCCAGATCATAGCAACAGTCTCCACAGAAAGTCGGCTAAGTTGGATACCAGTGTAACCAAGTATATGGGAGTCAATTCGGAGATCGGCTACTCTACCGGCCGGCCAAAAAAATGTCCATCAGCTCGTGAGGCGGCACCACCTCGAGCTGCGCATACGTGCAATCCGCCGCCCGCTTGTCGGTCCGCCATCTTCGGAAATGCGCCATGTGGCGGAAGCGGCTGCCCTGCATATGCTCGTATGCCACCTCGGCCACCAGTTCGGGACGCAGTGGCTCCCACGAAAGGTCCTTGCCCTGGCTCCAGCGGCTCTGCGCGCCCGGGATGCGATGCCCGCCCCTGACAGGTTCGTCCTCACTGCCCGCCCACTCCTTCCAGGGATGATCGGAGAGCGCGTCGCGGCGATATGGCGCCAGGAATTCCAGGAGCTCTCGCCGTTTCTCGCTGGTGAAGCTGGCGCACACGCCGACGTGCTGCAGCGCTCCCGAATCGTTGAAGAGGCCGAGCAGAAGCGAACCGATTTCGGTGTTCCTCCCCTGCTTGTACCAGCGAAAGCCGGCCACCACGCAGTCACACTCGCGCTCGTGCTTTACCTTGAACATCACCCGCTTGTCCGGCTGATAAGTGCCGGTAACGGGCTTGGCCATCACTCCGTCCAGTCCGGCGCCCTCGAATCGGCGAAACCAGTCGGCCGCGAGGCTCACATCGGACGTAGCCGGCGTAATGTGGATCGGCGGCACGGCGGAGGAAAGCAGCGACACCAGCTCCCGCCGCCTAGTCTCGAAAGGTTCCTCCCGAAGATCGCGGTCACCTTCGCACAACAGGTCGAAGAATACAATCGACGCGGGGATCTGCTGTGAGAGCAGCTTTACCCGCGATGCGGCCGGGTGGATTCGCAGTTGCAATGCCTCGAAATCGAGGCCGCTCTCCCGGGCCAGGACGATTTCGCCGTCCAGTACGGCGCGCACCGGCAACGCCGACTGAATCGGCCCGATCAACTCCGGGAAGTATCGGTTCAGCGATTTCTCGTCGCGGCTCTGGATCAGGATTTCCTCGCCATCGCGAAAGACCAGGGCGCGAAAGCCATCCCATTTGGGTTCGAAGATCCAGTTTCCGCCCGCCGGCAGTTCGCTTACGCGCTTGGCGAGCATCGGCAGAATGGGAGGATTCACGGGGAGATGCACGCCCCATGTTACTGGCATGGGCAGGGGGCAGGCAACGCCGCCCCACCCACTACTTCACCGCAATGGTCGTCAGGAACGTGCCATCGGTGCTGGGCAGGCTGCCGGCATAAACCAGAAGAGGAATCTGGTTGCCGTGTGAAACGTCGACGTTGATCGGTATCTGCACGTTGATCTGCCACACTCCAACGAGGCCGGGCGCGAGCCCCGAGAAGGTGACGAAGTTCTTGTCCGGCGGGTCGCCCGGTCCCAACGTGTACTGATCCGTGAAAATCAGGTTGATCGCCACCCGTGGAGTGAATGGAGTGTTCAGGAGCGGGCTGGAAGGCGCTGGAGCGCCGTCCGGCGGGGCGTTGGGCACAAAGCCCTGGCCGAGTGCAAAAATCTGAATCGTGGAACCGCGGAGCGCCGGATTCGTGGGGCTGTTGGGGGTGTTGTCCGAGTTCAGAACGTGCGCCTGCCGAAGCTTACCCGAAAAGTCGGCCAGAATGGCCGGCGAGTACGCGTTCATGCTCGCCGTCCCCGCCGCGTACACGCGCCCCGTAGTGGTCTGGACGGCTTCCAGGCTGACGGTGCCGCTGGTGGGCGCCCCCATCGGCACGTAGAAGTTGATCTGCGTCGGGGAGACGTAATACAACGGGGCGGTCGTGCTCTGCGGATTGCCGTTGCTGTCCGTGTAGTTGAAGTTCAACTGTACGTTGTCCAGGCTGGTGGGCCATGTCGAGTTGGGTGTGACCAGCGTGTCGGGGCCGAATATGGCGGCCCCATTGTTACAGTTGCTGTTGGCGGAGCAGATCGCGGCGAACATTCCGGGCGCCAGGTGGTAAGACGGGATGAAGTTTCCGCCGTTGAGCGCCTGCAGGCCAGGGAAATAGAGCGCTACGCGGTTGCTCGAGTCGGTGACGAGCAGGTCGCCATACGGGTCCTCGGTGACGGCGATGGTGAGAGCGCATAGCGCAGTGCTGGCACCGCAACTCGCCGACTGCACTGTCGCTATCGGGGCATCATTGAAGAGGAGGCTCTGATACTGCGGGTATTCGAGCACCGTGCCGCCGTTGGTGTTCGTGACCCAGATTTCGCCAGTGGTCTGGCTGACATAGATTCCGTGCGGGCCGGATAAGCCGGACAGAATGTGCACCGCGGACGACCCGTTCGATACGTTCGAGATCTGGTCGAAGATCAACACCCGGTTGTTGCCGGCATCCACCACGTAAATGCGGGCCTCGCTGTCGGTGCCGATGTGGCGCGGGTGGTTCATCTGGGAATCGGCCGACCCGACCGCGACCGTGTTGAAATTCTGCTGGCCGAGCACGAGGGTTGCAGCTTTTCCGCTGTCCGCGTTTCCGTTGAAAGAGCCGTTGGTGAAGGGAAACAAAAGTACGCGGTTGTGAAGGACGTCGGAGACCACCAGTCCGTTCGACCCCGCGAATGCCAGCCCATATGGCGCCGACATCGTGAACGGAGTGGGGTCGGTAATCTTGGTGGTGAAGTTATGCTGGCCGAGCACCAGGTCGGCCTGTATGGCTCCGGATTGGCCGAACGGATTGGGAAAACGCAGAACCCGCCCGTTACCCGTATCGGCGACATACAGGTTGCCGTTCCCGTCGGCCAAGAGCCCGGACGGGCTGCAGAGCGTGCTGTTCGTGAGGTGGTTCGGATCACCCGTCATATTGCACAGGCCGGAATTGAAGTCCGCCTGTCCGATGACAATATCGGCCCGCGAGTTGGCGGTCAGACCGCGGAAATCTTTAAATCCGAGGACGCGGTTGTTGAAATAATCGGCCACATACAGGTGCGGCGTGCCGCTGCTGTTGTCGATCAGCACACCGCCTTCCGCGAAAACTCCTCCGGCAGTGCTGGAGGTAAAGTCGAATTCCTTGCCCTCGATCAAGTTCGGTGCGTTCATGTCGAAACGATCCTGTCCCAGGACGCGGGTGGCCGCGCCGAACGTGCCGTTTTGAAATGGCAGGTCCAGGACTCGATGGTTGCCGCTATCGGCGACGAAAAGATCGGTGCCCGAGAACACCGCGGCCGACGGATTGTTAAGCACCGAGTTGGAAGCCGCCGGGACGAACGTCGTGCCGCCGTTGGCAACCAGGTTGGAGAAGCTCGTCTGGCCGACCACCGCGGTAGCTTGCGGTGAGTAACTGGTCGCGGGATCGGGAAAGTTGTCGTACGAGGGAAACAGCATGATACGGCTATCGCCTTGGTCCACGACTCCGACCGCAGGCGTACTGCCCGGGATGAAGAAAATGCTGTTGACGGACGAGAACGAAGTCTTGAAGGCCTGGTCTGGCGAGGCAGCCGGCTGAGTAGGCGGAAACACACCCATGATGCGGCTGGCCGCGCTGCTATTGCTGAATGGAGGCAGGAACACCAGGATGCGGCTGAATGTCTGATTGTCGCTATCGGAGACGAACAGGCGTCCCGACGGATCGAAAGCAATTGCCGAGGGACTGGCGAACAGGTTCGCTGTGGTGACCGTCTGGGCAGTGACGGCCGGCGACACCGAGTTGAACAGCCCAAGATTCCCGATGACGAGGTTGGCGGTCAGCGGGCCGCCGGCAGCCGAGGTCCCGGCGGCCGCCAGGTCGGACGCTGCAAACCGCAGGACCCGGCGATTGCCGGGATCGGTAATCCAGAGGTTTCCGGCCGAGTCAAACGCCAGGCCGGCCGTCTGCACGCCGGCGCTCGTCGCAAACGCGACTCCTTGCGCGCCCGGCAGCGTGGTCCCGTTATTGTTGGGCTTGTTGGAGGTCAGGTTGGGCTGGCCGAGATACAGGTCGGGGAAGAGATTCGACGCGTTCTGGAAGGGCTTGCGAAAGCGCAGGATGCGATTGTTGCCGGTGTCTGCGATGTACAGATCGCCGCCCGAGACGGCCAGGCCGCTGGGAAAACTCAATCCCTGCGAGAAGGTAGTGCCGGGCCCCAAAGGCAGCGTGTGGTAAAAATCCTGGCCGATCGGCTGATATTGTCCGATCACCAGGTCGGCCTTCTGTCCGTTGGTAAAGCCTGCAGCGTTTTTCCACGCCAGCACCCGGTTGTTGTATGTGTCGGCGACGTAGAGAATCGGCGGCGAGACCGAAGTGTCGAGTGCGATTCCCAGAGGGCTGAACAACTCGCGGCCCTCCACCAGGTTCGGATTGATCGAGCTCAGGGTGTTCTGTTCCGGCAAGGGGTGGCCGACAATCCGGGAAGGAAATGTATTGAGAGGAGCCGACGATTGCGCGAAGCATGCCAATGCGCCGACGAAAGTCGCACAGGAGCAGACAGATAGGGATAGATTTCGCATGGAGTAAAATCCTGCAGGCGCGACGCGGGAGGCGCTCTTACAAAGGATACCAGACGGGATATTCCTTAAGGCGGTTTCAGGGTACCGGGCGTACTAAAGAGAGTACCTTCCGGTTAGGCAGCGGTCGGGCTGTGCGGCCGGGGGTCTGCATCAATTGAAGCGGAATAATCGGTTTGCCGTGTGCCGCCGCGCGCTGGAAAACTCGCTGGGCGTTCAGCCGCAGAGCCTCCGAATATCGGAAGCGGCCGCGACGTGTTCCTCTGGCGGCTTGGTGTCCGATTTTCCTTCGCTCCCTGTAACCGTCGTGCAACGAGCCGAACAGCGATCGACTGATCTGGCCGGGGTACGAACGGCCTTACGTTCGACATTGCGCAACGTCCTTCACAGATCGCCCGAGCCGAGCGTACGGGCGGCAGACCCACTACCATTGCGCTTCCCAGTCTGGTTGACGGGGAGGTGACCATCGCCGAGGCCGGCAGTGTGTACCTGGTCGATGACGTGTCCGACGGCGCCGGATCGGTCGTGCGCCGCCACACCCTGCTCCTGCAGGTTATGGGAGACGGGCGGCTGGTGACAGACAATGGACGGACCTATCACGCCCGACCATTTTCTGTTCAACCTGGCCAAGCGCAGATTCGAAACGGAAGGCTCGAACTACCGAACACGCAACAGCGCCCCGCCATTCCAAATTCAAGAGCAGCAATAGACGACGACTCCAGGGTGGCCATCCTTGTGGCTCTTCTATGCGCACAGTTCCGGATTGTATGCCGGGTCTGCGAGATTACGCGGCCAACAGGGAAGACGACAGCTCCGAGGGCAACTCTTCATCGGACGCGGAGACCCACCGGATCTTCGGCGATATCCAGTCCGTTTATGATCGTCTGCCGCCGGGCGGAAAGTGGCGCGCCGTGATCCCTGGTGCCAGCCACTTCACGTTCAGCGACGATGGAGCACTGTTTGAGAAGCACCGCCATCCGCGGGGTGTTCCGCCTGTTCGGTGGTCTGCGGATGGATGGCCGCCGCCACCTCGTTGTCACTGCCTACAGCCTGAGAACCTTCTTCGATACGTACCTGAAAGCGCAGGACTCGCGATTCCAGTTCTCCTCGCCAACTTATCCTTAGGTTGGGTTGCTCAACTGACACTCGGTACCATCTGGCGGTGGCTGCACCAAGACGCGATCGGGCCGTGGTTTACCGCAGTTGGAACTTTCCACGTGATCCCGATTTTGTCGAAAAGCCGGCCGCGTCTTCGATCTGTATGCCCGACAGCGGTAGGCCAGGCCTTTTTCATGGACGTCGAATATGTACTGGCGTCGCGGTGCTTGAGCCTACATGGCCGCTATGCTGACTTGAGCCAGAGCTTTTGATCGTTGCGAGATCAAGAACGGGCCCTTGGATCTTTTCGTCGTGCAGGTGATGACACGCCCCCTTGATGTACGCCGCGTGCTCTGGATCATCGACACCTGTTCCGCCCATCGCGGATCCGGTGATGCCCAGCGCTTGCGTGTCCAATATCCGCAGTTGACATTAGTCCACGCACCGGTCGACGCCACCTGCTTGAACGAGGTCGAGATCTGCTTCTCCATGGCGCAACGCAGGGTCCTCTCCCCGAAGGACTCCACGATCTTGGAGGCCACTGGGCGAGCGGCTGCTCGATCTTCAGTACGATCGGGAATCAGCAGCCCGGACGTTCGAGCGCCAATTCACTCGCCAGGACCTCGCGAAGCTGCTCACGAAACGGGGAATCAGTCCGCGTAAAAGCCGCCCAAAGCAGCTGCGGGACAGAGTGCCACCCCACCTACTGTGATCGCGTGGGGAAAGGTCTCGGCGTCACGTCCGCGTCGGTCAGCCCTAATGCCCAACGAAGCGCTTCGAAGTACATGTGGTACACATCCGGGTTGTCCCACGTCTTTGCGTCGTGGGCGAACGAACCGTAAAACACACGCCCTTTGCCGTACATCTTCGCCCATGCCAGAGGAAAGTCTCCGTCCTTGTTGAGCAGACCGTCATTGGCAGGCAGCTTGGAGGTGTCCAGCCGCAACACGACTCGGCTTTTCTCCCGTGAGAATCCCTTCACCTGGTAGAACTCGTCTGTGAGTTGGAACATCGCTGGCAAATGGCGCGTCGCGGGGAACCCGGGATCCTCGTTGATCACGGTGGCATCGACCGTGCCATAGGGATGGTTCTCGAATTGCCCTCCCAGCATTTCGCCGAACTCGGGCCACGACATCAGGGCAGTCAGCCCGACGTGCGCGGCCACGAACCCTTTGCCGTCGTCGTGAACGAACTTCAACAAGGCGGCTTTTTGCTTCTCGTCGATGGGCACCTCGCGGTGACCCATGAAGAATATCGCATCCACATTGTTGAGATTCGGCCCCCCGCTCGCCGGCTGGCCGGTGGTCATCTGTGGCTGATAGGAGATGATGTTCGAGTCGGTGCGGATGTACGTGTCCCAGAGCCCGGACTCGTAGCCGAGCCGCTCAATCAACGCCAGCGCATGCGACACCGAATCGTGCTGAGCAATTCCGTTGCGGGTATCGGCCCAGGCGAGCACCACTTTCCGCCCGGCCGGACGTCCCCTTCCGCCGCGTCCCCCTTGCCCGCGGCCGCCCCTCGGAGCCTGCGTGCCCTGGCCTGCGGCCGTCGGATTCTGCTGGGCGAACAGCATCCCGAACCCGCCCAGTAAACCTAACGCCAAGATTCTAAAACGCGTTCGCGTCATCGATGCGCCTCCACTCGGAACCACGGAACGGCACGGCACTCCACCCATCCAATTTGAATCAAGGCTAACACGCGTGCCTTTCGTTCCCTAGCACTTAACGGTTGCCCCACGGTTACGCGGATGCCTTTACTGTGCGGTTACGGTTACTTCATTGTTCCCCCGAATGGCCGATGTTAGGATCGCAAGCAACCTGTCCGATAGGGTCTGGCATCTTGCGCGGCCGCTAGACTGTCGACACCGTGGGACGAAAGGGGGGCGCGATCACCGTGAGATCGATTCGACTGCTTGCATGTTTTTGGGGGATTGTTTTCGCTGCCTGGTCTCAAGCTGTTTCTACCTCGCAGGTAGCCGGTACCGTCCAGGACGCTTCCGGCGCCGCGATTCCAGGTGCGCAAGTGAGGCTCATTCAAACCGACACGGATGCCGTTCGGGTCACACTCACCGGGCCTGACGGGGCATTCATCGTCCCCAACCTTCCGATTGGCCCGTATCGGATGCAGGTAGCGAAGGAGGGGTTCGCTACGTACGTAGAGAGCGGAATCGTTCTGAACGTCAACACCAATCCCACGATCAACGTTACCCTCAAAGTCGGCGCCGTCAATGAAACCGTCCAGGTGGAGGCGCAGGCATTGGCGGTGGAAACGCACAGTACCGGGGTCGGGCAGATCATCGATCACCAGGCAGTGGTCGATCTGCCGCTGAATGCGCGCGAGCCCACCCAACTCATCCTGCTGGGCGGTGTCGCGACCACCCAGGGCGTGGTTGCGAATGACCTGAACACGAACAAGAATTTCCCTACCATCACGATCTCCGTCGCCGGGTCGAACGCGAACCAGATCGCCTTCACCCTGGACGGCGGCACGGCCAACAATCCATTCAACGGTCTGAATCAGCCGCTGCCGTTTCCCGACGCGCTCCAGGAGTTCAAGGTCGAGACCAGCTCCGTCGGAGCGCAGAGCGGGCAGCACGCCGGCGCCGCTGTGACCGTCGCCACGCGATCGGGCACCAACGAGATCCATGGGGACGTATTCGAGTATGTCCGGAATTATCTGTTCAATGGCAGAAGTGCCACCGCCCTGGTGCGCGACAGCCTGAAGCAGAATCAGTTTGGCGGGACGGTCGGCGGGCCCATTCTGAAGGACCGGCTGTTCTTCTTCGTCGGCGCGCAGGGCACGATCAAGAAGTCCAACCCCGGTGGCAACCAGGGATTCTCCATGACCCCCGCGATGCTTTCGGGCGACTTTCGTGTCATCGCCTCCACCGCCTGCCAGACCAAGCCGATCACGCTGGCCGCGCCGTTCGTCAACAACGTCGTCCCCCAATCGCTGATGGATCCTATCGCGCTAAAGATCGCCAAGCTCCTGCCCACCAACATTCTCAATGACTGCGGGCTGATCAACTACGCCACCGGCGAAAACCAGAATCAATACCAGGTTCCGGTGAAGGTCGATTACACGGCGAGCGCCAAGAACAGCATGTTCGCCCGCTACATGATCTCCAACAACGAAACCCCAATCCAGTGGGACCCCAACAATCCGCTGTTCACGGGCAGCACCACAGGACAGCAGAACACCATCCAGTCGGTGGTTTTGGGCGACACCTACGTCATCAATCCAAGCATGGTCAGCAGCACGCACATCGGCGCCGACCGTGGCTACAATCCGCGATTCATCCCGTCGTTCCACACGCCCGGCGACTTCGGAATTCCCATCACTCCCTTCATTCCTGCCCAGATGAATCTCAGCATCACGGGAGGGCCCAGCCTCGGCGGAGGCACCAGCAATCCGGGATACTTCAACACGCTCGTCTATTCAGGCAGTGAGGATGTCACCATCATCCGGGGCAAACACCAGCTCCAGGTCGGTGCGCAATACATGCGCTCGTACATGCACGCCCAGAACACTCGCGGCGTGAACGGTAACCTCACGTTCACCGGCCAGTATTCCACGGTCGGCGGCACGACCGGGCTGGGATACGCGGATTTCGTCACCGGCCAGCTCAACAACTTCGGTCAGGGCCGGCCATTCTATGACAACGACAAATCGGATTACTACGGCCTGTACGCACAGGACGCGTGGCGACTGGGTCCGCATCTGAGCCTGAATCTCGGGCTGCGCTTCGAGCCGTATCTTCCGCAGCACAACACGGACGGCTACGTCGAAGCGTTCAGCATGAGCAACTTCCTGGCAGGGAAGCTCGGCACGCCGCCGGTGGCAACTCCCGTTCTCACTCCGCCCGCGGGCCTGATCTTTCCCGGTGACCCCGGCTACCCGCCGGCGCATCAGTACAACAATCGCGCCAATCACTTCCTGCCGCGCGTCGGCGTGGTGTGGGATCCGTTCGGGGACGGCAAGACCTCGATCCGCGCCTCCTACGGGCTCCTCTACGACACGCCTCACATGTTCTTCTACACACGGGTCTCCAACAATCCGCCATGGGGCGCGACACTCACACGTACGGGCGGACCGTTCCCGCTATCGAACCCTTGGGCAGGGTATCCCGGCGGCGATCCGTTTATCCAATCGTCAGGCACCGCCAAGTCGTACGGCTTCTTCCCCACCAGCGGCGTCTATGCGGTGTCGGACACCCACCTGGGATCGCCGCAAGTCCACACCTGGAACCTCTCAATTCAGCGGCAGGTTGGGAAGTGGCTGATCTCCGCGTCCTATCTGGGCAACAACACCGCGCATCTCTGGTCCAGCCGTGAGCTCGACCCCGAGGTCTACATCCCCGGAACGTGCTCGGCGGGCCAGTATGGTTTGACCGCGGCGGGCCCGTGTTCGAGCACCAGCGGCGCGAACACCGCGGCCCGGCGCCTGCTGACGCTGCTGAATCCGACGTGGGGGCCCTGGTACAGCACCATCGCCTACCTCGATGCGGGCGCGACTTCGAGCTATAACGGCCTGCTGCTTTCGGCGCAGCACCGACTGGCGAACAACTTCAGCGTCCTGGCCAACTGGACGTACTCCCACTGCCTCGCCGACCCCTCGACGACGGAGTTGACGGGGCCGTCGTATGTCGATCCGAACAACCGCTCGGCCGACCGTTCCAACTGCAGCGCCGATCATCGCCAACAGGTGAACATCTCGGGCGTCCTCACGACGCCGCACCTCAACAACCGCGTCGCTGGATTGCTCGCGAACGGCTGGGA
>DATJWB010000012.1:0-3754 GCA_035501495.1 Bryobacteraceae bacterium | reverse complement strand
GACCAGTTCCCGCACGTCCGCGTCGAGGCCTGCGATTCCTGCCATACCTATATCAATTCGGTTGACCTCACCCGGAACGGCCTGGCGGTTCCCGTCGTAGACGAGTTAGCGACCGTGTCCCTGAATGTGTGGGCGGAACAGCGCGGCTACGCAAAGCTGCAACTCAACCTCTTAGGGATGTAATCCTTTTAGCACCCGGACATGCGGCGATCGCCGCGCTCATCGAATGGGTATTGACTTCTGCTTTGATTTGCCATACATTGTTAGACAAATGCCCGCGCCTGATTCGCTTGGCCAATTTGAGCAGTTGGTGCTTACGGCGATTCTCACCCTGCGCGAAGATGCCTACGGTGTTACGATCCACTCCAAGGTTCAGGAACTGGCGCGGCCCAAGGCAGTTTCTCTCGGGGCCGTCTACGTCACACTCGATCGGCTGGAGGAAAAAGGCCTCGTCGCCTCCTGGCTGTCCGATCCCACGCCCGAACGCGGCGGCCGCGCCAAGCGCTGCTACCGGCTCGAAGCTCTCGGTGAGCGCGCGCTCCAGGAATCCGCGGTTACCGCAAAACGAGTCTGGGATGTCATCGCGGAAGTTTGGGGCAAGGAGTGGGCAAAAGAGTGGGGAAAGCGATGGGGAAAAGAGGCGGGTTGATGAATTCCGGCCCGTCAGGAATTGCTGAAGCGATCGTGGCGCTTCTTGTCCCGCCTGCCTGCCGCGAGGAGGTGCTCGGCGATCTGCACGAGCGCTTCAAATCCCCATTGCAGTACGCCGCGGATGCCATGCTCACAGTTCCATTGGTCATCGTCAGCAGAATGCGCCGCACCGCAGACCCGCAGATCCTGCTGATACAAGCCTTCGCCCTGTACATGTCGTTCTTAGGCGCGGCATGGCTCAGAGATGGAGCGGTGTTAGGTGAGCAGTGGCGCCTGTTGCGCCCCGCCATTCCCGCAGCGATGGCCATGCTCGGCTTGATGCTGGATGATACCTATGCGAATCCCGGACGGCGATCATCGCTGAACCTTGCCCGAGGTCCCCTGCTAGGCCTCGCATTGGCGCTGGCATCTCAGGGATTGTTGTGGATCAGTAACCCCGCTCTGGCTCTTCCGCGCTGGATCACGTTTTATGGATGTGCCATGAGCTTACTTTTGTCATCCGCGATCCGGATGTTGTTTCCGCCAGTTACCGGCCGGCTCCAGGGGGCCAACGCGCCTGCGCATTGGCTGAAGCAGGCAGGTGTTTCACCGGCAAATCCGCTGGCTGGCGTCCGCGTCCTGAAGGGTGCCTTCATAATCGTTACGGTTGCGATTGTCGGTGCGTGGATGATTGCGCGCGCTACGCCCTCGAAAGCCCCGATGGTCCCCGTCTTGTTGGTTCTCTTGGTTGCGTATCAGGTGTGGAAGCGAGGCTGACCGGGAAGAAAGGATGATGACGAGATGAGTTCCAAGGCAAAAATCGCGACTGCTTGCGTGGCATTGGTTTGCGTGGCCGCCGTTCTGTGGATGGCTGCAACAGGCCGGCGTTCTCTAACCACGTATACCTACTCCCAGTTCCTCGACCAGGTGTATAGGGGCCAGGTCGCCAGCGTTGTCGTTATCGCCGGTAACTCCCGCGCCGTCGAGGCAACCTGCCGGCTGAAGGACGGCCAGGCGGCGCGAACCGTTCTGCCCTCGGACTACAAGGACGCCCTGCTGGCCATGCGGGAGGCACTCGTCAACATCGAGATTCGGGACCCTTCTTCGGAACCGCTTCGGCTGTTGATGAATGCCGCGCCGTTCCTTCTGCTTCTGGGCGTTTGGGCCGTTCTGATGATTCGCAGATTTCCCTTCGCGGACCTGCGGCCATAGCCGCCTTCACGAGGAGAACGTTCCCGCCCGAGTTCGCGCGCGGGATAAAATGGCTGAAATGATCGATCCGGAAGTTCTCGAACAGATGCGCGGCGATTGGAACAGCCGCGCCCACGAGGACGCCCGGTATTACGTCGCCTTCGGCCGCCGCGGGCAGCAGGATGAGGAGTTTTTCGCCTCGGCGGCGGATGTGGTGAGGCTGCTCGAGCAGGAACTGAAACGCCTCCCGCGGGAGATACCGCCGGAGCAGCGTCGCGCGCTCGAAGTGGGCTGTGGCCCCGGGCGGCTGATGCGGCCCATGAGCCGCAATTTCGGCGAGATCCATGGCGTCGATGTCTCCGATGAGATGATCCGGCTGGCCGAGGAGCGGTTTCATGGCGCCAGCCGCATACACCTGCATCTCACCAGCGGCGCGGATCTTTCGCCGCTCGTTTCAGGTCACTTCCATTTCGTCTACTCCTACGCCGTGTTTCAACACATCCCCAGCCGCGAGGTGGTCCTCCACTACCTGGATGAGATCCGGCGCGTGCTGACCCGCGGAGGCATCGCCCGGCTGCATTTCAACGGGCTGCCTCCGGACAGCAAGGCGCCCAATACCTGGGAAGGGGTGCGTTTCTCGCGGCAGGAGATCGCGGATTACGCGCGCGAACACGATTTCCAGCTCCTGGCTCTCGAAGGCGCGGGCACCCAATACATGTGGACCACCTGGCGCAAGCAGCCCGCCGGCTGGCGCGCCTCCCTCAAAAACACCGGTAGCCCGGCCGGCGTCCAGCGCTGCGGCGACGCCCACACCGGCGAACCGGCGGTGCCTGCTTCCGGGCGCTTCGCCTATGTTTCGTTCTGGATGGAGGGGCTTCCCGCGGACTGCGACATCAACGATCTGCGCATCGGCTTCGACGGCCAACTGGGCACCGTGTGCTACATCGGTCCCACGGATGCAGGTTTAAGTCAACTGAACGTGCTCCTTCCGCCGCGCGTGCGCACGGGCATCGTGCCCGTGGAGCTCCAGTGGCTGGGAAAACCCCTGACGAAACCTGTCTGGCTGCGCATCATTCCACCGGCTCCGGCCGTTCCCCGCCTCTGCTCCGTGAGCGATGCGACCAATCTCCTGGCGGGGAGACGCATCGAAAGCGGCCTGGTCAAGCTGGTTCTGGAAGACCTCCCGGAGACGGAAATCGTCAAGGCCGAAGTGGACGGCCGGCCGGTCGCGGATCTCGAGCGGTTCTCCACCGACGCCATGACCGGCCGCTTCGAGGTGAACTTCCGCCTGCCTGCCGATCTCGCGCGCGGGAGTCACAACGTCCACGTCCTTCACGGAACGCGGCGGTTCCCGCCGGTTGCGATCGAGGTGGTGTGATTGCGCCTGGTCGCGGCGCTTCTGGCCGTTGCATTGCTAGGCCACCCCGCGGAAGCCCGCCAATCCGTCGGTGAGGCCGCCGTCCAGCGTACCCTGCGCTCGGGTCAGCAGGTGGTGGAACTGCCCGCCGGGGTGATCGAAATCTCCTCCGGACTGGTGCTTCCTCCAGGCGCCCATGACCTCGAGATTCGCGGCGCCCCCGCCGGCACCACCCTGCGTGCGTCCAACGGTTTCCGTGGCCGGGCGATCTTCCTCTGCGATTCCGCCAGCCGCATCCGCCTCAGCGGATTCACCGTAGACGGGAACCGGGCAGCCACCGCGCAGCCGGCTGGCCTGCCGTCCTACGACCAGCCCTTTGCCCAATTCACACGCGGCAACGGCATTCTCGCCATTCGTACGGCGAGCCTCACCGTGTCCCAGGTCCGGTTCGTCAACATTCCCGGATTCGCCATTCTGGCCAGCGCCTCGCGGGATCTCATCATCGATCGCGTGCGCATCGAAGACAGCGGCTCAAAGAACGCCGCGGGCCGGAACAATACCACTGGCGGAATTCTG
>DATJWB010000011.1:0-8280 GCA_035501495.1 Bryobacteraceae bacterium | reverse complement strand
TGGGGCGTCCAGTCGAAAACAGAGGGGACACTACCACCCCAGTTCGCATCCGCACCGGAGATGTCATTCACTTCGAAGCCCAAGCCGGAGAGCGTCTGATTCAGCCATGCGGGACTGGGCCGGCAGCCCATACCGGAACATGCCTGGTCGGAGCCTTCTTCGAGAACCAGCGGGCACACGGGTTCGAAAGCATCGCTGACCACCGTTTCCAGGTAAAGCTCCGGCGCGAGCCTGGAACAAGAAGCGAGAAATTCGGCCGGTCTCGCCAGGTGGTACAGCAGGCCGAAACACAACACCATGTCGAACCTTCCGAGCTGCGCAGGAACCCAGTTCTCCAGGTCCATCACCAGAGCTTGGCGGCCCGGAAAACGGCGGCCGAGTTCCTCGATGTACTCCGGTCGCCCATCAACGCTGAGCACGCGGCATCCAGCAGCGACGAAAGCCTGGCCGAGCTCACCGGTCCCACAGCCAACCTCTAAGACTCGCTTGCCTGTAAGCAAACCGGCATCTATACACCGAAACAGGTTCCGCAACCTCGATTCACGAGCGGCTTGATATAGCGGATTATCGAAAATACACTCCATCCCTTACGGCACTATATGCGCAGGTCCTTTCCACAAAAATCGGCTGCGGGTTCGCGACGGAAGAAACGCTGCTGTGCTTGACGACCACATTTCATCACTGCGATGCAGCCGATCGTGCTACTTAATATAATCCAGAGCGACGCCTCGGTGCTCAGAGTCGGAACCGCCCTCTTGTCGGAGACTCCCCCGAAAGCCCTGGTCCCTGCCGTTGAAACCTGGCGCGCCCGGAGAGACTCGAACTCCCGACCTACTGGTTCGAAGCCAGCCGCTCTATCCACCTGAGCTACGGGCGCGCATTCTTGATTTTACCAGCCGCTCATTGCTCGGCTACCACCGGATTCACCAGCGTCCCGATTCCCTCGACCTCGACCGCCACCTCGTCTCCCGCCTTCAGCCACACCGGGGGTTTCCGGGCGAAACCCACGCCCGCCGGAGTGCCCGTCGATATCACGTCGCCGGGCTCGAGTGTGAATACGCTCGACAGGAACGCGATCAGCTTGCCCACGCCGAAAATCAGGTTGCGTGTGTTGGAGTCCTGCAGCACCTCGCCGTTCAGCCGCAGCGAGATGCGCAGGTTGTGCGGGTCGGCGATTTCGTCCGCGGTCACCACCACCGGGCCCATGGGACAGAAAGTGTCGAACGTCTTGCCCATCATCCACTGGCTGGTCGCCATCTGGAAATCCCGCGCGCTCACGTCGTTTACGATGGTGTACCCGAATACGTGCTCGCGCCAGCGATCCTCCCGGATGTGGCGGCCGCCCTGGCCGATCACCACCGCGAACTCGGCTTCGTAATCGGGCTTGGCCGAGTTCTTAGGCAGCACGATCGGCGAATTGTGCCCGGTCACCGACATCGCGTACTTGGAAAATACCGTCGGTACCTCGGGAATGGCCATCTTGGCCTCGGCGGCGTGATCGCGGTAGTTCAGCCCGATGCAGATGATCTTCGGCGGCCGGGGCACTGGCGCGCGCAGCCTGACCTTCGCCATGTCGGTCACCTCCGAAGATTGCGGCGCATGGACCCACCGGTGCACGCGGTCCATAGCGTCCTTCCCGCCGGCGATCAGCGAAAGCACGTCGGCGAAGCCCGCACCTCCCAGGCCGAGTAAACCGCCGCCCACTACTACCGCCGGCTCATCAAATCCTTGTCGTTCGATCGTCGCAAATCGCACCGGGAGCTCCGAAAAACACGTCGTTGTATATTTGAGTTTAACCCGATGAATGCGCCCGAGCTGTTCTCCCTCAAGGACCGCGTCGCGGTTGTCTTGGGCGGAACCAGCGGCATCGGCCTCGCCATCGCTCGCGGTTTCGCGCAGGCAGGGGCCGCAACCATTGCCAGTTCGCGCGACCGCGCGAAAATCGAGGTCGCGGCGCGAAACCTCGAGTCGCTCGGCGCGCGTACGCTGCGCATCGCGAGCGACGTGCAGGACCGCGCGAGCTTGCAACGGCTGTGCGACGAGACGGTCGCCGCGTTCGGCGCGGTGGACGTCCTGGTGGTCACGTCGGGCGCGCACAAGAAGGCTCCGTTCGTGGACCTCTCCGAGGAGGATTGGAATAGCGTTTTGGAGATCAATCTCACCGGCACCTTTCGGGCCAACCAGATATTCGGACGCCAGATGCTCAAACAGCGGCGGGGCTCCATCATCAATACCTGCTCGATGACGACATTCGTGAGTTTTTCCGAGGTCGCCGCCTATTCCGCGACCAAGGCCGGGGTACACATGCTGACCAAAAGTCTCGCGTGCGAGTGGGCCACGCAAGGCGTGCGCGTCAATGCGATCGCGCCCGGCGTGTTCCGGACCCCGCTCAATACCAGGGTGCTCGACATTCCGGAGCGCATGGCGGCGATCATCGGGCGCACCCCGATGGGCAGGGTAGGGCATGTGGACGAACTGGTGGGTGTGGCGATCTTCCTCGCCAGCGATGCCGCCGGCTTCGTTACTGGCCAGACCATACCAGTGGACGGCGGATTTCTCGCCAAAGGGATTTGAGTTCAGAGAAACCAGAATGAATCTGATAAACGGAGTGATGTCCGCCGATTACGACACCGTCGAGTTGCGTGGCGGACGGCTCCACAAAATCCACCTGTCCGAGGCCCGGGTGCTCGGCAAAGAAGACCGCATGGTGCCGGTCGCAAAATGCTACTGCCGGTCCCATGATGTGATCACGGCCGCCGACGCCGAATTGCAGCGCCGCCCCACGTTCGTGTTTCCGGCGCAGTTTTTCAAGAACCTCGAGAGTCTGATCGGAAAGGAACTCGAAGGGCGAATCTACTCGGACACGCGCGGCAGGCGCGTCAAATTCTATCTCGATCTGAAAGAGCACGCGGGCTTTCAGCTCGAAGAAGGCGATCACAACCTGCAAAGCCCCTGGTACGACGAGAGCTGCATTAAGGAATGAGAAAAGCGCGTTTAACCTGCTAGCTACTAAAGGACAAGCGTGTACTATTACTAGGTGCGAATCTTTCCATACTCAGGGGAATCCCCGACTTGAAGGTTGGCCCGCGCTTGTATAGATTGAACCGAAGTACTAAACGTACCAAGTGACGGGCTTTCTCCAGGCGACTCCTCACACTCAACAGTCCCGCCCCTAAAACCGGAGAAAGGGGGAATTGTTAACTGAATGACACGGCCCCCGCTGTGGGCGAGGGCCGCATCCCGGATACCAGGTGAATGGCACCCGCTTACACTACCATTCTAACCAACCTGCCGCCCCGGGGTGAGTGAGTCTTCCCACAGTTTTACAACGCGCTAAACCGCACAACTTAGTGCGCCACTAGAGGTGTGTTCATGCGAGCTGTAACGTTTGTGGTTGGGATAACTCTAACAACAACTACCGCTTTTTCGCAGACGGACCCAGGTCCGCGAGGAGGGCCGGCCGCAGCCGGAGGGCCCATCGCCGGGCTTACCGCCGGCGAGAAGGCATTCTTCCTGGGCCAGGCCACCGCGACGTTCTCCGAAGTCGAGAATGTCGCCGACGGGTTAGGTCCACGGTTCAATCTCGATTCCTGCGTGGGATGTCATGCGTTCCCCGCGGCCGGCGGATCCAGCCCGGCGACCAATCCGCAGGTCGCCCGTCTTGCGGCAATGGCCCCGGGCAACACCATTCCCTCCTTTCTCAGCCCTAACGGGCCCGTTCGGGAGGCGCGATTCGTGAAAAACCCGGATGGCAGCCCGGACGGCGGCGTGCACGCCATCTTCACGATCGCGGGCCGTCCCGATAAGCCCGCCGGCTGCGCGATCCAGCAGCCCAACTTCGCAACCCAGGTGCAGCAACACAACGTGATCTTCCGCATTCCGACGCCGACGTTCGGGACCGGGCTGATTGAAGCCATCACGGATACCACGATTCGCAACAACCTGTCCAGCGATCCGGGAAACCTGAAAGCACTCGCCGGAATTAGCGGGCGAGCGAATACCAGCGGCAACGATGGCACCGTGACCCGCTTCGGATGGAAGGCGCAGAACAAGTCGCTCGCCATCTTCTCCGGCGAGGCCTATAACGTCGAAATGGGTGTCACCAACGAGAACTTTCCGAACGAGCGCGAGGAAGATCCGAATTGCGCCACCAACGGAACGCCGGAAAGCGACATGACGTTCAACGTGGGGAGCGTTACTGCCTCCGACGTCGCGGCATTCACGATGTTCATGAAGTGCCTGGATCAGCCTACGCCGGTCAGCTCTTACGGCAACGTGAGCGCGTCATCCGTCAACAGCGGCAAGCTGCTGTTCCTGGCCGTCGGATGTGCCCTGTGCCATACGCCAACCCTGACCACGGGGAAGTCGTCGTCGGCCGCGTTGACCAACATACGGGCGAACCTGTATTCCGACTTGGCCCTGCACAGCATGGGATCGAACCTGGCCGATGGAGTCTCACAAGGTGCCGCGGGTCCGACCGAGTTTCGCACCGCGCCTCTCTGGGGCCTGGGCCAGCGGCTCTTCCTCCTGCATGACGGCCGAACCAGCGACCTTCTGCAGGCCATCCAGGCGCACACGACGGACTGCAGCCAGTTTGCCAGCGTTCCCGGCGGCTGCGTTCACTCGGAAGGCGACCGTGTCATTGCCCTGTTCAACCTTCTGCCTGCGCCCCAGAAGCAGGATCTGCTGAACTTCCTGCGCTCTCTGTAACTGCCTGCAAAACCGGGCGGACGCACCGTTGCCTGGACGTCCGCCCTCCCGCCACCATATATAATGCTCGTATGTCTGAAACAGGCGTTCCCCGTCGAGCCTTTCTGCGCGGCGCCACGGTGGCTACCGCGATCTCATACTCCCGGATTCAGGGAGCGAACGACCGGGTCCAGGTCGGCTTGATCGGAGCCGGAGAACGGGGCCGCTACGACACGGGCAATTTCGTCAAGACCGGCCAGGCCGAGGTTGCCGCCGTCTGCGACATCTACGGCGTCAACATCGACCGCGCCAAACAGGAGTGGGCGAACGCGAAGAGCTTCAACGACCACCGCCAGTTGCTGGAGATGAAAGGCCTCGATGTCGCTGTGATCGGCGTGCCGGACCACTGGCACGCGGCGATCGCCATCGACGCGTTGAACGCCGGCAAGGACGTCTACGTCGAGAAGCCTCTGACTCTCAAAATCGAAGAGGGGCCGTTGATCGTCAAGGCCGCGCGCGTGAACAACCGCGTCTGCCAGGTGGGCATGCAGCAGCGCTCCGGCAAGCACTACATCGAGGCCAAACAGCAGTACATCGAAAGCGGCAAGGTGGGCAAGGTCACGCTGGCCCGCACCTGGTGGCACGGCAACGGCTACCATCTGCGCAAAGCGCCGGCGTCGCTGGCGGAGCAGCCGTCGAACCTCAACTGGGCGCGCTTCCTCGGCCCGCTCAAGTGGCGCGACTGGGATCCGCAGCAATACTGGAACTGGCGCGCGTACCTGGATTTCGGCGGCGGCCAGGTAACCGACTTGTTTACGCATTGGATCGACGTGGTCCACATGTTTCTGGGCCAGGATATTCCGAACTCTGCCCAGGCCGCGGGCGGTATCTATAACTACAAGGATGGGCGCACCGCGCCGGACACGATCAACGTGCTCCTCGAATATCCCAAGGATCTGACCGCCACCTTCGAAGCCACCCTCGTGCCCGGCATCACGGGTGAGGGCATCGAGTTTTGCGGCACGGAAGGCCGGCTCTATATCGACCGCGGACATTACACGTTTACACCGCGCGGCCGCAACGCGCAGCCGGTGGACGTTCGCGCTTCCAGCAATATCGACATGGACCACGTGCAGAACTTCCTGGATTGCGTGAAAAGCCGCAAAAGGCCGAACGGGGACGTGCTCATCGGCCACCGCTCGGCGCAGGCCAGCCATCTGGGGAACATTTCCTACATGCAGAAGCGGCGGATCGACTTCGACCCGGTGCGCGAGGAGATACAGCCCTTCTGATATACTGGGAGATCCAGTCTACAACAGAGGATCTTCATGATTTCAGCGACACAGTTGCGCCCGGGGATGGTGATCAAGTACAACAACGACCTGTATTCCGTGTTCAGCGTTACTCACCGGACTCCCGGTAACCTGCGCGGCTTCGTCCAGGCCAAAATGCGCAACCTCAAGAGCGGCACCATGACGGAGAACCGGTTCTCCTCCGAAGATCGCGTCGAGAAGGCCGTCATGGAAGAGCATGAGATGGAGTACCTGTACGACGACGGCGAGTACTACTATTTCATGAACACCGAATCTTACGAGCAGATGCACCTGATGAAAGACTTGCTCGGCGACGCCACGCAGTACCTGATTCCGAACCTGAAGGTCACCGTGGAGTTCTACGAAGGCAAGCCGATCAGCGTCGAACTCCCGGCCACTGTCGATATGACGGTCGTGGAGACCGAGCCCGGGCTGAAGGGCGCCACGGTTTCGAACGTCACCAAGCCCGCCAAGCTGGAAACCGGCCTGGTGGTCCAGGTGCCGCCGTTCATCACCGAGGGCGAGAAGATCCGCGTCAACACGGCCGAAGGCACGTATCAAGAGCGCGCATAAGCTCGGATTCTTCTTCCGCGAATACCGTTCGCAGATCCAGAATCAGTTTTCCGTCTTCCACGCGCGCGATCACGGGAGGGTCCGCGTCCCGCAGCCGCCGCTCGAGTTCGATCACATCCGCGCACCCGATGGCGACCACCCAGGTGGGAATCGACTGCTCGGGTGTGGCGCCGCCGCCGATCACGGACTCGGCGCGGCTTACCGCGGCGCCCGGCAGCCGCGCGGCGAGGGCGTCCGCGCGCCGGCGAATCTCGTCCGCCGGCTGCCGGATCATCGCCAGCGCGGGCACGCGCTCCCAGCGCTCCAGGATCAGGTTGCGTAGCGTGTTCTCCAGCGCCTGGTAAATGAGCTTGTCGAGCCGCAAGGCGCGAAAGAGCGGATTGCGCCGGAGGCGCCCAACCAGCTCCGGTCGGCCCGCGAGAATGCCTGCCTGCGGACCGCCCAGGAGCTTGTCGCCGCTGAAGGAGACCAGATCGGCGCCGCACCGGATGCTCTCCGAAACTACCGGCTCGTCGACTCCGAACGGGCGCAGATCCACCAGGCAGCCGCTGCCGAGATCCTCGTAGACGGGGATGCCGCGCTCGCGGCCAAGCGCCACGAGTTCGCGCAGCTCGGGGCGCGCAGTGAAGCCGGCGATGCGGAAGTTGCTCGGATGGACGCGCATCAGAAGACGCGTGCGGTCGGTGATTGCATCGCGGTAATCGGCGACGGTGGTGCGGTTGGTGGTGCCCACTTCGCGTAGCGCCGCGCCGGAGCGCTCCATGATGTCGGGGATGCGGAAGCCGTCGCCGATCTCGACCAGCTCGCCGCGCGAGACGATGACTTCGCTCCCCGAGGCGAGCTCGTTGAGGGCGAGAAAAATCGCGGCGGCGTTGTTGTTGACGGCGATGCCGGGCGCGCCCGCGAGCCGCTCGATCAGACCGGCGGCATGCACATCGCGCTTCCCGCGGCGCCCTGCGGCGAGATCGTACTCCAGGTTCGAATAGCCGGCAAGAATCGGCAGATCGCCAAGCGGAGCGCGTCCCAGGTTGGTGTGGAGCACGACGCCGGTGGCATTGATCACACGGCGCAGGGACGGTGACTGAAGGCCCGCCAGCGCTCGTTCCACGCGGTCCTCGATGCCGGCGCCATTGAGCCGTCCGGCGGCGATCTCCGAGCGCGCCTCCTCGATCGCGCGGCGGATTTCCGCCACGACGACCGCGCGGGGCCACGCGCTCGCTCTCTCGCCGAGGCGCGTGAGCACTTCGTGGACCGCCGGCAGATCGCGGAGACTGGGCACGAGACGATGGTACGCGCTTGTGCAAAGCCAGCGCAACAGACTAGAATAGTATCGATCGGGGCGTGGCTCAGCCTGGCTAGAGCGCCTGGTTCGGGACCAGGAGGTCGGTGGTTCGAATCCACTCGCCCCGACCAAATTCCTCAAAGACTTACAGACACTCCCACCTGAAATCAGGGTCCAACCAGGGCCCATTTTTGGACCCTACTTTGACCCAGATGTCGGACTCCGTTGATCGTTGTGGCTGTGTTTTGATTGACTTGCCGTCCGACGACTTCGGCGACCTCCTGGGCCCGTACCAGGAGGTCTAGAGTTTGGAAGCGGGGATGTCGCGTCCAGCTTTGTGGAGAACAAGTCGTGTGGCTCGGCCCCCCGGGCTAGTTTCAAAGGTGATTTGGTGGTCTGACACCTTCGCGAAGAATCTCCTCT
>DATJWB010000010.1:0-21178 GCA_035501495.1 Bryobacteraceae bacterium | reverse complement strand
CTCTTTGGCCGTCGCTTGCGCTTCCCGTGACGGCCCTTGCTGCACCGCATAGCTCATCGCCCGCGCCGTCTGCGGCAACCACCCATCCCCCACTACCCCCGCTCGCAAACTAACCGCATCCACTACCCGGCCTCCCGGCTGCCCACCACGCTTTCCCGATTCCCGGTATAACGATCGCTCCACCGATACCGAACCGGCCATCGTGTGGTATGCCCCCTCGCATCGTCCCACTCGCGTGTACCGCACCCCTCCGATCACCACGGCGGGAACATCCACGTCCAGCTTCTGCAAGATAGCGCGGTGGGCCGCCAACTCCGTTTGGGACGCCCCTTTGGCGATCGCCAGATGTTCAGCCATCGCCTTTCCGACTTCCTCAAACTGCTCCGGTACTTCACATCACCATCTTCGCCATCGATCCTCCCGTTTTGGGTAGCCTTCGACAGCTTGTTCTATCAGATTCTCGGAGATTTGTACAGCATGAGAGCCACACCCGTTTCACCTCATCCCGCAAGGAACTGAGGGCTCGATCAGAACACGCCGCGGCACTGGAGCGCTTACGGATTCCAGGCCGCGCCGCCACCCTGATCTATGAGGCCGTCCGCAGTACTTCGGAGAATCAGATGCGGAAAAAGAATGGTCGAAAGGCTTTCATTCTGCTATCGGACGGTGTGTCCTTTCGGGATCCCTGCACCGTCGGAACGGCCATCGAGTATGCCCATCGGGCCGACACGATCATCTATTCGATCCTCTTCGCTGGTGGCGTAAACCTCCACATCGGCCCCAAAAGAAGCGGCCGAAACGTGATGAAATGAAGCGTCTGGCACACGAGACCGGCGGTGCGTTCTTCGAAGTCACTCACGCTCATCCTATTGAAGCCATCTACACAGAAATCGAGGAAACGCTGCGCAACCAGACCAGCCTCGGTTATACTCGCCCGCCGGAAGCCAGGAGCGGGGAGTATCGCAAAATCAAACTCACCACCCGGCAGCGCGGACTCATCGTCGGGGCGCGCGACGGGTACTACGCGAGATAGGAAGGGTGCTTAACCGCTTTGGGGATTTCGGTGCCACTCCCGCCGAGACCGCTTCCTGACGGTCGCGGCTCTGTTTCGGGTGGTGCGTGTTTGCAGTCACTTGCGGAGCCGCGACCGTCAGCCTCAGGGAGCGATGAGACGAGATCCCCCAGGATCGGTAGGTCACCCAAATAGGAAGGGGAAGCGACTCCCACCTCGCCAGTAGATTATGATGTTACGTCGAGTGGCATTATGGACATCCTTGTCGGTATTTTCTTCGGCCTCCTGTTGTGGTTCGTGGTGCGTTGCGTGCTGTTCGGCTTCTACACCATCGATCAGAACCAGCGTGCCGTCAAAACGCGTTTCGGCCGTGCGGTGCGAGTAGGGAACAAAACCACCCTCGACGACCCCATTGCCGAGTTCCTCCGACCCGAGGAGCGAGCGCGGTACACCTATCCCCAAGTCCGGGTGATCCAGCCCGGCGGACCTTACTTCAAGATGCCTTGGGAGAAGATCCTCAAGGTATCGATCGCCACCAACACCGTGAACATGGCGCTCGATCTCGAGGACCGGACCGCCAACGACAGCGGCACCCGCCTCGAGGCCGTCACCAAGGACCAACTCAATACCGGCCTGACCGGCCAGATCCGCTACCGTGTGAGCGAGGCTAATCTCTACGCGTACCTGTTCGGGATCAAGAAGCCCTTCGTTCATGTAATGGGCTACTTCGTATCGGTCCTGCGGCAGCGGATCGCCAGCTTCGAAGCCAAGGAGGCGCCGCTGGTGGCAGCCAGCGCGAGCCCCGCCGGCGGCGCCCCCGGCGCAACTTCGGGAGGCAGCGCCCCGCCTGCCGCAACCGAAATGAGCGGCATTTCGATCAACGACCTGCGCAAGAACCTGCGCGACCTCAACGAGTATATGGACCAGGAATGCCGGTCCGCCCCGGCGCGTTACGGCGTGGTTCTGGACGCTTCGCTGATTACCGGAATCGATCCACCCACCGAGGTGGAATCGGCTCTGGCCGCCATCAACACCGCGCACAACCAGGTATCGAGCGACATCAGCCTGGCCCAGGCGGCGGCCGATCAGCGCGTGGTGCAGTCGCGGCGCGCGGTGGAGATCGAAACGCTGAAGGCGCAGGCGGAGGTGCAGCCCATCAAGTCGCTGGCGGCCGAGTTGTCGGCCCTGAACGCCGCCGGCTCGGGCAGCCTGCAAGCCTACCTGCGCAACGTGCGGCTGGCGCTTTACGAAAAAGCGCAACAGGTGTACCTGGAGGTGACGCGATGAGCCTCAATGCCCTCCTCATCACGTTCCTGGCCGCCTTTGTCGCCGAAAAGGTGCTGCTGTCGCTCTGCCGCATCTTCGGGATCTTCGCTGTCGTCGAGGAGCGCACCTGCCGCGTGTACGTTCTGTTCGGAAGGGTGATTGGCATTCTGGACGAGCCGGGCCTGCACATCCTGCCGTTCAAGATCGGGCCGGCGGCGTTCTTTATCAACTTCCTGGGAAGCTGCCGGGTGCTCGATCTGCGGCTCGACCAGGAGTACCTGCGCAGCCAGCCCGTCAATTCGGAGGAAGGCGCGCCCATGGGCATCGGCATCTGGTACGAGATGTGGATCAGCGATCCGGTAGCGTACCTCTTCAAGAACACCGATCCGCGAGGCTCGCTGCGCGCCAACCTGAGCAGCGCGACGGTGCGCTGCCTGAGCAACATGCCCCTGGCCGAGATGCTGGAGACGCGCCACACCATGAGCCAGACGGTGCGCGCCGAAGTCACCGACAAGTCACAAGCCTGGGGATTCCAGCTCGGGTCGGTGTACATCCGCAAAGTGCACTTCCGCGACGCCGGGATGATCCGCCAGATCGAAGAGAAGGTGGTGAACCGCCTGCGCCAGGTAACCTCGGCCATCAAGCAGGCGGGCGCCAACCAGGTGAGCGTCATCACCAGTTCGGCGGAGCGCGAGGCGGCATTCGAATTCGCGAAGGCGGCCGCGATAAGGCCCGCGACCATGGGGCGGGCGTTTCTGGAGATCGCGCGCGAGCCGGAGGTCTCCGAGGCGTTGTTCGATATCCTGGAGACGCAGCGGTTGCTGGCTGGCGGCGGCAAAGTGGTGTTGCTCCCGTCGGGCCCGCACGGGCGCACGCTGGCGGCGCTGCTCGCCTCCGACAGCGCGAAGGCCGCGGCGGCGCCTCCACCGAAACAGAAGTAGCAGGCTGGCAGCGCGCCGGCAGTTGTGCTATTCGTGATGCGATGAGATTCGTTGCGGCGGCCTGCCTGAGCGCCTGTGTGTTGGCCGTGGCCGCCGGGCCGCCCGCGGCAGTCCGCTTCGCCCGGAATCCGCTGATCACGCAACAAATGTCGCCGACACTCGGAGACGACATCAACGGACCCTCGCTGATCCGCGTACCGGCCTGGATTGACCATCCTCTCGGCCGCTATTACCTCTACTTCGCGCACCACAAGGGCCGATTCATTCGCATGGCCTATGCGAACGACCTCGCTGGACCGTGGAAAATCTACGAGCGCGGTGTGCTGGATGTCAAAGACACAGCCTTCTATCGCCCGCAGCCCGACCCGCCGGGCAGCGCCTTCTACACGCACGTCGCTTCGCCGGAGGTCGTATTGGACAAGACAGGCAATCGTCTCGTCATGCTGGCTCACGGCATGTTTACGGATGGCCTGCGATGGCCGGAAGATCCTCGGGAGGCGGTGCGATGGGCCCAGGCACAGGCATATGCACAGTACACGCAGACATTCGTTTCGACCGATGGTATTCACTTTACCGCGCGCCCTGGAATTACGGTGCAGACCTCTTACGCGCGCCTCTTCCGTTGGCGCGGCACCTGGTACAGCATGAGCAGGCTCGGAGTATTGGGGAGATCGAACGACCTCCTCGGCCGGTTCGATGCGGGGCCGAATCCGTTCGATTCGGGAAACTGGGCCGGGCGCGTCCGGCACGTCGCGACGTTGCTGCGCGGAGACACTCTGCACGTGTTCTTCTCGGGTATCGGCGACGCGCCGGAGCGCATTCTCCTCTCGACCATCGAGCTGACACCCGATTGGAGCACGTGGCGCGCTTCCGCGCCCGCCGAGGTGCTGCGGCCGATGGCGCCCTACGAATGCACGAACATTCCGGTCACCCCATCGAAGGCCGGCGAGGCCGAAGGGCCGGAGCATGCCTTGCGCGATCCGGGATTGATCGAAGAGGATGGCCGCGTGGTGCTGTTTTATTCGTACTGCGGCGAGCAAGGGATTGCAGCCGCCGACGTGACCTCTTTTATCAGTTCTCCGACGGCCGCTCCACGTGGTCGATGACGATGAAATCAGCAGTGCCCTTGGCCGCTTCGAGCCGCAGGCCGAGTGTCTGGAGCGCGCTGACCGCCACGTCGAGCGGGTCGGGTGCCGCCGGATCTTCTGGAGCGCCGGGGGGCGGGGGGAAGGAGAAACCGGCGAGATGCAGATCGAAGGCTCCCGAGATGCCGGTCTTATCGATGACTTCGCGGTGCAGCTTGTTTCCCAACCTGCGGCAAAGGTCCGCCATCGTCGAGCCGCACGTGTTCATTCCGTCCTCGGAGAAGTCCTGATAGCCGCAAGGTGGAGGCTGTCCCGCGACGACCGGAGCGGCCTCCCGGGCAGGGTCGCTGGGGGTGCAACCCTTCGAAGGCTGCAGTTTGGGGCCGCCCTTGTCCACGGCCAGCGCGTAGGCCGGCACTTCCCGTGCCTCACGGTGGACCTTCAACGCGAATCGCTCTTCGAGGAGCGTCTGCAGCGTGGGTCCGCGCATCATTCCCGAGGATTGAGCGCCATCTGGTTTCGCCTCGATCGTGTAGCGTTCGGACCTGGTCCAGGGCGGAGCGCCGCGGATTGGATCGGATTCCTGTGACCGCGGTGCAGGACGTCCCTGGCCGTCCGGAAACCACAGGTAAGCGATGCGGATGAAGTCCTCCACCGTGCGGCATTCGATTCGAAGCCCTCCGGGGTCCGCTGGGGCCGGGCCACCCCGACCGCGTCCGCCTTCCGCTTCCGGAGGGGCGGCGCCATCGGAGGAGCACCGCTTGACCGAGGCCGCCTCGAATCTTGCCCGGTTGGAGGTCGCGGATTGCGGAGAGCCGGGGGATGAAGCCAGCAGGATTGCCAGGATGACGATTCCCATTCCCAGATTATCTGCCGAAGTCCGGCGCCCGGACTCAAGGAATCCCCGGCTCGTTCGAAAAGGAATTACGGAGCTTGAGATTGAAGCCGGCAATTTTAGGAATCGCGGCGCTCCTGACCGCGCAGAGCGCATGGCCGCAGGAAGCCATCCGGCTCAAAAACCGGAGCTTTCAGCCCGTGCGGGTGGAGGTAAACGGCAGCGGCCTGCCCGCCGGTTCGCACTACCTTCTGCGCTTCAAAGAGTTTCCCGGGCCTGCGGTACGCCGGGAGTTGGAGCGGCGCCACGTCCGCGTCCTGGCGTATGTCCCCGACTCGGCCTTGATGGTCTCGAGCGAACGCCCGCCTGAGTTGGGCGGCCTCGGAGTCACCTGGACCGGTCAACTCGATCCGGCGGACAAGCTCAGCCCCGCGCTGGACTCAGGTTCAACGGGAGAATACCTGGTGTTCTTTCATGCCGACGTGGACCCGGCCTATCAGCGGGCATTGGTGCTGTCCCTGGGATTCGACATCATCGAGAATCCTTATCTGCTTTCCGGCCAGTTGCTCGTAACCGGGGGCGCCGGCGAACTGGCGGCACTGGCTGCGGCCGATGCCGTCGCTTATATATTTCCCGCATCGACGGACCTGGTCTCGGGAGCCCCGGTGATGGGGTGCGCCGGCCCGGTGACGGACGCGGGCCCGGTCGCCGAATACGTGGCGGCTGGGCCGGGTTGGCCCCGGGATACGTCGGGCAACGTTGCGCTCGAATACGTCTTTCAGTCGCTGACCAACCAGATGGACTCGGCCACCGCCGAAGGCGAGATCGAACGCGCATTCCGGGAGTGGGAGAAATACGCCAATGTAACGCTCTCGCCGGGAACCCAGGCGGACGCGGCGCGCACCATCGCGATTCTCTTCGCGCGCGGCGCACACGGCGACGCGTATCCGTTCGACGGGCCGGGTGGGGTCCTGGCCCACACGTTTTATCCCGCCCCGCCGAACTCCGAACCGGTTGCCGGAGACATGCACTTTGACGCCGATGAGTCCTGGCACGCGGGCGCGAACACGGACCTGTTCTCCGTTGCTCTGCACGAAGCGGGACATGCGCTCGGGTTAGGACATTCCGCCAATCCGGGAGCGGTGATGTACCCGTATTACCGCATGTCCTCCGGGTTGACCGACGATGACATCGCGGGGATTCGCGCTCTTTATGGAGCGCCCGGGACCGCCGGGACGCCCGCTTCGCCGTCGTCTCCACCACCGGCACAGCCTCCATCTCAACCACCCCAACCGCCTGTTCAGCCCCCGTCCGCGCCTCCCGCGGGGGACACCACACCGCCCTTATTGACGATCGTCTCGCCCGGACCGACGATCACGTCCACCACTTCGGCGTCTCTTCATATGACCGGGTCCGCCAGCGACAGCGTGGGGGTGACGGCCGTGAGATGGAGCACATCGAACGGAGACTCCGGAGACGCTGCGGGCACTACGTCCTGGACTGCGGACGTGCCGTTGCTGGTGGGCAATACCGTGGTCACGGTGCGGGCGTATGATGCCGCCGGAAATTCGGGATGGCGGTCGATCACCGTAGTCCGTCACTGAAGATGCGAAAAAATTCAGCTTAGTACTCTATCGCTCCCCGAGGTCCGACCGATATTACCTGTAGTGCAATGGATGGCAAAACAGAAAAACAGGTCTTAGGTAGACGGACTCGCCATTCCTGCAAGCCGGTTTCGGCGTGCGGTAGGGAATCATCGAGCGGCCTGCTTGTAGTGGAGCCCGGTCAGTCCGCAGCAGCGGACGCCGGCTACTCCACCGGATTCGAGCTGGACGAGACCGAGGAGATCCTGTTCGCGCTGGCTCTCGCGGTGGAGCAGCGTGATCTCCAGACCGGCGGCCACTGTGAGCGGCTGGCCCTGTTTAGCGTCGCCATGGGAATCGCGATGGGGCTGGCCCGGCAGCGCCTCGTGGCCCTCTATCGTGGAGGCTACCTCCACGATGTAGGAAAAATCGGCATACCCGATTCCATTCTCTTCAAGCCCGGGCCGCTGACGACCGAAGAGTGGGACGCGATGCGCACGCACCCTGTCCGTGGAGAGGAGATCTGCCGCCACATGAAGTCACTGGAGCCGGTGCTGCCAATCATCCGCCACCACCACGAGCGATGGGATGGCTCGGGCTATCCGGACGGTCTCCGTGAAGAGCAGATCCCTCTGTTGGCACGCATCGTGCAAATCGTCGATATTTATGACGCACTCGTCACACCCCGCCCTTATAAGAAGGCCTTCGCTCCACAGGATGCCTTGGCCGTCATTCAGAAGGAGACGGATCGTGGCTGGCGCGATCCACGTATCGTAAACGTGTTCCTGCAGTTGCACCGCACAATCCTCTCCAAGATCGCCGAGGTGGACCCCACCGATCGGGGGATTGAGAGCATGCGAACTTCGCTGGCCAACTTGCGGCGTATTTTGGCGGAAGACGGGCTGACGACGGTTCCGTCGTGGCCCTTGGTGCGAACCTGATATACTCGTCGTTCTCCATATGGCGAATCCGAAGTATGCGGTTTCCGACAAGCCGGTACCGGTAGCGGAACTCGTGGCCACTCTCAGCGACGGCACCAAGGTCAAGCGTCGATTCCCGCGCATGCGAGCCTGTAACGAAAAGGACGACAAGGGTAAACTCTGCGCCGGTCATCTGAAACGGTGGTATTTCTTCGGCGACGAAGTGAAGCAGAAGTTTGGGACCGGCGCCGAGATCTACCGTTGTGAGCATTGCAAGACCCTGTATCTGCCGAGTACCGAGGAAGAACCCCGTACCGGAACGCTCAGCTATTGAGACCCGGGCCAGTCCGCCCTTCTTCCGTCCCTCGTCTATGCTCCGGCGAACTCCAGCACCAGCACGGTGATGTCGTCCGACTGTGGGGCGCCGTCGGTAAACGCGGAGACTCCCTCCTGAATGGCGTCGTGAATCGCTACGCACGACTCTCGCACTCGCGCCTCGACGATTTCGCGCAGGCGCTTCTTGCCAAAAAAATCACCCGAAATGTTCTGCGCCTCGGTAACGCCATCGCTGTAGATCACCACTTTGTCGCCGGGAAACAAGCGTTCTTCGGCCACTGGGAACTCCGCTCCATCCATCAGGCCGACCGGCATCCCAGTCGCTTCGAGCGAGGATAACGCGCCGCCCGGACGAAGCAGCAGGGGTGGGCAATGCGCGGCATTGGTGTAACTGAACCGTCCGCCGCAATCCAACAGGCAATAGAATACCGTTGCGTACTTTTCGCCGCCGGTTCGATCGAGCAGGAATTGATTCAGGCGTTCCATCCGGTGACCCAAAGCCGAGGCGTGTTCCGTAGCGGTAATCAGAGCCCCCTGGAGCAACGAAGCCAGAAGCGCCGAACTGACTCCCTTTCCCGAGACGTCCGCCACAACCGCGGACCAGCAATCCGTGGTCACCGGCGTAACATCGAAATAATCCCCGCCCACTTCGAGGGATGCGACACTACTCCCACTGGCCCGCAACCATCCATCCGTGGGCAGCTTTCCGGGCAACAGGCTCTGCTGGATGCTCCGCGCCAGGCGGAGTTCCTCCTCCAGCTTATGCTTGGCGCGCTCCTCCTCCAACAGGCGCGCGTTCTCCAGCACGGTGGAGGCCTCGATCGCCAGGGTCTGCAACAACTCGCGGTTACCGCCCGCCATGTCGGCGGCGATCAGCCGTGAATCCATGTACAGAACGCCCGCGGTTTCGGTGCCCGTCAACAGGACCTTGGTGGTGTCTCCACTCGCCGTGCGGATCCGGACGAGCGGGACGCAGATGGCGCTTCGCAGTTCGAGGTCCGCGATGCTGTTTTGCGGCCGGGTCGCCTCGGCGCCGATAGGGTCGAAGTTCATGGAGAGCAGTTCACGGCGGTTCTGCAGCGCCCGATGAATCACCTCGCGCGGAACCCTCAGATCGGTCTCCTGCAGGTGATGCCCTCCCCGGTGCCGCGCAACGCGGGTTTCCAGCCCGTGATCCGCCCGCAACAACAGGAAGCCCCTCTCCGCGCCGGTGATGGCCAAAGCCGTGTCAACCACCGAAGTCAACACGTCGTCTATGGAAAGCGAGCTTTGCAGGGTTCGGGCCAGGTCGAGAATGGCGCGCAATTTGGCCAGGTTGCCCCCGACCCCCGGGGTCGCCGACGCCCTATCCGACGCCGAAACCTGCTCCATCAGCTTCTTCATCTCGGAGCCATCGAGGGCGAAGATCAGTTGGTAAGAGTCCTGGCCGCCGAACTCGATCTTGTCGGCATTGCGCAGCACCTGCCGCTTCACTTTCTTTCCGTTGACAAACGTTCCGTGAGTGCTGCCCGTATCCTCCAGGATGTAGTCACGGCCCTCGGTCAGGATGCGGGCGTGCATCCGCGAAACGCGGCTGTCGCGGAGGATGAGCTGGTTCTCGGGCTGCCGGCCGATGTGGAACGGAATCGGTTCGATCCGCACCCGGGTGCGGTGGCCGTTGGGGTCGATCACGACCAGAGCTGCCGGCTCGGCGAGGGGGAGAGCGGCGGTTTGCTTCATTTAGGCGCGCCGGGCACGCGATTGCCGGGCTTTGGCCGGACGGCCGGCTTCCCGCTTGTCGGCCTCCGCCGGCTGACCGCGGAGTTCTTCCACCTCGCGGGCACGGAGCGTCTGGCAGTGCGCGCAATAGCCGCCCACCTCCGTGCGCGCCAGCAGGATCTGGAAACCGAAGTGGCTCTCGATCTGTTTCCGAAGCCGCTGCAGCGGCTCGCCGAAGAATTCCTCCACCTTGCCGCAGCGCAGGCAGATGACGTGAGCATGCTCCTGCTTCAGGCGGGTTTCGTAATAATGCTGGTCGCCCACATAGTGCATCAGGTCCAGCTCGTCCACCAGGCCGCCGGCCTTGAGCATCTTCAAGGTGCGATACACGGTGACGCGGTTGATTTTGGGGTCCTTTTCCTTGGCCATCTGGAAAAGGCGCTCGGCATCCAGGTGTTCGCCGGTCTTATCGATGAGTTCCAGAAGAATCTGGCGCTGGCGTGTGAGTCGGACCCCCCGTTCCTTCAGCGATCCTTCGATCGAATCTAAGGCCATAAAACTTCCTCAATTTTAGCAAGGTAACCTCAAATCCCTAACCCCCAATCCCCGGTTTTCGTTACAATTCGTGCTTACATGTTCCGCAAGGTTCTGATTGCCAACCGCAGCGAGATTGCCGTCCGCGTGATTCGAACGCTGCGCGAAATGGGCATCGCGAGTGTGGCTGTCTATTCCGATGCCGACCGGACGTCGCTGCACGTCCGCATGGCAGACGAGGCCGAGCACGTGGGGCCGCCGCCCTCCTCCGAGAGTTACCTTCGCATGGACCGGATTCTGGATGCCGCCCGCAAGCACGGCGCCGACGCGATCCATCCCGGGTACGGATTTCTCAGTGAGAATGCCGACTTCGCGGCGGCGTGCGAAGCGGCCGGTCTGGTGTTCATCGGTCCGTCGGCTGACTCCATACGGGCGATGGGCTCGAAGACAGCGGCGCGCCAGACCGCCATCGCCGCCGGCGCGCCGGTGGTGCCCGGCCTCGACCATTCCGCGACGCTCGAAGAGGTCCGCAGTTTCGCGCGGATGCACGGGTATCCCATTCTTTTGAAAGCGGTCGCCGGCGGCGGCGGCAAAGGCATGCGCCGCGTGGACAGCGAGGGCGACCTGGAGTCGTCGTTCCGCAACGCCTCGAGCGAAGCTGAGCGCGGATTCCGCAATCCCGATCTTTATGTGGAAAAGCTGATTACGCGGCCCCGCCACATCGAGATTCAGGTCTTCGGAGACCGGCACGGCAACCTGGTGCACCTGGGGGAGCGCGAATGCTCGATTCAGCGCCGCCATCAGAAAGTGATGGAGGAGTGCCCGTCCCCCCTGGTGGCTCTGCATCCGCAGATGCGCGATGCCATGGGAGCTGCCGCCGTGCGGGCGGCCCGCGCCGCCGGATACTACAACGCGGGCACCGTGGAATTCCTGGTGGACGAGGATCGCCGCTACTACTTCCTGGAAATGAACACGCGCCTCCAGGTGGAGCATCCGGTCACCGAACTGGTCACGGGCCTGGATCTCGTGCGGCTGCAGGTGGAAATCGCCGCCGGCGGGCGCCTGCCCTTCTCGCAGGATCGGGTCACCTGGCGCGGCTCCGCCATCGAATGCCGGATCTACGCGGAGGATCCGTACAACAATTTTCTGCCGTATCCGGGCAAACTCACGCGGCTCGACCGGCCCATGGGCCCGGGCATCCGCCTCGACGGGTGTGTGTACGACGGCTGGACGGTCCCCATGGAATACGACCCGCTGCTCGCCAAGCTGGCGGTCTGGGCTGCTACTCGCGAGGACGCGACCGACCGCATGATCCGCGCGCTTCGCGAGTACGATGTCGGAGGCATCCGCACGAACATCGGCTTCTTCCGGCAGATCCTGGAGGACGCCGAGTTTCGCAGCGCGCGTCTGCATACCGGCTTCATCGACGAGTTCTTCGCCCGGCACGCGGTGGCCCAGCCGCCCGCCGATCTGAAGGAGGTGGCGGCGCTGGCGGCGGCGCTCCACACCATGTCGCGAGCGGAAAACGGGCGGGGACCCCAGCCCGCACCGGCGCATCGTGCATGGCTCGAAGCGGGAAGGAACAGTCTGCTTCGATGAAGCTGGCACTGGTGGTCAACGGGGTCGAGGACTCGATCGACGTTCTGGCGCCCGCGCCCGATTGCCGGTTCCGGATCGGTCAGAACGGGGAGCGGCACGCGCATGTCGAGGCGCCCGAACCTGGCGTGTATTCCGTTCTGCTGGACGGCTTCAGTTATGACGCGCACGTGGAGGAGAGTCCGGAAGGCGGCCTGGTGGTGGTGATCGACGGCTTTCGTTTCGAAGTCGAGGTCACGGACCCGCGCCGCTGGACCCGAAAGTCGGCCGGCCGCGGTGACGCGGGCGTGCAACGGATCACCGCTCCGATGCCCGGCAAAGTGGTGCGCGTCCTGGTATCGACAGGCGATGCCGTGAAGGCAGGCCAGGGCCTGGTCGTAGTGGAGGCGATGAAGATGCAGAATGAGCTGAAAGCCACGCGCGCCGGTAAAGTTGCCTCTGTGCCCGCAAAGGAAGGCGCCACGGTCACCGCCGGAGAAGTCCTGGCAACAATTGAATAAGAGATGGGGCGCGGACACTCGTGTCGGCGCGGCAGCCTCTCGAAAACCCCTTCGCCGCCAATGGCATTGTACACGCCCAAAAAGCGTCCCGATGAGTCGCGACGCGGCAGGCAGGAGTGCCTGCGCCACTCTCTGGTGATGTATCGTAATCACAGGTAAGCTGAACAGCTGCGGGAGGGCCCGATGCGTTTCGTTCTTGCCGCACTCCTGACGTTTCTCTCAATCACCGCCGCCGCGGAAACGCTCCAAGGCGTCGTGGTCGAAGATCACACCAGCAATCCGCTTCCCTCCGTAGAGGTGCGCGTCTATCGCACGGGCGTCCGCCAACTCGCTGCCGATCTCGAGACTGACGAGGCCGGACGCTTCCTGGCCGAGGGACTGCCTGCGGGCGACTATCGCCTCGAGGTGTCCAAACCGAATTTCGTCAACGCCTCGGTGCGGCTGCCGGCACTGCGGAGCGGACTCGTCATCCGGCTGGTCCACTGCGGCGTGATCACGGGGCAGGTGTTGGACGCCCAGGGACAAACCGTGGCCGGCGCCAGCGTATACGCCATACCCAAGCCTGCCGATGGCGGGGCACTCCGGCCCTTCGACGCCCTCAGCCATGGAAACTATTCGCAGGTCAACGCGCGCGGGCAGTATCGACTTCACAGCCTCGCTCCGGGCGAATATGCCGTAGCCGTGACTTATGGCTCTTCCACCTCGCTGTTCGGCTCGAGCGGCGGCGGTGCAGTGCGCGCGGGCTTGGGATCCGGAGCCCAATTCTTCCCCAACAACGCGCGGCCGCAGTTCTTCGCGGTGTCGGGAGGCGAGGAGTATCACGCCGATTTCGCCGTCCTGCCCGGTTCGCTCTTCAACTTAAGCGGGAAAATGGACCTGCCCGCGCCCCAGACCAGATTCTGGCTGGCTCTTACTACAGACGAGCAACCGGCGCTGGCCACTGCCGTAACCGATACCAAGTCCGACGGCACCTTCCGGTTCGAAGGGATCGCGCCCGGCTCGTACCGCCTGACTGCCTCGGGACCGGTCGGAGGCTGGGGCGGCAAGGGGATCCTGCGCGATGCTCCGTTCTTTGGCCGGACGCAGGTGGGCGTCGGAGGCGCGAACGTGGACGGCGTCGCGATCGCGGTACAAAAGGGCAGGCCGGTGTCGTTTATCCTGCGATCGGACCCGCAGTCAGCCGCCGGCGCCTGTCCGTCCACTGCGCACCTCACCTTGCGGGCGACGGAGGACTGGGCAACCCAGATCGACCGCGATGCCGAGATCAACACGCAGAAGGAGCAGACCATCGACCAGGTCGCTCCGGCGCGGTTTCAGATGGTGCTGTCCGGGTTGGGCGAAACCTGTTACCAACCCGGCGGCGCAATCCTGGACCTCTCCACAGAGTTCGATGGCAAACCGGTGGCCGTGCCGGTGGCGGCGGCGGGCTCGATTCGCGGCAAACTGATTGGGACCTCGCGGCCCGGAGATTTCGCGGTGGCGCTGGTTTCGGGCGACCCGTCGGCGCCGGCTCAGCCGGTCCAGGTAATCTTTCCCGATCCCGACGGCCGCTTCTCGTTCGGACGCCTCCGCCCTGGCGTATACCGAATCGCGGCTCAGCCAACCGGTCCGGGGTCCAAGACGCGCTGGGTATCCGATCGCTCGCGCATGATCGAAATCCGGATTGCCGGTGGTTCACCGACCGAGATGGAGCTGCCCGCGCCGCCTGCCAATCCCAATCAATAGGAGGTACCTGTCCAATGATCGAGAGAATGATCGCCTGGCTCGTCCTTTCCATTGTCAGCGCCGGCGCGCAGGACACCGGTGCTCCCAAGGGGGCGGCGCCCGGGTCGATCCGCGGGACCGTCACGGCAGTAGGAAGCGATTCTCCCATGGCGGGTGTCGCGGTCATCGTCAACGGCGGAACGCCGGGGCGGGTGCAAACCGTCACCGATCCCCAGGGCCACTTCGTGGTGCGCGGCCTGGAGGCCGGCAGGTATCGCGTGTCGGCTGTCGCTCCGGGGCCCAACGGCAGGATGGGATTTGGCCCCGAGGCTACCCGGCAATTAGAGTTGCTGGCCGGCCAGGACCTCGAAGGTTTCGATTTCCACCTCGTGCTGCTGGGTCAGATCTCCGGCCGCGTGCTCGATCAGAACAAAGAGCCGGTTCCGGGACTGACTGTCTTTCTGGTAGTCCGTGAATATGTGGCAGGCGCGCTGCGAGCCGTCTTCACCGATTCGGCGGATACTGACGATCAGGGCGAGTACCACCTGTCGCGAGTTCGGGCTGGCCGGTCTTACATGGTTCTGGCGCAGAGGGGCTGGCGCAATCTGCCCGCGATTTCAGATGCACCCGCGGAGCCCCGGCTCCGCAGACCCGCCGTCGTCCCGACGTTTTATCCCAACTCGCGCTCGATGGATGGGGCGGAAGCCCTGGTGTTGCGCTCCGGCGAGCAGCGCGAGGGTGCGGACATACGCCTGGTGAGGTCGCCGTCTTTCTGCATTGAAGCGCTTGTGGACGGCGCCAGCCCGGGAGACCTTACCTGGGGAATTCTCGAAGCGCAACCGGCCAGCGGTACCAGCGGCAGCGGCGGCTTTTACTATTCGATACCGGGCGGCAAACCCGGGGCGGACGGCAAGATCCGGGTGTGCGATCTGCACCCGGGCGATTACGACCTGACCGTATACGAGTACGCCAGAGGTACCTTCGGCCAGGCTCCCCGATTCGGCTCGATGCTGGTCACCGTGGCCGACAAAGATGTGCAAAACGTGCGGCTGACGGCGCGTCCCCGCATTCCGCTGGCGGGCGAAGTGGTGTGGGACGGCCAGCCGCCCGCAACCCCGCCCGAGGAAAAGCTCAGCGTAATGTTGCAGGCGGTCAGCCGTACCGAACGCGGGAGTTTCGAATCCACCGTTCCTGGGACGTTCTCGGTTGAGGGTGGTCTGCTGATGGACGAGTTTGGCGTGCGGGTGAACCGGGTGCCGTCCGGGACCTATGTCAAAGACATCACTTACGGCGGCCACAGCATCCTGAACCTCTCGTTGCGCCTGGGGAGCACGATGGGAGACGCCGGATTGCGCGTGGTGCTGGCGCGTGACGGAGGTACGGCCAGCACACGGGTCAGCGACAAAGACGGGAATCCGGTGCCCGATTGCTCCATCGTTTTGATACCGGGGAGCGCCGGCAACGAGGCTATTCTTGCGGCCTCTCTCACCACAGGAAAGACTGGCCTGCGCGGGACCTGGACGTCCGCGCCACTCGCGCCCGGGAAGTATTATGTGCTGGCGACCAATGATCCGATCGACCAGAGCCCCGAGACGATAGCCAAGCTGTGGAGAGCGCGGACTGCGGCACAGGAAATCGAAGTTACTCCGAACGGTGCCGCCACCGCGATTCTGTCTGAAAAGGCACTCGATCAGTAACACGAGCTGACCCGAGCAGCACTGGTTTATCATTGGAGTGACGGGGTCTTATGACGGAGAACGAGAAGGAAGTCGCGAAAGCGGCCGCCGTCGCCAGTGTCGGCGCGGGGGTCGGTGGAGCCGGCGGAGCGTCGGTGGGCGTTTTAGAATTGGCTGCTCAAGGGGCAGCCACCGGCCTGACGGCAGGTGTGGTGATCGGAGTCAGCGCCGCCGCCGGAGCAGTCCTGGCCCTTTTGGGCTATAAGGTCTACCGCAACCTCACCAAGCCAAAAGGCGCCGGCGAAGCCAAGTAACTTTTCAACCAATTGTCGCGAAAATGCCGGCCACGCCCTACCTTTTGGCTGGTTGATTTCGCCTGCCGATTGAACGACAATCGAACTAATGTATCCGAAAAGTGAGGGGAGAATACCGCCTTCGCGGTGTGTGTTGGCCCTTCTGGCTGCTGTCACCTTGCCGTGGTGTACCGCGTGGTCGCAGTCGCACGCTTCGTCGGCGTCAACTCCTTCGACCCCCAAGGTTTTGGTGGATCAGTATTGTGTCGGCTGTCACAACCAGAAGAACGCGACTGCGGGAGTTTGCCTGGAAGGCGTTGACTTCGGCAACGCGGCGGCTAACGCGGCGCTTCTCGAGAAAGTGGTGCGCAAATTCGGTGCGGGTGAAATGCCGCCGGCCGGCATGCCCCGGCCGTCGGCTGCGGCATCCGCGGCGTTCACCAAGACCCTGATCGATTCCCTCGACCGCGCAGCGGCCGCCAATCCCAACCCGGGGCGGCCGGCCATTCACCGGCTGAACCGTGCGGAATACAGCAACGCGGTCCGCGACATTCTGGCGCTCGACATCCAGCCCGGCGCGCTGCTGCCGGTAGACGATTCGGGCTACGGTTTTGACAATATCGGCGATGTGCTTTCGGTTTCACCGGTGCTGTTGGAACGGTACATGTCGGTGGGGCGAATGGTCGCCCGCCTGGCGGTTGGCGACACCCGGATCAAACCCGCGGTGGAGGATTTCGCGGCTCGCAAAGACGCGCCCGGCGGCGCCGGCAAGGACCGCAACGAGCGCGTGAGCGACGATCTCCCCTTCGATTCGCGCGGCGGGTTCTCGCTTCCATACTATTTTCCGGTGGATGCCGAATACTCGATTCGCATCAAGATGGCCCAGGGTGGGGGCGGCGGTGGCGGCGGAGAACGGGCGCCCCTGGAAATCCGCCAGCCCATTCATGCGGGATTGCGGACGATCGGGGTAGCGTTCCTGCGCGAGTCCGCCAAGCCTGAGATTGCGGTTCCCGCAGGCGGAAGGCGCGGCGGTGCGGGGTTTGGCGCTCTGACGGGCCGCGGGCCTGCCCAGATGGCCGAGATCGATTTGCGGCTCGACGGCGTGAAACTGAAGCGCTTCGAGGTTCCCGAAGGAGGCCTGAATGCGCCGCAGATCGCCGGCATCACCCTTTCGGGACCGTATAACATCACCGGCGCGGGTGAAACTCCCAGCCGCGAGCGGATCTTCGTTTGCCATCCCGCCACTGCCCAGGACGAAGAACCGTGCGCCCGCAAGATCCTGGCGACCATCGGACGCCGCGCGTTCCGGCGCCCCGTGACCGATACCGATCTGAAACCGCTGCTTGCCTTTTACCAGAGCGGCCGCGCCGAACGCGATTTCGATTTCGGCATCGAGAAGGCGCTCCGCGCCCTGCTGGTTTCTCCGGACTTTCTGTACCGCGTGGAGCAGGACGCGAAGGGGGCGGCCGGCGGCGGCGTTTACCGCATCAGCGATTGGGATCTGGCATCGCGGCTCTCCTTCTTCCTGTGGAGCAGCGTACCCGACGATCAGTTGCTCGACCTGGCGGAAAAAGGCAAGCTGAAAGACCCCGCGGTGCTCGATCAGCAGATTCACCGCCTGCTCGACGATCCCCGTTCCGATTCCCTGGTCTCTAATTTCGCGGGGCAATGGCTGTACATCCGCGGGCTTGCCGATGTGAAGCCCGACCCGGATGAATTCCCCGAATTCGACGAGAGCCTGCGCCAGTCCTTCCAGACGGAGACGGAACTCTTCTTCCGGAGCGTGCTGCGCGAGGACCGCAGCGTTCTCGACCTGCTGGACGCCAATTATACGTACCTCAACCAGCGCCTCGCCGAGCACTACGGGATTCCCAATGTCTACGGCTCACAGTTCCGCAGGGTGGAGCTAACCGACCCGAACCGCGGCGGGCTTTTGGGCCAGGGGAGCTTGCTGACCGTCACTTCGTATCCCAACCGCACCTCGGTGGTACAGCGAGGCAAATGGATTCTCGATAACCTGCTCGGTTCGCCGCCGCCCACCAAGCCGCCCGACGTCCCGGATCTGGAGGCGAAAGCCAAGGACGGGCGGAAACTCACGATGCGCGAGGCGATGGAACTGCACCGTTCGAACGCGATCTGCGCTTCGTGCCATGCCCGCATGGATCCCATCGGATTTTCGCTCGAAAACTTCGACGGAGTGGGCAAATGGCGCGATTCCGAAGGCGGAACGAAAATTGATGCGTCGGGCAAACTCCCCGGGAACGTGCAATTTACGGGACCGGCGGGCTTGAAGAAGTTGCTCGTGTCGAACTACAAGGAGCAGTTCGAGGATACTGTAACCGAAAAGCTGCTCACCTACGCCCTCGGTAGGGGATTGGAATATTACGATAAACCATCGGTGCGCTCCATCATGCGGGAGGCCGCGAAGGACAATTTCCGCATGACTGCGTTGATTACGGCCATCGTGAAGAGCGAACCGTTTCAGATGAGGAGGACTCCGGAACTATGATCGTCACCAAGAAATCTCTGCCTCGCCGTACGTTCCTGCGCGGCCTCGGCACCACTTTGGCCCTGCCTTTGTTGGACTCCATGATCCCGGCGCTGGCGGTGGCCAGCGCAGCCAAACCGGTAGTCCGTTTGGGATTCGTCTATCATCCCGTCGGCATGATTTTGAACAAGTGGATGCCGGAGAAAGTCGGCGCCGACTTCGAAATCACGCCCACGATGAAGGCCCTGGAGCCATTCCGCGATCAGATGGTAGTGTTGACCGGACTGGCGCAGGTGCAGGGGCGCGCTTTGGGCGATGGCGCGGGCGATCATGCTCGCGAAGGCGCCACGTGGCTCACCGGAGTCCATCCCAAGAAGACCGAGGGCGTGGGCATCCATGCGGGGATCTCGGCCGACCAGATTGCGGCCCGCGAGCTGGGGAAGAACACACAACTGGCGTCGCTCGAACTTGGCCTCGAGGGTCCCTCGCTGGCTGGAGGGTGCGATTCCGGCTATAGCTGCGCTTATACCAACACGGTTTCGTGGCGCTCCGCGACGACTCCGCTGCCTGTGGAGGTCAATCCGCGGACCGTCTTCGAACGGCTTTTCGGCGATGGCGAAAGCACCGATGCGGCCGCGCGGATGGCCATGCTCAAGGAGCAGCGCAGCATCCTCGACTACGTTTCGGGCAGCATCGATCGCCTGGAGACCAGGTTGGGGAACGGCGACCGGCGCAAGCTCAGCGAGTACCTGGACGCCATTCGCGACATCGAACGCCGCATCCAGCGCGCCGAACAGCAGAACGCCGAGATGAAGATCCCGGCGATGGAGCGCCCCAGTTCGATTCCCGAGAATTTCCTGGATCATGCCAAGCTGATGATCGACATGCAGGTGATCGCGTTCCAGACCGACATGACGCGCGTGATCACGTTCATGCTGGGGAAGGCGGGCAGCAACCGGCCGTATCGCGAGATCGGCATCTCCGACGGGCATCACTCCATCACGCACCACCAGAACGACCCGGTGAAGATTGCGAACGTGGCCAAGATCGATGCCTACCTGGTGGATACGTTCGCATACTACCTGCAGAAGCTGAAGTCCACGGCGGATGGCGACGGCAATCTGCTGGATCACAGCCTCATTCTGTACGGGAGCGGGCTGGGCGACGCCAACATCCACACGCACCACGAACTGCCGACGGCGGTGTTGGGCGGCGGAGCAGGCCAGTTGAAAGGCAATCGCCACCTGAACTATCCGAAGGACACGCCGCTCAACAACCTGCTGGTGACCCTGTTGCACAAGGGAGGCGTAAATACGGAGAACTTCGGCGACGCCACAGGCGAACTGGAACACCTCTGCGAAGTTTAACGGAGTGATGGTGGCGCGGGCACTCGGGTCTGCCGCGTCCCGGCTCACCGGGACGCTTTTTGGCCGCACCCAGGAGTGGCCACATTGGGGATACACCATGATGCGATTTGACGCCTGGACGCGTTCTGTTCTTGCAGTTCTTCTGGCAACCTCCACCTGCGCGGCCGCGGGCGACCTTCGTTTGGCGGATGCCGTCAAACGGCGCGATGTCAAGGCCGTTACCACGCTCCTCGCGCAGCATGTCGATGTCAACGCCGCCCAACCCGATGGAGCGACCGCGCTCTCGTGGGCAGCATACCTCGACGACCGCGCGTCGGCCGATCTTCTGCTGGCCGCGGGGGCCAGCGTCAAGACCGCAGATGACTATGGCGAGACCCCACTCACGCTGGCCGCAGCCAACGGCGACGCCGTGCTGGTGGGCAAACTCTTAAAGGCGGGCGCGGACGCCAAGGCGGCGCGCTGGGATGGCGAGACGGCCCTGATGATTGCCGCCAACTCGGGTAGCGTCGAGGTGGTGCGGCAGTTGATCGCGAGCGGCGCCGACGTTAACGCCGCCGAATCGCGCAAGGGTCAGACGGCGCTCATGTGGGCGGCTGCCGAGGGACACGCCGACGTCGTTCAGACGCTGATCGAGAATAAGGCCGACGTGAAGGCAGCCTCCAGGAGCGGGTTCACGGCGCTGGTATTCGCCGCGATCAAGAACGACCCGAAATCGGTCCAATCTCTGCTGGCGGCGGGCGCCGATCCGAATCACGCACTTCCCGACGGGAACAAGGTACTGCTCGTCGCTGCGGCCAATAAGAGCACCCTGGCAGCGGCGGCGCTGGTGGATGGCGGCGCTGATCCGAATGTGGCAGACCGCGGAGGCACGACTCCTCTTCACACGGCGGCACAGTTGGGCGATGTGGACCTGGTGAAGAAACTCCTGGCCAAGGGCGCCAACCCCAATGCCCGAACGGCGAAGACGCAAGCCCCGGCAGGTCGTGGCGGTGGTGGTCCCTTCCGCGCACCCTCTGGAGAGCAGACCCCTCTGATGTTCGCCGCGAAAGCGAATCACCTGGAGGTCGTCCGCGCACTCGTGGCGGCGGGCGCCGACCCGAAACTGAAAGCCCAGGACGACAGCACGCTCCTGATGGCCGCGGTTGGTAGCGGGCACGTGGAAATCGTCAAGGCAGTCTACGATCTGGATCCGGATGTGAAAGCGCTAACCAACACTGGCGGAACCCTGATGCATGCGGCGGTGACTGGCACCATGGCTACGTCCACGCAACCCGAGATCTGCAAGGTGATTCAGTTCCTCGCGGATAAGGGCTCGCCGCTCGACGAGAAGGACGCCCGCGGCCG
>DATJWB010000009.1:0-3951 GCA_035501495.1 Bryobacteraceae bacterium | reverse complement strand
CCCCAGCCTGTTTCGGTCGAGACGCAGCCAGGCACGTTCCGCCTGCACTCCAGCACAGCTATTGTGGTTCCTCATGGCGCGCCGGAATTGCGCCAAGCCGCCGGCTACCTTGCAAACGTACTCGCGGCGCCCACCGGCTGGCCGTTGAAGATCTCCGCATCGGCACGCAGCTCCGCGCGCCGCGATGCCATTGTGCTGGCGTTAACCGGACCCGCCCCCGCCCCTGCCAATCCCGACGGCTACGATCTGTCCGTCACGCCGCGTGCCATACGCATACAGTCCCCAACTCCAGCAGGCTTGTTCTACGGCATCCAGACGCTGCTCCAATTGCTTCCTCCAGAAATCGAAAGCCGGACGCGCCGCGACACCGCCTGGACCGTTCCCTCGGTCCACATCGTCGATTACCCGCGCTTCGCCTGGCGCGGCCTGATGCTCGATGTGAGCCGCCACTTCTTCACGAAGGAGTTCGTCGAGCAGTACATCGATCGCATGGCGCGATACAAGATGAATGTCTTCCACTGGCACCTCACCGACGACAACGGCTGGCGGATCGAGATCAAGGGCCTTCCCCAACTGACTCAGGTCGGCGCCTGGCGCGTTCCCCGCCTGGCAAGGTGGGGCACCCGCGAAGCGCCGCGCGAAGGCGAGGCGGCCACCGAAGGCGGGTTCTACACGCAGGACGACATCCGCGAAGTAGTCGCCTACGCCCGGCAACGCTTCGTTACGGTGGTCCCCGAGATCGAGATGCCCGGCCATTCGCTGGCGGCCCTGGCGGCGTATCCCGAGCTCTCCTGCACGGGTGGGCCGTTTCAGGTGAACCCGGGCTCGAATTTCTACACGAAGATGGACAACGCCTTTTGTCCCGGCAACGAAAAAACCTTCGAGTTCATCGACAAGGTATTCAGCGAAGTGGCGCTGCTGTTTCCTTCCGACTACGTGCACATCGGCGGCGACGAGTGTTTCAAGGGCTTCTGGAAGACTTGCGCGAAGTGCCAGCGGCGCATGGCCGACGAACACCTCGCGAGCGTTGAGGAACTGCAGAGCTACCTGGTCCGCCGCGCGGAGAAGATCCTGGAGTCGAAGGGCAAGAAACTGATCGGGTGGGACGAGATCCTGGAAGGCGGCCTGGCGCCCAATGCGGCGGTGATGTCCTGGCGCGGAATGGAGGGAGGCATCGCCGCGGCGAAAATGAACCACCAGGTAGTCATGACGCCCACGAATTTCGTGTACCTGGATTACTATCAGGGCGACCCGTCGTTGGAGCCCAGCACCTTCGGCCGGCTGCTGCTCAGCACTTGCTACCGTTTCGAGCCCACGCCCGATGGAGTGGACCCGAAGTACATTCTGGGCGGCCAGGGAAACCTGTGGACCGAGTCCGTGCCCAACCCCAGGCATGCCGAGTACATGACCTGGCCGCGGGCTTTCGCGCTGGCCGAGGTTTTCTGGTCGCCCAAAGCGAGCCGGAATTGGGACGATTTCGCGAGCCGCGTCGAGGCGCAATTCCAGCGGCTGGACGCCGCCGAGGTAAACTATGCGCGCACCTTATACGACGTAGCGATGGCTCCCGAGCGGAATGCCGCCGGAAAGCCGGCCGTGCGCATGAGTACGGAGCTGTCTGGCTGCGACATCTACTATACGTTCGATGGCACGAACCCCGACCAGTTTATGCCGAAGTACTCGGGCGAGCCAGTGCCGATTCCCGGGGACGCCACCGTGGTGAAAGCAATCGCCTATCGCGGTGGACATCCTTCCGGCCGGGTGTTATCGCTGGCCGTGAAGGACATGATGGCGCGACTGGACAGAAGATGAGGGGATCGGCATGCCAAAGACAGAACATGATCGGCGCGGTGGCGTTCACGCAATCCGGGCGCGCCGAGCGAGCCTTCCAGTTCGCGGGGGGCCACATCGCATCGGGTAGCACCTTCGATTCGTGAGGCCGGAAGCAGTACCATCTCCGGATTCGCCGTGACATGGCCGGAGTGGGGCTTCTCAGGTGGATGGGTTGCCCCTCGCGGTACTAGTGAGGACCGTCGTGTCGCGGCGATTTTCTGGCGCCAGACCTCACAGTGGTCACAGCACATAGCGGCCTCGACCCAACTGACTAGTCCAGCCTCGCCATCAACGCCGCGGTGTATTCGGATATGAATCTGGAGTACTAAGCGCGATAGCAATTTTAGTACTACGCGCTTGATAGGTCTGCAAGAAAAAATGGCAACGGAAACGTGATCGCGTGTACAATAGTTTGAAATCTCGGGCCAAGTGGAGAACCCGGGTGAGATTTATATTTCTTCCGGCTTATGCCGGCAATCGGGGGAAGGCTCTGGATGACGCGACGCCGTGCGAGTTGTGCCTGCTGTGGCGCTGCATTTTTTCTATCGTTGACTTTACCTTTCGCGGCGCGTGCCCAGAGCTCCGTCGCGGTGCTGACAGGGCAGTACAATAACTCCCGTACCGGCGCCAATCTTAACGAGACTACCCTCGCGCCCTCCAACGTCTCGGCGGGCACGTTTGGGTTACTGTTCACTCAACCGGTGGATGGCAACATCTTCGCACAGCCACTTTACGTTCCCGGGCTGACCATCCATGGGGCCATGCATAATGTTGTATTTGTCGCCACATTAAACAACTCGGTATTCGCCTTCGATGCGGACACAGCCCAGCCCGTGCTGTGGCGCGCTTCGCTGGGACCGACGGCCACGGTGCCGGTACCTGCCGCGGTGAAGATCGGGATCTTGAGCACACCGGTAATCGATCTCAACTCGGGAACGCTTTTCGTGGTGACCCTCACGGGCGAAAGCGGAGCGTTGGTGTACCGGTTGCACGCTCTCAATCTGCTGACCGGAGTCGAGGTCACGAATATCGTGGTGCAGGGTGCGGTGGCGGGAACCGGCAGTGATTCTCAAACCTGGCCCTGCACTTCATGGAACGGGGGATCGGTGCCGCCGCCGTGCATACCGTTCAAGCCGGTCGAGCAGTTGCAGCGCCCCGCCCTGTTGGAAGACACGAACGCGACCATCTACCTGGCGTTCGGCACCCTGAGCGGAGCGGAAGCCAGCGTCCCCTACCACGGCTGGCTATTCGGTTACCAATATGCGGCGAGCACGTTCACCCAGACGCTGATCTTCAACAGCACCCCATCGTCGACGCAGAAAGGTCCCCCTTGTTCCGGCTCTAATCCGCCATCGAATCAATGCGGCCATGGCGGGGGAATCTGGATGTCGGGCCGTGGGCCGGCATTGGATGCGACGGGAATCTACGTGGTAACGGGTAACGGGGGATTCGGGGGCGCCACCTCCGGGAATTGGGGTGAATCCGCATTGCGGTTGAGTAGCGCTGGAGTGGTTGCGGATTCCTTCACGGCATCCACCTACGCCACGCTGAACGCCGAAGACCTGGATTTGGGCGATGGCGGCGTGATGCTGTTCACCAGCGCCAACGCTACGGTTCCGAACCTGGCGCTGGCGGCCGGCAAGACCGGGACGGTCTACGTAATGAACTGTGCCAAGCTGGGTGGATTAACTTCGAATAACGCGGGTGCGGTGCAGACGTTTACCGCGACATCCTCGGGTTGCGGAAGCGGGCCTGGACAACACAATTGCTATGAGATCCACAGTCCGGCTTTGTGGAATCGCCCGGGTGCCGGCTCCATGCTTTATGTGTGGGCATACGGCGATGTCTTGCGGGTGTGGGACTTCAATGACACGGCCAACCAGTTCCAACCGGATCCCAACCAAGGTGGGATCACCGTGCCGAATTACCCCGGAGCGGGGTTGGCCGTCTCCGCGAATGGGAACAGCGGCGGAATTGTATGGGCGATCGTGCCGGCGAGCGGTTCCACCCCGGCGCAGGGAGCCCTGTACGCTTTTGACGCCACCAACGTCAGCACGCCACTGGTGGATGAGCACGGACTACTGGTTTGCGACCAAGTTCACGATTCCGACGATTGCGAAC
>DATJWB010000008.1:0-4657 GCA_035501495.1 Bryobacteraceae bacterium | reverse complement strand
TGGCTGAATCTAAGCGAAACGATTGAAGAAGGGCCGGGTTATTTTCATAACCCCGGTCTAAGCGCCCGCCGCAGACCGCTCGCACGGCGTTAACGTATTGATCCTGCGGAGCTTAAACGTCGTCCTAAAGTAGCCACACCCGATTGATTTCAGATGTCTCTCAGGTTGGTAAACAAATACAAGCGTTTTTGTGCCAACTTGTGCCGCCGCGATTGCTGATCCGGCAGCTGGATCGGGCGGCAAGAAAGAACAGTCACTTACGAGTAATCAATTGAATGGCCAGACACCACTTCCCTCCCTTCCCGCCATTCGCATCGGTTCGGTCAATACCAGCTTGCCTTCCCGAAGAACCCAAATCCGGTGACACAGCCGCTCCATCGAATCCAGATCATGTGAGATGTAAAGCAGGGACGCCCCAGTCTCTGCCGCCAGCGAACCGAATAGATCGAGCACCTGCGATCGGCTTTCCGGATCTAGAGCGCTGGTGGGTTCGTCGGCGATGATCAGCTTGGGATGGTGAAGGGCCGCCATCGCAATCGTAAAACGTTGCGCCTGCCCGACGCTCACCTGGCGGGGATATCGGGAGAGGAAATCGTCGTTGCAGGGAAGGCCCATCCGATTGAGCAATGCACACGCGTCGGGCCGGGCGTCGCGCCATTTGATCCGGCTATGCAGGCTCCACGCGTCGCGGAGCTGAGCTTCAAGGCGAAGGGCCGGGTTGAGCGCCGATGAGGGGCTCTGCATCACGAGTGACATTTCGCTCCCCCGCCAATGCCGCTTTTCGCCTTCTGTCATTCCCATCCAGTCCCGTCCGTTGAACTGGATTTCGCCCCGCACCTTACCGCCCCGCCAATGCAGAAGACCAAGAATCGCAAGCGCGATGGTACTCTTGCCCGATCCGCTCTCACCTGCGAGTCCGACAATCTCTCCCGCCCTCAGCAGGATTTCGGCACCATCGATCAGTCCCGGCTTGCCTGGGTAATCGACCGAGATTCGGGCGGACAGCAACAGCTCGTTCATCGCGTCAGGTACATCCTGTCGATGTTCCACAACACCCGCGGGGAGAGCACCGAGGGTCGCACGTCCGCGAGTTGCGGCGACATGGCGATCAAAGCGTGGCGGTTCACCAAATAGAGGATGGGGGCCTGTTCCACCACGATCTCCTGCACGGAGTCGAACAGCGCCTTGCGGCGTAATGGCTGCGGCTCGGAGGCTTGCGCGCGCATCAGCCGGTCAATCTCGGCTTCCCAAGGGGTAACGGGCATGGCCTGCCGCGGATTCCACGCATGATTGCTCGACGAACTCAGCCACAGGTTCATCTGCCCGTCGGGATCCGGATCGACGTTGTTGAAGCCCAGCAGGCAGGACTCATATTGCATGGTCCTGCCAATGCGATCGAGGAGTGACGGGAAATCGAGCGTCACGATGTTGAGTTGAATCCCCAATTCCGACAGGTCTTGTTGGATCATGGACGCCATCCGCTCTCGCGCCGTGTTGCCGGAGTTGGTGATGAGCGAGAACTCAACGGCGTTGCCGGCGCGGTCACGCAGCTTGTGGCCGTCAAAGCGGAAGCCATCTTGGGTGAGTAGACGTCGGGCGAGGGCCAGGTCGAACGAATGCGGCGCCAGACCGCGCTTGAACCAGAACAGGTTCTCGGCGGGAAAAGGACCGATTCCCGGAGTGGCATGCCCGTGATAGACGATCCGACAAAGATCGTCACGCCGGATGCCGTGGGATACCGCCAGCCGGAAATTACGGGATGCGAACCACGTCTTTCGCGAGGCCGGCAGCGGCGCCGTCTCCCCCATGTTGAACCACAGGAACTCGCTGTCCAGGCATGCACCCACGTCCTTTGCCCATGCGGGTCTCTCTCTGCCGATTTCTTCGAATTGGTCGGGATCGAGCGAGGACATCAAGTCCAGTTCGCCTCGCCGGAAGTGCAGTAATTCGACGTCCCGGTTCGGCTGGATTTCCAAATAAACCGCATCCAGATACGGCAAGCGCCGGCCTGCTTCTGTTTTCCAGTAATAGGGGTTGCGTTCCAGACGGATGTAGGCGCCCGGTTTGTGGGCGGCGACCCGGAAGGGCCCCAGCACCGCCATTTCTTTGAGCGGCGAGCGGCTGGAGACCATCGCGGCCCCGTCGAACAGCGCAACGCCACCAGCCAGGACCGCCGGAAAACGGACGGCCACCGCATACGCCCCCTCAGCCGACACGTGTACAGGCCCTGCCATCGTGCGGAACGAATCGCCCACCGGAGAGTGCAAGCTCGGATCGAGTAGCAACTCCATGGTGTGCACGACGTCTTCCGCAGTGAAAGGAGTTCCGTCCGAGAAGCGAACGCCGCGGCGCAGTTCGAACCGGATGGTCTTGCCGCCGTCCAACACCTTCCACGAGACGGCTAGAGCCGGTTCGGAACGCTGAGTCACCCGGTCCACACGAACCAGTACACCCCCTGTCAGGTAACGAACTGTCTCGGATGCAATGTCGTCGACCAATATGGGATTCAGCGTCTTCGGTTCTTCGTGCAACGCGATCCGGAGGGTCCCTCCCCATTGGGGAGCAGCGGGGAGAACGCCCGCCAGGAAGAACAGGGCAGACACAATTCTCACAAGGATGCCTCCTCGATCGGCTCAGCCAGCTGACAACAGCCCATGGTGATGACCAGGAGGATGAGCGGGATCCACACAGCTATGTCGTGCGCGACCGCCGGATTCTGCAGTTCGCGCAGGAGGTTGCCCCAGGAGGGCATGGGCTCCGCGATTCCCAGGCCGAGCAGCGCCAGGTTGGCTTCGGCGAGCAGATAGGCCGGGGCCGTCGTCCAGAACTGAGCGCGAATGACCGGCGCCAGGTTGGGCGCGATATGACGCAAGGCGGTCCGCCAGGCGCCGCAGCCGCGAGCCCGCGTCTGCAACACGTAATCGGATTGGGCTTGCCGTTCCGCGGCGGCGATCAGCACCCGCGCCGGTCCCGGCCACCCCAGCAGACCGAGCAGTGCGAATGTCACCAGCAGCGAGGCTGCAGGCGGAGTGTTGAGCGGCAGCAACCCGCGCACGGTCAGGAGCAGAAACAGCCACGGCAGGGAAAGGAACAGATCGATCGCCGTTTTTACCGCACGCTCCCACCAGCGCCCTAGAATCACCGAGGCCAAAGCGATCAACAGCGCGATCCCAACCGACAGCAGTGTCGCGGCGGGGGCGAGTAGAACCGAAATCCTGCCGCCGTACCAGAGTCGTGACAACCGGTCGCGGCCGAGCCGGTCCGTCCCGAGTAGATGCGCGCGTGCCGGCGGCGCCGCGATTTCATCGCGGAATTGCCTGGCGTACGGATACGGCGCGAAGATGCCTGCACCCAGCATCCCTAGGAACAGCGCGATCAGGATCGCGCGGGAAACGCGCTCCGTCATGTCGCCCTCTCCAGGAACGCACGGAGGGCGTCGCATACCAGGTTCGCACCCGAAACCGCGGCTGCGACCAGCACTGTCAAATGAATCAGGACCGGAAGATCGCGACCCATCGCCGCCAGCCAGACGAGTTGCCCTACCCCGGGTGAGCCACAGACTGTTTCCACCGGAATCACGACACCAATCGCCATGCCGGCGGAGATTCCACCCAGAGCCAGCAGTTCGGGAGCCGCCGGTATACAAATGTGGCGGCACACGAGCGCGAGTCCTGCGGCGCCGCGGGCGCGCGCCGCCAGCACATATGGCATCCGCGACCATGCCGCGAGGATATTGCGCACATAGCGGAAGATGCGCGGCCCGATGACTGTCGCCAACGCCAGCGCCGGACTGAGGTCAAGACGAACCGAGAGCAGAGCCACCATCGCAGCCGGCAGGCAAAGCAGACCCCCCGCCAGCAGTGCGGCCGCCCGCTCCGGTCCGTGCCAATGCAGGTCTTCGAGGATCAGGGACAAGCCAAGAGCCAGCGTCCATGCGAGTGTCAGGCCCCCGCCAAGAGTCTTCAGCGTCAGCCCACCCCGCTCCCGCACCAATTCGCGTACAGGCCGTCCTAACGAGATCGACACTCCCCAATCGCCCGTAACAACGTCGCGGAGATACGCTCCCACACCCGTCACAAACCTACGCGAGCGAATCGCGTCGATGCTCCGCTCGCTCAGCCGGAGATCCAGTTGACGTTCGTCCATCCCGATACCCGGCGCCGAACCGATTAGAAGGGCCGAAAGCATCGCAGTAGCGGTCAGTGTGAGGAGTAGCATCAAGCCCTGCCGCAATCCGGCGCCGGCAAACCTGCGAAATGATTGGTTCATCGCCCGGCTCTCAGTTCCTCCGCCGCCGACGCAAGCAAGCCCTCGGCATCCGACCCGCCGGCGGGGTAGAACGCGGCGCCCAGGCGAGCCGAGAGGGGCAGGCCGGCGCGCATACCCACCGCCGCGACCTCCGCTTGAATTTGCGCGCTCTTCTCCGGAAAGTCGCTTGCCCCGAGACCGGCCAGCAGGAGCACGAAACGGTCACCCGCCCGCGCTAACCAGTCGTATTCCCGGCAGCACCGAATCAGTGTCCGGGCGATCTCACGATAGATCCGCCTCGACAAGTCCGGCTGCGACTCGTCGATGCCGTCGATGGCGCAGTCCACCACGGCCAGGACCTCTCCGTTGCGGCGCGCACGTGCCACTCCCGCGTCCAGTTGCCGGAACA
>DATJWB010000007.1:0-35831 GCA_035501495.1 Bryobacteraceae bacterium | reverse complement strand
GCCCCGTCCATGAGCCGCGCTCTCCGCAGCAGCCCATAGCCGGCGCGCGCGCTCATCCAACCAAGGCTCCAATTGGGAAAAACGCTGCTTGATCTCCGCCTCGCTGGCCACAAGAACATTTTAGGCGAGAAATGCTTTATTAGCTACCCTTATTTTCTTACAGGCGCTTATGATCGCTGGACGGCCAACACCGATTCTGCCTGGTTTGTGAGATTCTTGCCCTGAGATCGGGTTCCAGCGCGTTCGACTCGGCGGGTGCCAGTTCGGTGCCGTCCGCCGTCCAAGCCTCCTTCCATTTCCGTAATTCAGATTATATCATCTGAATTGGAGGGTATTATGGCTCCGCTCGACATCCCCGAAATTCTGATCGCGATTGGGATTCTGGGCTGCATCGCCTGGGGCATCTACAATTGGATGCATTCGCACCATAATGCGCACAAGTAAGACTCGTCTGCGCCTGCCCGCCGCCTGCCGTTCCTTCCTCCGGCCATCCTTATCTTTCTGGCACGATAGGAAGGAAGGCACTCATGTCGAGAATTCACACCCCAATCACCGACGAACTGGCGCAGTATATCCGCGAAGTGACTCTGCGCGAGCCGGAGCCCTTGCGCCGTCTGCGTGAAGAGACCGAACAGCACCCGCAGGCGTCCATGCAGACCTCGGCCGAACAGGGGCAGTTTTTGCACCTGATGGCGAGGATTACCGGTGCGCGCAAGACTATCGAGGTCGGGGTCTTTATGGGCTACAGCTCGACCTGGGTGGCCCTCGCCCTTCCCGGCGGAGGAAAGGTGATTGCCTGCGACACCAGCGAGGAATACACCGCCCGCGCCCGGCAGGTCTGGCGGGAGACGGGGGTGGAGGACCGCATCGATTTGCGACTGCGCCCTGCCTTGGAAACGCTCGACGCGCTTCTGGCGGACGGCCAGGGTGGCTCCTTCGATCTCGCCTTCATCGACGCGGACAAAGGGAATTATGCCAACTACTACGAGCGCGCCCTGGCACTCCTGCGGCGAGGGGGCCTGATTGTAGTGGACAACGTGCTGTGGGACGGGTCGGTGATCGATCCGAAGAATCACGACAAGGACACCGAAGCGATCCGCGACTTCAATCGCAAGGTGCATGTCGACTCGCGCGTGGCCATCAGCATGGCGACGATGGGGGACGGCCTCACCCTGGCGTGCAAACTGTGATGCGATTCAAACCGCTTTAAGCACTCACGGTCAGGGGCGCCAGCTTGGCATCCAGCTCGGCGTCCTCCCAGCGGGAAATGCGGATCCCGCGGTGGGCGGTCCAGAGTTCCGTGTGGGTGGCCGTTTCTCCCGGCTCGAGACGGGTCATGGGACCGAGCGTTTCCAACTCCAGAAAATCGGCATTGGTGAAGGTTTCGAACGAACAGCCGCAGTCCGGATAGGAAGCCATCGGGCCTCCCGCCCAGGTTCGCTTCACGAAAACCTCCTCGTTCAGCAGGTAGGCGCCCCAGGTGTTGCGATTGAAGCTGCCGATTTTCTGCGGCACGGGATTGCGCGGGTCCTGGAGCAACACGACGTATTTCTCGAGCAACTTCCAGCGGACGTCCGACAGGTTGGTGAAGGCCCACATCACCAGCGGATTGGACGGCGCCAGCATTTCCGGGTGAGTGCCGCGCGGCGGGAAGCCGTGAATGCCGGCGCCCCCCTGCGCCATCATGGTGAGGGCCCACGGCGCCAACTCGAGAGGCTGTTCGCCGGCATTGCGGATCTGGTGGACGATTTCGAGCTCCGATCCCGAATCCGCCAGCCTCACAACCAACCCCTTTTCCAGTCCGGTCAGAGGCTCTACCGGACCTGTCGCTTCGAGCACGCCATCCATCACCTCGATGTGCACCGGCGAATTGTCCGGTGCGTAGCTCTTGACGAGATCTTCCGGAGCGATCCACAAGCGGTGACCGCCACGCGGCTGCCAGGTACTCTCGCCCGATTGGCCCAGTTGGCCGGTGAACTCCTTCAGGAAGTTCTGATCGCCCAGGAAACCATACCGCATGATGCGCGGGCCCACGTCGCCGGTTACGACAGCTTCCACCTCGCCGTTCGAAATGCGGTAACAATGGGCCCATCCGCGATACTCGATTTTTTCGATGGCAGCACTCATGCTTCACCGATGGTAACAGCAAGGAATCCTGCCGGACAGTAAACTCCCACCGCGAGTGACAGGGTTCGCGGGAAACTTCGGGATCTTGTGTCACGCTGGTAAATATGCCCGAGGGATCGTATCTGTACTGCGACGTCAGCCTGCCGGTGCCGCTGGATCAGCCTTTTACGTATGGGCTGCCGGAGACTTTGCGGCACCGTGTGCGGCCGGGCAGCCGGGTGATCGTGCCCTTCGGTCCTCGTAAGTTGACCGGGCTCATTCTGCGATGCCATGACGACCAGCCGAATGTGGCCACGCGGGAGGCGCTGCGGCTGATCGACTCCGAGCCCGTACTCAGCGCGGAGCTGCTGTCGCTGGGAAGGTGGATCGCGGGCTACTACTGTGCGCCGTTGGGTGAAGTGCTGCGCGGTATGCTGCCGCTCGCTGCGGAGATTCGCCAGGGCAAGGTGTGGTCTTTGACGGATTCGGGCCGCGATGCCGCCCGCCAACTGCTGCTGGACTCGGCTCCCGACGACCCGGTGGCGACGGTGCTTCGGCTGCTCGAGAAGCGGCCGCTGTCGGCAGCTTATCTGGCCCGTACCCAGCCGCTGGCGGACAAGGCCATCCGCTCGCTGGAACGGAAAGGGTTCATTGTCGCCGAGCAGGTGCAGACCGAACGCGATCCCCTGCGAGCTCCGTCGGAGCGCCTGCGCGTCGAACTGGCCGGCGAGGGGCACGACGCCAGGCTCAACAAGCCCGAGCGGGAATTGCGGGCATTCCTGGAGTTGCATCCGGGATCCCACAACCTCAAAGACCTGGAGGATGCGGTGAAGAATGCCAGCGGGGCGGCCCGTTCCCTGGCGCGCAAAGGAATCGTCTCGCTCAAGCCGGAGACGACGGCCACCTCCGGGGGGCCCATACGGGTCCGCCATGATCTGAATCCGGCCCAGCAGGCGGCTCTCGGCCAGATCCTGGAGGGTATCCGGTCGGGGGAATTCCGCACTTTCCTGCTGCACGGCGTCACGGGATCGGGGAAGACCGAGGTGTACCTCAACGCCATCGAAGCGGTACTGGTGGAGGGACGCAGTTCGCTGCTGCTGGTTCCGGAAATTGCCCTCACGCCGGCGATGGCGGGACAGTTCTTCGCGCGGTTCGGCGATCGGGTGGCGATTCTGCACAGCGCGTTCACGGATGTCGAGCGCTCGGAGCAGTGGCGGCGCATCCGCTCCGGCTCGGCGGCTGTGGTGGTGGGGACCAGGTCCGGTGTTTTCGCGCCGGTTCGCAACCTGGGGCTGATTGTCGTGGACGAGGAACATGACGGCAGCTACAAGCAGGAGGAGACCCCGCGCTACCATGGCCGGGACGTGGCGATCGTGCGCGCGCAGGCGGCCAAGGCGTGCGTCATTCTGGGGTCGGCGACCCCGAGCCTGGAAAGCCGGCACAACGTGGAGCGAGGCAAGTACACGATGCTGGAACTGCCGGGGCGGATTGAGCAGCGGCCCATGCCGCGGGTGGAACTGATCGACATGCGGGTGGAATTCCTGGAGACCCGGAAGCAGGCGACTTTTTCGCGCAAGCTACTGGAGGCCATCGGACAGCGGCTGGAGAACGGAGAGCAGACCATCGTCCTGCTGAATCGCCGGGGGTTTTCCAGCTTTGTGGCGTGCCGGGCGTGCGGCGAGCGGGTGCAGTGCCTCAACTGCTCGCTGACGCTGACCTACCACAAGCGCGATCGCAGGCTGCTCTGCCACTACTGCGGCTACGCCGAGAAGGTGCCGAGCGCGTGCCCCAAGTGCGCCAGCGAGCACATCTACTTCCTCGGGCTGGGATCCGAGCGGGTAGAAGAAGAACTGCACCAGGCGTTCCCAAAGGCGCGAATTGCGCGGCTGGACCGGGATACGGTCACCGGCAAGCACCAGTACGAGACGATCTTGCAGAGCTTTCGCGAAGGCAGCTACGACCTGCTGGTGGGAACCCAGATGATCGCCAAAGGCCACGACATCCCCAATGTTACGCTGGTGGGCGTGGTTTCCGCGGACATCGGACTGGGAATGCCGGACTTCCGCGCCGCCGAGCGCACCTTCCAACTGCTGACTCAGGTGGCCGGCCGCGCGGGCCGGGGCAACGTACCGGGCACGGTGCTGGTGCAGACCATCAATCCGGATCATTACGCCATCACGCTGGCCGCGGCCCAAGACTACGCGGCATTCTACGAGAAGGAGCTGACATTCCGCCGGATGATGCACTACCCCCCATTCAGCGCGATGGCCAACATCCTGGTGCGCAGCGAGAAGAAGGAGATGGCCATGCGGATGAGCGCGGAGTTGGGTACGCTGCTCATGCCGCCCCCCGAGAAGTTGAAGGTGATGGGACCTGCCGAGGCACCGGTGGTGCGTCTGAAGAACGAGTACCGCTACCAGTTCCTCATCAAGGCCGCCAGCCGGAAGGCGCTGAACGAGCTGTTGCAGAGGATTCGCAATTTCGCGTTGGAACGCAAGTGGGGCGCGACCGCGCTGGTGATCGACGTGGACCCGTTGACGTTGATGTGAGAGGCCGCGCCATGTCCCAAGCTCAATCCGATTATGCGATCCGCGGAGGACGGGAAGGCCGGAATCGGCTGGAGCTTCTCGGCCGCATCCTGTGGCCCACGACTTTTCAATTGCTGCGGCGCATCGGAATCCACAAGGGAATGGTTTGCCTGGATCTTGGGTGCGGAGGCGGCGACGTCACCCGCGGCCTGGCGCGCCTGGCCGGCCGCGAGGGGCGGGTTGTCGGCATCGACATGGATGCCGTGAAGCTGGATGCGGCTCGGGAGGAGGGGCGGCGGCAGCAGTTGGAGAATGTCGAATTCCGGCAGGCCAATGTGTACGAGTGGACGGAGGAGCTGACCTACGATCGTGTGTATTCACGGTTTCTGCTGACACACCTGCCGGACTCGCTGACGGCGCTGCACGCGATGCGGCGTGCGTTGCGGCCAGGCGGCGTGCTGATTGTCGAAGACATCGATTTTACGGGATCGTTCAGCTATCCCCCATGCGCTGCTTATGAGCGTTACCTGGAGTTGTATCGATCGGTAGTGAAGCGGCGGGGAGGCGACGCGGACATCGGCCCTAAGCTCTATAGCCTGCTCAAGCTCGCCGGGTTGCAAGGGGTGAACATGTCGCTGATGCAGCCTTTCCATGTGGATCAGGACGAGAAAGCTCTCAGCCTCATCACCCTGATGAATATCATGGATGCATTGCGAAGCGAAGAGCTGGCCGAGCCTGCCGAACTGGAACGGACGATTGCCGGGCTGAAGGAGTTTACGGACGATCCGACGACGGTGTTAGGATTGCCGCGGATCTTTCAAGCGTGGGGAAGCCGCGTGTAATGGTCCTGTTCGCCACCGCCGGCACTGTACACGCCCGGCACGCGTCCCCATGATTGGGGACGCGGCAGGCAGGAGTGCCTGCGCCACAGTGCTCACTTCGGAATCAAGGCGCGGAAGATGGGCATCACCCAGTCGTCATCGGCCATGTCGAAGACGATGAAGTCGGAATCAAACTGCCAGTAGGCCCACGCCCATCCCAGCGACTCGGCTGTGCGGGCGAGGTGCGACGTGTAGCAGACCCGCGAGACCATGTCGGCGCCGCCCTGGTCGTAAGCTCCGAACTCGCCCAGCAAAATCGGGCGGTTCTGGATATTCGACCAGGCCTGCACGCCAGCGAAGTCTTCTTCCACCTTCTGCTTTTCGGCGTCGGTTCCCCAGGTGATCCCCGAAAGGCTGGCCGTGGCCTTGTTCCAGCGGGCGCCCTGATGCGTAAAATTCATCGGCAGGTAGTAGTGCACCGTGACCACGATATTGCGATCTTTGTCGGGAAGCGACAGTCGATCGAGAAAGCGGATGTTGTTCCAGGAGGCCGGGCCGATGACCACGTTGCGACGGGGGTTCGATTTCCGGACGATCGCCAGAAGGTCTCCGATCCAGGCGTTCCAAAGCTCGGGAGTCACCTGGCTATTGGGTTCGTTCAGGAGTTCGAAGAGGATGCTGTTCGACTCGTCGCGGTAGTGCTCGGCCACCTGGCTCCAGAACGCCATGAGCCGCGGCTTGCAGGCCTCCGCATCCGTCCCGCAGAGATTGTAGTCGTGTTCATCCAGGATGACGGTCAGCCGGTTTGCCAGAGCGTTCTTAACGGCCCAGTCGAGTTTCTGGAACCACGCCGGATCGAGCCGGTTCGCGGAGTCCATATGGGAGAACGCCTGCAGGTTGATGCGCACAGTCTGGAATCCGCCCTCGTGGATCCGCTGGAAGTGGCGCTCATGGAAACGCGCTTTCGCAAAATCGCGCCACAGGGGGTCATATCCAATGATATTGACGCCGCGAACCATAGTCTTGATCTGGTCCCATGGGTCGATGGGAACGAAGCCCGGGGTCTGCGCTCCTGCCAAGGTGGCGAGGCACAAAAGCGCGAGGAATCCGTATCGCTGAATCATATTGCGCCGCTTGTTCACAGATATCCAGGTACGATTATCTCACTGATCCGGCTGTGTTGTGCGTAATGTGACATCCGGGAGGTCAACCGAACGACTCTGTTCGCGCCTGAAACCCAAGGTCATGGCGAAGCGATATTAGTAACCGGACAGGAGAATGCGGGATGAACTTGAACACTATTACTACCTTTCTTCAAGAGCGGACGGCCGGGTCGGAAGGCAAATTCTGGGAGCGATCGCTCTGTACATTGTCGGCCGATGGCTGATCGCGTTGGTGGTGCGCGCGGTCAACCGCGTTCTGGCCCGGCAGAGCATCGAGCCGACCGTGATGCGTTTCGTCGGCAACACCCTGTCGGTGGCGCTCAATATCACCCGTGGTGGCGATCCCGGGCTATTTCGGGGTGCAGACCACGACGTTCGGCGCATTGATCGCGGCCATGGGTCTGGCGATTGGCACGGCGGGAGCTTTTCTGCTGGTCCTTCGCCCATTCAAAGTGGGCGATTTCATCTCGGCCGGCGGGGTCATCGGCACGGTCCACGAGATTGGGCTGCTCGTGACCACGTTCCACGCGCCCGACAATGTACTGACGCACGTCGGCAACGACAAGATCTACTGGGATACCATCCAGAACTTCAGCGCCAACCCGTATCGCCGGGTGGACCTGACGGCGCAGATCTCGGGAGCGGCCGACCCGCGCACAGCCATCAAGCGCCGGCAGGAGCGTGTTTCGGCGATTCCCGACGTGTCCAAATACCCGCGACAGACGTCACGATTCTGACGTTTTCGCGGTTCGGACCGGTGCTCGCCGTGCGCCCATACTGCCACAACGATCATTACTGGCAAGTTTACTTCGACACCAATATGGCGATTCGCGAAGTGCCAGGGGATGGGTCGTTCCCCGGCACCGCCTGTCCGCTGGCGGTGCAGCAAGCGATGGCGGCGGCCCATCAGGCCTGACGAGGCTGCCTGCCGCGTAGCGGGACACGGCGTGGAGCGTAAATTTCGACCTCGCGAACCCTAATGTAGTCGCATCGTCCGGCCGATTACAGGTTTGAAGGGTACGTCTGATATGCCCCGATCGCCGAATTGGTTCGACACCCCGCGTCTGGCAAGCCTCCTCGCCCGCTACCACACCTGGATCCTCCGCGTGGTACAACTGGTGCTGTTTGCTTTTGCCGGCGTCTCGGCATTTCTGTTGCGGTTCGACTTCGCGATTCCCCGTCCGAACCGGCAGCAGTTTTGGTATGGCCTGATTCTCCTGCTGGTTGCCAAGATTGTGGCGTTCCATTCGCTGACCCTCGACCGTGGCTGGTGGCAGTATGCTTCCGTGCCCGACCTGCTCCGGGTGGTGGCGGGCAATCTGGCGGGATCGAGCCTGGCCTGTATCGCGATCCTCCTGGTCGGGCCCGCTGGTTTCCCGCGATCTCTCTATATTCTGGATCTACTGCTCTGCAGCATCCTTACGGCGGGTGCGCGTCTGGCCGTCCGGGTGGCGTTTGAGCTCTCGCGACAACCACATGGAGGCGTCCGCAAACGCACGCTGATTTATGGAGCAGGCGCCGCCGGCACGCTTCTGCTCCGCGAACTCCGGCAGAGCGCCTTGCTCGCGTACCACCCAGTCGGTTTCGTGGATGATGCTCCGGAAAAATGCGGGCGGCTGATCCACTGCGCGCGGGTTCTGGGCAGAGGAACCGATTTGCGCCGGATCGTCCGTGACGAACAGATCGAGATGATCCTGATCGCCGCACCGTGCGCTACCGGACGCGAGATGGCCGCCATCCTGCGTCACTGCCACGACGCGGGCGTCCCTTATAAGACAGTCCCCGGCTTGGGCGAGATCATCGAGTCGGCGGGGCTGGTATCACAGATCCGCGATGTCGCCGTGGAGGATCTGCTCGGCCGCAATCCGATTCAACTGGACGAATCCGGGATTCGGGAGCGAATCGAGGGCAAAGTGGTCGCGGTCACCGGAGCCGCTGGTTCCATCGGTTCGGAGTTGTGCCGCCAGATCGCCAGGTTCCGCCCCGCCGCGGTCATCGGGTTCGAGTGCGCCGAGACCGCGCTTTTCTATCTGGAGCGCGAGATGCGCGAGAGCTTTCCCGACGTACCGTTTCACGCCGAAATCGGCGATATTCGGGACCTGGAGCGCCTTCACGAGGTCTTCGCGCAATACAGGCCTTCGATTCTTTACCACGCCGCGGCCTACAAACACGTCCCGATGATGGAAGCGCATCCGTACGAAGCCGTCGAGAACAACATTATCGGCACCTGCAATGTAGCTCTGGCGGCCGCTCAGTACGGGATTGCGGATTTCGTCATGATCTCCTCCGACAAGGCGGTTCGGCCCACCAGCATCATGGGTGTCACCAAGCGGGTCGCGGAGCTGCTGATCAACCGGCTGAAGTTCCAGGGCACAAACTACGTATCGGTCCGTTTTGGGAACGTGCTGGGAAGCAACGGGAGCGTGATTCCGATCTTCAAGCAGCAGATCGCCGCCAGAAAGCCGATCACCATCACGCATCCGGACATGCGGCGTTACTTCATGACGATCCCGGAAGCCGCGCAACTGGTGATCCAGGCCTCGAGCATGGGCCACGGGGGAGAAATCTTCGTGCTGGATATGGGAGAGCCGGTCCGGATTGTCGATCTGGCGCGCAATCTGATCCTGCTTTCCGGCTTGCGCCCCGATCACGACATCCCCATCGAGTTCACCGGTATTCGTCCCGGAGAGAAACTCTATGAGGAGTTGGCGCACCTCGAGGAGGAGACACTGGCCACTTACCACCCCAAGATCAAGATCTTCGCCAACGGTCACGGAGGCGAATCGGTCCTGGACCGCGTCGAACAGCTACGCTATTTTTGCAGCGCCCGGGACATCGCCGGTTTGCTCTTGCAACTGAAGGACCTGGTTCCCGACTACAATCCCAGCCCGCACATGCTGCGCCGCGCGATTCAACCGTCCGAGGTGGCGCCCGCCGGTTCTGCACGCCGAACGCAGCCGCATCTCTCGTTAGTCGCCCGATAAGCAGCCCGAATGGCTACTTGTTTTTTCCCGCTTCCCCCTCTGCCTTGCGGGCACCGCCCAAAATGTCGGTCATCGCATAGTTCCCCTCGTGGCAGGCGTATTCGTATATCGGACCCGCGGTGGCCACAAACGGGTACTCCATTGTCCAGATCTTGGAAAACGTCGAGGGGTCATCAATGGTGACCCGGTAGAGGATCGTGTTGGCGTCCGTGCGGGTGAACTTTTCGACTACGTGGAGATCTTCCGAGGATCCCCGGAAGCTGGTCATGTCGGTGAAATTCGTGGTATCGACTACCAACGTGTCGCCTTCCCAGTGGCCGATCGAGTCGCCCAGCCATTGCCGGACATTCTTCGAAGGATGTGTACCGTTCATGCGGATGATGCGCGCGTCGTGGACCATCTCGACCAGAATCATTACAAAATCGGGTGTCTGTACGATCTGGTAGTTGTTGTTGTAAAGCACGGGCAGCATCGGCGGTCCCGAGGTGGAGCCGAACCCGAGCAGGCAGCGCTCGGCAAGCGGGCGTTGGCTGACGCTGTCAAAACGGGCATTGCGCATCATCGCGGCGGCCGCCCGTTGACGGGCTTCGGGGGTGAGGGGAGGCACCTTCCCATCCTGAGGATCGACGATCAGCGAAGTCCGCTTAACGCCGTCCACGCGGGCAAATTCCGATCCGCGGTCGATGAACAGGACGTTGTACCCGCCGGTGCCGTTCGATCCAGCCGCCGCCAAAAGGGGCGCTTCGGATTTCCCATCGACGTTGGCGAGTTCGTCCGAGGCGCCCTTCTCCAGCGCCTTGGCTTCGGCATCGGTGAGCGTCGGCTTCCCGGCCAGGGACGCGGGACGCTCCATGGGCGTAATGGTGGCATTGGTCCAGATCCCCTGGAGGTCCGGGTGGCCGTCGGGTGTGCGAGGAATCGCGGATGCTTTGGTCTTTGCGGAAACCGGCTTGGGAGTCTGGCACGTGAGCGGCACCGCCAGCATTACCGCCAGCGCCGTCCCGAAAGCAAGTGATCGACAGCTCATCAAGTCCTCCTTCGCAGAGTCCAGACCCGGGGTGGCAGCGAGATCACTTCTTGTCTTCGTACGGCGCGCCGGTGCCCGACGAGCCCAGGAAGAGTTTGCGGCCGTCGGGCAGAGTGATGTCGCGGCCGTTGCAGCGCATCGATCCGTCTTTGGACTGATAACCTTCCACCACCACTTGGGTCCCAACCGGGATGGTGGTCTTGGTCAGGCCCCTCCGCAAGAGAATATTCGGGCTGCCGGCCTCTACCATCCATGACGTCACGTTGCCATCGGCCCCCTTTACATCGACGTGGATCCAGGTGTGGGGGTTGATCAATTCCACCTTCGAGACCATACCTTCCAGGTGAACCGGCTTCTTGGCGTCAAACTCCGCCGCGAAAGCGTGGTGGGCCCACGATGGGGCTGCCGCCAAAATCAGACTGGCGCCCGCCAGCAGCGTGGCGTACTTGGTGTTCATCGGTAGCTTCTCCTTACGTTCATTTGCCTGTCTTCTTGGAAAACTGGCCGTACATCAGTTCTTCGGCGAACTCCACACACTTGAACTCCATCAGCCTGGCGTCTTTCTCGACGTGGCGATAGAGCGGCATCCGGATTTTCCACGGCCGCGAGAATACTTTGGGATCTTCGATCGTTGCCTCGTAAGCAAGCCGGTCGGGACCCTGAGGAGTGTAGCGCTCCACGACGTGTAGCGCGTCGCTGTGGAAATCGCCGGCGCGGTCGAACCAGGTGCGCTCATCCAGCCCTGTTACGTCGATCACGAGCGTGTCGCCGTCCCAATGGCCGACCGATTGTCCCATCCAGGAATCGGCCGGGGCAGGCCCGGGGTCTTTCAGAAAAATGTTGCGCACGGCGCCATCGTACTGGTAGGCAAAAAAGACGGCCTTGTTGCTCTGGAAGATCTGAAAGGGATACGGCATGTAGGTGGCGCGCGGCACGCCGGGCAGATAACACTTGATCTCCGGGTCGAGATTCAGACGATTGCCGAAGTTCGCCTTCTTCTTCTCCAGGGCGTCCGGAAGGTACGGGATCTCGCCGCCCTCTACCACGCCAGGGCCGCCGGGTTCGGCGGCTTCTGCACCCAGAGCCACCACCAGTCCCGGCCGGGAGGCGTGTTCCCCGAGGTCCCAGTTGGCGGTGTTCATGGCCTGCCAAATACCATTCAGATTGGGTTTTCCGTCGGGCATCCTCGCTGGTCTGGGTGGCTGCTGAGCGGCGAGGTGGATCGCCGATAAGCACACCGCACTCAGCATGGCGCGTCTCACAGTCGCCCTTCGGAACGGCACTTGCATGTGGTCTGTTCTCCCCGATTCCACAGCCGCCCCCCTGAGGCAAACCCCTAGCGGTCTTTCATCGGTACGGCGTGCGGTTCTAAGAGAGAGTGTTATCAGACTCGCCTTGCAGAGTCAAGTCGCGTCGGGACGTTTGGCTTTACCGCGGCCCCTGACGAATCTCCTCGAAGGGGATGTTCTGGATGGCATAGTGCTGCCAGGTCTGAAAATCGAAGTGCCACCACTCCGAATCGTAGACGGAGAATCCCTGCTGCTCCATCGTCCGGCGGAGCAGATCGCGGCGGGCGCGCTGGCCGGCCGTTCCCCCGGCGTAGTTCGGATAGGAGCGCTCCGACATCTCGTCGTAGACGCCGGTCATTTCGACCTCGCGGCCGCTTTTCAGTTCATACAACGTGAGGTCCACCGCGCAGCCGCGGTTGTGCCGCGACCCCTTGGCCGGGTCGGCCACGAACTCATGTTTGTCCGGAGGCGTGGCATCCCAGAAAATCCTCGTCACATACCAGGGCCGGTAGCCATCGAAGATCAGCAGCCCGTATCCCTGCTGGAGCAGTTCGCGGTGGGCGCGCAGCAGCGCCTCGGCTGCGGGACGTTGGAGGAATGCCCGCGCCGAGGTGTAGACCGGTGTGCTGAGGAAGTTCTCGGAGGTGGCATAGCGGATTTCGAGTTTGATCCGCGGGTCCAGCTTGGAGATGTCGGCGAGGTCCGGTTTGAGAAACTCGCCGTCCTCATGAGGCGGTTGGGCGGCGAGCGCCTCGCGCCGAAGCTCGGCCACCGGCCGCACCGGAGTGATGCGAAAGATCCGCGGCCGGTCTTGCGCCGGAAGCGCGGCAGCCATCAGGAACAGGAGTGCTCTCACGCGGATCATGAATTGATTTTGACGCAGCGCGGATGCTTTGGCCAGCTTGCGGTCTCCGATTCTGCAGACGGACCTGCCGCACGAATGGCCTTGTTGACATGCCGGCTGAAAGCCTCGAAGATCACTTGCGGCCAGCGAAACTGTGGACGACAAGCGTCCCGATGAGTCGGGACGCGGCCGGCACGAGTGCCCGCGCCACGTCGTGCCCGACCAGTGGTTTTCAGGATGGCGCCTGTCGGAAATGCGCGGTCGAATTTGAAGACCGCTGGCGCGCAAGTGGATCTAAGGGGGATCCGGGGCAACACTGCCGCGAGTGCGTACGCCTCAGTCAGCTATACTGGCAACATCGGATCGTGGAATTCTACAGCTTCGATGCAACGTATCTCGAGCGCCTGGCCGCCGGTGATCCGGAGATCGAACGCCATTTCAACGAGTATTTCAGCGAACTGATTCTGATTAAGCTCCGCGCGCGCCAATATTCCCAGTCGGTGATCGAAGATGTCCGCCAGGAGACCTTTCTCCGCGTGTTGCAGGCCCTGCGTCGCAATGGGATTCGCGAGCCGGAACGGATCGGCGCCTTTGTCAACTCGGTCTGCAAGAACGTGGTGATGGAGTTCAATCGATCGGAGGCCAAGCTGACCTGCATGGAAGAGGACGCTCCGGAGGTGCGCGACAACCACGCCGGCTCCGAAGAGGAGCTGGTGTCCCGGGAAGAGGCCGAGCAGGTGCGGGCGATCCTGTTGCAGATGTCGGCGAAGAACCGCCAGTTATTATCGGCGGTGTTCCTTGAAGAGCGCCCCAGCGATGAGATTTGCCGGCAGTTCCGCGTGGATCCTAACTACCTGAGAGTGTTGCTTTTCCGGGCGCGGGCGCAGTTTCGTCAGGCGATGAACAAACAAAAGGGCCCAATGGCGAGAAAAGCGACGTGAAAAGGAAACGCTCGGAGCGCGCGAATCACTTTTAACCAGAGCCCTATGGAACATGACCACGCGTTGAAGACGCAAGCCGTTGATCGATACCTGCTGGGGGAAATGCCTGCGGACGAACGCCAGGAATTCGAAGAGCATTACTTCATTTGTGCAGAATGCGGCCGGGATGTGCGAGAGGGCGCCCGGTTTCGGGCCAATGCGCGCGAAGTGCTGCGGGATCCGCGGCATTTTCAGGCGGTGGAAGATCGCAGCAGCAGGTTCTGGTGGTGGCGGTTGCCTTCGATGGCGCCCGTGGCTGCGTCGCTGCTGCTCTTGGGAGTTGTGGTATACCAGGCAGGCTTCGAGATTCCCAGCCTGAAGCACCAGGCGCGTTTGCCGGTGGAGGGCGCGGTTTCGTTCACGCTGCGCGACACCACCCGGGGAGCGAACGGAGCACAGATCGTGCAGATTCCCCATACATCCGGCCTGGTCAGCTTGCATTTCGACATCCTCACGGACGAGAAGACGCCGTGGTACGAATGCAGTATTACGAGCGCGTCCGGCAGCGTGATGGGGGTGACGAAAGTGGCGGCGCCCACAGGAGATGAGCCAGCCGTGATCCATGTGCGGCCAGATTTCTTCAACCCCGGGCGGTATAACATAGCAGTGCGGGGAGTGCCGGCCGGCGGCAATCCCGGAAAATCCATCTCGAACTTCGAATTCGAAATCAACTGAGGGAGATCCACATGTTCAGGCAGCCTGGGAGACGTTTCCTATACAAGGCCCTCGCAGTAGGGGCTTCCGGTTCATTCACCAAACCTCACGTCGAGCACTTGGAAGCGCAGGCGAGTTGCGCCCTGCCGATTCACGGCGGCCGGGCTTCGGCGAGAGTGGACAACTTTCAACACCGGAATATCATCTCGTTCCGGTCGGCCCAGACGCATGCCAGCGGGAGCCACGATCCGGAAACAGAATCGTGGAATACGCTGGTGACCGCCACTGTAGAGGGGCTGAACATCCAGCACGTGGTGACCTGCGACCGCATCGTCGCAAGGCTTGCCTCGCACCATTTTGAGGACGGGCGCGAGCCTTCGATCATCACGCTGGGCAGCCACTTCGACAACCTCAAGGTGGCCGGACAACCGGTCACCTACGATCCAGACAGCCGGGTGATGAAAGAATGGGATACCTTTTCCAAGGCCAAGAACGGGTGTCCGGATCTCAGGCCCTACGCCAATGATGGCCACCGGATTCACTCCTCGATCGTGCAGAATGTGCAATGCGTCGGCGGCGTCGATATTGAGGACAACGCCATTCTCTTCACCGAACTCGGCAAGATCTTTCTTGGTGAGATAATCATCTACGACGGAGAGCGGCATCTGACGATGATGCGCGTCGAGTTCGGCTGCGAAACGGATGGGTCTGGCAATTTCGGCGACGTCGGTGGTAATGGGTCTCCTTCGCCGCCGTAGTGTGTTCGGTGCGCTAATCCCAGCTCTCTTCTTAGTTGGGTGTGCCCGTGAGGGGGCATTCAGGCCCGGCGCCGTTTATTCCAGAGCGGAGGAGTATCGGAGGGTCGGCGAGATTCCAAAGGCTCTGCAGCAGGCACAGATGGGTTTCTCGGCTTGGCGGCAGAGCCCCCTCAAGGCGTGGCATTGGAAGTTCCGTTTACTGACCGCCGAGCTTTTGCTCCTGCAAAGAGACATAGCGGCCGCCACACCGCTTTTGCAGGAAGCTCCCTCTCTCGCCATTCCGGAACATGACTGGCTTCTGGCCCGGCTGCTGAATGATCGCGGCATCGCGGCTTACTCACAAAAGCATTATGACGAGGCTCGCCAACTGCTGGACCGCGCCTACGATCTAGCCCGGAAGTCGTCCTTTCAGGATTTGATTGCGCAAATCCGGATTTACCGCGGCTACATCCACCTTGCGCTGGGCCAATCGGGGGCGAGCGAGGAAGAGATGCGGGCTTCCGTCTCGGCTGCCGAATTGGCACGCGATCCGTACCTGCTGGCCACAGCGCTCACCAACTTGGGTTTCATTCTCCTTCAGCACTACCGCTACGACGAGGCGATTGAGTGGTCTGAGCGTTCGCTGGAGATCTCACGCCCACACGGCTATCACCTGTTGACCGCCCGCAACCTCGGCAACGAGGGCTGGTGCTATTACCGGCTTGGCGACGTCGCGAAAGCCGAGAGCGACTTCGCCGAATATGAGGCTCGCTCGGCGAAACTGGGTAGATGGGAGGACCAACAGCGTGCTCTGGGGAACCTCGGCAGCATCCATTTCGCCCGCCAGGACTATAACAACGCCATCGTGTACTACCAACGCGCCCTCGCCAGCGCGGAGAAGTTCCAGTTCGAATCGCAGAAGGCGCTCTGGCTGAATAACATCGCCACAACATATCTCGATATGGGCGACCTGCCGTCTGCCGAATCCTATAACCGGCAGGCGCTGGAATTGCAGTCACGACTGCAAGACGGCGTTGTGAGCATCCTGCCGATGTTGAATGAGGCGCAAATCGCCGTTGGCAGGGGCGAATATGCGGCTGCCCGGCAGATCTATGGGAACGCTCTCGAAGCGGCACCGGAAGACCCGGACCGTCAATGGGAAACACACAGCGGACTGGCAGAACTGTATTCCCGTGAAGGCGATCCCCTTCAGGCTGAAGAAGAGTATCAAAAGGCGGCCGGCATACTCGACACCAGTTGGTCTTCATTGTTGAACAACCAATCCAAACTCACATTTCCGAGCCGGCAGACTCTTTTCAACCGCTCCTATGTGGCTTTCCTGATGGGCCAGCACCGCGAGGAACAAGCGCTGAACTTTGTGGAGCGGCGGCGGGCGCGCCTGCTTGCCGACACATTGGGCGCGACTCCGGCAGAGGGCGGATTCAAGGGACTCTCCAGGCGTTCGGGCACGGTGCTGCTTTCGTACTTTCTGGCACCCGAACACTCTTACCTCTTTGTCACAACTCCTGAGGAGGTGCAGCATTTCCCGTTAGGACCCGAGGACCGCATTTGCGGTCAGGTGAACCGATATGTCAGCGGCATCATCGCAGGTCACGAAATGCCGGCATTGGGAAGGGAACTCTACGACACCCTGTTAGCGCCCGCCCGGCGTCTGTTGCCCGACGGTGTCCATGCCGTGGTGTCGCCGGATGGGTGCCTGAACGGGTTGAACCTCGAGACCTTGATTGCGCCGACGGGCCGCTTCTGGATCGAAGATGCCACCGTGGAGATTGCGCCGTCGCTGTGGCTGCTACGCTTGAACAGCCGTGCGGCCGCACGCAACCATTCCATCCTCCTGATTGGCGATCCGATTGTGAGCTCGATGGCTCAATTGCCTTACGCCAGGAACGAGATCACCGGGATCGCGAGCCTGTATCCCGGTGCGGTGGTGAAGATCCAAGAGGACGCCCGTCCAGAATCGTATCGAGCCGCCGACCCGTCGCGCTTCTGGGCGATCCACTTTGCCGCGCACGCCGTGCCAAATCGCGAGAGCCCGCTGGATTCCGCGGTGGTGTTGTCGCAGGGCAGGGATTCGTCCAAACTGTACGCCCGCGAGGTGCAGGACATTCATCTGTCCGCCAGCCTGGTGACGATTTCCGCCTGCCAGAGCGCGGGAGCGCGCACCTATCCGGGCGAAGGATTGGTCGGGTTCGCCTGGGCGTTTCTGAGCGCCGGCGCGCGCAACGTGGTGGCCTCTCTATGGGACGTCAGCGACCAGTCCACCGCGGCGTTCATGCAGGCGCTGTATGCCGGGGTGCGCCAGGAAGCGGATCCCGCCGCAGCATTGCGGGACGTGAAGCTGCAGTTCGTGCGAGCCCAGGACGCGCGGCGGAAGCCGTATTATTGGGCGCCTTTCCAGATCTACGTGCAACAGGTGGGGGTCTCGAAATGAGAACCATCACCGAACGTCTGGCCGAAGAGCATCGTTTGCTGGAGGAACTTCTGGATGCGCTCGAGACGGCGATCGCCGGCGGCAACCGGATCGCGGAATGCCTCGAGGCTGCCGCCGGACGGGCACGCGACCACTACGAGCGGGAGCGGCCGTTCCTCGAAAGCCTCGCCACGGTCGCGCCCGAACTGGCCGCCAAGCTGACTGCCCAGCACGATGAAGCTTGTGAGATCGCCGCCAGCTTTCAGGAGGCGCTGCGGGAGGGACAGGCGCGCGATTTACCAGCGCTGGCGCGGCGGTTTCACGCCATCGCGCAGCACAATGTCATCGAAGAAGAGCGCGACGTATTTCCGCTGGCAGACCGGTTGCTTCACTGAGCCGGGACAGAGGGGCCTCCTGTGGAATTGCCATCCCGACGGCCGACTCTGACGAAATTGCATGTAAGCATACCGCGAATCTGGCCGATCATGCACAATGATCACTTCTGAACGGTGGGGGGAGAGAGGCTCATGATACTCTCTCAGTGGCTGTCAATCACGTTGCCGCTGGAAGAGAATATGGGCAGAGTTACATTGATATTATTGTTCGCTTTTGGTGCTGTCGGGCGGGCGGAGATTATTGTTCCAAATGTATTGGCAAATACGGAAGGAAACGGTAACAACAACTTCCCTTTCGACAGCACGACCCCGATGCGTTACCAGCAGGTCTATGCTTCTTCTCAGTTTCCGGGTGAGGGTCTGATTACGCAGATCGCGTTCCGTCCCGATGGCCTGGTCGGCCTGGCTTTCAACGTAACCATTAATGATATCCAGATTGATTTGTCCACGACCGCGGCGGCTCCCGATGCGCTCAGTGCCACATTCGCCAGCAATGTCGGAGCGAATGACACCGTTGTCTACAACGGAGCTCTGACTCTTTCCAGTCAGGACACCGGACCCGCGGGCGGCCCCAAAGATTTCGATATTGTGATCCATCTGACCACTCCGTTCCTCTATAGCCCGGCCGCGGGCAACTTACTTCTCGACGTCCGGAACGTTTCAGGTTTGCCATCGGGCGCGGCCGGCGGCTTCGACTCCGAGAATCTGGTGGGGGATTCGGTATCGCGGGTTCTCGGCGGGATTAACGATACTACGGCCTCACTCTCCGACACCGAGGGCCTGGTGACCGGATTCACGGTGGTCCCGGAGCCCGGAACACTCATTCTGCTGGCAATCGGACTTGTGCTGGTACTGATCTCCTGGCGCTTGCGTATCCGCACATAAGTAAATGGCCTCCCTTCAGAGTCGCGAGCGTTCGCGACTCACTCGCAGCGCAGGGCCGTCATGGGGTCCACCCGGGCGGCGCGGCGGGCGGGCCAGTAACTTGCCAGAACCGCCATCGCCAGCAGCACACCCCCCGCGATTCCGAAGGTCACCAAATCATGAGCGCTGGTGTTATACAGGAGGGAGGCCAGGAAAGTAGTCAGTCCATATCCCGCCGCCAACCCCAAGGCTACCCCGGTCAGACCAAGCTTCAGCCCGCGAGCGACGACCGTCCGCTGCACTCTTGCCGGGGCAGCTCCCAATGCGAGCCGCACGCCGATCTCGCGCGTGCCCTGGCTCACCGCATAGGCGATTACGCCGTAGACCCCCAGCACAGCCAGCACGGTTGCCAGCAGCGCGAAGAATCCCACGAGGGCCAACTCCAACCGCTGTGGGCCGGTGGCTCTGGCAAGCCTGCCGGACATCGTGGAGACGTCGAAGATCGGCAGGTCCGGGTCAATCTGGTGGATCTCACGGCGCACGGCTGCGATCAGCAGCTCCGGCTCCGCCGTGGACCGGATCGCGAGCCCGGTCACACGGGCAGGCTGTTGCGCAAATGGCACGTATAGCTCCGGCTCGGCTGCCTGATCAGGCCCCTGGTGGTGAGTGTCAGGCACCATTCCCACAATCGTGAACCAGGGGCGCGGAATGGAAGTCCACCCCACTTGCAAATGCCGTCCCACAGGGTTCCCGCCGGCGTAAAACCGCTCCGCAAACGCGCGGTTGACGATCGCCACCGGCGGACTGGCCGGCTGGTCCGAACTGTCGAAGCCCCGTCCGGCCAGCAGCGGGATCTCCAGCGTCGGGAAGTAATCCGAGGTCACGGCGAGAACACTGCTCATGGGCTGTGCTGCCGCAACGTTGGCGGAGGCGGGATTGCCGCCACTCGCTTCGCCCTCGAAATACAAGGCGGTGCCGAGATTGTAGTTGGTCAGGGGCAGCGAGTTGACGGCCGCCGAATGCCGTATTCCGGGCAGTGATTGCATCCGCTCCAACAGATTCGCAACAAATGCGGCAGGTTGTTCCGGGCGGCTGTAACGCTGGCTCTCGAGCCGCAGCCGCAGGGTGAGGACGCGCTCCGCGTTGAACCCCATTGGCACCGAGAGGAGCCTCTGCAGGCTCCGCAACAGCAGGCCGGCTCCCAGCAACAGAACCAGTGCGAGGGCCACTTCCGCCACCACCAGGACGGAGCGCATTCCGCTGCTCCAACCGCGGGCGGTACCGGCGCCGCTGCCTTTGATCGCCTGCACCAGGTTGGGCCGCGATGCCGCGAAAGCCGGCGCCACTCCGGCGAGGACGCCAGTGAGCAGGGTAATGCCGGCGGCAAAAAGCAGCACCGCCGGGTTCACGCGGACTGCGTCGGGCAATGGCAGTGGCAGCGATTGGATGAGGCGTACCGCGCGCACCAGCCAGAACGCGCCCGCCACACCGAGTCCGCCGCCGGCGAGAGCCACCATCAGGCTCTCACCCAGCAGCAGGCGCACCAGGCGGACCTGCCCGGCCCCCAGCGCGGCCCGCAGGGAGAGTTCGCCCGACCGCGCCACTGTTCGGGCCAGATGCAGCCCAGCTACGTTGGCGCAAATCAGGAGCAGCACCATCGTGACCGCTCCCCACAGGATCAGCAAGGGGCGGCGCACCGCGCCCGAAAGCTGACGCGACAAGGCGGTCAACTCGATCCGGCTCGATTCGAGCATGGGTCTGGCAAACGCCGGCATGTCTTGCCGGTGGCGCTGCTCGATGTCCGTAAGGTCGGCCTCGACTTGGGCGAGGTTCCAGCCGTCTCGCGAGCGCCCGATGACGCGCAGCAGCCCCATGTTCTTTGCGTTCCAGTCGGGCGGGGTCGAATAGCCTCCGGGAATCAGCAGGTCGGGTTGGAAGTTGCCGGGAAAGCGAAAGCCTGGCGGCAGGATGCCGGTAACGAGGTACGGACGATCGTTCAGCACCACAGTGCGGCCGACGACCGCCGCGTCGCCGGCGAAGTGGCGCTGCCAGAGCAGGTAGCTCAGCAGCGCGTAGCGGAGGTCACCGGGCCGGTCCTCGGATTCTTCGAAGTCGCGCCCGAGCAACGGCTGGACGCCGAGGACCCGCAGAAACCCGGCATTCACGCTGGCGGCAGCCAAGAGTTCCGGCTCCCCGGCTCGCGTCAGGTTGAACTGCGCATCGTTCCACGCAGCCAGGCCCGAGAAGGCGTGGCTCTCCAGGCGAAATGCCTGGAACTCGGGAGTAAGCGGCTGTCCCGCGGGCATGCGGGGCGAGGGGCGGGTGATCCACACCAGCCGATCGGGGCTGGCGTAGGGCAGAGGCCGCAGAAGCACCGCTTCGATGGCGCTGAAGAGCGCCGTGGCCGCCCCGATGCCCACCGCGAGGGTCAGGATCGAAACGACGGTAAATCCGGGGCTCCGGCGCAGCGCCCGGGCCGCCTGGCGAAGATCTTGCGCGAGGTGTTCTGGAGAAATATGCATGAGGCGCGCCCTCCGGTGTAGGTAGACGAGTGGCCGTGGCGGCTGGTTAGTGTGCGAAGAGCACTTGATGGCCTGCGCAATTCACAGTGCGGATCGGCACATGGGCTTCGGGCGTGCACGTACATCGGCGGGATGCGGTTTGATTGGGCAACTTTTGCGCTGATCGCGGTTCTCGGTATTCCGGCGTACACCGCCGGGGGCCCGAGCTTCGATGCGGCCACGATTGAGAATTCCGCTCAACCCAACCTGTCTCCCGGCGCTACCGGAGGCCCCGTAGTGCGCGCCCAGATACTGCTGGGCCGCGCGCATTTTTCGTGCGGGGAGATCGATGGCAACTTCGGGCTCAATCTGCGGAGAGCTGTGGTCGCTTTCCAGCAGCACCGCCAGTTACCGCCGACCGGGATCATCGATGCTGCGGTGTGGAACGCGCTGAATGCGGACACAGCACCGCTGCTCACCGAATACACGATCACCGCGGAAGACGAAAAAGGTCCGTTCGTGTCGATCCCCGCGGACCTGATGGAACAGGCCAAGCTGCCGGCGCTGGGTTACACGTCGCCACTCGAAGAACTGGCCGAGCGTTTTCACTCGAGCCCGGCACTGCTCCGTGCCCTCAATCCGGGTGCGGGGGACTTCACGGCCGCGGGCTCCGCCATCACGGTGGCCAACGTTCTGACGCTTCCGCTGACCGCGGCAGCCGCCCGGGTGGACGTTTCCAAATCCGAGAGTTCGTTGCGCGCTTACGACGCCGATGGCAAGCTGCTGGCGTACTACGCGGCAACCATCGGGAGTGATCACGATCCCCTGCCCCTGGGTGCCTGGAAGATTCGGGGCATTAGTCACAATCCCCAGTTTCATTACTCGGCGAGTCTCTTCTGGGACGCGAAAAATCCCGATGAGAAGGCCGTCATCCAACCGGGCCCGAACAATCCCGTGGGCGTGGTGTGGATGGATCTTTCCAAAGAGCATTGGGGCATTCACGGGACGCCGGAACCTTCGACGATCGGGCACACGACGTCTCACGGGTGCATCCGGCTGACGAATTGGGATGCGATGGAACTGGCCGGCATGGTCCGTCCCGGAACCCCGGCGGTCCTGAAGGAGTAAAACGTATGCGAGCGCGTATGGCCGCAGTCTTTGCGATAGGTTTCGCATTCGGTGTGCTGTTTCTCGGGGTGGCGCTGTGGCGGTCGGGATCGTTAGCGGCCGTCGCGTCGAGATCCAGGGACTCCTCAGCGGCGCTGGAGGGAGGCCTGCCTGACCAGTCTCAGGCGAACCGGGTGGTGCCGCCCGAGGCGGCCTATCCGCCACCATCAGCAGGAAATAATCTGCACGATCTCATGTCGGAAGCGGGGAAGCGGCCGGCCACGCCGCCCAATCCCCCGGAGCCCGAGCCGTTCGAGGCTCCGCCGTCCGCGCCTTCCGCGGCACCGGGCGCGGCAGCCGCACCGGTGCCGATCGGTCCGCGCCCGCCAGCCCCGCACGGGGAAGCGGACCGGACCGCACCGGATCGTACTCCGCAGCCGCACCTGCTGCTTCCACTGTCCGGGATCGATCCGAAGAAGCTGGTCGACACATTCCCGGATGCGCGCGGCGGGCGCACGCATGAGGCCCTCGACATTCCTGCCCCGCGCGGCACCCCGGTCCGGGCGGTGGCCGAAGGCAACGTCGTCAAGCTTTTCACCAGCAAGCAGGGCGGGCTCACGGTTTATCAGTTCGACGACTCCCGCACCTGGTGCTACTACTACGCCCATCTCGACCGCTACGCCAGCGGGCTCACAGAAGGCACCCTGCTGCGGGCCGGGGACGTGCTGGGATATGTGGGATCGACCGGGAACGCCTCGCCAGCGACGCCGCACCTGCACTTCGCCGTGTTCCAGTTGGGCCCGGAGAAGAAGTGGTGGGAAGGAACTCCCATCGATCCCCTTCCCCTCCTCCGGTAACTTACGCTTCAGCTTGCCCGTCTGTATTAAAGAACCAGCAAGCTAAAGCCACGCCTTTTCGGCCGGCTTGTTGTATTCTACGGCTTACCCCGCAATCTTATGCGCCGAATCCTGTTCAGCACCTCACTTGTGGCCCTTTCGCTCACCGTGTTCATGAGCGTCCGCGCGGCCGATACCCCGGCAACTGCAAAAGGCAAACCAGCCAAAGTCGTGGGCAACGCGCCCCCGGTGTACGGCAATGCCGATTCGATCACCGAAGAGGAGCTCAAGATCTACCTCTACTTTTTGGCATCCGATCAACTCGAAGGGCGTAACCTCCCGTCGCGCGGGTTCGATACGGCGGCGCTCTACGTGGCCAGCCACGTGGCGGAATGGGGGCTGAAGCCCCTCGGCAGCACGAGCAATACGAACGGGCCGCTGCAGCCCTATTTCATGCCGATGGAACTGCTCAGCAGGCAGGTGAACGCAGACGAGAGCAAGGCATCCATTACCGCTCCGGCCGGGCGAGGCGGTAGAGGCGGACGCGGCGGTCCGGGCGGCGGAGGTGGACCGCGGGGCGGCGCCAACGCCGGGCCGCTGACCACGGAATTGGCTTATACCAAGGACTGGACGGTGGCCGCCGGTGGACGAGGCGCACCGCCGATAGAGGCGTTCGAAGCGAACGGGAGCATGGTCTTCGCCGGCAACGGCTACGTCATCAATAAAGGGAACATCAATCCATACCAGGGCCTGGACGTCCGCGGCAAAATCATCGTGGTGGCCGGCCTGCCACCGGAGTTGGCTGCTCTGCAAGGCGGGCGAGGGGGGCGAGGCGGCCGGGGTGGCGCAGGCCGAGGCGGCGCTTCCGCGGAAAATGTCCCGGAAGGCGGTGCCCAGCCCGCCGCCGGCGGTGGCGGCGGCGGACGCAATGCCCCGCCCAATCCGCTGGGCGAGAATTGCAAGGACTTTCTGACGCCCGAAGAGTACGGAGCGAAGAACGGGGCGCTGGCGGTGGTGAGCATTGCCAACTTTCAGCAGCTCACGACGATGTCCAATCCGAACGCCGCAGGATTTGGCGGATTCGGCGGCGGTGGCGGCGGGCGCGGGGGATTGAACGGGCCGCCCTACACGGTGCCCAAACTGCAGCAACCGCCGGCCTGTCCGAGCGTGCCGGCGATCACCGCCGGACTGACGATGACCAATGCCATCTTCGCCAACGAGAAGATGAGCGCGCAGGAGATCTTCTATGCGGCCGGCGCCAACGCCAAACAGGATTCGTTTGAGCTGACCGCGGAGAAAAAGCTCAACCTCAAAGTGTCGGTCCGCAGCGAGAAGAATCACGCCGAGAATGTGGTGGCGATGTTGGAAGGCGGAGACCCGGTGCTGAAGAATGAATTCGTCGTCCTGAGCGCGCACCTCGATCACATCGGCCTCAGCGCACCGCTACCGGACGGACACAACGTCAACAATGGAGCGGATGACGATGGGTCGGGTTCGGTCGGCCTGATGGCCGTAGCGCGATCGTATGCCGAGGGCGCGTCGAAAGGCATGCGTCCCAAGCGCAGCATCATCTTCCTGTGGAATGCCGGCGAGGAGAAGGGACTCTGGGGTTCGCAATACTTCAACGAGTATCCGCCGGTGGATATCAGCAAGGTGGTGGCGAACCTGAATATGGACATGATCGGCCGCTCGAAGGGACCCGGATTCACCGACTCCGATCCGCAGCACGTGCTCGTCAATCCCGGCGAGGTGCTGGTGGTAGGGCCGAACGTCAGCAGCGACGATTTGGAGAAGACCCTGGAAACCGTGAACCACTCCTACCAGAAGATGACGCTGAATCACTTCTATGATGTGACGGCGCCCGATGCCACGCACGACAACCTCGGCCCCCAACCCAACGGCCAGCGGATCTTCTACCGAAGCGATCATTACAACTTCGCGAAGATGGGGATTCCGATTGCGTTCCTGACGACCGGACTGCATCCGGACTATCATCGCCCGACCGACACTCCCGAGAAGATCGACTACAAAGAGATGCAGATGATCTCGAAGACCATGGCCGCGGTGGGCTGGGTGCTCGCAACGCAGGCGGGCCGCCCCCAGGTGAAGGCCAATCTGCCGGAGCAACTGGTCAAGGACATGAAGACCGCGAAGGACCAGGGTTGGGGCAAGCTCACGCCCGTGCTCGCACCGCTGCCCGGCATGCCGTATTAGGGAGTTCGTTGCGCTCGCGAGGTTAAGGGCCTGGGTTAGGGATAATGTAAAGCCCTCACCGGGTACCAGGTGACGATTCACTGTATTCGATTGATGACGTGCGGTTTGTACGCATTCTGCTAACCCGATAAAGGTACTCTATTATCTGTTTTGTCGAGGAATTGCTGCCTGAAGAGCAGTACCATAAATACCGGGGACGCGTAGAGAAACGCATTCCCGGGGACCTCGAAGGAGGGTCCTATGGCGGTCAGAATTCTTCGCAAAGGAATGTACGGCGAGGACGTTAAAGCTATCCAGGAAGGGCTGAATACCTGGGGGGCCGATCCGCCGTTGGTGACGGATGGTGCGTTCGGGCCGAAAACAGATCAGGCGGTGAGAGAGTTTCAGGAGGAAAAGGGCCTGGTGTTCGACGGGATCGTCGGGAAACAGACGCGGCGGACATTGTTTCCGGTGGGTGTCGGAACGGTCACGGTATGCGGCATGTCGCTCAAGATGCGGGACGCGCCGCCGGTGAACGACAGCGGCAGGCCGGTGTGTAAGGGGCCCGGCCTGGACCCGGCGATTCGGGAGCAGATCATCAGCCATATGCGACGCCCGCTGTTCGAGTCGATCCGGCTTCCCGGCGTGCGGACTCCACTGATGGCTCCAAAAGCGCAGGAACTGAAACTGGATATTCCGCCTTGGATGGACTGGCCTCCTCACCGGCACATCGACTTGGATTTCGATCACATTGAGTTGCAGCCGGGGACCCAGCACACCTTTTCGTTTTCCGGGTGGTCTCGAGACGATCTGTGGGCACTCACCTGGCAAAATGTTTTCCTCTTAGGGCGGGACGACCGCGCACACCAGGAGGTCGATTACGGTCTGCAGTGGGGGTTTCCGTTCCCGGATCCGCATGGACGGTGGGGCGTGAACTACTTCTGGCAAATCACGGACGTGGACCGATTCGGCAAGCTAGGGCTATTTCATTGGTGGCAGCCTTATGCGCAGGTGGGATTCCAGTATGACAACTTTGTTGGTCCTAAACCCTCGCTGACGGCCAACCTGTGCCCGGTGAATCTGAGCCTGGATATCAAAGAGTGGTTGACGTTGAATTTCGCGGGCTGCCTGGCATGCTCGTTGGATCTGCGAAACGGGAAGGGCACCGCCGGACTCCAGCTTGCTCCGGCGGTGACGCTGAAATACGGACACGAGAAAAAGAACCGGTAATTCCGAGGGCTTGTCGACGGCTGTGCCCGGCAGGACCGACTTTCCGCCAGCGGAAACTGCCGCTGGCTGAATCTCAAGATAACCTCCGGCGGCTCCGGCTCATGGATCGCAATGCCATTCGGGCTAGAGACACACGCGCACCACACGGCGGTCGATCTCCGAGCCGATGCGGTCGAGGTCCTCGCGCGGGATCTCGCGCTGGGCTTCCTGGAACAACTCGTTTTCCTCAAGCCGGACGTGCTTTGAGAGCAGCTCGCAGAATTCCTCCAGCAATTCCGCTGTCGGCGCTGTGCGCAACTGCTCGATTTGCGATTCCAGGGTGCGGTGCTGCGCGAGAAGCTCCTGGACGAGCGACAGATTGGCGCAGGCCGGGAACAGCACCTGCTCCTCGATTCCAAAATGGTTGGCCAGTTCCAGTTCGTAGCGGTCAACCGCGCGGCGTGCCAGTTTCGCGAGGTTATCCGGGGAGGGGTCCTGGGACCACGCGCGGCGCGTCATGACACACAGCGCCAGAGCATGCTGGTGCTGGTGAGACAGCGGGATCAGGCTGGGATCACGCAACATCGGAGATGCCTCCAGAAATGCAAAACGGGCATCCCGGCAGAAGATGTCCGGAATGCCCGCATCGCAAACAGTAGATTGCCGCGCTACTTCGGTTGATCCGCCACGATGCCGCCCGTGGACTTGCCTTTCTTCTCGGCCTTATCCTTGCGGGTGGCGACCGTTTTGTTAAACCAGTCGTCTGCAATCTTGATCTGGGACTCGTACTCATCCTTGCTGTTCGCCAAGTCCGCTTTCTCGCGAACCAGCAGGTTCTCGTACGCCATGGCATCGTCGTAGTCCGGCCTGATGGAGAGCGCTTTATCGAGCGCGGCCAAGCCGGCGTCCACGATCGGGAGGTATTTGGCGCGCAGTTCCTCCTTCACCTTCTTATCCTTGATCGGGCCGGGATCTTCCTGCTTCATCCCGAGGGCGGCCTTGGCCTTGCCCAGTTCGGGATACCACTCCGACCAGGCGATAAACCCAAGGCTGTAGTAGGCGTCCGCGTTATCCGGCCAGACCGCAATCAGTTTCTCGTACCACTGCTTGGCCTCGTCCCATTTACTCTGGTTCAGATACAGCGACGCGATGGAAGCGATGGCTGTGCGGTCTGTCGGGGACTTCTCGAGCACCTTCATGAACTGGTCATGAGCAGCCTGGGCCATCTGGTTGTTCTCGGGCGAATTCGCGCCGGGAATGTACTGCTGCATGTAAGCAGTGGCCAGGTACAGCCGGGCCACACTGAAGTCCGGCTCGAGTTCCACGGCTGTCTTGAAGTGCTCCACCGCTTCCGGATATTGAGCGCTCTTAAACGCCTGGACGCCCTTGTTCAACTGATCCCGCGATTTCAGTTGCTGGCAGCCGGCGCTCAACAGCGCCAACCCAGCCACGGCGACGATCCAAATCCGATTCGCCATAACTATTGTCCGGCCTCCACCTTGGCGGTCATGAGACCGACCTTGTCAATTCCCGCGCCATGCGCGATGTCGATGGCCTTGGCCACCCACTGGAACTCGATGCTGGGATCGCCTTTGACGAATACCACGTGTTCGGCGCGAGTCTTGAAGATCTCCGCCAGGCGCGGCCCCAACTTGGTTTCGTCGGTCGGATCGTTGTTGATCGACAGATTATGATTGGCATCGATCACGATGACCACAGTGCGTTGATCCGACTGGCTGGGGGGCTGACCGGGGGGAGGGGGCTGCGGTACCAGCGCCTCCAGGCCTCTCGGCGTCAGCGGAGTGATCACCATGAAGATGATGATCAGCACCAGCAGCACGTCGATCATGGGCGTCATGTTGATGTCGGACTTCGGACCACCTTGTGCGCCGACTGCCATTCCCATATGAATTGCTCCTTAATTGATACCGTTCTTACTGTCCGGCCGGGGCAGCGGCGGGTGCCGACGCGCCTCCCTGCTGGGCATTTTTGTCCTGAATCTGTTCCGTCAAGAGACCGATGTTGTCCACGCCTGCGGCACGCAAGTTGTCCACCACATCCACGACCCGCTCGTACTTGGCGCGCGCATCCGCTTTGACGAAGACGGTCTTATCCATGCGGCCGCTCAGCAGGTCCTTCACCTTCTGTGGGAGATCCTCGGGCTGCATCTGGGTGACGTTCAGGTACGTCTTACCATCCCGTTCGACGGCGATCACAATCGCATCGCTTTTGTCGGCAGCCTGCATGGGAATGGGATTGTGGGTGCGGACCAGTTCGACGCTCCGGCCCTTGGACAACATGGGGGTGATCACCATGAAGATGATGAGCATCACCAGCATCACGTCGACCATGGGGGTCACATTGATGTCCGCGACTGGCGGTGGGGCTTTCCGTTTTGGTTTTTCTTCTTTAGCCATGGCTATGTTTCTCCAAGGGATTCGGCGGAGGGTTGGGGGCCCGGAAACGGGCCCCCACGCAGATCATCAACTCGCCGGATTCCACTTGCCGCGTGCCGGTGACCGGTACGATCCCAGGCCGGCGCGCTGCTCTGCCGAACTACTTGCGGGCGCTGGCTCCGCGTTGCGCACGCTTCAGGAAGTAGTCGATCAACTCGGAGCTGGAGTTGCCCATCTCCACGTCGAACGCTTCAATCTTCCCGGTGAAGTAGTTGAACATCCAGACCGCCGGGATAGCCACGAAAAGTCCGATAGCCGTAGTCACGAGGGCTTCGGAAATGCCGCCCGCCACCGCGCCCAAGCCGGTAGACTTCTCGGTCGAAATGCTGCTGAACGCGTTAATGATGCCGACTACCGTTCCGAACAGACCCACGAAGGGGGCGGTGGAACCGATGGTCGCCAGACCGCTGACGCCGCGCTTCAGTTCGGCGTGCACGATGGCTTCGGCGCGCTCGAGGGCTCTTTTCGAAGCTTCGATTTCCTCGCCGGGAATCTCGGACGAGATCTGGTGAGCCTGGAACTCCTGCAGACCCGCGACCACTACCTTCGCCAGATGGCTTCTCTTGTAGCGGTCGGCGATCTTCACGGCTTCATCCAGCTTGCCTTCGCGCAACGCTCCGGCCACTGCCGGGGCGAATTGCCGCGACTGCTTGCGGGCCGCGCTGTACGCCAGCCAGCGATCGATCATGACGCCGATGGAATAGGCCGACATGAGGAACAGGCCGACCACGACGCATCGGGCCAGGGTGCCCATCTGAAGCCACAGATGGACCGGATCCCACTGAACTCCGGAACTCTCCTGTAGCAAGTTAAACGCCCAAAAAAGATGCAAATGCATAGTTATTCTCTCTCCTGCGAGTTGAATTGGTACTTCTCTACCGACGTCCGGAAGGGACCTTCGGGTTACTGGCTCAACGTGAAGTTCACGTCGATCTGAGTTACGACCTCCACCGGCTCTCCGTTGAGAAGGGTCGGCTGGTACACCCACTGTTTCACGGCTTCGAGAGCGGCCGGCACCAGCAGCGGGTGGCCGCTGATGACTTCGAGTTTTTGAATCGTGCCATCCCGCGAGATGATCGCGCTCAGCTTCACCACTCCCGAAATGCGAGCCTGCTTGGCGAGCGGGGGATACACCGGATGGGGTTGGCGAACCAGTTTGGCCTGCTGCACGGCGCCGCCGATCTTAATGCGCTGCGGAGTCGTAGGCTTGGCGTCTTCCTTCTTGGGAGGAGGGGGAGGAGGCGGAGGCGCGGCCGTAGGCGTGGAACCGATAATGCCGCTCAGCACGCCGCCCATGGCGCCGCCGGCTACGCCGCCCGGCACACCGCCAACCACGCCGCCGACGCCGGAAGTGGGAGGCGGCAGCTCTTCTTCCTTAATGGTGGCGACTTCTTTGGGGATGATCTTGGGAGCCATCAGTTTGCCGGCGTCGAACTGACGGGGAATCACCTTCACGACTCTCACCGGAGGCGCTGCGGCCGGTGGCGGAGGCGGTGGAGGCGGCGGAGGCGGCGCCGTCAGGAAGGCCTGCAAGGTGGCGCTGGGAAGCCCTTCGAAGAAAACCAACGGTATCAGCACCAGCACGCCGATGAACAAGACCTGCCCTATGAAGGCCGTCATGACCGTCCAGCTTTTCTTCGTTTTTCCGGTTTCTACGAATACCTGTTCAAACATAGAAGCTTTCCTCTTCCATTTCCCCGCGGCCGCTTCCTCCGAAGAGTGGCGTCGCGGCCCTTCGTTTTATTTCACCACTTTGGTGGCACCTTTCCGAACCGGTTCCGGCCGCGGCGCGGGGGCCATCACCGGAGCGGTTTTCTTTCGTGAATCCACGTAATTGTGCCAGAACAAAACAATCGGACTGGCGACAAACACCGAGGAATACGTCCCCACAATAATCCCGCAAACCAGCGCGAAGGAGAATCCGTGAAGCACCGGACCGCCGAAAAGAAACAGTGCGATCACCGTCAGAAACGTCAGACCGGACGTCATGATGGTCCGGCTCAGCGTCTGGTTCACGGCGCGGTTCATGACCGCCTCCAGCGGTTCGCGCCGCGACGTCTTCAGGTTCTCGCGGATGCGGTCGAAAATCACGATCGTGTCGTTCATCGAGTAGCCCACCAGGGTGAGGAGGGCCGCGATCACCGTCATGGAGATTTCCTTATTGAAAAGGGAAAATAGCCCGATGGTGATCAACGTATCGTGAAAGCAGGCGATTACCGCACCCAAGCCGTAGATCCACTCAAACCGAAAGGCAATGTAAACCAGCATCCCCGCGAGAGCGTAAAGGGTCGCGAGAACCGCCTTGTTCCGCAACTCCGCCCCCACCTTGGGGCCGACCATCTGCACCTGCTCGATGTGAAATGGCGCCAGGTAACACTCCTGTTGGAGAGTGCTCATAATACCAGAATTGACCCCCGGAACGGAGGACAACTGGCTGAAATCCGTAATCAGGCCCGAATGACTCTTGTCGCGAAAGCCGACCAGGGCGGTAGCGAGGTCCTTTAACTGCTGCTCGCTCGTGGGCACGCCCGCCCGCGCCAGCGGATCCCGCAGACGATCGACCAGCGCTTCTTCGCTGGCGTTGTTGAAGTCCAGCTTGCCGGAAGCGGGGTCCCCGAAGGTCTTCACCAGAATGTCCGCCATCGCCTGGCGGTTGATGTTGAGCTGGGTCTCTTCCTGCAACTCAGTCCCGATCTCGACCTCGTTCTGCGTGCCGCCGCCGGTAAACTCATCCACCGTCGTTTCGCCTTTGATCGCCGACATCGCCGAACGGATCTTGTCAATTGGCGGGCGTCCGGCGAACTTTACCGACATGAGAGCGCCGCCTTTGAAATCGATCCCGTACTTCAGGCCTCCTCTCACTGCGATACTTCCGAAACCGGCCACCGTCAATACCAGCGAGGCAATAATAAAGGGCCACTTCTTGCCCAGGAAGTCATAGTTCGTGTTCTTGAATAATTCCATCTAGCCTTGCCATGCTGGTGCTCTTGTTAACTTTCGACACCAGCCTCTTTGTTTTTGTTCCCGTTATCGCGAAATTCTTCGATTCGGAGGGCTTTGGAAGCCGGGGCCATCCGAAATCCTGCTTTCCAGGCGGGCTCGGGAAAACCCATCCCACCCTAAATACTCAGCGCCTCCATCTGGCGATGACCGGATAGCTCGTACCCGAAAATCGTCTTGGACACGAAGACCGCCGTAAAAACGTTGGCGATCAAACCAATGGTCAGCGTGACCGCAAATCCTTTGACCGGCCCTTCGCCGAACAGGAAAAGGAATGCGCACGACACTACCGTAGTCACGTGGGTATCCACAATGGTCCACCACGCTTTGTTGAAGCCCGCCTCCACTGCGGCCACCACCTGTTTGCCGGCCCGCAGCTCTTCGCGGATTCGCTCGAAAATCAGAACATTGGAGTCCACCGCCATACCGATCGTGAGGATCACGCCGGCGATCCCCGGCAGCGTCAGGACGGCCTGGAAGTAAGAAATCGCAGCCAGAAGAACCACGGTATTGAGAAGCAGGGCCAGGACGGCGTTCACACCACTCCTCTTGTAGTAGACCAGCATCACGCAGATGACCGCCGCCAGCCCGGCGCTGCCCGCCACGAATCCTTCGTGAATGGAGTCGGCGCCCAGCGAGGGTCCCACCGAGCGCTCTTCCAGGTACTTCACGCCAGCCGGAAGCGATCCCGAACGCAGATAACGCGAGAGGTCTTCGGCTTCCGCCTCGCTGGCCAGACCTGTAATTCTGCCGGAATCCTCAATCTTGGACTGAATGGTCGCCACGCTCACAATCTTGTCGTCCAGGACCACCGCCAGCTTGTTCCCGATGTTGGCCTCGGTGTAGCGGCCGAAGCGCTTGCCGCCATCCTGCGAGAGGTTGAAATTCGTTTCCCACTTGCGATATTCGTCCTGGCCGGGACGAGCGTTGCGCATTTCCCTTCCGGTGATCACCGGACTTCTCGCGACCAGATACCAGGATTCCCCTTCCGACCCGCCGCGCGGCAGCATCTTCACTAACTTGGTGTTCACCGGGAGCACGCCGCCGTGCTGCGACAGGCCGGCTTCGCGACTGGCGAAAGGACCATCCTTCACATCCGTAATCTCCAGCACCGCGGCGGTGCCGATCAGTTCCTTCACCCGCGCCGGGTCGTCCACGCCGGGCAACTGCACCAGGATTTCGTAGTCGGCGCCCGACCGGCCGTACTGCTGCACGGCGGACTCGGCCAGCCCCAGCTGGTTAATTCGATTGCTGATGGTATCGATGGCCCGCTTGACGGTATCGACTTTGAGGTCGTTGAGGTCCGAGGGCTTGAGTTTCATCGAGTAGTCTGTGGAATTCAGCACGGTGAGCAGATAGGTGGGGTAGCGATCGCTCACCACATTGCGGAAGGCGCTCGATTGGGTGGCGGGAACGCCCTTTACGGTGATTTCCACGTTGCCGGCGTCGGAAATGCTCTGGGGATCGTTCCGCTCCATGCTGGCCCAGGTGACGTTCTGCTTGCGGAGATCTTCCTTCAAGCGATCCATCGTCTGGTCCGCATCGGCTTTCACGGCGTCCTGTACCTGGACTTGCAACACCAGGTGGCTTCCACCGCTGAGATCCAGACCGAGCCGGATGTTATCCCGGAAGTGCTTCACCACCTCCGATTTGGATGTAGGGATGCCGATAATGCCGTATACGCACAGCAAGATCGTCACAACAATGACCACGGACCGCGCCGTCAGATTCTTCTTCATTGGATTTTAGGAGCCTGTTATTTGATTATTGCTACTTTTTACCATCGGCCGAGACCAGGCTCGAGACCGAACTTCGCGTGATCTGGATCTTCACATTATCCGGCTTCACGCGCAATACCAGGGTGTCGTCGCCTTCGATGGCCACAACGGTCCCCACAATTCCCCCGCTCGTCACGACTACATTGCCGTTCTGGATACCAGCCAGCATCTTCTGCTGCGATTTGCGCTGGCGCTGCATGGGAAGGAACAAAAGGAAATAAAAAATACCGAAAATCAGCAGGATGGGGAGAGCTCCCCCCAGCAGGGAAGTGGGCGAGGCCGTTTGCTGCAAAAGAAACAGAGCTATTGCCACGTCGTGACCAAATCAAGGCTCAGCCGGAGTCGGCGGCCGAGCGCACACACCTCAAGTATTCTGGAAATGATTCCGATATTATAGCGTGCCTAATCTCACGCATGATGTCAAGGTACCGCCGGATGTTGTGTTGGGTGGCCAGCACTGCGTACAAAATCTCCCCGGACTGGAACAGATGGCGTAGGTATGCGCGGGAGTATTTGCTACAAGTATAGCACTGGCATTTGGGATCGAGCGGGCCCTCGTCATCGCGGTAACGGGCGTGCTTGATAATCACGCGTCCTTCGGATGTGAACAGGCAGCCGTTGCGCGCATTGCGGGAGGGCAGCACGCAGTCCATCATGTCCACCCCGCGCGCGACGTATTCGGGCAGTTCCCCGGGCATCCCGACGCCCATGGCGTAGCGCGGGCGCTGGCGCGGCAGGATGGGCTCGGTGGCTTCCACCATCTCGAGGCTGAGCGCCCGCGGCTCGCCCACCGAGAGCCCGCCGATGGCATAGCCGGCGGTGTCGAGATCGAGCAGCGCGGCGGCGCACTCGCGCCGCAGGTCGGCGAACATCGACCCTTGCACGATTGGAAACAGGGCCTGCCCGGATACGCCTTCACCCTTCTCCGACATTCGCCTGCGGAAGTGCGCATTCGACTGGCGCGCCCAGCGCAAGGTGCGCCGCATGGCTTGCCTCGCATATTCGTGGCTCACGGGATATTCCGGACATTCGTCTAGTACCATCAGGACGTCGCTGCCGAAGGCCAATTGCACATCCACCGTGGATTCAGGTGTGAAGATGTGGAGATCGCCGTTGAGGTGCGAGCGAAACTCGACTCCCTGCTCGGTGATGGTGCGCAGCCCGCTGAGGCTGAACACCTGGTAGCCGCCGGAATCCGTGAGAATCCCGTTAGGCCAGGACATGAAGCGGTGCAGCCCGCCGATTTTGCGGATCAGCTCGTGTCCCGGCCGCAAGTAGAGATGGTACGTGTTCGCCAGCAGCATCCGGACTCCGAGTTCGTCGGCCAGGTCGCGCTGCGTCAGCCCCTTCACCGTAGCTTGTGTCCCGACCGGCATGAACACGGGCGTCTCGATGGTTCCGTGAGGCGTGTGCAGGAGCCCCGCGCGGGCACGCGTGGCGGAACACTCGGCGACGACTTCGAAAGAGAGGAAGGACAAACTCGAATTGTACTCAAATGCGGGTGGTACCGAGTTCGAGCGTTTTCGAACGACTCTCGTATTGTTTTTTGTGTTTTTGTGATCTATTAGATAGAGGTTTCACCCGGAAACCCCCAAAGGTCCGCCCTTATGTCCCCCGCTCGGAGAACATTAAATCACACCTTCTTTCTAGTGGTGCTGGCACTCGTGTGCTCTGCTTCAGGTCTTGCGCAGCAGAGTCCGCCATTCACGCAATGCCCGCCGATCGGATCCAGTAATTCGTGCGCGTATCTCATCGTGATCACCGATAACGGCATCACGGTCCTCAACGACCCGAGCGTGCTTCCCTACGACGCTCCCGTCAACGGAGACGACACCCTCATCGGCGTGCAGAACAACTCCTCGTCGGCAATCACATCGCTGCCGCCGTTCATGACGTTCGGTTCGCCTCAGTTTATGAGCGGTCAGGGG
>DATJWB010000006.1:0-85426 GCA_035501495.1 Bryobacteraceae bacterium | reverse complement strand
GCCCCGTCCATGAGCCGCGCTCTCCGCAGCAGCCCATAGCCGGCGCGCGCGCTCATCCAACCAAGGCTCCAATTGGGAAAAACGCTGCTTGATCTCCGCCTCGCTGGCCACAAGAACATTTTAGGCGAGAAATGCTTTATTTGCTACACTTATTTTCTTACAGACGCTTAGCAGTTCGGAGAGTGGATTCGAGATTGAGCGTGCGTTGCGTGCGGGCGCCGCCGCCTACGTGCTGAAGACGGCAGCTCAGGACGAACTGGTGGACGTGATTCGCCGCGTACACGCCGGTCACCGCCACGTTCCTCCGGATGTAGCCAGCCGCCTGGCTGAACATGTCGGCGAAGAATCGCTAACGGCTCGCGAAATCGATGTCCTCCGCCTGATACAAGAAGGGTTGCGCAACAAAGCGATCGCCGCGAAGTTGAGCATCTCAGAGGCAACCGTGAACTTTCACATCAAGAACATCGTCCGCTACCCCTATCAAGAAAAGCCCGCCAATTCGGGCGGTTTCCGCCTAACGGAAATTTTCCACCACTCGGATTTCGTACCGATCCACGTCGTCTTCGCAATACAATGCGTAACGCCCATCGGGCGAGATCGAAAGGCCTCTGGTGAACTTTGCCGGTGGTTTGAGGAGCGTCGCCAGAACGGTGACTTTGCGCGATGCCAAATCGACCACCTTCAATACCGCCGGTGTCTTCTCCGCGTCCACAAAATAGATCCCTCTCGGACCAAGCGTCCAGAAGCGATGGCCTGTTACAGGCAGCGTTTCGTGGATCAGCTCTTCATCCTGACTGGCCAGGCTTCCATCCGGCAAGCGGGGTTCGAACGGGACACGCCAGACACCGGGAGACGACACACTGCCGTAGTAGAGATAGCGCCCATCCGGGGATTCCGAAGGGTCATACGAACCGCCGTGCGTCAGTTGAACCGGCGCTCCGCCTATGGCCGCGATCTCCCAGATCTGCCGTGTGCCCTCGGCATTCGTATAAAAGAGTATCCGCTTGCCATCCGGCGACCAGGACGGAAGCTGGGCTCCTCCAGGCATCGCAGCCAGCCGCCATGGGCTTCCCCCGGTGGCTTTGATGAGCCAGATCTCACCCTTCCCCAAGGCCGCGGAGTCGAATGCGATTTCGCGGCTGTCGGGCGACCAGGCAGGATGGAATGGCAGAAGGGCTTGAGCCCCAAGCTCCCGCAGCCCAGTGCCGTCGGCGTTCCCCGTCCATAGGTTCCAATGGCCCGAACGATTGGAAACGAAGGCGATCGACTTCCCGTCGGGGGAGAAGGCTGGATCCATCTCCTCGCGAACGGAGGCGAACAGTTTTTCGGGAGGAGGAGAGTTCTTCTTGCGAATCCCGTGCAGCGGCAAGCGCCAAATGTTGGCATCGAGATTCTGCAGTACGTAAGCCAGCCGGGCGCCGTTCTTCGAGATCTGGATCTGGTCGGAGGCGCCTTCCAGGACGAAAGGCGCAAGCGCGACACGGCCGTCGAGAGTGACCTGTCTCAGTTCGCCCGTGCTGATTGCGCCGCCGCCATACACAATAGTCCGGCTGTCGGGTTTCCAGGCGAACGTGGTAATCGGAACCGGACTCGTGACCAGCAGTTTCCCTGTTCCACCCGGCTGCGGGACGGCCCAGAGTTCGTATGTGGCGCCATTCTGCCAACGAAGAAAAGCCAGCCACCGGCCATCCGGGGAAAAAGCGGGGGAAACATCCTGTGCCTCATCTGGTCCTTGGGTGATCGGCTGTTCCGTTCCACCCGATACCGGGAACCGATACAAGCGGAGCGCGAAAGTGGCTTTCACCCGGTAGGAGGCGACGAGCGCTTGGCTGTCGGGCGCCCAGGCCAGGTAGGTGCGCGCGGCCGGCCGCGAACCGTCGAGGCTGGCGATCGAGTGCTCGGGTCCGCCGCCAGCGGGGATCAAGATCGCCTGGAGGGTGCCAGCACTGGTCCTCCGCAGGAACGCGATGCGGGATCCGTCGGGCGACCAGACGGGATTCGTATCGTCCTGCGGCGTGGATGTCAGGGTGAATGGGTTCGACCCGGCGCCGGAAGATAATTCGGCCACACTGCGGGTCACAATGTGATGAATCCCTGGCGATCCGAGGTCGGAGGCGTAGACGATCCTGCTGCCATCCGGCGAGAAAGCCGGCGCGGTTTCCGAGGCCGGCTCGCTATCGAGAGGTACGCTCCGCAACAGAACGGGCTCGGCGTCTGCCTTATGCGATGGCAGCAGACGCCAGACGGCCGTGCTGCCGAGGGCAACGATGGCAAGCGCAGCCGCGGCCCAGACGGTTCGACGCCGGAATATGCGCGGCTGAGTGATGGCCTCGAGGCGTAGCGCAACCTCGGAGGCCGATGGGCGATCTGCTGGCGATTTGCTTAGCATGACGCGCAACAGGCGATCGAGTTCCCGGGGAACGCCTTCCCCGTGGATGGACGAAGGAGGTTCCTGCAGTCCCTCGATCAACCGTGTCGTGGCGCCAGGTGAATCGCCACGAAACGGATTCGTCCCCAAGGCCAGCTCGTACAGCACTATTCCCAAGGAGAAGATGTCGCTCGCGGCCGTGATGGGCAGCCGGAGAACCTCTTCCGGTGACATGTATCCGAGAGTGCCCGCTGGCAATTCGCCGTCAGCTCGTTCGGCACCGTCCTCCCGGGCGAGTCCGAAATCTAAAACCTTTAAGTATCCGTCGGGGCGGAGCATCAGGTTCTCCGGTTTGACGTCCCGGTGGACGATACCGCCGGCGTGCGCGGCAGCGAGGGCCTGGGCGATCTGCTGTCCCCAGAGAGCCACCTTTCCGACTGGCTGGGGTGTGCCGCAAAAATGGCGCAAGGAGGTTCCCGCCACCAGTTCCATGGCGATTGCCACCCTGGGGCCGGAGCGAATCACCTCGTGCACTGTCACGATGTTCGGGTGGTTCAGGGCGGAGGCCGCCTGCGCCTCGCGAATGAACCTTTCCGAGCTGGAGGTGTCGGCCTTTTGAGCGATCACCTTCAAGGCGACCTGGCGATTGAGATCGGGATCGTGGGCCGAATAGACCTGGCCCATTCCACCCTGGCCTACATAGCCGGTGATGACAAAACGGCCGAGCGCAGCGCCGTACGGCAGACTGCCGGAGGGCGGAGCAACCGCAGGTTCGGTTGAATACGCAGAGTCGGGTAAAGCATCCAAGTCGGCGGAAGTCGCCATCTCGTCAAGCATCCGCAGAACCCTGCCGGCGATTTCGGCATCCGGGGCGGTCGCGCGGACATACTGCCGCCGCTCCCCTTCGGCGAGCGGAGCGGCGGCCTCGTAGATCGAATACGCCAGTTGCCAACGCTCGTCTGTCACTGTCCCGCAGTCCCCGCTAAGGCTTCCTCCAGCCAGTTTCGAGCGAAGTTCCAGTGGCGGGCCACGGTGGCCGTACCGCAGCCCATTTTCTGTGCGATCTCTTCGCGCGTCAGACCTTCGAAGACCCTCATTTCCACCACTTCACGGAGCGCGGGATTGATGGCGGCAAGCCGGTTGAGAACATCGTCGATTTCGATCAGCGAATGTTCCGTGGACAAGCGCGGGCCGGGCAGGTCGGGAACCTCGGCCTTCTCCGAACGGCGCGAAAGCGGGCGGGCATGGTGAATCAGCAGTTGCTTCATCAGGTAAGCCGCGAGCCCCAGGAACGCGGCCTTCTCATCCGCTCCGCCCGAACTGGCCGGGCGGAGGGCTTTGATCTTGATGAGTTCGAAATAGAGCTGATGTACCACGGCGGTGGGCTGTAGCGTGTGATTTGGGCGCTCGGCCCGCATGCGCGCGGCGGCGATGCGCCGGAGCTCGGGATAGAAGATCTCGACCAGCCGTCCGGCGGCCTCATGATCGCCGTCGCGAAAGCTCGCCATCAGCCGGGCCACGGTCTCGGGTTGAAGAGCGGTCGGTGACGACACGTCGGTACCCATTTTAGTCTGCCCAACAAAAATTTCAAGGCAGTGATACAACTCTCCGGCCTCCTCGCCCACTACCGGATGAGAGGAGACAGTCATGACACAGCAAACCATCGATCATTCCTTCACCGCCTCCGATTCGATCGGACGCGCCAACAGCAACCAGGTCCAGTATGTTCCCGCTGGAACCGGCCCAGCCTATCAGAGCCCCGTCGATAAGGTTACGTTCCTCATCACCGGCGAACAAACCGGCGGCGCCTTCTTCATGGCAGAGGTTGTGGTTCCGCCGGGCGGAGGCACTCCGCCGCACATTCACCACCGCGAAGAGGAGACGTTCTACCTGCAGCAAGGGATGCTGACCATTCATGTCGGCGGGAAGACAATGACTGCCTCGCCCGGAGATTCTGTTTGCCTCCCCCGCGGAGTCGCCCATTCCTTCCAAAACACCGGGAACGTGGACACAAAGCTCCTGCTCGTGGTTACACCCGCGGGACTCGAGAAGTTTTTCGAGGAAGCGTTTTATCCCGCTGGGGATCCGTCGGCGGCGCCGCCGCCTATGAACGAAGAGTTCCTGGCCAGGTTGCTCGGAGCAGCGTCCAAGGTCGGCCTGGAGTTTCTTCCGCCGGCATAGAAGCAGATGCGGGAACGCAGTAGACAAATTCACTAAGAGGGGAAACATATGACTCAGCAAACCATCGACCTCCGCGTCAATCCTGCCGACGAGACCATCCGTCTGGGGCCGCTCGCGGTGCGCTTCTTGATCACCGGAGAAAACTCGAATGGCAGCCTCGCGGCCTTTGAGGTCACCGTTCCGAGCGGGCAGCGTCTGGCGGCGCCGGCGCATAGCCACGACCACTACGAAGAGACGATATACGGCATAGACGGAGTGCTGACGTGGACCGTCGACGGAAAGACAATCGATGTCGGGCCGGGGCAGGGTCTCTGCATTCCGCGTGGCGCCATTCACCGGTTCGACAACAATGGAATCCTCGACGGGAGGGCACTCTGCGTGATCACGCCTGCCGCAATAGGTCCGCAGTATTTCCGCGAGTCCGCCGCGGTGATCAACGCGGCGGTCGGTGGTCTGCCGGACCGAACCAGGATGGCGGAGATCATGGGTCGCCACGGCCTCACACCCACGAGTGGGCGTTTATGGCCCTGGGCTTGGCGGCTGAAACGTCAGCCTCAGCCACGATCGAGTCCAGATGAACGGGAACGAAAGATCACAGGAGAGTCAGAATGTTGAAAGCCGGCGAAGAGTATGAGAACCCCGTGACGGGTGAGCGAGCGGTAATACGGGTCGGCACAGACACGACATGGGGCGAACGGCTGGTTGTTGACCTCTATGTCCAACCTGGCGGCTCGACGATCAAGGAGCGTTTCCACCCGGGGATGGAAGTGCGATTCACAATGCTGCACGGTCAGGTCGGGTTTCGCCTTGCGGGGCGGGAGGGGATCGCCGAGCCGGGGGTCGAGCTGATCGCCCCGCCCGGAACGCTTCACGCCTGGTGGAATGACGGACCGGGGGAGGCGCTCTTGCGAGTGGAGATGCGTCCGGCGATTCGGTTTGAAGCCATGATCCGCAACGCATTCGGGCTGGCACAAGATGGAAAACCGACAAACAGAGAATGCCAAGCTTCCTGCAAGTTGCCGCCTTCGCCCGTTAGTGCGCCGGAACTATCAAGTTCACCCGGGCACCACGGATCGCGAAGGGGATACTATTTGGCCTACCAAGGCCGCTAGAGGCTGGCGGGTTACAACAACTGACCCCGGCCAGCTGGAAGCACTCCCTACTGAGCCGTCGCGTCAAGTTTAGGCAACTAGCCCCGTTCACGAGGACAGCAAGGTGCACACCAAGAAATACACCTCGTTATGTATGAATATCGGCTGGTATCCAGCTGTCCCGCGCGGCGCGGCGCTACTGTTTGGCGCGAAGTTCGCTCATGCTGATCCCATTGCAGCGGCCAAAGTCTCCGCCAGGCTGTCGTTGACGGCATCATTGGCGGCCGGAATTGAATTGCCCCGCGCAGCGAAAGCCCGTGTAGACGTTCCGTGCGGTGGGAGGGTACGGACGGCGCCGCGACGGGGTGATCAGCTTCGGACCGTCATACCAGGAGCCGCCCCGCGATACCCGCTCCGTTCCAAACTCAGGTCCGGGCGGATCGGCGCCGGGGGAATGGGAATAGTAATCCTTCTGAAACCAGTCGCCGGTCCACTCCCACACGTTCCCGAGCATATCGCGAAGACCGAAAGCGTTGGCAGCCTTTCCGCCTACCGCGTGTGGCCCGTTCTGATTATCTTTGAGGGCTGCCACGTACTTGGTTTCGTCTTTGAGAATCGGTGGCGCGCTGTCGATATACGCCCGCCCACTGTTATTGCGGAACCATGCGACCGCCTTGGGGGCACCAGAGCGCAGCCGCGGATCTCCCGCACGAGCGGCATACTCCCACTCTGCTTCGGTGGGCAACCGCAACCCGGCCCACGAGCAGAATGCGCGCGCTTCATCCCAGGTGGCATTTACGACTGGCTGTCGCTGGTCCGCCCAACCGGGGTTCAAATTCCGCTCCGCGAAAACCGGTTCAGGGGGCATGGAATGTCCCGTCGCACTGGCAAACCGCCGATAGGCACCCACAGTGACTTCCGTCTGGCCCATCCGGAAACCGCGGCTGATGGCAACCTGGTGCGGCGGATTCTCTTCGGGATCACACGACCGGTCTCCAGTCGAGCAGCCCATCTCGAACGAACCGCCTGGGATCCAAACATAATCCAGCCCATCGGCGGCGTTCGTTTCAACATCTCCTGCGGCTGGGACATTAACGCCGGGCGGCGCCTTCGCTCCCGACTTTTCGCTCAAAGTGGCCGCTGCCTGCCGTTCCGGTGGACCTGCCCTGGGCCGAGTTTCCACGGCCGGACCAGGAGTAGGATTCTGGCTGATTTGTGGCTGAGTGTCGGCCGATGGTGGAACCACGGGAGCCGGGCTGATGGCATTGACGCTCTGCGGTTGACCGTCGGGTTGCGGTTTCGGCTCCCGCAGCCGCCAGGCAATACCGGCCCCCACGAGCAGGCATCCAATCGCCACTCCCGCAATCAGCGTCCGGCCCCACTTCATCCGGCCATCTTTCATGGCCGACGGCGGATTCCGGCTGCAGGCATCGCTCAGCGCCGCTACGAATCCACCGCACGATTCAAATCGCGCCAGTGGATCTTTGGCCAAGGCGCGACGCAAAACGCGGTCCGCATTCGTGTTCAAATGGCTGTTTGCGGGCGGCTCATGGTCGAGGATCTGCGACAACAGCGACATGAGCTGGTCGCTGTCGAAGGGTCTGGAGCCTGTCAGCAGCATCCACGCCACCACGGCTAGCGAATACTGGTCCGACCGCGGCGTTGCTTCCTGACCCCGAAGTTGCTCGGGCGACATAAAGCAGGGCGTACCAGGCACGCTGCCGGCCATCGTGAACGTCGTGGCGTTCACCAGCTTCGCGATTCCGAAGTCCGCCAGTTTCACCGCACCGTCTGGCTGAATCATGATGTTGGCAGGCTTGACGTCACGGTGCACTACGTCACGGCTATGAGCGTAATCGAGCGCCGCCGCCACTTCCGCCAGGATCGTCAGCGCGCGTTGGGCGGGCAGCGGTTTTCCTGTGGGCGTTAGCAGGGCATCCAGAGTGGAACCGCGGATCAACGCCATCACGATATACGTCACGCCCGCCTCTTCGCCGGCGTCGAACAACGTCACAATGTTTGGATGCGTCAGGCTGCCGGCCGCGCGAGCTTCGCGCAACAGGCGCTCCCGAAGCCGTTCTGCTTCTCTAGGCGATCCCAGTGTGTCCGGAAGAATGGTCTTGATCGCCACCGCCCTGCCAATTATTGGGTCGATGCCTTCATAGACCGTACCCATCGCGCCGGCGCCGAGGCGCCCTGTGAGTTGGTAGCGACCCAGCCGCGCCGGTTGATTCGGCTCTATCATGGGCGAATTCCCGCTGTCCATCGGCGAAGTTCGCGTCATCCGTTGGGAGTCGATCTCCCGTTTCAGACGCCTCAGGTCGGCGCGGAGATCAGCCACGTTTTGATAGCGCGCTTCGGGATCCTTCTTCAGCGCCTTGGCAATCACGTCATCCAATCCAGGGGGCATCGACGGATTCAGTTGTAGAACCGGTACCGGCGAGCGGTTCAGAACCGAATCCAGGATAGCTGCGTCGGATCGGCCGTCGAAGGCTCGCCTTCTCGCAGCCATCTCGTACAGCACGGCGCCCAGGCTGAACACGTCAGTCCGCAAGTCGAGCCTTCCGCCCCGCAGCTGTTCTGGCGAGAGGTACGATGGCGTGCCTGGTACCAGACCCTCAGGGTGCAATTGAGCCAGACCGAAGTCCAGAATCTTCGCATGGCCACGTCGAGTGATGAAGAGGGTGGCGGGCTGGAGATTGCGATGGACCAGCCCTTGCCGATGGGCGGCGTCCAACCCGTCCGCAATCTGCAGCGACAAATCGAGAAACTCGTCGATCGTGAGGGCCCTCGCCTTCAGCCAATCGTCGAGAGTCTCGCCTTCCAGGAATTCCATCGCGATGAACGGCACGCCTTCCCATTCATCAATGTCGTAGACGGTGCAGATATGCGGGTGATTCAATGCCAATGCTGCGCAGGCCTCGCGTTGGAAACGCTCGTGCGCCGCAGAATCCGCGGTCAGTCCATGAAGGAACTCAATTACTGCAGGACGCCTGAGCCGGGTGTCCTCGGCCCGGTAGAGTTCCGTGACGCTGCCGCCTCCCAGCTTCTCCAAAAGCCGGTACTGCGCCACCATTTTGCCGGCCAGATTCGAACGCGCTTCGTCCCGCGCCTGAGCCTTCGCCGCGACCCCGAACGCCGACGTTTCCAGGTAATGACCGGCACCCTCATCGGCCGCCAGGAGGGACTCTACCTCCTGCCGCAAAGCCTCGTTCCCCCCGCACGCTCCCGCGACAAACGCCGACCGCGAATCCGCTTCCTGTTCCAAAGCCAGGTGATACAGCATCTCCACCTGGCGCCATTGTTCAGGTGTCATGTGACTTACCGCCACCCAATTCCCGCCGCAGCCAACTTTTTGCCAGCCTCCAATCGCGCGCCACAGTGTCCAACGAGACTTTCAAGAACGCCGCCGTCTCCTGCACGCTCAACCCGCCGAAGAAGCGAAGTTCCACTACGCGGCTCTTGCGTGCGTCCACGGCGGCGAGCGACCTGAGTGCGTCGTCCAGAGCGACCAGGTCGATCTCGGATTCGGGAGACATTACCAATGCCTCGTCCAATTGGAGCGGCCGCCAGTCGCCACCGCGCTTGAACGAACCGCGGGACCGTGCCCAGTCCACCAGAATCCGGCGCATCAACAGGGCGCACATGCCAAAGAAATGTGCACGGTCCTGGAAGCTCGCCGATGAGGCGTCCGTCAAGCGGAGATACGCTTCGTGAACCAGGGCCGTAGTCTGAAGCGTGTGATCCGCCCGCTCCCGCGACATATAGGCGCTCGCCAACCGGTGCAGTTCTTCGTATACCAGGGGCATGAGTCGTTCGCGAGCGCCCTCATTCCCCGCACTCCAGGCTCGCAGCAGGCGCGTGATTTCGTGCTGTGTGGACGCCTCCATCCAATCGCCGCCAGCAATCCTCGATCCCCGAAATTACCATATTCGGGAAGGACCGACAAGAAGCGCCGCACGCAAGTCACTGCTCCTTCTGCAAGATTTTCTGACCTCTCATTCTAGTTTTTGCGAGATCTTTCCGCTCTGGAGGGTGAGGAAGATTTACCGCGGGTATCCACAACCGAGATTCCCGCCAAGGAGGATCCTATGTTGAGAATACAGACGAAACGAAGAATTCTATGTGCGTTGAGCGTGGTGTTCGTTGCCGGGAGCACGGCGCCGCGGGGCTTTGCGAACGACCTGCCGGGGATTGGAGATACCGTTCCTTTAACCCCCCTTTCGGTGTACACCGCATCCGACCATTTCAACATCGTGATGGTAGGGGGAGACCCGTTGGCGTTCTCTACCAAAACCATCGCGACCACCATCCACGCCGTCGTGATTCCACTGGTGTTTCTCGTCAATACCAAAGATAATAAGTTGAAGTTATTCGACCCCACTCAACCGAATTCTTGTGACGGCGGCGTTTCTGCCGTGGACCGGTTCAAGCAGTCGCCACTTGTGCAACCAGCTCCGCGTACGTTCAACGGCGTTAGCGTCGGCACCTTCCAGTACATTTCCGCTTACAAGCGGGCCGCCTTTTGGAAAGCGACCTTAGGCAGTGTGGAAGATACGATTGACTGGTATGTCCCCACGCAGCTCTTGACTACTATTCCTACTTTTCCGCCGGTGATCTCGGTGTACGAGGGTATGAACGCGACTATCAACGGCGATGAGGCCTCTTGCACTCTGCGGCTCCAACTCCCGGAAAAGTTCATCAACAACATGATCACGGAGAACCTCATTCCCAGTTTGCAGGCGAGTGGATACATTTCGACCGGTAGATTCGCGCTGTTCATAACCCGGGACGTGGTAGAGTCCGGTTCAAACAACGGAACTACGAATGGCGCCCACGGCCACACGCCCGACAACTTCGACGAACTGCATCCGCCACAGACCTTCGCCTGGGCGGAATATAACACCACTGCCGCTCACATCAGCACGACGGACTTTCCGATGGGCGACCCTAACGCCCGCGGCCAGGACATCTTCGAATTGACTCACGAGATCGGGGAATGGATGATGGATCCGCTGAACAACAACGGCGCCCCGTCCTGGCTCAACCCTGAGCCGAACGCCTGTTCCACGAAGTTTGAAGTCGGAGATCCGCTCCACGGCACGAATAATGCGAAAACGATCCTCTGGAATGGCTACTACTACCACCCCACGGAACTCGCCTACTTCTCATGGTTTTATGACAACGGAACAGGCTCTATCGCCGCTGGTGGGGCGTACTCCACCTACGGAACCAAAACCACCACTCACCCGCCATGCCCGTAGCCACCAAGGAACCCTGGCAGGAGCGGCGTGACGCATCACCAGCAGGCAGGACGGGCAGGCGATTTCGCCTGCCCGGTGGGTGTCCGATTGGCGGAATATATCCCGAGTCGTATCCGATCACCGCGGCTCCGAAGCCGTGGGGGCCAGTTCTAACGCAGGAATCCTGGAAGCAGTGGTTGGAAGCTACGGGCCGTTTGCGCAGCAGTTGGCCCATTTCGGGGGTGTTGGGATCGCGGCGTGAATCGTGCCGCGAAGAGAAGGGACAGGTCAAGAAAATGAATCACCGGGAACTTAGTCTTGCGTTTCCATTCGGCCGATCGAGGGCGCGGCTCCTCTGTTGCTCGATCATTTATGCCGCGCGATTGTATGCCGCCCAATCGTCTGCGAAAGGCGTCGAGTTCTCCGCGGAATTCTCGACCATCGAGGACGGCACAGTTTATTGGCAGAAGGCCTACTTCGCAGAAGAGAAAGTGCGCGTCGAGGTCAGCGGTGGCGGGGCAACGGTGATCGATCTGCGGAAGGAAACCGGGTACTTCATCAGCAAAGGAAGTAGGACAGAATGGCCTTTGGGCGAGCGGCGCATCTTCGAACTGAGACTGGGAGGCCCTTTGCAGGATTCGGAAAACCCTTGCGCACAGTTACTGAGCTGGTTCTTGCCCGATAACGGGCAGGAACGGCGGATGATCACCACATCCTGCACCTGCGGAAGCGGCGCGATAGTCAACGGCCGCCAGACGCAAAGTTGCGTTTTGACGATCGCGGGCGAAGAGAAGAAGCAAGACGGCCGCATTGAGCGCGGCATATGGAGACTCATCGCGTGGGTCGACCCGGTGCTCAAGCACACAATTAGACTGGATGGTTTTCAAGGTGGCGACGAAAAGAATCTTCGCCCCATTTATGAGCCACACTCTTGGGCGGTGCAGGAACTGCGTAATATCAAGGTCGGACCCCAGCCCGCGTCGCTTTTCGATATTTCTACGGAGCCGAGTGAAAACAGGAGGAGAAGACGATGAGAATCCTGGCGGCGTTTTGGCTTTTGTTGTCCGGCCTCGCGCTCGCGAACGATGGTTCCGCCGAGGCGACTCCAGTCGGCGGGATCCGCTTGAAACGCGAGGCGCGGATTTCGATGGAGAAGGAGCGGCTGACGATCGGGCCGCGACCAGGTGACTGTCGAATACGAATTCCTCAACACCACGAATCAGGACATTACCGTCGGAGACCACATTCCCCATTCCCGGATTCGGCTGGGTTATCTGCTCAGCCCCAGCATTCGCGCCGACCTGTTCGGTTGGCGCGTCTGGGTCGAAGGCAAGGAGTTGAAGTACCAAACGGAGATAAAGGCCATCGCGGAGCAGGCATCGGGCTTGCCCGGGCTTCCAGATGGTGTGGATCAGGCCCCGCTCCTTCGCCGTTTGTCCGTCGACGTTGAGTCCTTCGGGCACTTTCAGGTGGATGGCATGGTCGCGCCCGATTTTCAGAGACTTACCGACAGCTCAGCCAGAGGAACTGCGACGCGCCGGTCTGCTGGTGGAGGGTCGCTTTTCAAGCTGGACTGTCTTTAAAACTTACTATTGGCAACAGCGTTTTACGGCGCACAGGATTCTGCATAGCAGGCACGAGTATGAGCCGGAGCGGGGGCTACAGTACCTCGACCTGGATGGTTTGGAGAACGGAAGCGTGGCGAGCGAGGGGTGATTCCCACCACGTGCGCCCACGACAGCCTCTTCGGAATGACTTGTCCGCCCGGGTCGTGGGGACAGGCCCGGGTCGTGGGAGAGAAGAGCCAGTCCATACCGGTTGTGATATGCTGATCGGCCTACTACAAAAAAGCCAGGCATGAGAAGAGGGCGCCCCGGCGTGAGAATTGCAGCGCCCTACGACATTCACGGGAATCTGCCGGCACTGCAGGCTGTCCTTTCCGAGTTGGCCGGCATTGATATGGTTTTGGTTGGTGGCGATGTCGTCTGGGGTCCCTGGCCGCAGGAAACGATACGGGCTCTTCGGTCACGTCGAAAGGTCGAGTTCATCATGGGGAAACGCCGACCGCGACGTCTTTGAACGTGCCAATGGCCGGTGGACACGGTGGGGACACCTCCGGACCGCATCGCTGCCTGCTGCGCGGGTATCAAGGAGACCACCGTGGTCTGCGGCCATACGCACAGCCAGTTCGAGCGACAGGTGGGACCCTGGCACATCGTCAATCCAGGAAGCGTCGGCAATCCCTTTGGCGGCTTAGTCGCTTACTGGGCAATTCTCGACCCAAATCTCGAGTTCCGCTTCACGCCCTACGACGTTCACACGACTGCCGAGAGAATCTTGGCCACCGGTTTCCCGTTGGGGACAGGATGGCCGCGGAAATCGTCTCTCGGGCGACGGCCGAGGATGCGGCTCGATTCTTTGAGGCACGCCCAGCATGAGACTCTGGAAGAGCCGAGCTTCACGCTTACGCATCGCGGGGCCGAGCGGCCTCCTCGATGATCGGAATGAGGCGGTCGAGCAACTCCCAGTCCAGGGGCGCGTCGGCCAGCGCGCCAGTCCGATAGTACAAGCCGATGATCGGCCGGATGGTGGGTGCCCAGATCCAGGGATTCTGTGAGAACAGCGGCTCCAGGAGACGGACCGCCTCCTCCGCGCAAGGGAATGCCGCGGAAGCGCTTGTCTCGGCGAGGATCTGTCCTTTCAGCGCCAGAGATCGGGCCAGGGCGAAGCCGGCCCTTTCCGGTGCCAGTTCGGCGAGCTCGCGACGGATTCGGACCGCGTCTTCCACCATCTCCAGGGCTTCGCTCCGCCGCCCCAGGCTGTTCAAGCTCTCGGCCAGATCGTGCAGAGTCGTTGCAAGATCCATGGAGTGTTGCTCGGGGTGCCGAAGCGCAAGCGATCGCCGAATCTGGATCGCCTCCCTGGCAGGCCCCAGCGCTTCTTCGTGCCGTCCTACAGTGGTAAGCCGCATGGCCAGGCTCTTCAATGAAGTGGCCAGCCGGGGCAGATAGGCGTCGGGATTCCGTTCGGCGAGTTGACGGTACACCTGGCAGGTTTCCCCGATCGGCTCGAGTAATTCTTCGCGGTGCCCGAGACCGCTGAGCCGCAAGGCCAGCTTCTGGAGCGAGATTGCCAGTTTCGGCAGAAAGACCTCAGGCAGCGAAGCGCTGAGTTGGCGATGAATCTGGACCAACTCCCGGGCGGGCTCCAAACCGTCCTCGCGCCGGCCCAGCATGGCATAGATGCCGGCCAAAGTGTCGAGTGCCGTCGCCAGGTCGCCCAAAAATGCGTTTGGCCGCTCCTGCGCGAGCCGGCGGTAGATGGAGACCGCTTCCCGGGCCGCTTCGAGCGCCTCCTCCCGCCCCAGTTCTTTTAAGATGCATGCCAGGTGATGCAGCGACATTGCCAGGTGGGGCAGGAAGATATTGGACTGCTGTTGGGCCAGCGGACGGAAAATGGAGACCGTTGCCTGCGCCGATGTGAGTGCGTCCTCCGGATGCTCGAGGTTGGCCAGCATGAAGGGCAAATTATACCGAAAAATACTGAATCTCTACCGGCTGGCTTGAAGGCCCGCCCCTGACCGTGCTCTGCGAAAGTTTCGATCTGCTGGCCCGGCCTTCACCCTCCGGCTAAGTCAGTTTCGAACGAAAAAAGAATACAGCTTTCAGTCACAGAACGCGAGCCCCTCACTTTACATTGGCCGGATTAAAACCACTTTTTGTCCAGTGGGCGGACACCGGCGGACACTGAGGCGTCCGGAAGGCCGATTCCGGAAGCCGGTCTGATCCGGGAGATGGATTTGGTAGGATCGACTGGGTGAATAGTTTCCGGATGGGCCGTGATACATTCCCTATCCGCTTTCTGGTCGGCTAAACTGAGCTGAACCCCTTCTATGCCACTTTCGGCAGGCGACAAACTCGGCCCGTACGAGATCCTCGCGCCCCCCCGCGGGCGGCATGGGTGAGGTGTACCGCGCGCGGGATTCTCGCCTGGGCCGTCAAGTCGCCGTCAAGGTCCTGCCTGAGCATTTGGGAACAAATCCGCAAGCTCTGGCGCGCTTCGAGCGCGAGGGCAGAGCCGTAGCGGCGCTATCGCATCCCAATATCTTGGTGCTGTTTGATATCGGCGAACAAGACGACATTCATTACGCCGTCACCGAGTTGCTGGAAGGGGAGACGCTGCGCGACCGGCTCAGCCGTTCCCCACTCTCATGGCGCAAGACCCTTGAGATCGGAGTCGCACTGGCCGAGGGACTCGCTGCTGCCCACGGCAGGGACATTGTTCATCGCGACATCAAGCCAGGCAATATTTTCCTCACCGCCGATGGTCAGGTTAAGATTCTCGATTTTGGTCTGGCGCGGCGGCAAAAGATATCTACCGAAGACGAGACCGCGACTCTGGACGACACGCAGGCGGGAAGCATATCGGGCACTGTCGGCTACATGTCGCCCGAACAAGTGCGCGGCGAAAATGTGGGCGCGGCGAGCGACATCTTCTCGCTGGGCTGCGTGCTCTATGAGGCAGTGGCCGGGCGTCGGCCCTTTTCCCGGAGGTCGGCGGGCGATACCATGGCTGCGATCCTCAAGGAAGATCCTACGGCGATCGGGACACAGGGAAAGAGGCGCCTGCGGAGCTGGAGCGAGTGATCGATCGGTGCCTGGCTAAGAATCCGGCTCAGCGGTTTCACTCCGCCCACGATCTGGCGTTTGCCTTGAGAGGCCTTCTCAGTGTTGGCGGCGAGAAGACCCGAGGTGCGGCGGGGCCGCATAGCGTGCGCCGTCGGTGGCTCACTGTAATTGCCGCAGTGATCGCCATCGCGGCCGCAGGACTGCGTTACCTGCGCAGTCACGCCCAGAGCATCTACTCTCTCGCCGTGTTGCCATTCGCCAACAGCAGCGGCAGCGCCGACGCAGACTACCTGAGCGATGGAATCACGGAGAGCCTGATAGGCAGCCTCTCGGAACTCCCCAACTTGAAAGTAATGTCGAGCAGCGCCGTCGCGCGTTACAAAGGCAAGACGCCCGATATTCCATCGGTCGGCCGGGAGGTTGGCGTACGCGCCGTGCTCACCGGGCGGATTACACAACGCGGCGATAGCCTCACGGTGAGCGCGGAACTGGTCGACGCCAAGGATAACAGCCACTTGTGGGGCGAGCGATATAAGCGCCAACTGGCGGACGCGCTGGCGGTGCAGAACGAGATTGCGCATCAGATCGTGGAGAAGCTGCGGCTGCCCATCAGCGACACGCAGATGAAGCGCATGGCCACGCGCCAGACTGCGAACCCCGAGGCGTATCAACTCTATCTGAAGGGCCGTTACTTCGCGGCGCAATTTACGCCGGAAGGTCTCGACAAGGGCATGAATTATTTCCGCCAAGCCATCGCCCTCGACCCCGGTTACGCCTTGGCCTACGACGGGATGTCATACTACTACACTTTGATCGAAGACCTGTCGGTCGCTCCCGCCGAAGTGATGCCGAAATCTGAAGCGGCGGCCCGCAAGGCGATTGAGCTCGACGATTCGCTGGTGCAGCCGCATGTGGAGCAGGCCTACAATTACACATCCTACGACTACGACTGGCCCGCCGCGGAGCGGGAGTTCCAGCGCGCGTTCAGCATCAACCCCAACTATGCCCCGGCACATGAATTTTACAGTCAATATCTGATCTCGCAGGGGCGTATAGACCAGGCCATTCAGGAGGCGCAGCGGGCCGTAGAACTCGATCCACTTTCGCCGGAAATCCATTCATTCCTGGATTGGACTTTGTATTTCGCCCGCCGCTACGATCAGTCAATGGCGGATCTTCACACGACGCTGGAAATCGATCCCAACTATCCATTTGCGCTCTACGTGCTCGGCGAGGTGTATGCGCAGCAGGGCCGCTTCGACGACGCAATTGCGGCCGAACGAAAGTCTGTCCAGAACTTCGGCGATGCGGGCTCTTCCTACATGCAAGCGGAGATTGCGCGCGACCATGCGCTCGCAGGCAGGCGTTCGGAGGCAATACAGGCAGTCCGGGATCTGCTGGGCCGCTCGCAAAGCATCCACGTTGCGCCTTACGGAATTGCCACGGTCTACGCTGCACTCGGCGATAAAGACCAGGCGATCGCCCAACTGGAGCAAGCTTGGGCGCAGCGGAGCCAGTTCCTGGACTTTCTGAAAGTCGACCCAGCGTTCGATGGCGTCCGCTCCGACCCGCGCTTTCAGAATCTGGTTGCCCGCATGAAGCTGCCCTGAAAGGGTGAGGCAGGCTATTCAGCCTGGGGACCCGCTTTCCAGGATCAACCGCCCCACAGCCTATATCAACGTCGGACCAGTACCCCGGCTCCGACTGTCCGTAAATGGTTGAGGCGCGTATCGCATACTTCTTAGACCTCGCCCATTCCACCCGCACCGATTTGAGCAACCACTTCGTAAGGACCCAGACGGCCACCTGGCGGCCTTATCGTACAGTGGCCCGGCGTGGTGCCCCGTCCCCAGCCCACTTTCCGATATGCTACTTCACGGCCGCAATCGACATGAATGGCGGTCAGCTCTGGTTCGTGGTAGCGCTAACCAACCCACGACATCGCGATTGAGCTTGGTATCAGTGCGCGATAGACCGCGCTCATGCCGCCCTCGCCAAGTTTGCCGGTGACCATGTAATGCGCCATGCTCTGTTGTGGACTCATTTCTTCAATCCCGCGTGCCAGTTCAGGACCACGTGCAGCGTGGGGGTGGCGGCGGCATCTGCGGAGTCCAGCAGCAGGAAACGCTTCCCGTCGGGGCTTACATCGAACGGAGACGTTCCTGCCAGCGACGCGGCCCCAGGGTAATCGAACAATGCCTTGGGAGAGCCGAATTCAAAGGTTCCTCCGCTCTTCACCCCCACGGACATCACTTTGCGGTCGGCGGAAATGTAAAAGAGCTCCTTCCCGTCGCGGTTCCAGACGGGCCAGGATCCCCCGGACGTGGACACTTGCCACTTTCCTTCGTTCTCGGGAAAGCTCCGCACATACACCTCCCACCCCCGATTCTCGTCGGACTGGTAGGCGAGCCACTTACCGTCGGGCGAGAGGCGACCCTCTCTTTCGATCGCCTCGCTTTGCACCACAGCGAAGGGCTTGCGATCCGCGGCCGGGCCCAGCGGATTGGGAATCGCCCAGATATCCGACTTCGTGCTCGTCCGGCTGGCCTGGTAAATCGCGTATTTGCCATCCCGCGACCAGTCGGTGACCGACAGTAAAGCGGTCGACTCGACGAGCACATCTTCCTTTCCCGCACCGTTGGCAGGCTTGACGAGCAGCCGGTTGTGTCCCGGACGCCTGGAGGAGAACAGGATGTGTCTGCCATCCGGCGACCAGATCGGATCCAGCACATCCCTGGCATCGACCGTAAACCTGGATTCGTCTCCGCGCGCCGCATCGTCCAGCCAGATCTGGTAGTCTTGCGCCGATCTTGGGTCGGCCCGGTCCGTCGCGACCGTGCGGCCGTCCGGAGAAACGGAGAACCGGTTCATCCGACCGGACTGCCCGACCGTTCCCACAGGTTTGCCGGCACGATCGTGCCAGGTCAGCCGCCAATTCTCCGACCCGCCTCCTGAATAGAACGCCAGCACGCTGGTTCCGGAAACTGAGAAGCTACCGATCGTTGCCGGGCTGGTATTGTAATCCACGGGCTGGAAAACCGGAAAGGGATCTCCGGACAATTCCAGCCGCGAGACGTCGAACGGTTGGCCCACCAGGGTCTGGTCGCGCATGAAGAGCACATACCCGCCCGGATCGTACGCCGCATTCGACATAGCTTTCACCAGGGGGCGGCGCATCTTGGAGTCGAGGTCACCCACCCAGATGGCAGAGTTTTCGGCGTCCAAAGAGCGGCCGAGGTAGAGGAAGTGCCGCCCGTCGGGCAGGAACCACGGCCAGCGATGCGTGGTTTCGCTCAGCGCCGGGTCGAGTTCCGTCACCGGTTCGGGAGACCCGCCGGCAGCCGGAACCCGCAGCAGCCGGTTCGAGACAGTGGGGGTGAAGACGATGACATCCCGGCTGCTCCAGGAGCCTCCGCGGGCATTCTCCGCATCGCAGATCGCCACGGCCGGGCCGCCCGCAATATCCATTCTCTTCAGTTTGCCGCCCGCGAAGAAGCCCAGAAACCGGCTATCGGGCGACCAGAAGATCCCGCCGGTCGGGCGCACGTCCTCCGACCCGGGGAGCGGGTGCGGCGCGGCGGCATCGAGGTCTCGAAGCCAGATTCGCATCAGCCCCTCAGTCATGGCTGTGAACGCGATGTGCCGTCCGTCCGGTGAAACCATCGGTGGGTAGTTGGAAAGAGACGCCTTCTCCGGCGGCAAGGCCATGAGCTGGACCATGCGGGCGTCCTCCACCGGGCGGCGCAGCCACGCGAGTCCTGCCACCAGGGCCGCACACAGACCAGCCGCCGCCACAATCCAGGGGAGCCGCGATGATTTGGCTGGCGGCGCAACCGGCGGAGCGGAATATGAGGCGCCGTCTGCGAGCGGAATTCTTCCGTCTCCGATATCACGCAACCGCAACTTCGCATCCTTCACCAGGCATAGCCGGACCAGCTTGCGCGCTTCCACCGGCACGCGCTTCCAGTCCGGCTCGCGAGTCAGCACCGCGGCCAGGGAGTCGGAGACCGTCGGGCCGGCGAAAAGTTGCTCGCCGGTCAGCATCTCGTAGACCACCGCGCCGAAGGCCCAGATGTCGGCGCGCTTATCGACGTTCTGACCGCGTGCCTGTTCCGGCGCCATGTAGCCCGCCGTGCCCATGATCATCCCGGCCGTGGTCGCGCTCATGGTTAGCGTCGGCGACGACCTCGGGTCGGCCGCCTCGGGGTCGCTGCCCAGCGCCTTGGCCAGCCCGAAGTCCAGCACCTTTACGCGTCCGTCGGGCGTGATCTTCACGTTGGCGGGCTTGAGATCGCGGTGGACGACGCCCTTTTCATGTGCGTATTCCAGCGCGTCGATGAGTTGGTGAATCAGCGGCAGCGCCTCACTGGGCGGAATGGGGCCTTGGGCAATGCGACCCGCCAGCGTGGGACCTTCCACCAATTCGAGCACCAGCGCCCGCTTTTCGACTCCATAGATCGCCGCGATGTTCGGATGGTTCAACGAGGCCAGCACGTGCGCTTCGCGCGAGAATCGCGCCAGTCGGTCGGGATCGGCCGCGAACGAATCCGGCAGCACCTTGATGGCAACCTCGCGATTCAGCTTTGTGTCGGTAGCGCGGTAGACAGCGCCCATGCCACCTTCGCCGAGCCTGGAGACGATGCGGTAGTGCGCGATGGTCGAGGGCGGAGTCATAAGTGCGGGACTCCTGGCATCGTATCACCTCGGGACTAAACGGCGGTTCGGGCAAGCTGCAGCGTTGGCGAAAACAGCGGCGAGCCCTCGAAAACTGCCCTAACGGTCGCGAAACCGCCATATCGGAAACTGGCCACACGGAAGTCGCTTGGCGGGGAGTAGGAGCGTTCGGGCCGTCACTGTTTTCTTCCTGGCCAGTTGCACCTTACGAGTCGCCGTGTTGCGGATAGTTTCTTCCACCCATGCGGGCTGTGTGAGTGCCGACCACCCAACGTGTTTTTTCCTTTCCTGAAACCAGTTGCAGTTTCAGCCGTCGCCCAGTTCACCAGTCGCCACTTGCGTCTCGCGATGTTCTCTCGACCGGCCCGCCGAAGAAGGCGGTATACTCGCTAACGGCGAACGCCAGTTCTCCATTTCACGCTGAACCGGACCGCATCTTGTGGACTCACCAACAGTTCTATTGTGATCCCAACGCGGGTTGGTTAAAGTCCGGCGTGTACGTTGAGGACGGCGCATGTGTCACCAGCATTCCGTCCAGCCCGTATCTCGCCTATGGGTACCGCTAGTTCCCGTCCAGGGGCCAAATGGCTCGAGCCCTGAACCGGCCCGAAGAGTCGCTAGGGCAGGCTTCCAATGAAAGCCTTCATCTCGCGGAGCACGTCCTCTTCGTTCGAGAAGAACACTTCGTGCCGGGCGCGCGGCAGGCGTACCACACGCGCAGAAGGCACGCCGGCCTCGAACGCCTTGGCCTGTGCCTCGGTGGTAGCCGCAGTTCGCGCTTCGAATGCCGCTCGTTCGGCGGGATCACCGCCGGGCAGGTCTTCAAAATTGGGCGGAAGCGCGTAGATGGCGAGAATTGGAACGGGAATGTGTGTGTACTTTTTTCTCCCCGCGTGGATTTCCGAAATCGCCGGGGGAAGATGGACAACCGCTTGCGCATACGCGGCCAAAAGCGCTGCGGGAGTCGCCTGCAGATCTTTCTGTCTCTCCCGCAGGACCCTTTCCAACCTTGGGAGGTCTGTCTCCAGTAGTTCCTGAATCAGAGGTCGTGTATCCTCCAGGAACTTCGATTGCAGCTCTTCGAGCTTCCGTCTCGATTCGAGCAGTTCGATGTTCAGGTCGCCGAGGAAGCTGTCGTAGTACGCGTACGAATAGGCGGCGTCCAGGTATACCAATCCAGCTACTTTGTCGGGATGGCGGGACCCGACCGAGCTAAGCTCTTGGCCCGCGATGGAACTCCCGACCAATACCGGGCGATTCACGTTCAATGCGGCAAGAACTGCGAGCACGTCGTCGCCGAGCCGGTCGGCCGAGTAGCCAGAGGGAGGAACACTGGATGGTCCGAACCCGCGCCGTGTAATGCCGCAGACGTGGTATGAGGGTGTCAGCCTGGCAGCAAACTTGTCGTACGTGTGGGCGTTGGCACCAAGGCCCGCCAAGAGGACTACAGGCCGGCCGGAACCGCCCCAGTCAACCGCTTCCAGCTTTACACCTGCTTCCACTTCTATAAACTCCACGTGATAAGGAGTGGGCGCGGCCAGCCAGGCGGATTCCCTGGTCGCGCGCTGGAGCTCCAGCGGCAGCGATTTCCCTTGAGTCCACGTTCCGGCGATGGAGTCCGCGTCGGCACTCAGTGTCCCCTCGTAAGTGCCGTGAATTGCATTGATAGTCAACTTGAGGGACCGGCCTTCGAGGACCACAGAGTCAATTGTGATCGGCTGATTGGACTGATCGACCGGATGGAACGTAGCGTGCCATCCGCCGCCGTCCGAAGCAGCAATGCGTACGACCAAACGACGCTTCTTTTCGCCGATCGTTCCCTGCCAATCTCCCGCAATGCCTCGCCGTCCCTCCAGGCACGCCTCAGTTACGGATTCCATGCCTTCCGCTCCTCCTACACCTTGACATTCGACACCAGCGGACTATGGGAAGTTCCGTGCTACTTCGGGAATGGCGGAGTGCGCTTCAGGTGGCTGCCGATTCTTGAATGGGTTTACGTACGCCGCCACTCTTCCAGGCGAGCGCGATCCGAAGGCCTCAGTGCGATTCGCGGGCGGCGCGCTGCAATCCGGGCAATCGCGTCGTCCACGCTGTCGGCTCTGCCACCGGCAAGCAACCAGGCGGCCACGGCGGCGGCGCTGCGTGAGTATCCCAGCCGGCAGCAGACCAGGGTCGGGCGCGAGTCCGCGAGATCGTTTATCGCTTCGACCGCCGCGCGCAACTGAGTTAACTCGGGCGGCAGCTGGTCCAACATCGCGACTGAACGGTATCGAACACCGGAAATATCCAATGGAAGCTCGGCGGCCAGGTCCACGATGGAGGCGACGCCGCGGCGGTCGCGCTCGGCGCGCCGCGGCAGGCGGCCCAGCCGGATGCCCGGCGCGATCTCGTCGGAATCCGAATCGCGGAAGGTCCACCAGAGCAGATTCAGCCAGGCGCCGACGAGGTATGGACCGAGCAGGCAGATTACCGTCGCCGGCAATCTCCCGGACTTCTTCCGGAAGGCATCGGGACGGCCGCTGGTATAGATGAATGTCATCAGCACGAGCGAACCCACGGGCCACAGAAGCATCCACGCGGCGCCTTGCAGCGCGGCCATCAGCCCCACGAGAATCGCGGCGCCCAATCCGTATCGCCTGGCGATGCGCAATCGGAAACGGTCGCGGTTCGCTGTGACGCATTCCTTCGAGGCTTCGAAGGGGAGGAGCCAGACCGTTAGCAGTCCGACCCAGATTCCGGTGGGAAGATCGATGAAATGATGCTGGTAGGCGGTCAGAGTGGAGATCGCCGTGAGGACCATCCAAGCGCGCAGGAGGAATAACGCGACACCCCGCAGATGGCGCGAGTATTCGGACCAAAGGATCACCGTCAAGCCCAAATGCAGGGAGGGAGCCTGATTATACGGATGGTCGAAACTTCGCAATGCCGCGAACAACCAGCCGAACAGGCCTTCCGTGTGAGGCACCGGAAAACTGAATCGCAAAGGGAACAACAGGAACCCGGCGACCGAAAGCAGTTGTGCCGCGAGCAGCCTCCGCCCGTGCGTGCGCAACTCTTCGTACGACGCGCAGAGAAACAACGAGAGCCCGTAGAGCAGGTCTGTGGACCAGTAAGGAACGATGGTCCAGGGTACAAAGGGGATGCGGTGTTCCCACCCGAAAACCAGCGAAGGGACCTCGTGACGCAGACCCGTGGCCCAGTTGGCAAAGCCATAGCTCAGAAAAAAGAACAGTGACAGACCCGCGAGCCAGGCAATCGCGTACTTCCAGGGATGGGTCTCGAGGTAGCGTGCGAACAAGCAACAGGATAGCAGTCCGTATCGCAATCTGTGAGACAAATCACAGTCTGCCGGGACGTTGCCGGAATCGCATGCGAATTTGCGGGTGGAATGGGCGTCGTTCTTCGTGTTTGGCCAAACGGTCACGAAGCCCGCAAGCTGATGGTGGCGCACCAGTTTTCTCGGTTTTGTTGATCGAAAGCGGCAAATTTTTTCGCCAGTAGAGAATGGATGAGCACTAACGACAACACACAATTCGAGGTCGCGGCAGATTTCACCAAGACCATTTGTTTGAAACTCGCGGAGGATAAGCGAATCCACGCGCAAACCGCAATTTCCGCGGCAGCCCGCATGGCGGGTACCCTGCTGCTGCGGTCTTCCAATCTTCCCCTTTCGCTGCTCAAGCCCGGAACTCCGGTGTTCTCGGACCTTCTGAACAGCCAGGGGCAGCGGGTGTTTGGCACCATGGGTCAGACGCTGGCCCGTCTCAAAGTGCCCTTCGATCCGCGGAAGCTGAATTACGATCTCCAGACCGAGAACCAGCCCCACATGGGGCTCATGGAGGTGCAGTCTCTGCTGGACTCGCCGTTCCACGAGATTCTGCGGAGATACAGTCTCACGGAGGAGCAGGGAGCCTACGCGGCGGCGGTTTGCGCCGCGATCCTGATCTATCAGTGGGCCGGCGTTGTGGATCCGCATGTGAGCTACATCATCGCCACGTACGGCATCGTGGAGGGCTGCAAGACGGTGCCTGTGAGCTTGAACTGAGGGATCTGCTTGGCACGGTCCTCCCTGGCCTATGATGATGAGGAATGACCCGCGAGCGAAAGACGCACCTGGCTACGGTGGCCGTGCTGATGGCCGCGCTGGGTGTGGTGTTGGGTCAGAAGGCGGGCTGGCGGCTGGAGCGAACCGCGGCGAATCCTCCGTCCAGCCCGCAGGACGCCATCTACAAGATGCTCGACGCGGCCCGGTCCGGCAATGTGTCAGCTTACCTGGCAAGTTATACCGGCCCCATGCGCGAGTCCCTGCAGCAATCCGTGCGCGAGTCCAGCGAGGCGGCGTTTGCCGGATATCTGCGGGACTCCAACAGCGCCATCAAAGGCGTGGCCGTCAGCGAGCCGCAAACGAACGGCGGGAATGAAGCCAGCGTGCGCGTGGAATACGTCTACCAGGACCGCAATGAAGTGCAGATCATGCACCTGGAAAAGGCCGGCAGCGAGTGGCGAATCTCGCGCGTCGAGGGCGCGGAGCGGATCAAAACTCTGATCCCGTATGGCACCCCGGTGCGTTGAAGCGGCGTAAATCAGGGCTCGCGGACCGGTACTGCGGACGCTGCAGCTAAACGATTTTTAATTGCAAATTCATTGCAACTAGTGATTTGAGGCCGTAGAATCTGCTCTATGAACAGAAACCGCTTTCTCACCGCTGTCCTCGGTTCAATGCTCGTTCTCGGCGGATATGCCGTCGCCCAGACGAAGGAGCCGGTCAAAAATGTCTCCGGCAAGCTTCATCCAAACCTCGCCCGGGCGCAGAATCAGGCCCGGAACGCCTACAACAGTATTGTCGAAGCCCAGAAGGCCAATGAGTGGGACCTGCAGGGTCACGCTCAGAAGGCCAAAGAACTGCTCGACCAGGTCAACAACGAGTTGAAGCTGGCGGCAGAGGCTTCCAACGCCCGCAAGAAGTGAGCCAGGACCGAACACGCACTTAGTAACGGAGTCAGTAAATGGGGCGTTCGGATTGGCCGGACGCCTCAAAACGTATCAGGCCGTCGTTCCGAAAGACAAGTGGTGATCCACCGCGGAACTGCGCGGGGTGCAGGCCCCAGGTTCCGCAGCGGAGCAGAGCGGGATCCGAGCCCCGGGCGCCAGGTATAGGCGCTGGACCGCCGAGGAATTCTGCGTTGTGGGAGTAACGGGATCGCATGCACCGTCCGCGAGTTGTTGGCGTGGAAATGGCCCAGTGGAGAATTCATGAAATCCCCTGATGCGTGACGTGCGTCAAGGCCGAGACTTTTCCGTTGCGCACCAGTTAACGCCCGACAAGCGCCCCGATGAGTCGGGGATTTCGAGCGCCTGCAGCGCTGGCCTGCAGCGCGCAGTTGACCAGCGCGCCGTGCGGGTGTATTCGTGGATACGAGCGCGTAAAACTCTGTCTCACGAAGTGAGACGTCATCGAAAGGATGAAGCGTGTGGGAACCCCATCATTGAAAGCCGGCCCGATCGTCATCAGCGCGCCGGTGACCCCGGAATTCGAACAGGTACTGAGTCCGGAAGCCTTGGCCTTCGTTACCGAACTGCACCGGCGGTTTGATGGCCGCCGGCGCGAACTCCTCGAGCGGCGGGCCCGCCGCCAGGCGGAAATCGACGGCGGCGTGATGCCCGATTTCCTGGCCGAAACCGAGCCGGTCCGCAAAGCCGAATGGACCGTTGCTCCGATTCCGGCCGATCTTCAGGACCGCCGCGTCGAGATCACCGGCCCGGTGGATCGCAAGATGGTCATCAACGCACTCAACTCCGGGGCGAGCGTCTTCATGGCTGACTTCGAGGACTCCAACTCGCCCACCTGGAACAACAACCTTCAGGGCCACATCAACGTCCGCGACGCCGTTGCAGGCACCATTTCGTTTACCAGCCCCGAGGGCAAGAAGTACGCTCTCGCTCCGAAGACCGCCGTCCTGCTGGTCCGCCCGCGGGGCTGGCACCTGGTGGAAAAGCACGTTGCCATCGACGGCCAACCCTCGTCCGGTTCGCTTTTTGATTTCGGCCTGTACTTCTTTCACAACGCCAAGGCGCTCGTCGCCAAAGGCACGGGTCCCTATTTCTACCTGCCGAAGATGCAGAGCCACCTGGAGGCGCGACTCTGGAACGACGTTTTTGTTTTTGCGCAGGATTATGTGGGTTTGCCCCAGGGCACCATTCGCGCCACGGTGCTGATCGAGACGATCCTCGCCGCATTCGAGATGGACGAGATCCTGTATGAGCTGAGGAACCATTCCGCCGGTCTCAACTGCGGCCGTTGGGATTACATTTTCAGTTTCATCAAGGTGTTCCGCAGCCATCCGCAATTCGTCATGCCGAACCGGGCGCAGGTGACCATGAACCGGCACTTCCTGAACTCGTACGTGCAGCTTTTGATCCACACCTGCCACCGCCGCGGGATCCACGCCATGGGCGGCATGGCTGCGCAGATCCCCATCAAAAACGACCCCTTGGCGAGTGAGGCGGCGCTGGCCAAAGTCGAGGAAGACAAGCATCGCGAAGTGCAGGCGGGACACGATGGGACGTGGGTCGCACATCCCGGGCTCGTACCCGTCGCCATGGAAATCTTCAACCGGCACATGCCCACGCCGAACCAGATCCACCGCAAACGCGAAGACGTCCACGTCACCGCCAAAGACCTGCTTACGGTTCCGGATGGCCATATCACCGAGGACGGCCTGAAGGTCAACATCGACGTCGGGATTCAGTACCTGGAATCGTGGCTGATGGGCAACGGCTGCGTCCCCATTTACAACCTGATGGAAGATGCCGCCACGGCCGAAATCTCGCGCACGCAGGTGTGGCAGTGGTTACACCATGGCGCGAAGCTGGACGACGGCCGCACGATTACGCCGGACCTCGTCCGCACGACCATTTCCTTGCAACTGGCGCACATCCATTCGCTGGTCGGCGGCGCCCGCTATGATGCCGGCCGTTTTCCGCTGGCGGCGAAGTTGTTCGAGGAGATGATGCTCTCGAAGGATCTGCGCGAGTTCCTCACGCTGGCAGCGTACGACCATATCGATTGAGGTGTCCTGAGGGATTCGGCGAGGGAGCGCGGGGGAATGGGACGACCTGTCCCGTCGCACGACGGCAAACAGGGTAGTTACACCCCTTCTTTGGGACAAGTGGTCCCAAACTCCCGATGAGCCGGGGCGCGGCAGACACGAGTGTCCGCGCCACGTCGCGGGTCACCACACGTACGTGGCGACGACCTTCGGCCGGCCGGATTTCCCGCGAATCACTTCGGTGGAGAGCACCACCTCGATGTTCCGCTGCGGCCATCCCTTGGGCGCCTCTGTGTCTAACTGCTGCAACTCCCGGGCGCTGGTCAGAAACTCGCCTGCCGCCACGGTTCCAAAAACCGAAATGCCTCCGGCGGTGACGACCGCCTGGTCCGTCCGGGAATCCACCGCTCTGAGGATGATGGCATAGTCCCGCGTGATCTCCGCGACGGGCGTCTGGGAGTCGATCGACCAGTTGGCGCGCGATGGCTGCTGGCTGTCGCGAATCACGAACTTGCCTGGCCCGGGATGCTCGATGGTGAAACGCAGTTTGCCAACCAGGCGTTCGGTCCAATCATTGTTGAAGAGGCCGATGAGGACGGATGGGCCGTTCCGCAAGTCCTGAAAATCGGCTTCCGATTGGGTAGCAACCCGAAAGGGCTTCGCGCGCGAGCCCAGGAAACCGGCCAGCCGCGCCAGCGTCGATGCATCGGCAATATGCACCGTCTGGCTGGGCATGGTGTGATACGCCCGCAGCGTCAAACCGGGTGTTGCGGCGTCGCCCAGTGCCGGCGCATGCGCCGGATTGCCGCCTTCCAGGTTCCCAATGCAAAGGAGGATGGGGTTCGGCGAGGCAAGCACGGGCTGCCAGAACCTGGTCAGGGGATCCGAGGATGTGGAGGCGCCACGCACCAGGAAGGTAATCAGAGCGGCGCACGCCACGGTAACGATTCCGATGCCGGCGAGGAGCTTCCACCGTACTCGCCGCCGATGGACGGGCTCGGTCAGGGGAGTGACTTCGGTCTCCGGTTCCGCCGCTTCGGGTGCCACCGGCGCGAAGCGATCCGCAATCTCCCGAAACTGTGGAATGTAAGAACCCGGCTGCACCTCAATCCGAAGGCCGGAGTTCTCGCCGCGTTCCTGGTAATACTGCGCCAGCCGTTTGCGGACCTCAGCCATGGCACTACGGACTACGTGGTCCGATGCGGTATCGTAGTCGGCCGGGCGCCCGAACACGTCCACGCCAATGTTCCGCTCCTTGAGCCGCTCGGCATGCCCGTCGAACGCCTTTTCCACTACGTACCGCAGGACGGCGGCATATCTCTTGCTGTTCCGGAAAACCGGACTGGCCAGAATTGCTTCCAGGTGATCCGTGAAGCGCTCGCGATGCTCACCGTCAACCGTGCAAGCCGAATAGACAGGCCTATGCGGGAGCGCGACTGCCTTTTCGCCAGACATGGGCATCCCCCTTACTGGCAAGCAGTCTATCACGATAATCCGCTGATTTCACGGCGGAACCAGCCGGTCAGATGACAGGTCCCGGACCGTCATGGCCTTGTTGCAACCCCCTTGATTCTTCTATCGTTACACTGCTACCGGAGGGGTTGATCTTGAAAGTGCGAATCCACAACAATATGGGGCGCAGAACCGCGCCCACCAACGCCGGCCAGGCACGCATCGGGCTGGCGGTTTTGAGCTTCCTGCTCCTGTTCGCGGGCGGGACGCAGGCTCAGACCTCCTATGGCTCCATCGTGGGGACGGTCTCGGATGCAACCCGTGCTTCCATTCCGGGAGCCACGGTTGCGTTAACCAACATCGGGACCGGCGAGCGCCGGAGCGTGCCCTCCGACGCGTCGGGCAATTATCAGTTCGTGAATCTGATTCCGGGCATGTACCGCCTGCAGGTGGAGAGCAAGGGATTCAAGCGGTACAACCAGGAGCCCATCCAGGTGGAAGTGGAGTCGTCGGTCCGGATCGACGCCGTGATGCAGGTTGGCGATGTGGCGGAGGAACTGACAGTGTTGGCGGAGACGCCGCTGCTCCAGACGCAGACTGCGACGCTGGGGCAGACGGTGGAGGGCCGCGTGGTGCAGGACATGCCGCTGAACGGCCGCAATGTGTTGAACCTGGTGGCGCTGGCCCCGGGAGTGGTTCCGCAGGGATCGACGTCCGGCAGTCCGCTTGGCAACCAGGCCGGCGGCACGTACACGAATAATACGGGGTGGGGCAACTACCAGATCGGCGGCGGAATGGCGAACCAGAGCGCCTTCTATCTGGATGGCGTGCCGCTGAACACGGTCAACGCGAATTCGCCGGGCCTGGTGCCCGTGCAGGATGCCATCCAGGAATTCCGCGTGGACAGCAACGCCGTGAGCGCGGAGTTCGGCCGGTTTTCGGGCGGGGTCGTGAACATGGCCAGCAAATCCGGGACGAACGCCATCCATGGCAGCGTGTACGAGTATCTGCGGAACAAGGTGCTGAACGCCAACGACTTTTTCAATAATCGCTCGGGCGTCAAGCGCAACGCGTTTACCCAGAATCAATACGGCGCCACGGGCTCCGGTCCGGTCATCAAGGACAAGCTGTTCGTCTTCTTTTCCTTCGAGAACTTCGCGTTGCGCAACGGGAAGCCGACACTCACCACCGTGCCTACCGCGGCGATGCGAGCCGGCGACTTTACGGGCCTGCCGGCCATCTACGACCCCTATACGACTTGCGGCTTGCAAGGCCTGGCCGCCTGCCCGAGCGGCCAACCGACCCGCACGCCGTTTCCGCAAAACATCATTCCCGCCAGCCGCTTCGACCCTACCGCCAAGGTGCTCATGAATGTCTGGGGCGCCCCGGACCTGCCCGGCAATGTGAACAACTTCGCGGGCAATACCAGCCTGGGCGGCAACCAGACTCAGGAAACGGTCCGCGGCGACTACACTCTCAAAGAGAAGCACAGACTGTTCGGCCGCTATACCTATTGGAGCGGCACGAGCCTGCCGTCGGACCCCTTCCAAAAGAATTTCGGTGGGCTGACTACTCTCTACGGTGCGGATGACGCCGTGGCCGGTGAAACGTACAGCCTGAGCCCGACCACGATCCTGGATTTCCGGGTGTCGTATCTACGGGCGCTGCATGCCTTCCGGCCGCAGCAGACCGGGACCGACCTTTCGCAATACGGACCGGCTTGGGCGGCGCTCACCAGCCAGGTGACTCTGCCCGAAGCTCCGCTGCCCGCGGTAACGGGATTTGCAGGTTTCAGCGGTGTCTACATCCAGAGCGTCAGCAACGAGTATTTCCTGTCCGGCAGCGCGAACAAGATTGTGGGCCGGCACAGCCTGAAATTCGGCGGCGAAGCGCGGCGGTGGGATTGGGGATTCGTGCAGAGCAACACGGCAGCCGGCAGCTTCAACTTCAACAACGTGTTTACCTCCGCCAATCCGCTTTCGCCCGGCAACACGGGCTACGCTTTCGCTTCTTACCTGCTCGGCACGCCTTCCAGCGGCAGCCTCGCCGGCGCAGCCAGGGTGCTGCAGCAGATCTACTATCAAGGGTATTATCTGACCGACTCTTACCGCGTGACCAACACCCTGACGCTGAACCTGGGTGTGCGCCTGGACGTGGACGGGTCGTTCTCCGAGCGATTCAATCGAACCGTGGTCTGGCAGCCTACCGCCACCGATCCGCTGGGCCAGCAGGCAGGCTTGAATTTGAAAGGCCAACTGGCATTCGTGGACACGCCGGCGTATCCCGATCGTCATCAACTGGGGCCGTCCCACGTGCTGGCCGCGCCCCGCGTCGGCATTGCCTGGAGCGTCGCGAGAGATACCGTGATCCGGACCGGGTACGCGCTGAGCTGGGTCTCGCCCGAGCAGATCAATTACAGCCTGCCGCCATTCCAGTCGGCAATCAACGCGGCCACCACTACCATGGTGACATCCGCGAACGGCGGCCTGACTCCGCTCAACACGCTGAGCAATCCATTCCCCGGCGGACTGATCGAGCCGCTGAACAACAACCCGTCGGGGCTGACGCGCTTTGAAGGACAAAGCTTCAATGCGCCGATTCCGGGCCAGCCGTTCACGTCGGTGCAACAGTGGAACCTCCAGGTGCAGCACCAGTTTGCGCAGGGCCTGTCGCTGGATGTCGGCTATGCGGGATCGAAGGCGACGCACCTGGCATTTTCGGTGATTCCGATCAACCAGCTTCCCGACCAGTATCTCTCGATGGGAGCAGCGCTGCTGAACCCGGTCCCCAACCCGTTCTATGGAGTGCTGCCGGCCAGCGCCGGCACGTTGGGCCTCCCCACCGTCACCGCGGAACAGCTTCTGCGGCCCTATCCGCAGTTTCAGAATCTGGGCGACAGCGCGCCGCAGAGGGGAGACTCCACCTACCATGCGATGCAACTGAGGCTGGTCAAACGCTTCCACAGCGGCGGAACGGTACAGGCTGCGTACACCTGGTCGAAGCTGTTGAGCGACACAGACACGTTGAGTTCCTGGCTCGAGGCAGGCCACGGAGTGGGCGGAGTGCAGGATCCTTCGAACCTGCGGCTCGAAAAATCGCTGACGAGTTTCGATGCGGCCAACCGCCTGGTGGTGAGCTACGTGTACGATCTGCCTGTGGGCACGGGCAGGCATTTCCTGGGTAGTCTCCACGGGCCCGCCGGCAAATTGCTCTCGGGGTGGGGAATCGGCGGCATTACCACTTTCCAGTCGGGGCTTCCGCTGGCGCTGACCACCGCATCCAATCTGACCAGCTCCCTGGGCGGTGGATCGCGGCCCAATGTCATCAGCTCCAACGTGACGATCGGCGGCTCTGCGCAGAGCCGGCTCAACGAGTGGTTCAACACCGCCGCATTTGCCCAGCCGCCGGCCTTCGCATTCGGCAGCGAACCGCGCACCGATCCGGTGTTGCGGGCCGCGGGGATCAACAATTTTGATTTCACCGTGGTGAAACAGACTCAGATCAACGAACGCTTCCGGCTGGAATTCCGCACGGAATTCTTCAACCTGTTCAACCGCGTGCAATTTGCCGATCCGGGGACATCATTGGGAAGCCCGCAGTTCGGAATCGTCACCTCGGCGATCAATTTACCGCGCCTGGTGCAACTTGGATTGCGGTTGTCGTTTTAAGCGACCGGTCGTCGGCGACGTACTCCTGTGCCGGCGGGTATTACTGGTGCGCGGCCGAAAGTCTCGGCATTAGTGCCGAGACGGCAGACACGAGTGTCCGCGCCACGGCGTCACTCCGGAAAATCGACGCCTTCGTGCATCTTATAGTTGTCCAGGCTGGTGGCCGGCGCGAAAAAGCAGACCACCTTCATTTCTTCGGTCCCGGTGTTGTGCAGCATGTGAACGGCGCCTGTGGGAAACAGCACCGCGGAGCCGGCCCGCACGGATGCCACTTCGCCATCCACCAGGACGCGGCCACTGCCGCTCATGATGTAGATGACTTCTTCGCCATGCGGATGGGAGTGCGCGGGCCGGACGCGGTCTCCGGGCGCGACACGAATCACGCATACGGAGCAGTGCTCCGCCTTGATGCGGTCCTCGGCCACGAGCCAGCGGAAGCGGCGGCCGGGCAGGTCCAGTTCCTCGACATCGGATTCATGCAGTACAGGAACGCTCATGATTTGACTCCATTCTCGATCCTCGCGGCGATCTGTTGAGGCGTCAATCCGAAAGCCGCAGTCAGCTCTTCATACGTACCGGAATGAATGAAACGGGGACGGCCTTCGGTGTCCAGCGTATTGATGGCATCGACCCGTCCCAGATCGGCCGCGCTCTTGCGGCGGCGCCAGAGGACCTTCAGGAAGTTCTGCCAGAGGTAGCCGTTATTCTGCTCGGCGAAAAGCAGCTTCCTGCCCGAATCGTAAAGTTCCAGCAGAAGGGCATCGTCGATCGACGGCATATCCACAACCGTCACGCCGGTCCCCCGCCGGGAACAGATGGTTGCGGCGGCGAGAGCCTCATGCACACCGCGGCCGCTGCTGACGATGACGGCGGAATCGCTCTCGCTCCGGCGGACAACGTGGCCCTTGCCGAATTCGAAGGTGTAGTCATCGCCATAGATCACGGCGGAGCCGGTGCGCATCACGCGCACGTAAACCAGGCCGCGGTTCCCTTCCATAATCCACTTCATGACGGCCAGCATCTGCCGCGGGCAGGAGACGTTGATGATCTTGAGGTGCGCGATGGCGTCGAAGACGATGCTGTCGTCGTTGGCCATGTGGGTGGCGCCATTGGTGCGCGTCTCGAAGTCCGCCGCGGTGGCCAGCATCGTGAGATCGAGGCCGTGGCCTTCGGCGAGCCAGCCATCGGCGGAGGCCATGGCCTCCATCCGTTCCTGGTGGCCCACGGCGACGCGGCGAAGCACCTTCCAGTCATAGAACGGGCAAAACGTGCTGATCCAGGTGTTGCAGCCCAGGGCGGCGAAGGCTTCGCCGATCAGCATCATGTTGGCTTCGGCGACGCCGGCGTTCAAGGCGCGGCGCTGATCGACCGCCGCCACGCCGGCCTCCAGCCCGCTGGTGGTGGCGAGATCGGAATCGATCGAAACCACCGCCGGGTCCTTGGCAAAGACCTTCATGGCCGCGGTCACGATGTCGCTCGCGGCGTACTCCTTGGACTGGTCGATGCGCGGCAACTGCGCGGCGTTGTAGCGGATTCGCTTGTCGCGGCGAGGAACGCGGTGCAGGAGCACGGGACCGATCATCTGGTGGAGTTGCACGTCGCCCGCGGGTCGCACGACCAGATCCAGGTGCATGCCGCGCGCCAGCTCGGCCAGCATCTCCTGCGTTCGCTCTTCGAGGCGGGCATAGAAATGGGCGAACTCCGCGACGCGGTCCTGCCGCTGCCGGGTCTGGAGCGCCAGTTCCTGCTCGAGCAGGGAATCGGCAGCCGCCACTTTGTGCTTGTTGAAGAAGTCGGAGAGCGCTCCGTGGCCCTTGGTGGTATTACAGATGATGGCGGTGGGCTGGCCATTTCGGGGCGCGTAGCGAAACTCTTCGAGCGCGGTGTAGACGCCGTCGTAATCGGTGGCGTCGATGTTGCGCGCCCGCCAACCGAATGACAAGAAGACCGGCGCCAGGTCGGGCATGGGAAACACGGTGCGGCTGGAAATATCCAACTGGCCGTTGTTCCGGTCCACCAGGAGACACAGGTTATCGAGCTTCTTCGCACCCGCGAACATCACGGATTCCCAAATGGGGCCTTCCTGCAGTTCGCCGTCGCCCGACATGCAAAACGAATCGAACCGCGGCGCGACGCGACCCGCGATGGCCAGCCCCTGCGCCACGCCGAACCCCTGGCCCATGGGGCCGGTGGCGATGTGGACGCCCGGCAAAATCGGTCCGGGGTGGCCGTTCAGGATGCTCTCGTACGAGCGGGAGTTGTGGAGGACCTCGCGCGGGAAGTAGCCCAGCTCGGCATAAATCGATGCCAGGGCAGCCACGGCGTGCCCTTTGCTGAGAGTAAACAGGTCCTGGCCGCGGCGCGTGGGATCGGCGATATCGAGGTCCAGGAACCCGCCGTAGAAAAGCGCCACCAGCGGGATGGTCGCGGAGAAGGCTCCGCCGGCGTGCAGGCCTTTATCCACCGCATCGCGGCACTGTTCCAGAGTCAGGATCCGGATGTCGGAATCCTTGACCGCCAGCAGCTTCAGTATGCCTTGGCGCAAGAGGTAATCACCCTTTGCGACCGGTTCCGGACCAGCCAGGCGCCGTCCGGCAAGAGCCACCCCCTGATTGCCCATGGCCTCAGCGATTTCCCTCCTGAACCGCGGTCAGCTGCCGCACGTAGTTGGCTATGCCGACGTCCGGACGATTGGCCCAGATGGGAGTGCAGTTCGGATATTCCTGGCATTCGCCCCAATACTTCGCGTTCGGAAAGCGATCGAGCATGCCTTTGGCGCAATCGCCCACGACGAGGACTTCGCCTTCCACCGGCTTGAGTTGCTGCTCGAACTGCAAGCCGGTGAAGATCGTCAGCGGCTTCTCGAGCCGGTCGAGCGTGCCATCGGCCTGCAACTGATCCAACTGGATGCGCACGATGGCGCGGCAGCCGGCTTCGCAAGTGGATCCCATCACCAGGTTGACGTTGGGATATTGGCCCTGCAGGATGGTGTTCTGGCGCTTGAAGCGGCGTTTCACCTTATCGAGCGGGGCTCCGGCCAGCTCGATTTCGTGCATCTTGTTCGTGCCCAGTCCTTCGGCCGCGCCGAGCACGGTAGACGGCACGTTGGTGCCCGGGTAGTCCCAATCCATCAGGGCTTCACAGATGGTGTCCACCGCCACGGGGTCGGGACCGCCGCAAATCGTGTTGAAGTCCTTGATCAGGTCCTCGCTGTAGGGGCTGAAAGGTCCGTTGCCCTGGCAGGCGTAAAGCGAATCCATCACGAACCACTTGGGATTCGCGGCGCGTGTGAGGTTCACGATCTTTTGATAGATATCGTCGCGGTGGCAACGCACCATCCAGTCGTAGTTGGGGAGGTTTCCGAACTGCAGTTTCATGGCGCCGGTGAAAGTGGTGTGGACGTGGACCTTCATTTTGGGCAGACCGATGTAGCAGTCCGCCTCGCGAACGGGCCGGGGAACGGGGAATTCGTTGAAGCTGATGGGCCGGTCGATGGTGTACATGTCGAACTCGGCGTGCTCGAACGGGCACAACTCCACGCCGGTACGATTGGCCACTTCGACGATGCCGCAGGCTTCCATGGCCTGCATCGTGTCCGCGCCCATGGCGCAGCGTTCGCCGATCTTGATTTCGGATGGATTCTGTTCCTGGACCAGCTCGATGAGCGACTCCAGCATGCGCGGATCGGTGGTGAACCCGGCGTTGGCCGTGATCGGAATCACGGTATTGATCTTGATCAGGACCTTGTCGCGCGGATGGACGATGTTGTGCATCCCTCCCATGGTCTGATCCGCAATCTGGCGGATCATCTGTTTCACCAGGTTGAGTTGATCACGCGAGTATTCCGCGGGCTTGCCAAGGTCCGCGTCGCTGTGAGCGATGGCAACGGTCGTTTTCTTAGGCATCGATGTACTCCTGAGCGGCGGGCCTCGTCAGAGTCGCATGCGCAAACGCCCGACCGCTCCCCGGCCTCCTCGAAGCGGCTGGCGGCGGCGCCGGGCGCCCAACCAGGCGGTTAAGAACAACTACGATTCTGCATATAATGCAATGGTGGCTGCGCGAAAAAAAATGCTATCAAGCTCCCACGTGGAAGTCAACGATGCCTTCGAACCCCATTCTTGATTTCGGAATCGACCAAGAATCCATTCGATACACCGGACACGATCTCGCGCGGCCGGAGTGCATTCTGGCGGAAGAAGACGGCACGCTGTGGTCGGCCGACGCCCGCGGCGGCGTGATGCGCATCGCTCCCGATGGCTCGCAGCAGATCATCACGCAGAAACGATCGGGCCATTTCCAGGAAGCCGCGAGCGAGGCCGTGCGGTACCTGGAAGGCACGTTGCCGAACGGGTTGGCGTTCGCGCGCAACGGCGATATTCTGATTTCGAATTTCGGCACGGACTGCCTGGAGATCATGTCGCGGGATGGCTGCTCGCGGGTGCTGGCGGACAGCATCGAAGGCGAGCCGATCGGCAAGGTCAATTTCGTGCTTCGCGATTCGAAGGACCGGATCTGGATTACGGTCTCGACGCGGATCAAGAACTGGATGCACGCGCTGCGAACGGATCTCGCGGACGGCTACGTGGCGCGCTATGAGGACGGCAAATTCCGCATTGTGGCCGATGGCTTCCACTTCACCAACGAGATTCGTTTCGATGCGCGCGAGGAGTTTCTCTACGTAGTCGAAACCACCGGAGGACACATCAGCCGCCTGCGCATGGACGAAAAAGGAAACCCGGTGGAACGCGAGATTTTTGGCCCATCGAGCCTGGGCAAGGGCGCGTGGCCGGACGGCATCGCATTCGACAGCTTGGGCAACCTCTGGGGCACGATGGTGTACTCGGACAAGCTCTTCGTGCTGACGCCCGAGGGCGACGAGCGCGTTCTGCTGGACGAAGGCGATCCGGCGAAGGTCGGGGCGCTGGAGCAGGCATTCTTCCGCCACGAAGTGAATCACGAGGTGCTGTTTGCAACGGGGCAGGGAATCGCTCCCTGGATGGCGAGCGTCACGTTCGGCGGACCGGATCTGCAGACGGCTTACATCGGCTCGCTGAAGGGGACGAGGATTCCGTATTTTCGAGCTCCCGCGGCGGGGCTGCCGATGGTGCATTGGCGGAAGGGGGCATGAGAGGCTTTCTCATTCCGTGGATCGGCCTGGCGCTCAGCTCCTGCGCCAGCCGCGCGGTGGAGCAACCCGTCAACGCCTATGTCGATCCCGCCAGGTGCGCGACGTGCCACCCGCAAATCGCGAAAACGTACCGCGACACGGGAATGGGACGATCCTTCTACCGGCCCACTCGCGAATCGGTTCCGGTCCCCGCCACGTTTTATCACAAGGCTTCCGACCGTTATTACGAATTCTCGAGCCGGGAAGGGAAGTTCTTCCTGAGCCGCCATCAGCTCGGCTACGGCGGGAAGGAAACCAATCGGGTGGAAAAGGAGATCGACTATGTCATCGGCTCCGGCAACCACGCCCGCACGTATCTGTACCGCAACCGTGAAGGCCAACTGATCGAGCTTCCGGTCAGCTGGTACATCGAAAACGGAGGCTTGTGGGCCATGAGTCCCGGTTACGACCGCGCGCGCCAGGAAGACTTCCGGCGGCCGGTTCCGGACGACTGTCTGTTCTGCCACAACGGCTATCCCGGAAAGTCGATCGCCGAAGGCATCGATTGTCAGCGCTGTCACGGCCCCGGTGCGGCCCATGTCCAGGCCGCCACGTCCGGAAAGGCGAAGCCGGAAGAGATCCGCTCGGCCATCGTGAATCCGGCCCGCCTCGAGCGCGACCGGCAGATGGACAACTGTATGCAGTGCCACCTCGAGACCACCAGTCTTCCGTTGCCCAATGCCATTCGGAACTACGATCGCGGGCCGTTCTCGTATCGGCCCGGCGAGCCGTTGACCGGCTTCGAACAGTTTTTCGATCATGCGCCCAACACCGGGTTTGGCGACCGGTTCGAGGTGGCGCATCAGGCGTACCGGCTGCGCAAGTCCGCCTGTTTTTTGAAAAGCCGGTTGACCTGCACTACCTGCCACGATCCGCATCAGGCGGTGCGCGGCGCCGCTGCCATCGAGCACTACGCCAGCGTGTGCCGCAACTGCCACGCGGCGGCCCACGCGGGAGGCATACCTTCGGGTGGAGCGAATTGCATCGACTGCCACATGTGGAAACGGCGCACGGAAGACTCGGTTCATGTCGTCATGACGGACCATTTCATTCAGCGCCGCAAACCGGCGGGCGATCTTCTGGCGGCCCTGCCGGAGCGCACGTTCGAGTATCGGAACGAAGTCGCGCCCTATTATCCGGCCTCGCCGGACGGACTCTATCTCGCGGTGGCGCAAGTACAAAACGACTCCAACCTGCAGGCCGGCATGGCGCGTCTCGAAGAGGCGATCGCCAGGAGCAAACCGCAGAACCCCGAGTTCTATGTCGAGCTGGGCAAGGCCTACTCCAAATCGGGGAATCCCAACGGAGCCATCCGCTGGTACGAGGAAGCGCTTCGCCACCGCGGTGATTTCCATGAAGCACTGCGGGAACTGTCTGCGGCTCTTGCCAATTCCGGCAACCTGGCGCGCGCGATCGAAGCCGGCGAGCGGGCCGCGGCCCAACAGCCGCCGGATACGGTGGCGCTCACGAATCTCGGCAACGCGTACCTGCGGGCGGGCAATCCCGATCGGGCGAAACAGATCCTGGATCGCGCGGTGGCCGTCAACCCCGATCTTCCCGCGGCCCATAATCTTCTCGGCCTCGTGTGGCTGGCGAAGCAGGATCGAGCCTCGGCCGAATCGTCGTTCCGGGAGGCGATCACGGTCCAACCCGACCTGGCGGAGGCGCACTCTAATCTCGCCAACCTGCTGGCGGGCCGGCGAGACTACGCCGAGGCGGCCTATGAGTTTCAAAGGGCGCTGGCGATCGATCCGTCTTATGCCGAGGCCCACCACGGCTACGGTTTGTTGCTGGTGCTGACGCACTCTTTGGATCAGGCTGTGGTGGAACTGCAGGAGGCCGCGCGGCTCGATCCAAATTCCGCCCAACTCCACATGGATCTCGCGGATGTGCTTCTGGAAGAACGGCGCGCCGCGGCCGCGGAAGGAGAATACCGGCGAGCGATTCAAATCAACCCCGGGCTGGCGGAGGCGTACTATGGGCTGGGCAACGCGCTGGCTGCCGCGAACCAGGCGGCCGATGCGATCCTGGCATTCCAGAAGGCCGTGGAACGGAATCCCAACTTCTACGAAGCGCACCTGGCGCTCGGGATAGCGCTGAGCAGAGCAGGGAAGCGGGCGGACGCGCGAATACACTTCGAGAAGGCCGCCCAAAGCGACGATCCGGCGGTACGCGATGCCGCGGCGAGGGCGCTCCGCTGACCCATCCATGAAGAGTTCCCGGAAGCCCGTTGCGACAGCCAAATCCGCGCCGCATCGGCTGATCGCCCTCGCCCTGCTGGCCCTGACTCTGGGCGCATACAGCAATTCGTTCGATGCGGGCTTCGCACTGGACAACCGCGGTCTGATCTTGCAGGATCCTCGCCTGCGCGCCGCCACTGGGGAAAACCTGGGCCTGATCTTGAGCCATACCTATTGGTGGCCCTATGGCGAAAGTGGCCTTTACCGGCCATTGACGACGCTCTCCTACCTGCTCAACTATGCCGTTCTGGGCAACGCGGAGCGAGCCGCCGGGTACCACGCGGCCAACCTTCTGCTGCATGCCCTGAACGTCCTGCTGGCCTATGGGCTGGCGCGGAGATTTCTGCCGGGGCTCTGGCAGCCGGCGGCGGTGGCGGGGCTTTGGGCGGTGCATCCGGCGCTGACGGAATCGGTGACCAACATCATCGGCCGCGCAGACCTGTTGGCGGGCGCATCCGTCCTGGGCGGCTTCTGGCTTTATCTCAAAAGCGCTGAAGCCGCCGGTTCCCGCCGCGCGGCGTGGCTGGTGAGTTTGGCGGCGGCCACTACCGTGGGGGTGTTTTCGAAGGAGAGCGCCGTGGCCGTCCTGGGGGTCGCGGCGCTTTATGAGCTGATCTTCCGGCGTCCGCGGGAACGGAGCCTGCTGCCTGCGTATGCGGCCCTGTTGCTGCCCATCCTGGCGATGTGGTGGTGGCGCTCGCGAGTGCTGGCCGCGTCGCCGCGCGCCGTGCTGGCCTTCACTGACAATCCGGTGGCGGCGGCCGGCTTCTGGCAAGCGAAGCTCACGGCGCTGGCAGTTCTGGGACGGTATGTCTGGCTGATGCTTTGGCCGCAGCGGCTTTCTTCCGACTATTCCTTCGCGCAGATTCCGTTGGGGCAGGGAAGTCTCGCCGATTGGGCCGCCTGGCTGACGTTCGCGGTCACGCTGGCGGCCGCGGTTGTGCTCTATCGCCGAAGCCGGGCTGGTTCGTTCTTCATACTGTTCGCGCTGATCAATCTGGCGCCCGTGGCCAACCTGCTATTCCCGATCGGCACGATCATGGCCGACCGGTTTCTGTACCTGCCCGCCTTGGGCGCCTGCGCCTGCGTGGTCATGGCAGCGTACGCCCTGCTGCGCTCGCCGGCGCGAGCCACCGGTCTGCTGGCACTGATTGCGTTTGCATGCGCTGCCCGGACCGTTGCCCGCAACGCCGATTGGCACGACGACGTCTCGCTGGCTTCCGCCGACGTCGAGGTCTCGCCCCGCAGTTTCAAAACGCATTACCGACTGGCGGAGGCGCTGTATGAATCGGACTCCGGCCATGCCGGCATTGACGGGGTTGTCAAGGAGGCGGAGAAGAGCCTCGCGATTCTCAATGCGCTGCCCGATGACCGCAACACGCCCACGGTCTACCGTTCCGCGGGCCGCTACTACCTGGCGAAGGCCGATCGTCTGCAGGGCAAAGGGTCCGATGGAAAGGCCACGCTCACACCCGCCAGCCAGGCAGCTTACCGAAGATCGGCTGAAGTGCTGGAAAGGTGTCTCTCCATTCTCGCCGCGGTGCGAGCGGGCGGGGTGAATCCCGCCCCGGGTGAGGAAGCCGATGTGCGCCGCATGCTGGCGGACGACTATCTGAACCTCTCCGACCTGCCCAGGGCACTCGCATCCGCGCTCGTGGCGCGCCGCCTGGACCCGTTGTCGCCACAGGCATACTGGCTGCTCTTTGATGTCTTCATGAGCCGGGAACAGGCGTTCGAAGCCGCCACCATGCTGGTGGAAGGGGGTGTGATTACCGGCGACCCGACCATGCGCGAGGAACTGATCCGCCTGTATCAGATGGGGCTCGACGAGAGAGGCTGCGCGATCGCCGCCGGGAGCGGCGCCCTCAACCCCGCTTGCGAGATCGTGCATACGCAATTCTGCGCAGCCGCCGCCGACCTGAACCAGTTATCGGTGGAATCGCGTCGCATCGGCGTTAGCGCGGAACTGAACCAGATCCCGGTCTCCGGATGTTCAGGCTCAGCCGCGAAACGCTTCAGTCCTGCGCCGTGAAATCGCCGCGGTTGGGCATGCCTGGTGACATGTCGAATCTTCAGGTGCAAATGTTGTCGAGTGGTTTCTCGCTCCATTGGGCCAATTTTTTGGAACAAGGCGCGGGCCTGAATCGGCTTGGTCAGGTAATCATCCATTCCGGCGTCGACGCAAATCTCACGATCTCCATGCATCGCATGGGCGGTAAGGGCGATCACGGGAATGTGGTTCCGAGTCGAACGCTCGCGCGCCCGGATGGCGCGGGCGGCATCGCAGCCATTCATGACATGACTGGCCCCTGGATGTCCATGAGAACCAGGTCGAAGGGGTCTCGCGCAAGGGCATCCAGGGCCTCCGCGCCGGTTGCCCAGGAGATTCACGAGGACCTGGCGCAGCCTGCCCGGATCGCCAACGAGAAGGGGCTCGACGGCGGCACGGCTTTGCTATAGCAACCCGAGCCCTTCTGGTGCGCCGGAACCGTGACAATGCGCAGGGCCTCCTCGATGACGGGGAAGGGATGGAATTCCGCGGCATCCAGGCTGAGCTTTGCCGGCTTCCATCTTGGAGAAATCGAGAATGTCGTTGATGATGCTCAATAGGGACCCGCTGACGTCTGGACCATGGTGAGGTACTCGCGTTGATCTTCCCGGAGCGGGGTTGAAAGAGCGAGCTCGGTCATGCCAATGATGCCGTTCCTAGGTGTGCGGATTTCGTGGCACATGTTGGCCAGGAACCGGCTTTTCAGGCGGCAGACTTCTTCCGCGCGAGGAACCGATCCGCCCTTACAGATAGGGCTCGACCAGAGAGGCTGCGCGATCGCCGCCGGGAGCGTTGCAAATCGCGGCGGTTGGGGCATGCCTGGTGATGCGTATGGCGCAACCGATCTTGCACGTTATTTCGCAGGAACCTCGAGGATGTCCCTTCTGGTAGGCGTATATTATTGATTTAAAATAACTTATCTCGCCAAACTTTCTTCTTGCTTTTGCCCCGCGAGACGCCTACAATTTAGGGAAATTCTCGTCATGGAGTTGATCGTGGGTCTGGGCCATTATTAGTTTTCAATTCGAACTATAGTGCCGAAGGAGTGCAACCATGCCAAGTCGCAGACCATCCGTGTGGATGCTCTTGTTGATCCTGACGGTATTCACCGTCCCGATGATGGGCCAAACCTTCTACGGATCGGTGGTCGGCTCCGTGACCGATCCGGCCCAAGCCGCCATACCCGGCGCAAAACTGACGCTCACCAACATGGGAACCGGCGAGCACCGAAGTGCCCTCACAGCAGCCGATGGGAGCTATCGTTTCGTGGACCTGGTTCCCGGCATTTACAAACTGGATGTGGAGCAGGCGGGATTCAAGCACTACACGCGTGCGCAGATCGAGGTGAACGTCGAAATCTCTACCCGCGCGGACATTGCGCTGGAGATCGGCCAGGTGAGCCAGTCGCTGGAGGTGACTGCTGAAGCGGCGCTGTTACAGACCGAGAACGCGGCGTTGGGCCAGACCGTTGCGCCACGCACCGTGCAAGAGCTGCCCCTGAATGGGCGTAACGTCCTCAACCTGGTGACCATGGTTGCGGGTGTGGTGCCACAGGGCAGTTCTGACGGAAGCCTGACCGGAAAGAACGTGTTCGCGGCGGGGAACTATCAGATTGGCGGCGGGACAGCGAACCAGAGCGCCACATTATATGACGGCGTGCCGATGACCACTACTTACGGCAACCTGGTGGCGCTGGTGCCGAGCCAGGACTCGGTATCCGAGTTCCGCGTGCAGACCAATAACAACAGCGCCGAATACGGCCGTTTTACGGGCGGCGTGATCAATATCGCGTCCAAGTCCGGCAGCAACGCTTTCCATGGCGACGCCTTCGATTACCTGCGGAACAAGGTTCTGAACGGGAATACGTTTTTCGGCAATGCCGCCGGACAACCGCGGCCGCCGTTCGTGCAGAACCAGTTTGGGGTCAGCGTGGGCGGGCCGATCAAGAAGAACAAGCTGTTCTTCTTTGGCGCATACGAAGGCTTCCGGCAGCGCGCCGGCAACCTGTTCACGGAGACAGTTCCCACGCAGCAGATGTTGCAAGGGGACTTTTCCGGTTATTTCGGTGCGAGCGGGGCGCTGATCCCGATCTACGACCCGCTGACCCAATGCGGCCAGGCCAACACGGCGGCCTGCCCCGCTTCGGGAGCACAGCGCTCTCCGTTCCCCGGCAACATCATCCCGGCCTCTCGCATCAACCCCGTGTCCGCGGCGTACGTGGCGTTCCCGGCGTTTGGACTTCCCAACGGCCCCGGCAACCTGTACACGCACAATTTCAACTTCAACGAGAATCGGGCCACGGGCGGGAACAACGATCAGGGCAACTTCCGCGGCGATTGGAACGCGAGTGACAATCAGCGTGTCCTGGCCCGCTACACCCGCTGGAAGTCGAGCAACCTGCCGGTGAACACGTATGGGAACGGGTTCCTGAATGGCGACCCATATTCTCCCGAGGGCTTTATTACCGATCAGGCCGTTCTCGCCGACACCTACTCCCTGAATCCCACGACGATCGTGGATGCGCGCCTGGGATTCATGCGCTGGTTTTACGGCCGCATTCCCGGGTTCGTCGGGACCGACCTGGCGAAGACTTTCGGTTTTCCGGCTTACATGGATACCATCGACGCGGGCAACGGCTTCACGAATTCGTCCACGCCGCCGTATCCGTCGGTTACCGGCTATAACTTCATCGGCGGCGGTTTGCTGTACTCCCGCGACAATACCTATACGCTTACTGAAAGCCTGGTCAAGATCAAGGGCCGCCATACCCTGAAGTTCGGGGGCGAGTTCCGCCGGATGGACATCAACTATTTTCAAAACAACCAGCCGGGGGGTGTGTTCACCTTCAACAACATCTTCACTTCGGCAAACGCGCTCAGCCCGGGGGCAACCGGCGGCGCTTTCGCCTCCTTCCTGCTGGGATACCCGGCCAGCGGTACCTTGCAGATTGCTCCTTTCACCGCGGGAGGAATTCACTATCAGGGGTATTATGCGAACGACGCAATCCGGGTGAATCAGAAGCTGACGGTGAACGTCGGGCTGCGATGGGAGATCCCCGGCGTTTATACCGAACGGTTCGACCGCCAGGATGTGTTCAACGGGAATCTACCCAACCCGGCATTGAATGGGGTGACGTTGAACGGACATCCGGTGCTGGGCGCATTCGTGCTGGTGAATACTCCGGGCCATCCGGAGCGCGGCCTGTACCCGGAGCACTTCCACGAGTTCGCGCCGCGCGTTGGGATCGCCTACCGCATCAGCGACAAGACAGTGATCCGCACGGGCGCGGGGCTATTCCTTTCGCCCGCCAACCTGAACTTTCCGGAAGGGCCCACTCAGGATGCCATCAACTACATCCAGAACATCATGGTCAGTACGATCAACAGCGGCGTGACGCCGCTGAACGCCTGGAGCAATCCCTTCCCGAGCGGCTTTCTGGACGCGCCGGGGCGCAATCCGAACTTCAACGCGACCCTGTTGGGGGTGGGGGGCAGCACGCGTTTCCCACAGGGGAATGTGCCATACCCGAACACGTACCAGTGGAATCTTACGGTGCAACACCAATTGCCCAGCAGCACGGCGGTGGAGGCTTCCTATGTGGGTCTGAAAGGGACGCACTTACCCCAGGGTGCTTTCCAGATCGACGCGCTTCCCACGCCGCTGCTGTCTCTCGGCAGCGGCTTGTTGACCCAGGTTTCGAACCCGTTCTATGGCATGGTGCTGAACGGCGCGCTGACCCAACCTACAGTGCAGGAGGGACAACTGCTTCTGCCATTCCCGCAATACACCGCGGGTCTGGATCCCGGCGCCTACATCGGGAACAGCTCGTACCAGGCACTCCAGGCAAAAGTGGAGAAGCGGTTCTCGTCCGGAGGCACGTTGCTGGCAGCCTACACCTTCTCGAAGATTATTTCCGACGTGGAAACGCTGACCAGCTGGCTGGATTCGGCCACGGGAGTGGGGGGCATCCAGGACTGGTATAACCTGAGGCACGAATACGCTCTTTCCAGCTTCGACTCGCGCTCTCGGCTGACGATCAGCTACGTGGTAGACCTCCCGTTCGGGAAGGGAAAGAAGTTCCTGCCGGATGTACATGGCGCGGCCGACAAGCTGATTTCGGGATGGGGCGTCAACGGCCTGACCACATTCCAGGACGGTTTTCCTCTGGCCCTGACCGCCACCCCGAACCTGACCGGCTTCAATACCGGCTTGAGGCCCAATGTGGTGCCAGGGTGCAATCCCGTGATCGGCGGTCCGATACAAAAGAGGCTGACGCAAGCCTTCAACACTTCCTGCTACTCGGTGCCGGGAGCTTTCACCTTCGGCAGCGAAAGCCGTACCGACCCGGTATTGCGCGGCGCCGGAATCAACAACTGGAACGCTTCGATTTACAAAATTACGACGCTCACCGAACGTTTCCGGCTGGAGTTTCGCGCGGAAGCTTTCAACCTTTTCAACCGCGTGCAGTTCGGCAATCCGGGTGTGCAGGCCAGCACGGCGGCGGGCAACACGTTCGGGATCATCTCGAGCCAACTGAACACGCCGCGACTGATCCAACTCGCGATGAAGCTTACCTATTGAGAGGACGGCGGTGCAGGCCCGCTGAGTACGCGTGTACCCGGCGGGCGCGTCACCGCGAAAAGGAGATGCGGAACCGGCTGATGAAGTCTTCGTCGAGTTCCCAGCCGAGGCCGGGCCTCTCGGGTAGAGTGATCTGTCCGTTCCCGAGTGCGGGGCGGTTGGCAATCATGTGGTTCCAGATGGGGTCGCGGTCGGGGTGCATGGTATCGGCAAAGGTCCCGTGCGGGATGGCGGCCAACAGGTGCGCGCCAATGTGGGCTTCCTCGTGATGGCACATCCTCACGTCGAAGGCTAAAGCCATCGCGGCGACGCGCCGCCATTCCGTGGGGCCGCCCGACCACGAGCTGTCGAAGTTGCAGAAGTCGATGGCGGATTCGACCATCAGATCGCGGCAGCCGGCGGCCGAAAGTTCGCTTTGGCCGGCGCACACGCGGACTCCGGCGCGGTACCGCACGTCGCGCATGGCGCGGCGGTCGTTGTGCCAGCGGCACGGCTCCTCGAAATAGTAGAGATCGTAATCTTCCACCAGGCGCGCGAAGCGCACGGCCTCGTCCGGTGTGTAGCCCTGGTTGGCATCGGCAATCAGGACGAATTCACTTCCGGCGGCCTTGCGGGCTTCGATGAAGCGCCGGGCATCTTCCTCGGGGGAACGCCCGCCGACCTTGAACTTCATGCCGGCGATGCCGGCTTCGCGCGCCGCCGCCATCTCCGCGGAGATGGACAGATCGGTATGGTAGTAGCCGCCCGTCCAGATGACGCCGATCGAATTCCGATAGCCGCCCCACAAGCGCCACAATGGCTGGTGGAGCGCTTTGCCCACGGCGTCCCAAATGGCCGCATCGACCGCCGCGCAGGCTACCAGACCGATGCGGCGGTCGCGCAAAATGTCAAAAGTGGCCGGCCGTGCCAGCTCCCAGCAACGTTCGGTGGCCAAGGCGTCCGCGCCGGTCAGGCGGGGAGTGATTTCGTCGCGAATGACACGCTCGATCTGATCGTTGATGTGGTCCTCATCGCCGACAAAGACCTCGCCGGTGATGCCTTCGTCGGTGTGGATTCGCGTGAGGACCGTGGCCCGATGGGTCATCTGGTAATAGCTTCCACGATAGATCTGGCGCAGCGGCACGCGGATGGGGATGGTTTCGATCTCGCGGATGGTCAAGTGGCTAAGAGACATGGCTTCGGCGATGAGGTCGGCTGATCAGCCCAATAATCCATCATCGCAGCTTTGGACTGCTCCTCTGATTCCCTGGCAGGGCAGGCTGGGGAGATCCATGAACAGATCTAATAGGGTCTGAAAGCCTTGAATACCGGAGTAAATGGAGATATACTCTGCGCAATGGATCTTGCGTATTGTGCTCATCGCAGGAGCAAGTAGAAAGGTGCGAGTACGACTGCCATGAAACATATCTCACGGCGAGGTTTTATCGGGGCCGGCCTGGGCGCGACGGCGTTCAGCATTCTGCCTCCCCGGGTATTGGGTCGCGGAGGCGCCACTCCTCCAAGCGAAAAACTCAATATCGCGGTGATCGGCATCGGGTGCCGCGGGGAGATCAGCGTCAGCGAGCTTCACAACTGCGGGCAGAATCTGGTAGCGCTTTGCGACGTGGACTGGCGGCCCCTGCCGGGCTACACCCACCCGCGGGCGTGTGAAGTCATCACAAGGTTCCCCAACGCCCGGCGGTACGACGATTGGCGAATCATGCTCGAAGAGCAGGATAAGAACATCGACGCCGTGGTGGTGGCCACGCCCGATCACGTGCATGCGTTCGCTGCCATCACGGCTATGAAGATGGGCAAGCATGTCTATTGCGAAAAACCGCTGGCCCACTCGATCCACGAAGTACGCGCCATGATGGCCGCGGCAAAGAAATATAAAGTCGCGACGCAATTGGGCAACCAAGGCCACTCTTCCGAGGACTGTTTGCAGTTGGTGGAGTGGGTGCGCGACGGCGTGATCGGCGACGTCAAGGAGGTGCACCTGTTTCTGCGGACCGGCATTCTGGGAGTGGAGCCGGGCACGTCCCAACGGTCCTACACCAACATGGTGCGATACGCGGACATTCCCAGGATTCTTACCGAGGATCACGCGGTGCCACGGGAGCTGAACTGGGACCTCTGGCTGGGGCCGGCGCCGTTTCGTCCGTTCAACCCGGTATACCTTCCGAACAACTGGCGGCGCTGGCGCGATTTCGGCACTGGCACCCTGGGCGATTACAACTGCCACTATATGGATCCGGCGTATTGGGCGCTCGATCTGGGCATGCCGAACCAGGTGGAAGCCAATCCGGAAGCGGGGTTCGATCCGGCGACCAACAAACAGACCTTTCCCTATGCCGCCGAGATCCGCTGGAGCTTTCCGGCGCGCGGCAAGAAGCCGCCGGTCAATGTCACCTGGCACTATGGCGAGAATTCCGGTTCGATCCCGCTGCCCATGGGTTGGAAAGAAGGAGACAAGCTGCCGGTTCAGGGCGGGGGAGTGCTCTACGGCAGCAAAGGCAGCATCGTGTTCGGCCCCATCTACGCCAGCCAGCCGCGAAGCGCCTCCAGCGGCGCTTACAAACCGGTCGCCTGGGGCACGCCCGACAAATTGACGCTCTACCCGCCGGAGCTGGACAAGTCCTACAAGCGCCCGGACGCCACCCTGCCGCGCCCGTTCAGCCACTGGATGGACTGGGTCGAAGCCGCGAAGTCGGGCCGGCAGGCTGGTTCGCACTTCGGGTACGCCGGACCGATGACCCAAGTCGCACTGCTCGGCAATATCGCCTGCCTCCAGAAAGGGAAGACTCTGGATTACGACGCGGAAAAGGGCAGATTCAAGAACAACGACGCAGCGAATCACCTGTTTCAGCGAGCTTATCGCGAGGGTTGGAAGCTGCCGGTCTAAGTTCGAACCGGGGCGGGGATGTCCTGCAATCGTGCGCTTCACCCTGGCGTCGAGGGCCACGGACCAATGCATGAGTGAGGTTTTGAGATGGAACATAACGCGAAATGGTCGCGGCGGGATGTACTGGCGGCCTCGGCCGCCCTGGGCGTCTGCCCTTATATGCAGGCACAAAACCCGGCAGCGATGGTGCGCCCCGCCCCCGCAGATCCCAAGGATTTCTGGGTCCCCAGCGATCCTCCCAACAAACCGATCGGAGTCGGAAAGGGTATTCACCCCGGTAGAGTAACCTGGGCGCACAGGCCCGAGGTCGCGCGCTGGGATGGCCAGACCGAACGGATGTCCGTGACCAAAGCCACGGGCGAATGGTGGGACGATGCCAACTGCGATCCTAAGATCGTAGACGAGATGGTCTCCTCTTCTCTGCGGGGCTTGACCGGCGAAAAATCCGATCAAAACGCCTGGAGTACTTTATTTCGCCATTTCAACCAGACCCGCAACCTGGGCGATGCGGGTTACAAGCCGGGCGAGAAGATCACGATCAAAGTCAATTTCAATAACGACCGGCCCGGTTCGCCGCCCAAGCCATGGCCTTCGGGCCGCGGAATGCCGAGCCCGCAGATGGTGCATTCGCTCATTCGCCAACTGGTGGTGAACGCCGGAGTGCCGGGCAAGGACATCACGATCTATGACGTGGCCAACGACCGCTATATCAGCGACCCGGTATACGAGCGGATCCGCGCCGAGGCCGATCCCACCTTTCGCGATATCACCTTCCTGGTGAACGTGCGCACCGCGGGTAACGGACGCGTCGCCACGGTCCCCGATAAGACCGATCCCATTCGCTTCTCTACTCCGGAGCTGCCGGTGGCGTACGTCCCGACGGCCGTGGTCGAAGCCAAGTACCGGATCAACTACGCCTTGTTGAGGCCGCACAACATCGCCGGTGTGACTTTGACCACCAAAAACAATTTCGGCTCGATCTACTGGTGGAATCAGGATTACTGGGGCCCGCGCCCCTTGCACAATTACATCAGCAAGACGCGGCCGATGGGGTCATACAATGCCCTGGTCGACATCATGGGGCACCGCCAGTTGGGTGGTAAGACCATGCTCTACATGGTGGACGGGCTCTATGCCGCGGAGGAGTGCGAGATCAACATCGTTCGCTATCTCTCCTTCGGCGACCGATGGACCGCGAGCCTGTTCATGTCGCAGGACCCCGTGGCGATCGATTCCGTGGGGCTGGATTTTCTGAGAAACGAACCTCGGGCGCTGGCGGTTCGGGGCAATCCGGACAACTTCCTGCATGAGGCCGCCCTGATTGAAAAGCCGCCCTCCGGCACGGTCTACACTCCGTTTGGTTCCCGGATGGCGAGTCTTGGGGTGCACGAACACTGGAACAACGCCAAAGACAAAAAGTACTCGCGCAATCTCGGGACAGGCGAAGGCATCGAGCTCGTTGCGTTGTAAGGCTTGCGTTTCGTGCCGCGCATATCGCGCAATCTGACTTGCGGATCGCGCATTCGAGTGGTTAGACTAAGGCCCATGATGACCAGGCGCAGCTTTGCCACCGTTCTGGGCGCCGGCCCATTCCTCCCTTCGGCGTCAGCCGCCAGGAAACTCACGTTACACGTCGGCCACACCGGCCTTACCTGGATTCCGCTGGGCGGCAGGATCACGCCGCCACCCCCGATCAATCCGATGGTGGATCCGCAATACGTCGCCGCGGCCATCCGCGACATCGCCGGGCTTGGTTTCTACGGGATCGAGCTCTTCGGCAATCAGATCGAAGCCATGGAGGCGCAGGGCGGCGTCGGCGCGCTGCTCCAAGAGCACAAGCTTCCCCTGATCTCCGCCTATTGCAACACCAACCTCTCCGATCCGGCGGCACGCAAGGACTCGATTGCCAAGACTCTCGTCTGGGCGAGTCTGGTGAAGAAATACAACGGCAAAATCGTGGTTGTCGGGCCGAACGGCGTAAGACGCGACAGCTACGACTTCAAAGCCCACAAAGACGACATCCTGACCACATTGAACGAGCTTGGTAAGGCGGTCGCCGACCTTGGCCTGACCGCGGTGCTCCACCAGCACACCGGCACCTGCGTCGAATCGCGCGACGAAACCTACGCGGTGATGGAGGCGGTGGACACCCGGGTGATGAAGTTCGGCCCGGATATCGGCCAGTTGCAGAAGGGCGGCTCGGACCCGGTCAAGGTGGTGAAGGATTTCCTCCCCCTGGTGCAGCACATGCACCTGAAGGATTATGTGGGCGGCGCCGAATACCTGGGTTATTGCCCTTTGGGTCAGGGTAAAGTCGATATTCCGGCAATCCTGGACATGATGGAAGGCCGGAAAACCGACGGCCACATCATGGTGGAGCTGGATTCGCCGCCGCCGCAGCCGGTGCCCGCGATCGAGAACGCCAAAATCGCCAAAGCCTACCTGCAAAAGCAGGGGATCGGGTTTCGCGCGTAGCGCTGTTTCGCCGCGGAAGCGGAATGCAATGCCTCTCTGCTCTTGACTGGCAGCGCCGGGTTTTTCTAGCCTAGCCTTGATGCGACAGCAGTCCAGTTCTGGTGTCTCCGCCATCGTCCTTGCGGCCGGAATGTCGAGCCGTATGGGACGCCCCAAGCAACTGCTGCCCGTTGGCGGCAAGCCGCTGCTCAGAGTTGTGCTGGAGATTCTCGGCACATCGGAGGTCGAGGAGATCATCGTGGTTCTCGGCGCTTCGGCGGATGCCATCCGGCAGCAGGTTTCGCTCGATGGAGCGCGTGTGGTGCTGAACGAAGCCTATCCGGAGGGCATGGGAACTTCGTTGCGCGCCGGGATTGCCGCGGTCGATCCGGGCGCAAAAGCCGCGCTGGTGATCCTGGGCGATCAACCGTTCCTGAAAGCCGCCACGATCGACCGCCTGATCGGACAGCATCGAGAGCGGCAGCCGCAGATCGCGATCCCGCTGTATCAGGGTTTTCGCGGCAATCCGGTACTGCTGGACCGCTCCGTTTTTCCCGAGCTTGCCGGTCTTGCCGGCGATATCGGCTGCCGCGCCATCTTCGGTAGCCACACGGAGAACATCCTCAAGGTGCCGGTGGACGATGCAGGCATTCTTTTGGATGTGGATACTCCGGCCGATTTCGAAAAGCTTGCGGAGATCGAAGCGCGAGGCATGGGCGTTGAGGCGAGTCTCGAAGCGGGAGACACGAGCACGAGCGCCGGGGCGCAGCCGCAACTGGTGATCGTCGGCTACGAAGCGGTCGGGCGAGCGCTGGTGAAGCTGGGCAACCTGCTGCACTTCACAGTCGTAGTGGTGGATCCGTTTCTCGCGATCCGGGAGACCGCCAGCGCCGACTATGTGCTCCACACGTTGGATCTGTCACGGCTTCCCGCGGCTGGGGGAACGTACGTGGTGGTGGCCAGCCGGGGCAGGTTCGATGAAGAGGCGGTGGAGCAGGCGCTTCTGGCGAAAGCGGATTATGTCGCGCTTGTCTCCAACAAGAAAAGAGCGCAGGAGGTCCTCGCGGCGATGCGGGCCAACGGAACAACGGCTGAACGCATGGCTGCCGTGCGGGCGCCCGCCGGAATCGCGATTGGGGCTCAAAATCCGGAAGAGATCGCCCTCAGCGTGATGGCCGAGATTGTGGCAGAATCTCGATCCCGGCATCGCACTGGCTGACCACTTTGACGGACCCTGCTGCCGTTTGAGCGGCCGCGTGGCCGCCGGCTCCGCGCCGCAGCGCCACAATCTGGCTCATGATGCTCAGGGCGATTTCTTGCGGCGTGCCGGCGCCGAGATCGAGCCCGGCGGGCGCGCGCACCCGATCCAGTTTTTCCGGCGCGACTCCGGATGCCGCCAGGTAATCCAGAACCAGCCGCGCGCGATGCCGGCTGGAAATCATGGCAATGTAGGCGGCGTCGGTGGCGAGGGCCCTCTCGAGCCACAGGTGGTCGCCTTTGTGTTGCGTGGCCAGGACGATAAACGTACGCGGGCCGATGGTCAATCCGCTGAGATCGAAGTCATCGGTGAGCAGACGATCTGCGTCGGGGAAGGCCTGGCGATTGGCGCCCGGATCGTCCACCGTGACCGAGAAATGCAAGAGTGCTCCGAGCCGGGCCAACGCCTCGGCAATGGCGCCGTGGCCGATGATCAGTAGTTCGGGCTTCGGCAGCACGGGCTCGATGTACACGTCCATCTTTCCGCCGCAGGGCATGCCGACCCCCAGAATCTCATCGGTCATGTCCAGGGTGATCAGGCGCGGCTGCTCTCGCAGGATGCACTGGCGCGCCTCGTGACTCACGGTGCTCTCGGCGCATCCGCCGCCGACCCATCCCAGCACGATCTTCCCCGCGGCGTCGATGATCGCCTGAGAGCCCTGCCTGGCCGACGACGAGCCTTCCACACGCACCACCGTCGCGACTGCGAACGGCTTTCCTTGTGCGGCCATCTGGCTGGATTTTGTGAGAATCTCTATCGACATCCGCGCTGGATCCATTCTATAATTCCCGCAGCACTCAGGTCCAAGTACAGACTGCTTTGCACGAGTGGAGGCTCTTCGATGATTCCCCCGTCGTTTGAGTATGTCAGGCCCACGACGATCTCCGAGGCGATCGCGCTGCTCGAGCAGCACGGCGAAGATGCCAAAGTATTGAGTGGCGGACAAAGCCTGATTCCCATGATGAAGCTCCGGTTGGCGCGTCCGGCGTGGATTGTCGATATCAATGCGATTCCAGGGCTGGGCGGCATCCGCGAGGAAGGCGGCTTTTTGCAGATCGGCGGCCTGGTTCGCGAGGCCGATATCGAAACGTCCGAATTGATCCGCACCAGGTACCCGATCCTTCACGATACCGCGCGAGTCATTGCCGATCCCCTGGTGCGAAATCTCGCAACTGCCGGCGGCAACCTGGCGCACGGCGATCCCGCCAACGATCATCCGGCCACCATGCTGGCGCTCCGGGCAGAAGTTGTCGCGGCAGGTCCAAAAGGTGAGAGATCGATCGCCATCGACGATTTCTTTGTATCCATCTTCACCACTGCGCTGGAGCCCGCGGAAATCCTCACGCAGATCCGCATTCCGATTCCCCCAGCGGGCAGCGGGGGTGCTTACTTCAAGCTGGAACGCAAAGTGGGCGACTTCGCCACCGCGGGGGTCGCGGCGCAACTCACGGTGGACGCGAACGGCACCTGCCGACAGGTTGGAATCGGGCTCACCAACGTCGGCCCTACGCCGATCCGGGCGCGGAAGGCTGAAGAGGCGCTGCGGGGCAAAAAGCTCGATGAGGCCGCGGCCGGCCGGGCTGCGCAACTGGCGGCGGACGAATCGCAACCGAGCTCGGATTTGCGCGGCCCGGAGGAATACAAGCGGGGGTTGGTGAAGGAATTGACCCGGCGCGCCCTGGTGCGCGCCTTGGAGAGAGCGCGGAGGTAACCGGGGATGGCCAAGACGCAGCGGGTCCATGTGAAACTCAACGGGCAGGAGCGGGAGGCCGAAATCGAACCGCGGCTCCTGCTGGCTCACTTCATCCGGGATGTCCTGGGGCTGACTGGTACGCACCTGGGCTGCGACACCAGCAACTGCGGAGCTTGCACCGTAATCCTCGACGGCCGGCCGATCAAGTCCTGCACGTTTTTCGCGGTGCAGGCGGACGGGCGCGAACTCCTCACGATTGAAGGCATGATGCGCGACGGAAAACTGCACCCGCTGCAGCAGGGCTTTCATGAGGAGCACGGCCTGCAGTGCGGCTTCTGTACGCCCGGCATGATCCTCTCGGCGTACGCCTTGCTCCGCGGGAATCCTTCGCCCAGCGAGGAAGAAATACGCTGGGGCATCTCCGGCAACATGTGCCGCTGCACCGGCTACCAGAACATCGTGAAGGCCATTCAGAATGCCGCGGCCAAGATGCAGCAGGAGGGGGTGGCGGCATGATCGCGAAAACCTCGCCCGAGATCGGCGGGCTCGGCCATTCGGTCAAGCGCAAGGAAGACTTGAGGCTCATTCAAGGCAAGGGCAATTTCGTAGATGACGTCCGCCTTGCCGGCATGGTTTACGGACAGGTGGTGCGCAGTCCCTTTGCGCACGCGCGCATCCGGAGCGTGAACGTCGAGAACGCCCTGGCGCTGCCCGGCGTGCTGGCGGTGATCACCGGTAAGGACCTGGAGAAGGCGGGGCTGGCGTGGATGCCCACGCTATTCCACGACCGGCAGATGGTACTGGCCGTTGACAAGGTGTTGTTTCAGTCGCAGGAAGTTGCTTTCGTGGTGGCCGAGGACCGCTATACCGCCGCCGATGCCGCCGAGCTGGTCGAAGTGGAGTATGAAGAACTGCCCGTGCTGGTGGATCCCCATCGCGCCCTCGATCCCGATTCGCCCATCTTGCGCGAGGACCGCGAGGAGAAGACCAACCACATCTTTCATTGGGAGGTTGGCGACCGAGAGGCCACCGACCGGACTTTCCAGCAAGCCGAGGTCAGGGCGCAGGTGAACGCGATTTTTCAACGGTGCCATCCTGCTCCGCTCGAAACCTGCGGCTGCGTTGCCGACTACAACACGGGGACCGGGAGGCTCACCCTCTGGCTTACTTCGCAAGCCCCGCACGCGCACCGCACGCTGTTCGCGATTGTGGGCGGCATTCCGGAGAACAACATTCGCGTCATCTCGCCGGATATCGGAGGCGGCTTTGGCAACAAGGTTCCGATTTATCCCGGGTACGTGTGCGCCGTGGTGGCGTCACTGAAACTCGGGCGCCCCGTGAAATGGATCGAGACGCGCTCGGAAAACCTGCAGTCCACCGGTTTCGCTCGTGACTACCATATGACCGCGGAGATCGCCGCCGGCCGCGACGGCAGGGTGAAGGCGTTGCGCGTGAAAACGCTCGCGGACCACGGCGCATTCAATGCCGCGGCGCAGCCCAGCAAATTCCCGGCCGGCCTGTTCAGCGTGTGCACCGGCTCCTACGACTTCCAGAAAGCCTTCTGCGAAGTAGACGGCGTCTACACCAACAAGGCACCCGGAGGCATCGCGTACCGCTGTTCGTTCCGGGTCACCGAAGCCGCCTACCTCATCGAGCGCGCGATGGACGTTCTGGCGCAGGAATTGAAGGCCGATCCAGCCGAGCTGCGGTTGAAGAATTTCATTCCCCCGGACCGCTTCCCCTATCAGTCGCCGCTGGGCTGGAGCTACGACAGCGGCAACTACGCGGCCGCCATGAACCGGGCGCTCGAAATGGCCGGCTACCAGGAGCTGCGCAAAGAACAGGCCGCGAAACGGGCGAAAGGCGAATTGATGGGGATCGGCATCTCCAGCTTCACGGAGATCGTCGGCGCCGGACCGGCACACACGTTCGACATCGCCGGAATCAAGATGTTCGACAGTTGCGAGATTCGGGTTCACCCCACCGGCAAGGCGATCGCGCGGTTCGGAACCAAGTCGCAAGGGCAAGGACATGAGACGGCCTTCGGCCAGATCGTGGCGCAGGAACTGGGCATCCCGGTTGCGGACATCACGGTGGAAGAGGGCGACACGGACACCGCGCCGTACGGGCTGGGAACGTACGCCAGCCGCAGTACTCCCACGGCCGGCGCTGCCGGTGCCATGGCCGCGCGCAAGATCCGCGACAAAGCGAAGAAGATCGCCGCCTTTCTGCTGGAGGCGAGCGAAGAAGACCTGGAATGGGAGCCCGGCAGGTTCTCCGTCAAGGGCGTTCCCGGAAAATCCAAAACGATCCAGGAGATTGCTTTCGCTGCGTATACCAATATTCCGCCGGGGCTCGAGGCCGGACTGGAGGCGGTCCATTACTACGATCCGCCGAACCTGACCTTTCCCTTCGGAACCTACATCTGCGTGGTGGACATCGACAAGGGCACCGGCGAGACCAAGGTGCGGCGCTTTATCGCAGTAGACGATTGCGGCAACATCATCAACCCGATGATCGTGGATGGCCAGATCCACGGCGGGCTGACGGAGGGCCTGGGGATCGCTTTCATGCAGCTGATCAGCTACGACGAAAGCGGCAACGTGCAAGGCGGCAACTTCATGGACTACCTGGTGCCCACCGCCATGGAAACGCCGCACTGGGAGACGGATAAGACCTGCACTCCCTCGCCGCACCATCCGTTCGGCGCCAAAGGGGTGGGCGAATCGCCCAACGTGGGATCGCCGGCGGCCTTCGTCAACGCGGTGGTGGACGCTTTGGCGCACCTGGGCGTGAAGCATATCGACATGCCGCTTACGCCCTGGAAGGTCTGGCAAATTCTCAAGCAGAAGGGCGTTGTGGATTAGGCGATGGCCGTCCGCATCGAAAAGACGTTTCAGGTTCAAGAACCGATTGACCAGGTCTGGAAGCTGTTGAGCGATCCGCGCAACGTGGCGGGCTGTGTTCCCGGAGCGCGGATCACCGAGGCGGTGGATGAGCGGACCTTCAAAGGCTCCGTCAGCGTAAAGGTAGGCCCCAGCGTAACCGACTACAAGGGCGAGGTTCGCTTCGAGCGCTTGGACGCGGCGGCGCACGAGATGGAACTCGTGGGCAAGGGCCAGGATGTGAAGGGGCGGGGGAGTGCCTCGATGAAAATGACGGGGCGGTTGCGCAGTCTGCCGGATGGAGGCACCGAGGTCGCTACCGTTGCCGAAGTGAACGTCATCGGAATTCTCGCGCAGTTCGGCGGCAGGATGATCAACGACGTTTCCGACGTGATGTTCGGTGAGTTCACGAAGCGCTTCCAAAAGCGGCTTCAGGAATCCGCCGGAGCTGTCAAACCTGCGGTCGCGCCGGCCGCGGGCCAGGATCCGGTCGCGCCGACGCCCGCCGCGCCGGTTGCCGTGGAGACCACGGCGCCGGAGCAACCGCCGGCAGAGCCGGTCAACGCCGCAGCGGTGTTCTTTGCGGCCTTGCGGGCTGCGATCCGGCGTTTTTTTCACCGTCTGTTGGGAGGCTCCGCGTAAGGCGGCCCGGTGTCTCCGCGACCACTCGAAATCGCCGATATCGACGGTGTGATTCGCGCCTTCGAGGCTCGCGGCTATATTCCGGACCGGACTCTGGCCACGGCAATCTATCTCCTCGTCAAGCTGGGCAAGCCGCTGCTGATCGAAGGCCATGCCGGAGTCGGGAAGACCGAGGTTGCCAAGACACTGGCTGCGGCGCTGGCCACAGACCTGATCCGATTGCAGTGCTACGAAGGACTCGACAGCAGTTCCGCCCTCTACGAGTGGAACTATCAGAAGCAGCTGCTCGCGATCAGGATTCGGGAGCGGGGTGATGAGACGCCCGAAGAGAAAGTGCGGCACATCTTCGGCCCCGAGTTCCTGCTGGAACGGCCTCTGCTCCGGTCGATTCGCGCGCCACACTCCTCGCCTGTGTTGCTCATCGATGAAGTGGATCGCGCCGACGAGGCTTTCGAAGCGTTCCTGCTGGAGCTGCTCTCCGATTTTCAGATCAGCATTCCCGAGTTGGGAACCATCCGGGCGCAACATCGGCCGTACGTCATTCTCACGTCGAACCGCACCCGGGAGCTGGGCGATGCGTTGCGCAGAAGGTGCCTGTACCACTGGATCGATTATCCGGACCTGGAAAAGGAGATGAAGATCGTGGCGGCGCGTGCGCCCGCCGCCGGGTCCGCGCTCGGGAAGCAGGTCGTCGAGTACGTGCAGTCGATTCGACAAATGAACCTGGCGAAACCGCCCGGCGTGGCGGAGACTTTGGATTGCGTCTACGCTCTCGAGTCGCTCGGAAAGGACCGGCTGGACGCCGCTGCCGCGGAAGAGACTCTGGGATGCGTGGCGAAGTCCGCGGAGGACAGCGCTAAGATTAAGGCAGAGGGGATCGCGCGCATTCTTTCCCGCGAAGTTTAGCCACTATGGAACCGCGTCGGGCTGGTCGGCCAACGGAGTGGGTCGTGGGGTTTTGCCGGTATGCCCGTGCGCATGGGCTTTCCGCGGGCGTGACGGAGACGGTGGCTGCCGTGGAAGCCGTGCACGTCCTTCCGGAGATGGCGCCCGAGACCTTCCGCGCCTGCCTGCGCACGGTGCTCTGCTCTTCGAAGGAGGAATGGGAGCTGTTCGATCGCCTCTTTGAGACATTTCCTGGCGGTGAGGAGCCACTGGAGCCGCCAGCCAGTGGGCCGCCGCTACACGCGCAACGGGGCTGGTGGATGTCGGCCGGCGTGGAAGGCGGATCGGGCAGCCGCCCGGCCGTGGACGTGAACGCCGCTTCCGGCGCGGGCACGGATGAGCGGCTCACCACCATGGACTTCTCTCAAGTGCCGCGTGCCGATCAGGCCGCGCTCGAGAAGCTGGCGCAGCGCCTGTTGAAACGTGCCAGCATCCGATTGTCGCGGCGGTTGCGGATTTCGGGGCCGGCGGGCCGCCTGGATGTCCGCCGCACCATCCGGCGGAGTATCGGCCGCGGAGGGGATCCCGTGGACTTGAGTTACCGGCGGAAGAAACCGCAACAGGCCCGGCTGGTATTGTTCCTGGACGTCAGCGGGTCGATGAATCTCTACAGCCTGTTCCTGCTGCGCTTCGCCCATGCGCTTCAGAAACATTTCCGGCGGGCCGATACCTTCATCTTCAGCACCGGCCTGGTGGAGATCACTCGCGAGATGCGGTCACCCGAATTGCCAGGCGCGCTCGAAATCCTCTCCCGCCGCCCGGCCGGCTGGTCGAGCGGCACCAGGATCGGTGAGTCGTTGCGCGATTTTAACCGGCGTCACGCACGCAAGCCGCTGTCGCGCGACTGCTTCTTCATCATTCTGAGTGACGGCTGGGATACCGGCGAGCCTTCGCTGCTGGTCTCCGAACTCCAGGCCATCAAGCGCGGTGTCCGGAAGCTGGTTTGGCTCAATCCGCTTTTGGGCATCGAAGGCTATCGGCCACTCACTCGCTCGATGGCGGCGGCCTTGCCCTACGTGGATATATTCGCTCCCGCGCATTCCCTGGAGAGCCTGTTGGCGCTGGAAAAACACCTGCGGTGACTGACCATGTTCGACGAGTTTCTGCGTAAAGCTGCTGAGATGCGACTGCGCGGCGAGTCCTTCGCCGTTGCCCTGGTGGTCCGGTTTGAAGCGCCGATTTCGGGCAAGCCCGGAGACAGGGCCATTATCCATACCGATGGCGCCATCTGGGGCTGGATCGGCGGTGGCTGCGCCCAGCCGATCGTGGTGAAAGAAGCGCTGAAAGCGCTCGAGGAAGGCACTCCCCGGCTCATCCGCATCAGTCCGAATCCGGACGCCGGTTCCGATCCTGGAATCGTGGACTATACCATGACCTGTCACAGCGGTGGAACCTTGGACATCTTTATTGAACCGGTGCTGCCGAAGCCGCAGGTGTTGATCTTCGGACGTTCCGCGGTGGCGCAATCGCTTGCCAGGCTCGCCAAAGCCATCGATTATACGGTTGTGGCCGTGGCTCCGGGCGCCAGCGAGCAGCAGTTTCCCAGCGTGGATGCGATCTACCCGGAAATCGACCGGCGTCCGCTCCGCATCACACCGCAGACATTCATCGTGGTGTCGACGCAGGGAGAGTGCGACGAGGAAGCCCTGGAGTTGGTGTCCGGCCTGGACTGCGCGTACATCTCGTTCGTGGCCAGCAAGGTAAAAGCCCGGAAACTCCTGGACTACCTGCGCGAAAAGGGGTTGCCGGCGGAGCGGCTAAGCCGTATCCAGGCGCCGGCGGGCCTGGAAATCGGCGCCGTTTCGCCCGAGGAAATCGCGGTCAGCATTCTCGCGGAGATCGTTCGCGTGGCGCGCAGCACACCGCGCCTGGGCACGCAAGCGAAACTGGTCTCGCAGCCGCCGGCGGATCTTCCGGCCCGCGACCCCGTCTGCGGCATGCAGGTGGAACCCGCCCGTGCCAAACACAAATCCGAGTATGGCGGCGCGACGGTCTATTTTTGTTGCCCCCATTGCAAGCAGGCCTTCGACAAGGATCCCGGGAAATATCTCGCGGCAGATGCCTTGCCAGCAGGCTGATGATTGACGCGATGATCGGGGTTTTCGACAGCGGCTTTGGCGGTCTGACGGTGCATCGCGCACTCATCGCGGCACTGCCCGGACGCGATTTCGTCTACCTTGGGGACAACCGCAACGCGCCCTATGGAGTACGGCCGCCTATTGAAGTGTTGAACCTGACATGCGCGGCCCTGGAGCGATTGTTCTCGGAAGGGTGTACGCTTGCGGTCGTGGCCTGCAATACGGCCTCCACCGTGGCACTACGCTGGATCCAGCAGCAGTGGCTGCCGGTGCGGCGCCGCGACGATGGGATCGCGCGGAACGTAATTGGCATCGTCGTACCGACTATCGAGGCTGCCACCGGGATCGGCTGGGACGAACCCGGCAGCGTCGTGCGGCAGACCAAGCAGTCCCGCACGATCGCGGTTTTTGCGACGCGCCGCACGGTGGAGAGCGATTGCTACCCCATTGAGATCCGGAAACGGCGGCCCGACCTCACGGTGGTGCAGCAAAGCTGTCCCGAACTGGCCGGCTCCATCGAGCGCGGACTTCCGCGCCACCATTTGCACGCACTTGTGGAACGATACGTGAACGAACTCCTGCAGAAACTCGGCGCGCCCGATTGCGTGATACTCGGCTGCACCCACTACCCGCTGGTCGCCGATCTTTTCGCCGCGGCCTTGCCGCCTGGTGTGCGGATGATCCACCAGCCGGACGCCACAGCCCGCGCGCTGAAGACGTATCTCGACCGGCATCCGGAATATGATGGCTCGCACACCGGACGGCGAACGTTCCTCTCGACCGGGTTTTCCCAAGACGCCCTCCCGCTAATTGAGAGATTCTGGGGAGACGAGGTTCCTTTCACGCAAGCGTGAACGGACATTCGGCCGGTCGAGGAAGCGTCGGGGTTCGCGTGAGCGGGCAGGCACCTATTTTGCACTGGGGCTGTCGTCGGCCTCCAGGTCCCCGAGCGCGTATTGAATTCCCGCCATCATATGAGCGACAAAGGGCCGCAGAAAATACACCCTCTCATCGTGGCCGTGCGCCTCATAGAATACCCGGCCATTGCCCACGCGCTGAATGTAGCTCAACGCGTAGTCGCCGTCGGTCCGCCTTCCGGCTGCCGGCTCTTTGGCCTTGTCGTCGGCGCTCATTTTGGCGTAGTTGACGCTGGTGAGAACATGCACCCGTTTCCGGCTGAATGAATCTTGCGCGAACGTGTACGTCTCGTCCACGATTTCGAAACCCCGGGCAGGGAACATCACAGTCAAGGGGCTCTTGGGATCATCCACCTTCACCGAGATCAGCGTCGGGTAGCTCCAGTGGAATTTGAAGAACCCGCCGATCAATTCGTTGAAGTCGGGCCAGGTGCCGGTCACCGCGGGGCCGCTGGTATGGTAGCTGTCGCTGGCCGCATGGATGCCGGCCAAACCCTTGCCGCCCTTGACGAAGTCGAGGAGCGCCCGGCGCCGCATCTCGGTGGCCGCTTTGTCGTTCGGATCATCCAGAAACTCCCCGGTAGTGCTGGACAGGAAGATGGCGTCATATGGCTTCAGGTTTTCCGGCGTGATGGCGCCCGCGTCGTAGGTGATGGTCGTCATCCAGGCGCCGGTCTTGTCGCCCAGGTATTCCACCATCTTCGCTGCCAGCGGAATGGAAGTATGCACGAAACCGGATGCTCGACACAACACCAGTACATGGCGCAAGCTACGTGGCGCAGCGTACGGTTTGTCCGGCAGCGCGGCCATCATGGCCGAGATGTCGGCGGGATTGGCAAACTGCTTCTGGGGGCAGCCCCGGCTGAATCCCCCGCTGAATCCCTCCGGCGGGCAACCGGTGGATCTCGCGGGACCCCTGGCCTGCTGCGCGAAACTTACCACGCCGGCCGATACCACGGCGGCTAACGCACCGAATGCTTTCAGTTTCATAAACCGGATAATCCGGCCTGATCGCGGCCTGGACTGAAAGCGTAATTATATCCTGGTGCGACGGCCGGATGTCGCTGGCGTGGCTTTCGAAAGGAGCCGGCTCCGCGACAGGTCTGGTGAGGTGCGCAGGGGGTCGCAAGGATGTGCCGCGACCTTCGAAGGTGCAAAACTCGTATATGATTGCGGGCGCACCCGGGAGAATATGAATGGCCGAATACTTTGGGCTCGCAGGGCCGGCCTCGACGGGTCCTCTGGCGGAGCTGATCGCGACGGCGGCTGACTGGGAAATCAGCGTGTGCCCCACTGCCGACTATCTACATTATGACGGACATCGCCTCAAAGGCAATCTCGCGGTCAAGGTGTCGTACATCAGCAGGAATGCACTCCTGATCTGGACTTGGGGTCTAGGCCGTTGCCTGATTCATGAGAAGGTGATTGCGGAACTCGACGCAATCGGCGCCAGCGGCTACCGGCTCAAACCCGGAAGTGTGCGGTTTCATGACGGGAGTGTGTCAGACGAGTACCGCGAGTTGGTGGTTACCGGCTGGGGCGGGGTAGCGTCGCCGGAATCGGGACTCAAGCCGATCGAACGATGCCTGGACTGCCACTATGTCCGGTACGGTTTTCTGCCACACCCCGAGAAGTTGATGGACTGGAGTCAATGGACTGGCGAGGATTTCTTCGTAATCTGGCCTCTGCCAGGGCTGATCCTTATCACCGGACGAGTGGCTGAGTTGCTGCGGCGCCTCAAGGCCCGGAGTTACACCCTCGAGAAGCCGAGCCGCTCCTGGGGCGGTCCAACGGTTGGCCGGCTTTCGGCGTCTATGCCGGAGGATCTGGCGCAGAAGTACGGCGAGCCATTGGGAATCGAACGCGGGAAGGCGACGTGGATCACCATGGACAAGACTGCGGAAGCTCAAGCGAGAGCCAGGCTGGCCCACCAACCTCGATTCCCGTCGGACCCCCCGGGGCGACGCATCGTGCGAGTCAAGGAAGAGCCGGAATAGCCCGCTTGTAAGGGTGCTACCGTTTCTTTGCAATAGGCCGTCGGCCGTCGAGTGCGCGCCACGAAAGGCCCCTTGCTGGGATCTCGATCCTGGCGTACGCAAGGCCATGGACCCTGGGCTGATTTAATTTTACATAATATTCGTTATTGGAAGTAGAGAGTGATCGAGCATACGCGCTGGATTTCAGGCTTGGCCCAATTTCCCGCCATTCTTCGCTCTAATAGTAGAGCCGTACCTTGGCGTCGGTGCCCCGGGGGATCTTTCTGTTTGACGTCCTACCGGCGACGAGGCCCGGAAAGAGGATAGGGACTTCCGTGTAGAAAGGATGGCAACAATGTCTGTTATTCAAGTCGGTATCGCCGATCGTACTCGACAAATCGATCCTGAGCTGCTCCAGGAAACCGCCGCGGCGCTCGCCATTCAGGTGACCCGCGACTTGGGCCCCGTTTGGAACGTGCAGGCGACTGTGCGAGCCTTGCCCTCCGCCACTCACATTCCCGTTGGCGTCTGGCCGGTTTTTCTGGTAGCCAGCCTGCCACCGGGCGAGGGCGGATTCCACCTCGACAAGAAAAACCAGCCGTTTGCGGAGGTGATCGCCACTCCGGACAGCAACGATTGGACCATCGACGCGAGCCACGAGATTTTGGAGATGCTGGTCGATCCCATGGGCAACCGCCTGCAAACGTCCCTGGCAATCAAAATATCGGGGAATGGCGTCAAAGACACCACGGGCGATTTCGAGTACCTCGTGGAGGCCTGCGACCCGTGCGAAGCGAATGATTTCGCTTACGAAATCCAGGGAATTGCCGTGTCCGATTTCATTACCCCCAGGTTTTACGATCCGGTGGCGACGAGCGGAACCCGCTACAGCTTTGGGGGCAATATCAAGGCTCCGCGGCAGATTCTTCCGGGTGGCTACATTTCCTTCGTAGACCCCGAAACGGACCATATGGAACAGATTCTGCTGCTCGGTCCGAAACCCCAATTCAAGGATCTGGGACCGGCCACCGGTTCCAGTCTTCGCGCGTTCGTCGATGGGCAGACCTATCAACCTGTCTTGGAGAATCGCAAGCCCAATACGGCCCTCTCGGAACGTTGCGCGGAGCACCGGAGAAAAAGAGCCGCAGCAGCCAATGCCAGGGGCGCTCTCTACACCCGCCTTGCCTCGGCTAGCGCGGGAAGCACAACCTAACTACCTGCTGTCGTGCCCAGGGATGATCGCTGCCAGGGTCCCGGTCAAAACCTGCCGCACTGTACACGCCGATCAAAAAGCGTCCCGATGAGTCGGGACGCGGCACGAGTGCCCGCGCCTCATCGCGCCCGAAGACCGAGCGGGTTTTCATGGGTCTCGGTGCGCCGGCGGATACGCCGACAAAGGCTTCAACGCCAGGATTGCGTCGAGCCGCGCTCCGGTCCGCCGGCCTTCCACCTCACCGAATCCGGCGGCCCGCAGCAGGCGGGCGTACTCACCAACGCTGCGTTCTTTGCCTTCGGTGCAGATCAGCATATTCATGGACTGCATATTGGCTGCGAGCGGCCCGACGCCGTCCTCGTTCAGGAGCTTTTCGACGATCAGGAGACCGCCGCCCGCAGGCAGGCGATCGAAGATGCGGGCGAGGAGCGACGCGATCTTCTCGTCCGTCCAGTCGTGGAGGATCTGGCCGACCGCATAGAGGTCGCCCGCGGGAAGTTCGTCGCGGAAGAAGTCTCCTTCGGCCACCACGATGCGGGCGGCCGCCGGGGAAAGCGCGGCGTATTCGCGCGCGAAGCGGGCCACCTGGGCCAGTTCCAGGACCACACCGCGCATGGCCGGGTAGCGCTCGCAGGCCGCGATGGCAAGGTGGCCCGTCGCTCCGCCGAGATCGACAAAGCGATGGAAGCGGCTGAGGTCGAACGCGCCGACGACTGCGGGTGAGGTGAGGGAGCCGAAGCCGTGCATGCCACGGAGGAAATCGCGCATGGCCGCCTCGGTGCGAAAGAAGCTGCTGAAAATCGGGCCATCCCAGCCGAATGTCTGCTTCCAGCGATGGGTCCCTTCCAGGATTGCCGTCTCGAGGTTGGCCCACATGGGATACAGCGCGCGGTCGGAATACAGGATATAGCCGGCGAGTGTGTCGGGGCTGTCCTGCCGGAGGAAGCACTCGGCAATGGGCTCGTTCCGATAGACGCCCGCTTCTTTCCGCAGAAGGCCGAGGGCCGCACAGGACGCCAGCAGCCGCTCGAGCGCGTCCGGAGCGGCGCCGAGCGCGACTGCGAGGGCGGCGGAGTCCGATGGCGCTTCGTGCAGCCGATCGAAGATGCGCATCGAGACGGCCGTGAACATGGTCTTGGAGCGGCGGAAGGATTCGATCAGATCGAGAATCGGCGCGGGATTCGGAAGGCTCATAGATCGCTGCGACGGCCGGGCCGCCCTTTGCGAATGGTACCAGGAGTCACCGGCCGGCCTCGGAGATGCGGAAACGCGGGATTCGGAAGACTCATCCTTCGCGGAAATGGTCGTAGCCCAGCGGGGCAAGCGGGGCGCCGCCTAGCAAGACCGCGCCGGGCCGTCCTTTGCGCACAGTACCGAGCCGGGTGAGCGGCAGACCTTCGAACCGGGCCGGCACAGCCGCGCGAGCCGGGACGGTGAACAGCAGCTCATAGTCTTCGCCTCCGTGCAGCGCCTGCTCGAGAGTCGCTCCGGGAAAGATCGCCGCACCTGGGATCGCCGTGAGTTCGGCGGCGCAGCCGGAGGCGAGACAGAGGCGGCGGAGGTCGAGCGAAAGGCCGTCGCTGAGGTCCATCGCGGCGGTGGCGCGGACGCCTGTCCTGAGGAAATGCCCCAGCTTCAGGCGGGGCTCGGGATGGAGGTGCCGTTTCCAGGCCGGTCCGCGGCCGGTAGACAAACCAAGCGCAGCTCCTCCCAGGCGGCCGGAGACGTAGATCGCGTTTCCAGGTTGCGCGCCGTCACGGCGAAGGGCCTTGCCCCGTGGAACGGAGCCGCAGACCACGATGTCGCAGGTGGTTTTCGCGCTGCGCGACAGGTCGCCGCCGAGAAGCGGCGTTTGCTCGCGGCGGGCGAGGCGCAGCAGTCCGCGGTAGAAGGCGTCCACCCATGGTGGTTCGGCCCAGAGGGCCAGGGCGAGCGAGATGAGGCAAAATCGCGGCTCCCCTCCCATCGCCGCGATGTCGCTCAATCCGCGGGCGAGCGCCTTCCAGCCGAGGTCGGCCGCCGGATGGGATTCGCGGCGGAAGTGCACATCTTCGATGAGAAGGTCGGTGGTAAAGAGAAGATCCTCCCGCGAGCCCGGCTGGCGGAAGATCGCGCAGTCATCTCCGATGCCGAGGACCGCGCCACGGGCCGGGACATCCGCGGCGTAGCGGCGAATACGATCAACGAGATCCGGTTCGGAGGGCACGCGCAACGGGCCTGCGTAGCAAAACGTCCATAGTACAATAGAAAAGCAACTGGAGCTTTAGACCCCATGAACATTCGAAGCGCCGCGATTCTGATGGGAATCGTGGTTTTGGCCCTCCCTGTATTTGGGGGTGATACCCCCTTAACTCCTCCCAAGGCCGGCAAGGTCGAGATCATGCACCTGAGCGACATCAAGCCTGGTATGAAGGGGACGGCTTGGACGGTCTTTCAGGGGACGGTGCCCGAGGCGGTTCCGATCGAGATCCTGGGGCGCTGGAAAAACCAATGGGGACCGAAGCAGGACATCATCCTGGCCAAGATGGGCGGCAAGGCCCTGCGCACCAATGTGGCGGGCGGCATGAGCGGCAGCCCGGTGTACATCGATGGCAAGCTGGTGGGCGCCGTGGCGCTGCGCCTGAGCGTCTTTTCGCCGGACGCGATTTGCGGCATCCAGCCCATCGAACAGATGCTCGAGATTAACGAATTCGACAAGTCCAAGCCCGATGATGCCCGTACCCCGGACAAGCTGGCGGCGATGAACAAGGCCGAGGTGGAAGTCCCGAGCGGGCTGCTGGGGCAGGCGGTGGCCGCGGGCGGGGGCGGGCATCTGCCGCAGACCCAGATCATGGTGCCGATTGAGGCGCCGCTGGTGTTTTCCGGTTTCACCGAAAGCACCATGCGGGAGTTCGGCCCGATGTTTCAGCAGTTGGGCATCACTGCGGTGCAAGGCGGAGGAGGAGGCGATTTGCGCACCACCAGGCCGGAGCCCGGCTGGCAGAACTCCCTCAATCCGGGCGAGGCGGTGGCCGGGGTCCTGGTGACCGGCGATTCCACCGTCACCGGACTCGGCACGGTCACGTATAACGACGGGAAGCGCGTGCTGGCCTTCGGCCATCCGTTTTTCAACCTCGGGCCGGTAGACATGCCGATGAGTAAGGGCGAAGTGGTGATGACCCTCTCGTCGGCCTTCCAGCCGAATAAGTTCGCGAATTCCACCGGGATTGTGGGCGCGCTCCACCAGGACCGCCACAGCGGCATCATGGGGATCCTGGGGGCCGAGTCGGAGATGATTCCAGTGACCATGCGGGTGCGGTCGCTCGATGACAAAGAGAGCGTGCGCAAACAGAAGGAGTTCCACTTCAACGTGTTCGTGCACCAGAAGTGGACGCCGTACCTGATGATGTTGACGCTCTACAATTCCCTCTCGGAGCTGAACGAGTTTGCCGATGAGGCCACCTACCGGTTGAGCGGCAAGGTGCAGATGAACGGGCAGCCGGACATCTCCCTTTCCACGATGCAGGCTTCGGGCGAGATGCCCATGCCGGCGCCCATGCTGCTGGCCGGATGGTGGGGCGACAAGTTCAACCGCCTCTACCTGAACAACGTGAAGACCCCGGACCTGAAGAGCGTGAGCGTGACGGTGGACCTGCTGCCGGAGCGGCGCGTGGCCACCATCGAGAACGCCTGGGTGGCGAATGCCGATGTGCGGCCCGGCGACACCGTCCCGGTGAAGGTGTTTCTGCGGCCGTATCGCGGAGAGCCGATCCAGCGCGAATTCACCGTGCGAATTCCGGAAGGCCTGGCCAAGGGCGACCACCGCATCGTGTTGAGCGACGCCGATACGGTCAACCGCATGCAGAACATGGCCGGTATGCTGAACCGGTTCATCGACCTGCCGGAGATGGTCTCGCTGATCAACCAGGAGCGCACCAACAACAAGCTGTATGTCTCGCTGGTGGAGTCTTCTCCCACAGCCTACTACGACGACAAGACGCTGCCGAGCCTGCCATCGTCGGTACTCAACGTCATGCAGGCGGGACGGGCGCCCAACCGGTCGCTGATCACCTCACCGGAGACCGCGACGGAACAGATGGCGCTGCCGTTCGACTACGTGGTGAGCGGCAGCTACTCGCTGCGGATTCACGTGAAGTAGCGCCGGAGCGGAATGCCGCCCGCGGGCGGCGTTCGCAGGAAACGGGCTTTCTGAAGGACTACAGATTCCAAATGAAAACGAGTTTTTCGATTCGCCGGCGGGTCTGCTTCTGGACCGCCGGAGCGGCCGCTGTCGCCGCTTCCGCGGCCCTGTTCGCGGGGCAGACGCATACCTGGTCGCAAAGCGATTACGCCGAGTTTGAGAAGGGCGTCATCAAGAATCTATCGGTGCGCAGCGACGGGCTGCTGACGCTGGCGCCTCAATCGCGCGAGTTCTTCGACACTTCGTCCGCGTACCTCTGGGCACTGGCGCGCGACTCGAAAGGCAATCTCTACACCGGCGGCGGCACCAGCGCGAAACTGTACCGCATCCCGCCGGACGGCAAAGGCAAGATGCTGGCCGACCTGGATTCACTCGAGATCCATGCGATTGCCGTGGACTCCAAAGATCGGGTATACGCCGCGACGTCGCCGGACGGCAAGATCTATCGCATCACCGGCAACTCCAAGCCGGAGACCTTCTACGACCCGAAGCAGAAGTACATCTGGGCCATGGCGTTCGACAGCAAGGGCGATCTGTTTGTGGCGACCGGCGATCGGGGCGAAATTCATCGCGTGGCGCCCGACGGAAAAGGCAAGGTCTTCTTCAAGACAGAGGAGACCCACGTTCGCTCGCTCGTTGTGGACCCGAATGACAACCTGATCGCCGGCACCGATCCGGGCGGCCTGGTGATGCGCGTGTCGCCATCGGGCGAGGGGTTCGTTCTGTACCAGATGGCCAAAAAGGAAGTCACGGCAGTGGCAGTGGCTAAGGACGGCGCGGTCTACGCGGCGGGGGTCGGCACGAAGCAGGCTCCCGCTCCGCCGCCCGCAGCCACCCACGCTGCGCCCGCTCCAACGATGGTCACGGTGAATCCGCCCGGCACCATCGCCCCGGCCGCAGCCGCGCGCCCCGCGGCTCCTCCGCCAGCCGCGGCAGGCCCCGCCAGTGTCAGTGGAGGGAGCGACGTCTACCGCATCGAGCCGAACGGGTATCCGCGGCGCGTGTGGAACAACACCCAGGACGTGGTCTATGCCATCACCTTCGACAGCTCTGGGCACGCCTTGCTGGGCGCCGGGAACAAGGGCAACGTGTACCGCATCGAATCGCCGGCGATGTACACCGCTATGCTGACGCTGCCGGCCACGCAGGTCACGGCCTTCCAGCAGGGCGGCGACGGGAGGCTCTACGCGGCCACCGGGAACGTGGGCAAGGTATACGAAATCGGCCCGGGGCTGGAGAACGAAGGCACCATCGAAAGCGACGTCTTCGATGCAGGGATGTTTTCCACGTGGGGCCGTTTGAGTTTCGAAGGCAGGATGAACGGCGGCGGTGTCTCGGTGGCGACGCGCAGCGGGAATCTCGACCAGCCTCAGAAGAACTGGAGTCCGTGGTCGGGGCCCATCAACGCGCAGAAAGGCGGCAGGATCGCCTCGCCTGCGGCGCGGTTCGTCCAATGGAAGGCGACGCTGACGGCCGGCGGTGCGGGGCATTCGCCCGAACTGGAGTCGGTGGACGTGGCGTACCTGCCGAAGAATGTGGAGCCGCGCATCGACGAGATCGAGATGACGCCGCCCAATTACAAATTCCCCGCCCCCACGTCGGCAGCCTCCGCGCTGGCACAGACGTTGTCGCTTCCGCCGATGGGCAGGAAGCCGGCGTCGAGCAGTCCGTTGGCTTCGCTCGAGAGCGCCACCAGTACGCCGTCGATGCAACTGGCCAAGGGATATGTGGGAGCGCGCTGGCTGGCATCGGACCCCAACGGGGATTCGATGATGTACAAGGTAGAGATCCGCGGGGTGAACGAGACGGAGTGGAAGCTGCTCAAGGACAAGGTGGCGGAAAAGTACATCTCGTGGGACTCCACCGCGTTTCCCGACGGCGAGTACCGCCTGCGGATCACGGCATCCGACGCGCCCAGCAATCCCCCCCCGGATGCGCTGACCGCGCGGATGGAGAGCGATGTATTCGTCATCGACAACACACCGCCGAAGATTACCGGCCTGACCGCCACGCGCACCGGCGGCAAGCTCGAGGTCCGGTGGCACGCCGCCGACGCGCTGAATAATGTCAGCAAGGCGGAATATTCTCTGGACGGCGGCGAATGGACTGTGGCAGCGCCGGTGACCGGGCTGTCAGACGCACCGGAGCTGGATTACGTCCTGATGCTGGATGCAGGACCGGGCGAGCACACGGTCGCCGTCCGCGTGCAGGACGAGTACGAGAACCTGGCAGCGGAAAAAACGGTAGTCAAGTAGTGTCGCCTGATAAACCTGAAGCCATGGAACTCGTGATCGATGACGCGTTTCTGCCCGCAACTCTTACGGCCCCTCCCATGACCGATGAAGAGTTTGCGGCGTTCTGCGCCGAGCATCCCGATCTGTTCTTTGAAGTCACCGCTGAGGGCGAACTCATCGTAATGCCGCCGACCTACTCTGACACCGGAGCGCAGAATTTCGATGTGGCGGGGCAACTCCGCGATTGGGCCGTGAAGAACCGAAGGGGTGTCGGCTGTGGCTCGTCCGCCGGCTTCGTGCTCCCGAATGGCGCCCGGCGGTCGCCCGACGCTTCCTGGACGCTAAAGAGCCGCGTCAAACAACTCGACCCAGCCAGCCGGTCGGGATTCTGGCATCTTTGCCCTGACTTCGTGATCGAAGTGCGCTCTTCCTCCGATCGGCCTCGTAAGCTCGACGAGAAGATGCGGGAATACCTCGCCAACGGCTCGCAATTGGGGTGGCTGATCGACCCCGAACGCCGGTCGGTCACCATTTACCGTCCACAAGCGGAGCCGGAGACTCGCGCCGACCTCCAGTCGATCGAGGGCGAAGGGCCCGTGGCCGGCTTTGTGCTCGACCTGTCGGCCGGCTGGGATCCGCTCGCTCCTTAATTCACCATCGCCTGGTACACCGACGCCAGGAACTTGGGCTGGATGTCGGTAGCATTGGGAATCAACTGAATCATCAAAACGATGACCGTGTGGCTTTGGCGATCCACCTGGTAGACCGTGCCGTAGGCGCCGCCCCAGCCGAACGCGCCGACGCCCGCCATGCCGCTCGCGCCGTAGCGGTCCACCGTCTCGAATCCCAAGCCGAACCCGAGCCCCGTCGTGGAATGCAACGTGCCCGACTGGTTGGTGGTCATCAACTCCACGGTGCGGGGAGCCAGGATCCGGACCCCATCCAGCGCGCCGCCCTTGCGGATCATCTCGAGGAAGCGGGCATAGTCGTGGGCGGTCGAGGTCAGGCCCGCCCCTCCCGAGAAGCTCTTGCGCGGGCCCTCCACATAGGCGCCCTGTCCCTTCGGACCGTCGGGTGCGCGGACGATCGTCCCCTCGCGGCCGCTGGAGTAGACGGCCGCGAGCCGGTCGCGCTCGGCGGCAGGCACGTAGAATCGCGTGTCCTTCAAGCCCAGCGGGCCGGTAATCCGGGTGCGCACGAATTCGTCGAAGGGCATCCCCGAGGCCTTCTCCACCACGCACCCGAGGATATCGGTGTTATAGCCGTACACGAAGGCTTCACCGGGCTGTGCCACGAACGGCAACGTGCCCAAGCGCTCCATGGTCTCGCAGATGGGTTCGTCTTTATCCGCAGTGTACCAACCGTAGCCCGCTGCCGGCCCCAGCCCTTTGGCCTCGTATGACGACGCGACCTGGGGATCGGTTCCATACGAGATGCCCGCGGTGTGAGTCAGCAGATCCTGGATGCTGATGGGCCGCCTGGCGGGGACGGTGGTGACGCCGGAGTCGCTCTTCACGGCCACCATGGTCTTGTTGAAGGTCGGGATGAAATGGCCGACGGGCTCGCTGAGGCCGAGCTTGCCTTCCTCCATGAGGGCGAGCACCGCGGTGCTGGTGATCGCCTTGGACTGCGAGGCGATGCGGAAGAGCGTGTTGGTCGTCATGCGCCGGCCGGCTTCCTTATCGCTCCATCCGAAGGCGTGCTCATACACCGGCTTGCCGTCGTGAAGCACCAGGGCGACGGCCCCCGCGACGCGGTTCTGATCGACGTACTGCTGGAGGAGACGATCGATGCGGGCCAACCGATCGGGAGCGAACGTTATGCCGGTGGCCATGGGCTGCCCGGAGGCCGGGGCGCCTTGCCCGTTGCCCGGCACGCTCAGGGACGACAGCATCCAGAAGATGAGGATGGCGTTCTTCATGATTCACCTCGTATCACAGCCGCCGATGGTATCACGGGCGCAGCGCTACTTGCGAAGCGCCGGCAGCGGATCGATCCGGGTCGCACGGAACGCCGGCAGCGAGGTGGCCAGGAGGGTGACCGTCAAGAGGAACAGCGCGGCCAGTGCGAACGTGGCCGGGTCCGAAGCATCCACGCCGGTGAGCATGCTGGCAATGAAGCGGGTGAAAGCGAAGGCTGCCAACGTGCCAAGTACGATGCCGGCGAGGGCAAGCCGCATTCCCTGCCCTACCACCATGGCGATGACGTTCCATGGACTGGCGCCCATCGCCATGCGGATGCCGATCTCGGAAATGCGCTGGCTGACCGTGTAGGACATGACGCTGTAGAGTCCTAATGACGCCAGTAAGAGGCACATCAGAGCGAGCGAACCCATCAGCCGGGCGGCTACTTTCTGGCCGAAGGTCGCGATTTCGATGTATTCGGCGAGCGAAATGGCGTGGTACGCGGAGGCGTTGGAATCGGTTTGCGCGACCGCGCGGCGGAGAATCGGGATCGCCTGGTTGGGCGAGATCCTGGTCCGCAGCATCACGTAGAACTCGGGGAATGGATTTACAATCTGCTGGAACGAAAGATAGAAAAACGGCCTGGATGATTCGCCGGGGCTGAAATACCGGCTGTCTCGGGCGAGGCCGATGACCCGGCACAATCTGCCGCCGGCGCGAACCTTGCGTCCCACCGGGCTCTCCCCGCGGTAATAGCGCCGGGCGAAGGTCTGGTTCACGATGATGACCGGCTCGGCGGCGGGGTCATCGCGCTCGTTGAATTCGCGGCCCTCGAGGATCGGAATCCGCATCGCGGCGAAGTAGTCCGGACCCACGATGGCGCGGTTCACGCTCAGGGATTCGTTGGGCTTTGGCGTGTATCCCTCCACCGTCAGATCGTTGTAAGGACCGGCCGTGGTGGTCAGCGGGATGACATCGGAGTAGCTGACCGACTCGATCTCCGGAGACGTCAGGAGGCGCTCCTTCAGGCGCAGGGAGAATTGGCGGATCTGCTCACCCGAATATCCCGCGGTCTCGATGAAGAACCGACCGACGAGAACGTTGGCGGAGTCGAATCCGGGCTGGATGGCGCGGAGTTTCTGGAAGCTGCGCATGAACAAGCCGGCGGCGATCAGGGCAACGGCGGCCAGGGCCACCTCACCAATTGCCAGGAAGCCTCGGGTCCTGCGCGAGGCGGCGCCGGCGGCATCGCTGCGGCTGCCTTCCTTCAGCACTTCGTTGAGGTTGGAGCGGAAGACGAACAGCGCCGGAGAGGCCCCCGAAATCAGCGCCGTGACCACGCAGGCAGCGGCGGTAAACAGGAGGAGGCGGGGGTTCAAGGTATAGGCCACCGCGACCGGGAAGCCGACGTTGGGCAACATCGCCAGCATCGCCCCTTGCATCCACATCAGCATGATAATTCCCACGCCGGCGCCCCCCGCGGCAAGAACGAAGGTTTCGGTGAGCACCTGCAAAGCGAGGCGCGAGCGGCCGGCGCCTACAGCGCAGCGGATGCCGAACTCCCGCTGGCGCGCCACCGAACGGGCGAGCAGCAGATTGGCGACGTTGGCGCACACCACCAGCAGCACGAGGAACGAGACCGCCATGAGGATCCGGAGCGGGGCGCGCATCAACTCGTTGACGCCGTTGTGAGCTTCCCAGGTAGGCAGGACCGTAGCTCCGACGCCGAAGTTGGTCTTGGGATTGACGGCGGCAAGACTGGCAGCCAGAGCCGCTACTTCGGAACGGGCGGACGAGACGGACACACCGGGGCGCAGGCGGCAGATGGATTCGAACTCGCCGCGATAGTCGCGCTCGTGGAAAGCTCTCTCGGGCACCGATCCAAGTGCCGCACCCATGGTGGCGGGCACCCACAGGTCGTACTGCATGACTGGCCAACTGCCGTGAAAGGACGGAGGCGCCACGCCGACGATGGCCAAGGAGTGGCGGTTGACCCGCACGGTCTTGCCGACGATGGCGGGATCGGAGTGGAAGTAGTCGCGCCACAAGTGCGTGCTGATGACAGCGACGGGCGAAGCGCCGAGGCTGTCGCCGCTCTCTTCAAGCGTGAACGCGCGGCCGGTCTGCGGCTTGACGCCCATCACTTCGAAGTAGTTGGCGGAGACCAGTTCGCCCCAGGCAAGCCGCGCTTTTTCGCCGTCGCCGAGTGTGAAGGCGCACTGGCGCCACATGGCCAGGCCGGAGAGGGTGCGCGAGCGATCGCGGTAATCGCGGTAATCGACCCACGAGAGACTGGTGCCGCCGTTGGGAGCGCCGGGGATGATCATCTCCAGGACGGCGAGTTCGTCGCTCCGGCTGGCGCCCGGATAGGGATGCAGGAGCACCGCATCGATCCACGAGAAAACCGTCGTAGTGCAGGCAATGCCCAGTCCCGTAGTGAGCACGGCGACGGCGGCAAAGACGGGGCTCGCCCAGAGGACCCGGAGTCCAAATCGAACGTCTTGCAGGAGGTTGCGCATGGCACTGTAAGGTGGTGCAATCCGGGTGCTGCGGTAAATCATTGAATAGGCTGCGCGTTCGAGGGCGGGTTTGGGCGAATTCGGCATCCTGATGTCCGAAATTGGACATTAACACGGTGCGCCGGCGAGGTCACGGGTCGCTTGGCCGGCCAGATCAGGCAGGCGTGCAGTTCATGGCCGGCCGCCGCGTCGATACACGGTCTCGTAACCGCCGCCGGTGGCTGCCCCGATCCCGGCTCCAATGCCGGAAGCGCCCGCGATCCAGAGGCCCGCGGGAACATCCTGACCCTCGTTCCGGAAGCGATCTCCGGCCGTGGAGGTCAACAGTGCGCCTGCCAGGGCTCCCACTGCCCCGCCAATCAATGCCCTGATCTTCCGGTGGGTGCGAGGGCGCCGGTAGACCCGGACCACGTCACTCTTCGGCAACGTGACGAATTGGCTGGTACGCAGAGTGATGGCTGACCCGCTGAAATGTTCGAACCGGCCTTCGATTCGTTTCTGATCGGATTGGATGATGCCGATCCGCTCCCCTCGCTCGAGGCTTCCCAGGTTGAACCACAGGCCGCTGTCCGCGGCGAATGCCGGGAGCGTCAGAACGCCGGCCAGGATCGCGATGGCTGATCGTTTCGAGAACATCCGTGCAACCTCCGTCTTGTAGGAACCGGTTACTTGAGGTCCGCCGCCGTGAATACGGCGGTTGCCGCAAAGTTAGGGGCTTGGGCTCGCGGTAGTCAGCCAGGCTTGTACCGTGTGCGTTGCCGCCGGCGCCCAGCCTTGTACCACTGCCTGCGGGATACTCACCGGAACGGCCCAATCGCCGGTCAGGATGCCTGCATTTCTCCTCCATCGATTCAAAGCCTGGTGTTTCAGACTCTCAAACGGGTATGCGAACAGCCTGCAGGTCCGATGGAGGAGAGCGGCCAGGGTGGATGCCATGCGGCAAGGCAGATGGAACAGCGGGATCGCCAGCCTCGATCCGGCCCCCGGATGCAAGCCGCGGAAGAAGGCCTTGGCGTGGGCAGATGGCGGCGTGTCCTTGGCATGCCGCGTGGGGGCGGGAGCCGGAAACGGACCGTAGCCCTTGACCGGTCGCTACAGCATGCAATCGATCGGGTGATGGCGCGGTGTGGACGATGCTGCGGGCGCCTAGCTGAAGCGCGAGACACAACACGATCGTGATCACGACTTCGTGGATTGGCTTCGCGCTGCGCATTCCAGGTTCGGTACCCCTCTATATCAACCTTGACGAAGCGGCTTCGGAAGTGTTTTCTCCAGTAGCACGCCACTGTCCTAAAGATAGTCGGGCGATGTGGCGCAGGCACTCCTGGCTGCCGCGCCGAGACTAGACTGACTCGTCTCGGCGCTTGTCGGCTGCCAGGCGGTTCATGCGGACGCTTGTCGGGCGTGTACGCGTTTCACAAGGTGCTTAAAAGAGGCTAAACTCTGTAATAATGAGATCAGCGTCAGCCGCCGCATTGGCCGCAACCGTCTGTGTGCTTCACGGCAGCAGCCAGACAGCGTTCGAATGGAACGGTGCCGTGCGCGATGCTTCTGGCGCCCCCGCGGCCAAAGCCGAACTGCTTCTCGAGGCGAACGACGCTCGCTACGCCAGCGTCGCCGCCGAGAACGGTACCTTCCATTTCCCGGCGCTTTCCCAGGGCGTGTACCGCTTGTCCGTCCACCTGCGCGACGCGATCTATCATCTGCCAACCTCGCTCGCGATACCCGTCGAAGGCGCCACGAACCTCACGCTGCTTGCCGGCGGCTCCATCCGGCTGGAGGCCGATTCGCAGGCCACAGCCAGTGGCGGGGAAACGCTCAGCGGGCGTTCCGTAACCGCAATCCCGCTCAACAAGCGTGACTTCAGCCAACTCCTCCTGCTCGCCGCCGGCACCATGACGGACACCAACGGCGCCGCGAACTTCACCCAGCAGTTTGCCGTGAATGGGCAGCGCGGTGTCGAAGCAGTCTTCGCCATGGACGGAGCCGATACCAGCGATCCCGAAATGGGCGGCGCCACACTGTCGAATTTCAACGTCGATGCCGTCGAGGAGATCCAGTCGTCATCCGGGTGGATGCCCGCCGAGATCGGCCGCGGAGCCGCGGGTTTCACGGACATCCGCACCCGCTCCGGCGTCAATCTCTGGCATGGGTCGGTCTTCGAGTTTCTCCGCAACTCCGCCTTCGACGCCCGGAACTTCTTCGACCGCCGAACGCCGGAGAACCCGCAGCGGATCCCTCCCTTTCGCCGGAACGAATTCGGCTTCACGCTGGGCGGTCCGCTTCGCCTGCCCGGATACAATGGCCGCGGCAAAACCTGGTTCTTCGCCGAATACCAGGGCTTCCGCCAGGTCCTGAACACTACTCAGGTGTTGCCGGTTCCCACCCCGGGTGAGCGTGCCGGCATCGATACCACGGCCTTTCCCGGCGACACCCTTTACGTACCCGTCAACCCCCAGTCCGCCCGCATCCTCAGCCGCTATCCGCTTCCCAACGACCCCGGAGGAGCTTTCGGAGCGCGCACCTTCGCGACCTCCTCCAAAGTGGTGACCAGCGCAGACCAGTTCTCGGCCCGCATAGATCACCAGCTCTCGTCCCGAGACAAGCTCTTTGCGCGCGTCACGTTGGACAACCTGAAAGGTCCCACCACGAACCCGGACCAGACGGCTATCGATCCCGCGTTCGCCGTCACCTACGTCGATCGCCAGCGGAACGCCGTCCTGGACTGGACGCATATCTTCTCGCCCAAGTTCACCACCGATAGCTCTCTGAGCTTCATTCGCAGCACCCCGAACTTCCCTGCCCCCGACCGCACGGACCCGTCGCTGCTGTTCGGCGACGGCACCTACGCCGCCTTCAACGCGCCGGGCGGGTCGGTCACTACATCGGTAGGCAATCTCTTCCACGTCCGCCAAAGCTTCGCGTGGACCACTCCGAAGCACGCCATCCGTTTCGGCGGGGAATTCCGGGCCAATCGCGACTCTACGTATTTCGGAATCGCTCCCAACGGGCAGTACGTCTTCGGCGGTGGCGCCGCCTTCGCCACCAGTCCGATCCGTTCCGCCAGCGGAGCGCATGACATCGTGGTTGGCGAGCAGTTGCCCGATACCCTCAGCGCGTTCCTTCTCGGAAGCGCGTTCTCCTACACCGTCGCGGTGGCGCCACCCCAGTTCCCGCAGGGCGCCCAGATCGGCGTTGCCGCCATCTCGCGTTACAACATGAACCTCTACTTCGCCGATACCTGGAAACTGTCCGGCGCCTTCACCCTGGATTACGGCGTCCGCTATGAGTTGTACTCGCCCATCACCGAACGTGCGCGCCGCTCCGCGGGGCTTGACTTCAGCAACGGCCCGTCCGGACCCGGGCAGCTCTACCTTATCAATCCGGAGCCTCCGTACCGTTTGGGCGGCAACAACTTTGGCCCGCGCCTGCGGTTGACGTGGCAGACGCCATCGGGTCTCGTCATCCGCGCCGGCGGCGCCCTTACCACCATTCCGCCCAACATCTGGCAGGACAACCTGCTCACCGGTGCGGCGCCTTATGTGGATTATCCGCGCATCACCGCCGCTCCCGGTGCGCCGCTGCCGCTCGGCACGGTCATCAGTCCCGAAGATTTGCCGCCCGTCTACACACCCTCCGGGGTCAACGTGCTGGCCTCGGGCGACTCCAAACGCGTCCCCGACAACACGGTGTGGGACATCAACCGGTTCGAACAATCCCTGGCAGCCCTTTCGCCCAGCCACCTCATCAGCCCCCTGAACGCCTCGGCCATCTCACGTAACTTTCGCAATGCGTATCTCGGAACCTGGTCGTTCACCGCGGAACGCGCTGTCCGCGGACTCAGCCTCAGCGCCGGATATGTCGGGACAGCAGGCATCAGTCTGCCGGCCATGGACTTCCCCAACGCCTTCCCTGGCGCGACCGAGGCCTTTGCGCCGTACACGCAATTCAACTCCGCCGGCCAGATCATTGGAGGCTTCGGAACCGATATGCTCATGACCAACCGGTCCCACTCCACCTACCACGCCCTGCAGTCTTCCCTCGAAGGCGCGATTGGGAGCGGCGGACCGCAAGCGCAGCTCAATTTCACCTGGTCGAAATCTCTGGACGACACCAGCAGCACGACGGGTCCCGGCATCGGAAGCACATCCGGCGCAACTTCGCTGGCATGGCCTCAGGATCCCTTTAACACCGCCAGCGACAAGGGTCCCTCCACGTTCGATGTGGCCCGCGCCTTCACCGCGACGCTGGTCCAGGATCTTCACGCGGACCGCGCGCCTTTGCTCCGTGGGCTCGGCACGAAGTTCACCCGCGGGTGGCAACTCCTGAGCATCTCCACGCTCAGCAGCGGCCTCCCGTTCACGGTGTATTCCGGGGTGCAGCAGACCGGCGCTGGTTCGCTCGGAAGCGACCGTCCCGATCAGATCGGGATGCCGCATCTCTCCATCAACCGCGCGGTCCGCGAGGACTACTTCGGTCTCGGCGACCGGAACGCCTCTTATTTTTCAATGCCCGTCAACGTGCCGGGAGGAACCGGTCCCAACCAAGGAGTGTTTGGCAGCCTGGGCCGGAATACGTTTCGCGGCCCCGCCCTATACAACTTCGATTTCGCCATCATCAAAGACACTGCCTGGGAGGCCGGGCAAACCCACAAATCACTCAACTTGCAAATCCGCGCCGAGCTGTTCAACATCTTCAACATTGTGAACTTAGGCCTGCCTTCGAACATCCTCACGGGCTCGGGCTTTGGCGTGATCAGCCGGACGGCGGCCAACTCGCGCCAGATCCAGTTCTCTCTCAAGATCATGTTCTGACGACGGCGCAGCCCTGTCGGGCGGGCACGGTGTCGCTCGGCGGCGATGGGGTTTTGGTGGGCGCATCCCGGCTCTCCGGCTGTGAGCCTCGCTGAACCGCGCCACGCGATGTGCTAGGGTAGAGGTCAGAAAAACGCCGCTTCATGCCTTCATCTGTCCTGAGCCGGGAAGAGGAACTCTACTGGCTGGCTCTCAAACTGGTTCCCGGTCTGGGAACGCGCACTTCCGGAAAGCTGCTGGAGCGTTTCCCAACTCCGCAGGCCATCTTCCGCGCCTCTCGCAGCGAGCTGGAAGCCGCCGGCCTGAGCGGCGCCGTCGCTCAATCATTGGTCAGCGGATGTACTTTCGAGGACGCCGTCACGCAGCAGGAAAAAATGACGGAAACGGGAACGGTGCTCGTCACCATTGGTGATCCGCGCTATCCCAAACCTCTCCGCGAGATCTTCGACCCGCCCATCGTTCTCTTCGCTCGCGGACGCATAGAGTTGCTGCAATCGCTGATGCTCGCCGTGGTGGGCGCTCGCCGCGCCACTCCCTATGGCATCGCCGTGGCGGAACGCCTCTCCGCCGATCTGGCGCATGCGGGCCTCACCATCGTCAGCGGGATGGCGAGCGGCATCGACACCGCCGCCCACAAGGGAACCCTCTCCGTGGGAGGTGACACCGTCGCGGTGCTTGGCTGCGGAGCGGATGTGGTGTATCCTTCGGAGAATCGCAAGCTGGCTGCCGACCTCGCCGCCAAAGGATTGATCCTTTCCGAATTCCCCATGGGCGCCACCGCTTTCCCGCAGAATTTTCCCATTCGCAATCGCATCATCAGCGGCATGAGCCTGGGGGTTCTGGTGGTGGAAGGCGCCCAGTACAGCGGCTCGGCCATTACCGCCAAGCTTGCGATGGATCAGGGCCGCGAGGTTTTTGCCGTGCCCGGGAACATCACCTCCAAGCTGAGTTGGGCGCCTAATTTGTTGATTAAACAAGGCGCCAGGCTCGTCCAGGATTGGAACGATGTCATCGTGGACCTGCCGGCTGAATCCCGCCGGCATCTAATAGATGCGGGGCGGAAAAAGCTGCTGGCCGAAGGCGGTGCAACCTCCGGGGCGGATCAGGCATCACTAGTGGAAGGTTCCGCGCCGCAGTTGGATGGTACCGCCCGGAAAGCGCTCGAGACGCTCAAGGTGGATGTCCCCATACATTTGGACGATCTCCTTGAGAAAATGGAGGATACCTCTCCTTCTGAGTTGATCGCCGCGCTCTTTGAACTGGAAATGCAGGGGCTGGTGAAACAGCTGCCCGGCAAGAACTTTGTAAAAGTGTGGTAACGTCAACTGGAACCCTGCATTCATAAAGTGGCGCGGCGGAGGACCGCATTTCTGAAAGTTTTCATATGGCAAAGGCTCTGGTAATCGTGGAGTCGCCTGGAAAGGCGAAAACCATTAACAAATACCTGGGCAAGCAGTACTTGGTTAAGGCTTCGCTCGGTCATATCAAGGATCTACCCAAAAAGGATCTCGCTGTTGATGTAAACCGCGGATTTGAACCGCACTATGAAATCATCGAGGGGAAGAGAAAGCTCCTCGCGGAGTTGAAACAGGCAGCCCGCAAAGTGGACAACGTGTACCTCGCCGCCGACCCCGATCGCGAAGGCGAGGCCATCTGCTATCACCTCCAGGAGGAACTCAGAAACGGAAACAAGGGCCCGCACATTTTCCGGGTGATGTTTAACGAGATCACCAAGAAGGCCATCCAGAAGGCCTTCGAGAAACCCGGCCAGGTAAATGCCAATCTCGTGGACGCGCAGCAGGCGCGCCGGGTGCTTGACCGGCTGGTCGGCTACAAGATCTCTCCTCTCCTCTGGGACAAGGTACGCCGCGGCCTCTCTGCGGGGCGTGTGCAGACGGTCGCCCTGCGCCTCGTGGTGGAGCGCGAGCGTGAAATCCGCGCCTTCGTTCCCAAGGAGTACTGGACCATCGACGCGGACCTCAACGCGAAAAAGCCGCCCCTGCTCACCACCCGGCTTATTCGCCTAAACGACGATCCCGCCGAGATCGGCTCGCGCGAGCGGGCCGATGATGTTCTGGCGCAGATCGATGGCGCGGACTACGTCGTGCGGTCCGTCACCCACCGCGAGAAGAAGCGGAATCCGGTGGCCCCGTTTATCACGTCCACTCTGCAACAGGAGGCAGCTCGCAAGCTGCGCTTCAGCGTGAAGCGCACCATGATGCTCGCGCAGCGGCTCTATGAAGGCGTCGAGATCGGCAAAGAAGGCGCGGTCGGACTGATCACCTACATGCGTACCGACTCGACCCGCATTGCCGACGACGCCATCCGCGACGTGCGCGATTACATCGGGGAGCATTTCGGCAAGGAGTTTCTGCCGGAGGCACCCAACGTGTACAAGTCAAAGAAGGACGCACAGGATGCCCACGAGGCCATCCGTCCCACCTCCATGGCGCTCGAGCCGGAAATGCTCGAGAAGCACCTGGCGGAAGACGAGATGAAGCTCTACCGGCTCATCTGGAATCGTTTTGTCGCGTGCCAGATGATGCCGGCGATTTACGATCAGACCACCATCGACGTGGTGGCCGCCGGCCGGAACGGACTGAATTACGTGTTCCGCGCCACCGGCTCCGTGCGGAAATTCGAAGGGTTCCTGAAAGTCTACGAGGAGGGCAAGGACCAGACCGACGAAGAGGACGAAGAGCAGAAGCACCGGATGCCCGCCGTCACGGAGGGCGAACACCTGCGCTTCAAGGGTATCCGTCCCGAGCAGCATTTCACCGAGCCGCCTCCCCGCTACAACGAGGCTACTCTCGTGAAGCGGCTGGAGTCCGATGGTGTCGGCCGTCCCTCCACCTACGCCTCGATTCTCTCCACCATCCAGGAGCGCGAGTACGTCACGAAGGAAGGCGGGCGATTTATTCCCAGCGAATTGGGCATGGTCGTGACCGATCTTCTGATCGAAAGCTTCGACGATATCTTCGAAGTGAAGTACACCGCTCGCATGGAGGAGGAGCTCGACGAGATCGAAGAAGGGCAGCTCGACTGGCGCGCCGCCATGGCGGAGTTTTACGAGAGGTTCGAGAAAGACCTCCATCACGCCGAAGAGCACATGACCGACATCAAGCGGATGGAGAAGCCCACCGACCTGGTGTGCGAGAAGTGTGGCCGCCCCCTGGTAGTGAAGTGGGGTAAGCACGGCAGCTTCCTCGCCTGCACGGGCTATCCCGACCCGTCCTTCCGGAGCGCCGAAGGGGACCTGGAAAAACTGAATAAGGAGATTGAGCGCCGGGACGTGCGGGTTCGTAACGAGATCCAGAAGACCCTGGCCGAAGTGCAGGTCCGCCACCCGCAAGCTGTGGTTGGGAACAACGGATTTCTGGCTCGCAGTTTCAGCCAAAACCTCCCACCCGACGCGAAGCATGCGCTGGCCAAACAGGAGGAGAAGATTGTCGAGCGGCGCCTGAAAGACCGCATTCAGGTCCGCGAGCGATTGATCAAACTTCTGGCGCGCCATCCGCAGATGAACGAATACTTCGACGTCAATCTGCAGGATTCGCCCGAAGGCACGACCTTAACCTGGCGGCGCAAAGAAGAATTCTGCACCTACACCCGCGAGATATCGGATCTGAGCGAACAGGGCGAAGAGGAATATTGCCAGAACTGTGGCCGTCCCATGGTGCTGAAGAAGGGCCGCTTCGGGACCTTCTACGCCTGCACGGGTTATCCCGACTGCAAAACCACCCGGCAGATCGGTGGAGCGCAGAGGAAGCCCGACCAGCCGCTCGAGGAGATCTGTCCGCAATGCGGCAATCACCTGGTCCTCAAGAGCGGCCGCTACGGCGAGTTCACCGCGTGCAGCAATTATCCCGCCTGCAAGTACGTGAAGCAGAAAACCATCGGGATGAAGTGCCCGCAGTGCAGTGAAGGCGAAATCAGCGAACGCCGCTCCCGCAAGGGCAAGACCTTCTACGGCTGCACCCGCTACCCGGACTGCAAGTTCGTGGCCTGGGGCAAGCCCGTGGACGAGAAGTGCCCCGAATGCGGCAGCCCCTACATGGAGGAAAAGTGGCTCAAGGCGGGCCCCGTGTGGCAGTGCCCCAACGCCGACTGCAAACACAAGCAGCCGGCGCCGCAAGCGGAACCCGTGGCGCAGTAGAACGTGGCGCGGGCACTCCTGCCTGGCACTCCTGCCTGCCGCGTCGGCACGCATGCCGACGCTTGGTGGCCGACAACCGATTAACTCGCGCCCGGCAAGCTGAAGCCTGCTCCACAGCCCGTCAGCTTTCGGGCGCGGGCTTCGTTCATCAGCCAGTACAACTGCTGCGCAGCCACGCCGTACGAGAGTCCTTCGGTCCGAACATTCGAAATGCAGTTCCTCTCCGCATCCGTCCGGCCCGGCCGTGGATCCCACGTCACGTAGATCCCCAGGCTATCCGGA
>DATJWB010000005.1:0-4222 GCA_035501495.1 Bryobacteraceae bacterium | reverse complement strand
CACCTCGCATCTCGACACCGAATCCGAAATGTTGGTACAGAAAGCGCTGGCCAACCTCATCGAGCACCGGACCGTGATCGTGATCGCTCACCGGCTCTCCACCATCCGCCGCGCCGACAAAATCGTGGTTATCGAGAAAGGCCGCATTCGGGAAACCGGCACTCACGATGAACTGGTTGGCCAGGGTGGCATCTATCAGCGGCTCCACGAGCTCCAGTTTGTGGACGTCGGATCGGTGGTGGACCTGTGAGCGTGCGCAGCATGACCGGGTTCGCCCGCGTCAAGAAAAATCTACCCGCCGGCGAAATCGTCCTCAGTATCAAGAGCGTCAACCACCGCGGACTCGATTTACACTTTCATCTGCCCCCGGAGCTGGACTTCCTTGAGAGCGAACTGCGCAACATCATCAAAAGCGGCGTTGCGCGCGGACACCTGCAGATTCACCTTTCCCTGGCGCGGACGGCCGGAGGCGCCACCGAGTCCTGGAATCGCGAACTGCTGAGCGCGTATATGGCCGCCTACCGGGAAGCTGCCGCAACCTATCAGTTAACCGGCCAGCCTGATCTCAATGCCGCCCTGCGTCTCCCGGGGATGCTCGGATCAGGCTCCAGCGAGGAGCTGGCGGAAGAGGTACAACAGGCCATCCTGGAAGTTGTCACGAAGGGCGTAGCCGTGCTGAACGCGTCGCGGGAACGGGAAGGCGCGGCGATGGCTCAAGAACTCGATCCGCGCTGCCGCTCCGTCTGCGATCTGGTGAACCGGATGCAGGAGATCCGCGCCGGCGCGGTGCCTGCTTTCCAGAAACGGCTGCGGGAAAAGCTCACCGATCTGCTGCATGCTGCCGGGCTGGACCCGCAGCGCCTCGCGCAGGAAGCCGCCATCCTGGCCGACCGCAGCGACATCAGCGAAGAACTCGTCCGTCTGCGCACGCACACCGGTCAATTGGAGAACATTCTGGCGGCCGGCGGCGAGGTGGGCAAACGGTTGGATTTCCTGCTCCAGGAAATGAATCGCGAAACCAACACGGTCCTGTCCAAGACCGGCGGCCTGGGTGATCTGGGATTGACCATCACGGATTTGGCCCTGGCGGCAAAATCGGAGATAGATAAAATCCGCGAGCAGGCACTGAACTTAGAATGATGGATTTCACCGCCGAGACGCCCGATACGGGTAAACGCCGACGCAGAGAAAAAGGGGCTCCTTGTGGTCGTCGCAACAGCTTCGAGCTTTTTTCTCGACGGGGGGAGCAGGCGCTGAATCTGGAATGATGGAATTTACCGCCGAGACACAAGTGGGGCAGCCCTTCTGGGCTGCCCCACACGGGTTCCACCTCCGCCGGGAATCCCGTCAAACACTTGTTCCCTCTGCCACCTCTGCGCGCCAACCTCATGGACCACCGGGTGCCCACAAACCCCACTCGCGCCCCGACCCTTTTCTTCTCTGCGTCGGCGTTTACCCGTATCGGGCGTCTCGGCGGTGGAGAAAAAAGCCCGAGCCTGTTGCGACAATGCGTTCCAGCACTTGTTCCCTCTGCCACCTCTGCGCGCCAACCTCATGGACCACCCGGCGCCCGCAAACCCCACGCGCGCCCCGACCCTTTTCTTCTCTGCGTCTCGGCGTCTCGGCGGTGAACTCAAACGTCTCGGCGGTGAACTCACAACCATGACCACCGTCTTCATCATCTCCGCCCCCTCCGGTTCCGGGAAATCCACACTCGTCTCGCGCCTTCTGAGCTCCGTTCCGGGGCTGATGTTCTCCATCTCCTACACCACCCGCGCGCCGCGTGGCGCCGAGGTCGACGGCAACAACTACCACTTCATCTCGCGCGCGGAGTTTGAAGCCAAGATTGCTCGCCAAGAGTTTCTGGAATGGGCCGAGGTCTTCGGCAATTATTACGGAACACACCGCGGCATCCTCGAACAGGCGCGGGCATTGGGCAAGGACTTGGTGCTCGACATCGACGTCCAAGGTGCGAGACAATTGGAGTGTCAAATCCCTGAAGCGGTTACTGTGTTCATCTTGCCGCCTTCCCGTGATGTCCTGGAGCAGCGGTTGCGCGCTCGCAGCGAGGACCCCGAGGATGTGATTGAAAGACGGCTGCGGGAAGCGGCCGAGGAGATCCGGAATTATAACGCTTACGACTATGTCCTGATCAACCGCGACCTGGACGAATCCGACGCCGCGCTAAGCGCCATCGTGCGGGCGGAACGCACCCGTAGAACGAGGATCGAAGAACAGATCCGGCCGATCTTGGACACATTTCAGATTAAGAGGAACCATGGCTGACAAAGCCCCACGCAACAACGCACACTGCACTATCCCCGACGATCCGGAACAGAGCACCTACCGGTTCATCATCGTTGCCGCTAAGCGCGCCCGCCAATTGCAAGGCGGCGCCCGGCCCGTGCTTCCCACGTCGTCGAAGAAGCCCACCATCATCGCTATGGAAGAGGTCCGGCGCGGGCTCGTGAAATACAGCCTGACAGGCCACGCGCCCGAACTCACCGAAGCCGAACCCGCGCTATAACGAGGTATGCGCATCCTCCTGGGAGTCGGCGGCGGCATCGCGGCCTACAAGGCTGCTGAATTCGCGCGCTTGCTCATGGAGCGCGGCCACGAAGTCCAGGTAGTCATGACGGCCGCCGCGCAGGAGTTCGTGCGGCCGCTGACGTTCGCCGCCCTGACCGGCCGCAAAGTGCTCACCGACCTGTTTGCGATCGAGAGCGCCATCGAGCATATCGCCGTTGCCCAGGAGCATGACCTCCTGGCGATTGCCCCCGCTACGGCCGACCTGATGGCCAAACTCGCCCACGGCGAGGCCAACGACTTTCTCACGACGGTCTACCTGGCCTTTCAGGGACCGGTAGTCATCGCGCCAGCCATGAACGTCAACATGTGGGACCACCCCGCCACGCAATCCAACCTGCAGACGCTGCGGCAGCGTGGTCACCGAATCGTCGGCCCCGGTGAGGGCTATCTGGCCTGCGGCATGATCGGCGCGGGCCGGCTGGCTGATCCGGAGGAGATCGCCGAAGCCATCGCCTCGGAATTTCGTACCCGGCGCGAATTGGAAGGCGAAACCGTTCTCATCACCGCCGGCCCCACGCAGGAGCCGCTCGATCCGGTGCGCTTCATCTCCAACCGCTCGAGCGGCAAAATGGGCTACGCGCTTGCGGAAGCCGCGGCCGCAAGGGGTGCGCGTGTAGTCCTGGTTTCCGGCCCCGTCCATCTGCCGCCGCCGCGCGGCGTCGAAGTGATCCACGTACGCACCGCCCAGGAAATGCGCGACCAGGTTTTCGAGAACCTCGCGCCCGCCGGCATCGTCATCAAGTCGGCCGCCGTGGCCGATTTCCACTTGAGCCGCGTTCACGAGCAGAAGATCAAGAAAACCGCGGCGCGCGTGTCGCTCGAGCTCGATCCCACACCTGACATCCTGGCGGAACTCGGCCGCAACAAAGGCGACCGCCTGCTCATCGGTTTCGCCGCCGAAACCCAGAACTTGCAGCAGGAGGCCCGGCGCAAGCTGGAAACCAAGAATTGCGATATGGTGGTGGCAAACCTGGTGGGCGGCGCCGAAACCGGCTTCGAAACCGACCAGAATGAAGTCACCCTGGTGATGCGCACCGGCGACGTGTTGCCATTGCCCCGCGCTTCCAAACGCGAGATTGCCGACCGCATCTTCGACGAAGCGGTGAAACTCCGCCTGGCCCTCCACGCTGCCCATGGACGCTGATCAGCTCCGGCGGTACCTGGAGTTCTACCAGGACCTGGGTTTCCAGACTCTCTACCGGCGACCGAGTTCCTCACCCGCGCCGGAAGCGACCGCCGCTGCGGAAGAGGTGCCTGTGCCCGTTCCCCTGCCGAGTCTCGCGCCGTCCGGCGATTCGCTCTTCCGCATTGTGGAAGACATCGGCGACTGCCGCCGCTGCCGGCTACACGAAGGGCGGTCGAAAATCGTCTTCGGCGTCGGCAACGAAAAATCGCCCGTGGTGTTCGTGGGCGAAGGACCGGGAGCGGATGAAGACGCGCAAGGCATCCCCTTCGTCGGCCGCGCAGGCCAGTTGCTCACCCAGATGATCGAGGGAACAGCGCAGAAAGAGGGCATTCCGCTGCGGCGCGAAGACGTCTACATCTGCAACGTGGTGAAGTGCCGGCCGCCCGGAAACCGCACGCCCGAACCGGACGAGATGGAAATCTGCGGCCAGTTCCTCTACCGTCAGCT
>DATJWB010000004.1:0-35959 GCA_035501495.1 Bryobacteraceae bacterium | reverse complement strand
GGAGTGCGGGAGGGTTGAGAATGCGAATGACGAAGGTTAGGAAATTGGTTTACTAACGAAAACCAGTAGCTGCGGCATGGTCAAAGCAGGGTAGACTGTCGGGCAAACCGGAACAACTCTGGAAAGGACAGATTCACCACGATGCGGCTTACCATCCTCATTTCCGGCTTGACGGCTGCTTGCCTCGCCCCCCAGGCTGCGGCGCAGTACACCTACCAGACCACGTTGAACCCAACTGGCGGGACCGGTCTCGGCGCTACCTTCGCGATCTCGGCCGATGGTACCACGGCGATAGTCGGGAGCCCTTTGGACAACAGCCAGAACGGATACGCGTATGTCTTCGTCCGCAATAACGGGACCTGGAGCCTGCAAGCAAGCAAGCTCGCTCCCAGCGGCGTCGGGGAGACATTCGGCCATTTCGGCTCCTCCGTCTCCCTTTCAGCCGATGGCAACACGGCCGTCATCGGCGCCAGCGGCGGCGGCAACGGAGGGGCCTGGATTTTCACCCGCAGCGGCGGCACTTGGACGGAGGGACCCAAACTCTTCGGCACCGGATACGCAGGCATTCCCGGCGAGGGCTCCGCGGTGGCGCTCTCCGAGGATGCGAACACCGCCTTTCTCTGCGCCGCCGGAGACAACTTCGCCACCGGCGCATGCTGGGTGTTCACGAGATCCGGCAATACCTGGACCCAGCAAGGTCAGAAGCTGACAGGCAGCGGCGGCGTGGGTCCGTTTGTCAGTTTCGGCCAGTCTCTCGCACTTTCGGCGGATGGCAGCACGGCCATCGTCGGCGCGAATGGCGACACCAACAGCACCGGCGCGGCCTGGATATTCGTCCGCAGCGGAAACGCCTGGATCCAACAGGGGGACAAGCTCGTCGGGACGGGTGCTACCGCCAAGGCGAATCAGAGCTTCTCCGTGGCGATTTCGTCCGATGGCAATACCGCAATCCTGGGGCGACCCCTCGATCAGGACGGGGTTGGCGCAGCTTGGGCCTTCACCCGTTCCGTCAGCACATGGAGCGAACTAGCCAAATTTTCCGGCGCTGGGGCAGTCGGCACGGCCCAACAGGGAACGTCGGTGGCCATATCCGGAGATGGGAACACCGCGGTTCTCGGCGGTCCGAACGACAACTTTCTGCTGGGAGCCGCCTGGGTGTTCAAGCGCACCGGCGGCACCTGGACGCAGCAAGGGACCAAGTTGACGAAGCCGGGCAGCGGCGGTTTTCATGGCACTACCTTGGCCCTCACTCCGGATGCCAGTACATTGCTTGTGGGCGGCGGCTCCGATGCATGGGTGTTCACGCAGCCTGCCCTCTCTGTGAGTGAGAGCCATGTCGGGGCCTTCATACAAGGGCAGGCCGGTGCAACTTACACAGTGATGGTTTCGAACGCAGCCGGCGCGGGCCCGATCAGCGGGACTGTGACCGTGACCGAAACCGTACCGTCCGGCCTGACGTTGGTATCGATGACGGGCGCTGGCTGGTCGTGCCCGCCTGGCGGCACGAGTTGCACGCGAAGCGACTTGCTGACGGGCGGGGCGAGCTATCCGCCGATCACAGTCACGGTCAACGTGGCCTCCAACAGCGCGTCTCCCGCAATCAACCAGGTGAGTGTGTCGGTCGGCGGCGCAGCCACGTCCACGGCCAGCGACCCGACTACCATCCTGCCGGCATTTGCCGATATCCTGCCGACGGATTCCTTCCTTCCCGCGATTGACCTCTTGCGGGAGTCCGGCATTACCACCGGCTGCAGCGCCTCTCCGCCGATGTACTGCTCGACCTCCAATATCACCGAAGCGCAGATGGCGGTGTTCATCGTCCGGTCGGTGATGGGTGGCGACAATTTCACCTACACCCAAACACCGTACTTCAGCGACGTGCCAGTTGGTTACCTGTACTTTCCCTGGATTCAGAAGATGCAGGACCTGGGCATCGCGGTGGCCTGCGGGGCTGGTCAGTTTTGCCCGGAGACGCCGGTGACCCGAGGGATCATGGCAGTACTGATCATTCGCGCACGGTACGGCGTTCCGGTGCCCGTAGACTATCCAGTGACGCCATACTTCACGGATGTGCCGGCGACTCATCCGTACTTCCCATGGATTCAGAAGATGAAACAGTTTGGGATCACGACCGGATGCGGATCAACCACATACTGTCCCGATGACCCCGTGACGCGCGGCCAGATGGCGGTGTTTATCATGCGTGGAGAGTTCAACCAGCTGTTGCCCTCGGGTACGCCGGTGGTGGCGTGGGCGTATCCGGCCAGTGCATCCGCCGGGCAGACCGTGACGGTGACGATCCTTGGTCAGAATACCAACTTCTCCACCACGTTGACGCAAGTGAATGCGGGGACCGGAATTATCGTTAGCAATATCGCGGTTGCGAACGGAACGACGCTAACGGCTCAATTCGCAGTAGCTCCGGGCGCGGCATCGGGTCCGCGGTCGATTACGGTGACCACCGGGAGCGAAGAGGCTACATTGCCAAACGGATTCAAAGTTCAGTAGGCAGATTGGCGGCTCGAGGTATTTTTACGAACCTGGAAGGCAGACAGTTGAAGAGGGATTAGGCGAATCGCAGTCTTGCAGAAGCAAGGCATAGTGATCGACCAACTCGCGCGAGCTTCGACACAGCCATGGCCGATAACTTCAATTGCCCTGAGGAACCGATGCCGCGCTTCCCGCCTTTCGTGATCGGGTGGACGTGAGGCCCATACCCAAGACGGGAAGTTCGTGCATCGGAGGCCTGACCGGAAGGTTTGGTGCGCCGTTTGTTTGCCAACTCAGCCAATGCTGCCCAATTTCCGCCTAACTCAGCAATCGGACTTGGGCAGCGCTAAGCCAATGGCTCAAAGCAATTCGGCTGCGATGAAGCTGCCTGAGTTGTTATCAGATTCTGAGCTAGATCAGGCCTGGATCGGTTTGGGTTCCAGTTCCCGCAAGGGATGGTGGGCTCAAGCCCTATCATCCGCGCCACTGGAAAATCAACGGTTTACGGGCAATCCAGAACACTCATCTGATGCTCGTTGCAGTCTCTTATGTGCCTGTAGTGGGCCTCTCGGTTTTGGTGGTGGTTTCAGTGTGGCTTTCGCGGCGATGTAGTCGCCCAAACGCCGCGCGGCCTCTCACAGATCCGTCTCGCTCACGATGTCGTGGCGGAAACCGATCAGCTCTTGTGGCCGCTGATGGTCATGGCGACCCGCGCGGGCGCACCTGCGCGTACGAAGTTTCGGACGCCCCCCTCCTCCGGAGGTCGTGAAACAGCTTTGCGGGCGCCCGCCTGCGGTCACCAGCCCGGCCGTCTTGCAGGCAGTCTCCCAGGAATTCTTGAATCAATACCGGCTTTTGGTACACCGGGGTTTGAGCCACACAGACGGAGAACGTTAGAGAGTGGTGCTGCGAGTGCCCCATTCCAGCGGCCCCAGATAATTTGCCTTGTCTCCGACAATCAGAGAATGTTACATCCCGTGCGCCTTTGAGCCCCGGTATGCCACGAGACAGCACCATCCCGAACCTCAACGGGGTCCTCCGGGGCGTGACTCCCGAAAATGCGCACGTTAATCTCCGGAGAGGCTTCAGTTCGTCGGCGCTTTCTCCCACGCGTATTGCCGGTTCATCGCGTATTTCTCGAACCAGTCGAGCTCCACATTCATCTTGAAGAGGACGTGGCGCAACTCGGCCCATCCATGCGGCTCGCGAGGCGCCACATAAAGGTGAGTGGGAATTCCGTTGCTCTTCAGCGCCCGGTACATTTCGACCGACTGTGGCTGCGGCACGCGGACGTCATTCTGCCCGACGAGGAAGATGGTCGGGGTCTTCACCTTCCAGACGTCCTTCAGCGGCGAGTTGTCCCAATACACGTTGATGGGCGCGTCTTTCTGCCAAGGCGTTCCGCCGAACCACGGCGTGCGGTACGTGCGGACATCGCTCTGCGCATACATCGAGACCCAGTCGGCCGCGCCCGCACCGGCTGACGCGGCTTTGAACCGGTCGGTCACGGTAATGATCTTGTTGGTCATGTGGCCGCCGCCGCTCCAGCCCATCTTCACCAGGTGATCGGGATCCGCGATGCCGGTCTTGATCAGGTAATCGACGCCCGCCAGCACATCGAGGTGGGCGTTCTGGAAGTAGTGCCCGACCATGTCGCGCAGGAAGGCATCGCCGTACCCGGTGCTGCCGCGATAGTTGGGCTGCAGGACCGCATAGCCCTTGGCCGCAAGCACAGGCACGTAATTCTGACTGCCACCGAACCCGTACTTGTCCGAGGCCTGCGGACCGCCGTGAGTTTGCACCGCCAGCGGATACCGCTTGCCTTCCTGGTAATCCAGCGGATAGTACAGCAGCCCTTCGACGGTGACGCCGTCGGCCCCCTTCCATTCGACGCGCTCCTGCCGGGGGAGCTTGAACTCGCGCGCGAGCCGCTCATGGACCGCGGTGACCTTCCGCGGGCTGGCGCCTTCCATGATCCAGATCTCGCCGGGGCTGGTCATTTCCTGCGACGTGAAAACCTGCGCATTAGACGATCCGGACATGGTCCAGGCACCAATCGCGTGCTTTCCGTTCGTGAGTTGCTCGGGCTTGCCCCCCTGGACCGGCACTTTGAACAGCTCGCTGTGCACCCCCATGTTCGCAAGGAAGTAGATCGATCTGCCATCCTTCGACCACGAGGCTTTGTCAATCTCGTACGGAAGGTCCGCCATCAGCAAACGAATCTCTCCACCGCCCGACGACGTAAGGAAGAGCTTGCGGTTGTAATACGTGTCGAACTTCGCGTTGGCCTGCGAGAGGAAAAGCACCTGCGATCCATCGGGTGAAAGCTCGGCGTCCGACTCCTGTACCTGGTTATGGGTAATCTGTTTGGCATTGGACCCGTTTGCGTCCATCACCCAGACTTCGCTCTGGTCGCCATCTTCGATCTGCGGCGTCGGCGCGCGGTGAAGCGCGATCTTCTTGCCGTCTTCCGAGAGCGAATAGGCCAGCACCGAGTAGTTGCCCTGGGTGAGGCGATGCTCCGACTTGCCGGCCACCGCGACATTCCAGAGGTGCTGCTGCTGAAAGTCCTCATCGTACATGAAGACGTCGTCTTTGAGCTTCTCTCTGGCCTTCTGTTCGTCGGGCTTCGGATCGGCGGCGCGGAAATAAAGGGACGCCCCATCCGGCGACCATTGGATGTTGGTGACGGCGGTCGCATGGGTGGTGAGCGGCAAGGCTTCGCCGCCCGAGGTCGAAAGCAGGAAGATCTGGTTTACCGCATCCGGCTCGGTTCCGCGCTTGGCGATGAACGCGATGGTCTTCCCGTCAGGCGACCAGCGCGGCATGTTCTCGCCATCGGCGCCGCTGGTCATCTGCACCAGCCCGGTGCCGTCGGCGTTGATTCTCCAGATGTGTGAGATGCGCTTGTCGGCCTTCCAGTTGGCGACCGACTCGACGAACGCAATCTGGCGGCGATCCGGAGAAAGCTGCGGATCATTGACCAGCGGCTGATCGATGATATCGACCAGGGTCATGGGCCGCTGCGCCAGCAGGGCGCAGGCGCACGAGATTCCAGCGAAAACCAATCGGCAAGATGCGGACATAAGAGCTCCCTCGCTATTTCCGGATGTCCTTCTGATCCCCGGCAGAACTTTCCGTTGTGGCGTTGAATTTTTCCTTTTCCTGGTCGCGATCGATATAGGGGATGCCCTTCTGCATCCACTCCGGCTCGGGCGCGCCTTTCAGGAAATGATCGAAGAACTGCTGCAGCCGAACGGTGTAGTCCTTCTGGTTGGGACGGCGATTGATGTGGTGCGGCTCACCGTTGTAGTCGAAGAGGTAAACTTCCTTCCCCAATCGCCGCAGCGAGAGGAACAGCTCCAGGCCCTGGTACCACGGCACGGCGTCATCGGCGTCGTTCTGCAAAATCAGCAGCGGCGTGGTCACCCGATCCACCATGAAGATCGGGGAGTTTTCGATGAAGCGCATGGGATACTCCCAGATGGTCCCTCCGATGCGGCTTTGGGTCTTCTCGTACTGGAACTGGCGCGGCAGTCCGCTGCCCCAGCGGATTCCATCGTAGGCGCTGATCATGTTGGCCACGGGCGCACCGGCTTCCGCGGCTTTGAAGACATTGGTCTGCGTAATCAGGTACGCGGTCTGATAGCCGCCCCAACTGTGACCCTGAATTCCGATCGCGTCGCGGTTCACATACCCCTTGTCCACCACCGCCTGGATGGCCGGCAGGATGCACTTCAGAGCGCTTTGGCCGGGATGCCCGGTGGTGTAGATAATGTCGGGGGTCAACACCAGATACCCGTTGCTTACGTAGTAGGTGATGTTGATCGAATGCCCCGGCGCGGGCTTGACGTAAGCGTTCAGATTCTGCGAAAGCCGCTCGTAGAGATAGACCATCATCGGATATTTCTTTGACGGGTCGAAATTCTCGGGCTTATAGAGCGCGGCTTCCAGCAGAACCCCGTCCGCATTGCGATAGTGGATCATCTCGCCCGTTCCCCAGAGGATCTGCTTCTTCTGGGGGTTCGCTTCGGTCGCCGGCTTCAACGAGCGGAAAGACGAATCGGTGATGTGGATGTCCGGCTCGTCGTGGAATGTGGTCGCGGTCACCATGATGACATCGGCATCTTTCGCCTTGCCGAGGGTCCGGTAATTCTTGGCGCCCATGATGAGCTTCTGCGGCGTCGCGCCGAAGCTGGCGAGCGAGTAGAAGCCGCTGTCGCGTGTTTCCAGGTTCTCGGCGCGCAACAGCATGGACTTCGCGGGATCGATTCCGCGCTCTTCGTCCTGGGCGTCCGAATCGAGCCGGACCACGCGGAATTGAAGCTCGGACTTGCGGCCGTCGGTCAGCTTGCGGGGCGACGCGCCACCGGGTGATACCGCCCAAACATCGTAGCGATCGTAGATCAGCGCCCATTTTCCGTCTTTGGTCCACCCGGCGGCGCCATAGGCCGGGGCAGCCTCGGGATGGTCGTCATCCTCGTTGTAAACAGCCGTTCCAATCGCGGCGCTGAGGTTCGTGAGCTTGCCATCGGGCACGCCGATCGACCACCAGGCTTTGTCCTTGAAGGCGAGGGCATGGGCGCCATCGGCGGACAACTGCATTCCGCCCCCACCTCCGGCCCCACCGCGTCCTCCGCCGGTCCCGACCGCACCGCGGAATTGCTTCAGCGCGAGGGTGCGTTTGCCAGTGGCTGTATCGACCAGGTACACATCGTTATACGCGCCGTCGTAATCGACCATGCGGCGGTAGGCGCGATCGTCGGTGCCGAGCGCTACCCGCCCGTCGTCGCTCGGAACCAGGCCCGCCATCGTGGGGTCGGAGATTTGCAGGAAAGTCTTGTCGGAGAAGCGGTACACCGCGCGGTACGAGCGCGATCGCTCCTGCGCCGCGCGGACCTTCTGCATGGCTTGCACGTAGTCGTCCCGCCAGCTCCAGAGATCGGCCTGGACTTTGTCGTCCGAAGGCACCGGCGCGGGCGGTGACGGCTCTTTCTCGAGCGCGGCGATCTCGTCGAGCGGCGCGCAGCTCAGGAACAGATGCGAGCCGTCACGCGAAAAACTGATGGGACCGCGGTCGAGGATGCCGTAGCCGGAGCGGAATCCGGCGGTGCTGGTGGAAACGATCTCCGCGGCGGCGCCGGAGCGGTCCCAAAGATACGCCTTGAACTTCGCCGGCTTCGACGATTGGTCGTCGCGATTGCTCAGAAATGCGAAGCGGCGGCCGGCGAGGTCCCAGGTGAGCCGGCTGTACTGGCCTTTGCCGGAAAGAAGAGCCGCGGGCGCGGCGTCCGAACCGGGCGCAACCGAGTAAACGCCGTTGGTCTCTTCCTTCTTCGATCCGACCGCGTAGAGCAGCGCCTTACCGTCTTTCGCGACAGAGAATTCGAGGACGTCTTCCAACGTGCGTTCCCTGGCGGAAGTCAGGTCCCGCACAACGAGGTCCGACCCGTACTTGTTCCGCGCGCGGCCTGCCGTGTTGCCTCCGCGCCCGCCTCGCGCCTGATCCTCGTCGTCGTTCTCCGTCGCAACCGGCGTCCCGGCCGCCTTGGGGCCGCGCAAATAGGCGACAAACCCGTCGCCGAGCTCGGGAACCTGGAAGCTCGCGACATCCGCCACTCGCGCCGCGCTGAGCGTCGAGAGGTTGACGACGATCATGCCTCCACGCGGCATCTCGTCGGGCCGTTTGCGCTCTTTCCTGGCCTTGTCGGTATCGGCCTTCTGCGGAAAGGTGCTGGCGATCAAAAAGGCGTTGTCGTGCGAAAAGACGATGCGGATGGCGCGAACCGGCGGCGGCCCTTCGCCCGTGGGCTCTTCACCGGTGTTCTCCGCGGCCGGAGGTGCCGCGCCGCAATTCTCCCGCAGTTCCTTGCCGGTGACCAGATTGCGGACCACCAGTTGGCCATCGCCTTCTTCGGGAACCAGCGAATAGGCGAGAAACTTGCCGTCGCGCGACAACACCTGGCTCTGGATGCTATTCCATCCATCGTAATCGCGATGATTGAGGGGACGCTTGGGGGTGGTTTGCGAGAAAGCGGAAAACGCTACCAGGAGCACCGCCCACCTGAGGACTCTGAGCTGATACATGACAAACACCTCGTCAGTTTGGCTTACGGCTTGCGGTTGATTGTATCAGGCCACGGATGCACGCGGGTCCATCCGTGGCCAGTTCTTCGCCGGGATCCCGGCCGGCGGTTTTACCAGTTCAACCGGCCGCCGAGCACGATAATGCGGTTGTTATTGGCTCCGCCCGCGCCCGTGAATCGTCCGAACGTCGTCGAATCGATGCTGGTGTCGATGGTGGCGTTCGTAAAGTCCTGGTGGTTCGTGGAGTTCAGCCAGTCCGTCCGCAGCTCGAAATTGAACCGCTCGTTGATGCGGAACGTCTTGGCCAGGCTCGCGTCGATATCGAAGAAATTGGGGCTGGTGAAGAACGTTTGGGCCAGATTCCCGAGGGTGCCGGGCAGCGGGTTCTGGAGGACTACTCCGCCCGGCGCCGTCTGCGCGAACAAAGTGCTTCGCGAGGCGATAGAAGACGCAAGGTTGGCGATACTCGGGTCGGGAATCTGCTTAAACCCGCAGAAGTAGCACGCTCCCGCGCCATTGAACTGCAATTGGCCGGTGGCTTTCGAGAGTGCACCGGTGACATCCGGCGTCTGCCCTGTAGTGAATTGAGTGAATGTCGACACTGGCGCCGTGACGGTGAACGGAACGCCCGAAGTCCAGGTCAGAATGCCGCTGACCTTCCAACCACCGAGGATGCCGTCCACCACGCGGTTGGCGTTGCGCATCATGGCGCGTCCCTTGCCGAACGGCAGCTCATAAATCCCGTTGCTCTTGAAGACGCTGGTGCGGTTGAAGGTCATGATGCGCTTGTCGAAGCTGCGATTCTGGGGATTGCGGTAGTTGTTGTCGTAATACTGGGTGCTACCCAGTTCGTTCTCGCCCAGCGCCTTGCTCCAGGTGTAGCTGCCCTGGTAGTTGAAGCCTTTGCTGAAGCGCTTGTCGTACTCCACCTGCAGGGCATGGTACGTCGAGTTGGCGTTGTTGCCCACCAGGTACACATTCGCGAACTGAGGATTGGTGCTGATGAAGTTCGCGGGCAGGCCGGCGGCCGTCAGCAGCCCGCCGTTCACGTTCGTGCCGGTCGCGGTGGTGTTGATGAAGTTGGCGAATGCTCCTACGTTGCCGTTCGCCAGGTACGACGCGATGGTGGAATTGGAGCGCGCATAATCGGACCCGCGCACCGTGGTGCCATTGACCGCTCCCTGGCCTGGAACCGTCAGGCCGTTGAAGATCTGATCGAACAGCGGCGCCTGTCCTCCCGCCCGCGTGATGTTGAAGGCCTGCAGAATACCATTCGTGGTGATGACATCGGTATCGAGGTTCACGCCGCTCAGAAGCTTGGTTCCCTTGGTCCCGATGTAACGCACGCTCAGGACCGAGTCCTTGGTGATCTGGCGCTGCAGCGAAATGTTCCAATTCTGGTAATACTGATTGCGCAGGCCGGTGTCGAAGACGCGCAGCGTCTGGGTACGGTCGGTAAGCGGGACGGTGGCCAGCGCCTGGCCGGGATCGAACGGCACCCCGACGTTGGAGAGGTTCAGCAGGCCGCCGGACTGGAATGTGACCGTGGTATTCAATCCGGGATTGCTGCCGACCTCGGTATCCGCGTTGCGCAGCGAGTTGCGGTCGGAAGACATCGCATAGCCGGCGCGGAATACCGTCTTGTTCTCCTTGTCGATCGCCCAGCTCAGTCCAACGCCCGGGAGGACCGTGTTGTACTGCGGGTTGTAGACCTGAGTGCCGGGATTCGGCGAACGCGGGCCTACGAGGACGAGTTGCGTGAGGGAGCCGCCGGTGGCGCCCGGCTGGAAGGCCTGCGCGTACGACGTGCCGCTGATGCCGAACGCTCCCGCCGATCCGTTGGCAGGAATCACGGCTTTGCCGTTCGCCTCGAACGGCGGGCTGTAGTACTCGTAGCGCACGCCGAGGTTCAGCGTGAGGTTGTGGGAGACCTTCCAATCGTCCTTGAAGAATCCTCCGTATTCGCGCTGCCGCCAGTCGCGGCGGTCCGTCTCGCCGGGGATATAGGAAGGATGCAGGCCGCCGGCCGAGTTAAAGGATTGCTCCCACCCGTTCAGCGAGCCCGAGAGGTCTAGGAGCAGGTTCTGCGCCGCTGTCAGGTTGGCGCCGATTCCGTTAATCGTGCTGATATTGGTGACGGCTACACTGCCGGCACCGATGATGGCGTCCGGAAGAACGAAGAACGAATTGTAGCCGTTGGAACTGTCGTAATAGATCTGGACGCCGCCCTTGAAGGCATGGCGGCCCTTCAGCCAGGTCACGCTGTCGCTGAGTTGGTACAGAGGCGAGGTTCGCCCTTGCGGCGCGTTGTTGGAGGTGTATTCATTGGGGCTGAGGCTGGTGAAAGTGAAGAAGAACGGCTGATTGCCGATGTGCGGCAATACCGAGCTTTCGTTCGGATAAAACGGACCAGTGTAGCCCGCCTCGAAGTAGTTCACGCCGGCCCGGAATTCATTGAGAAGAGTGGGCCGGAGGTTGGTGGTCGCGGAGAAGGTGTAGAGGAAATTCGAATTATAGGCGGAGTCCGACGGCTGAAGCGGATAAACCTGGCCCCGGTATCCATTGAAACTAAAGGTTTTTTTGATCTGGCCGGAAAACGCGAGGCGCGTGGTTTGCGTCAGAGTGTGGTCGATTTTGAAGTCGTAGAGGTTGAAGTTGTTGGTGGACGGTTGCTGCCAGTAGTAGCCCGCGGTGTTCAGGCCGTCGCCGCGCTGGAAGTTATTGGGCAGGGGAACGTCCTTGAGGGCGATCGCCACCTGGCCAGTCGGATCGGCGGCGAGCCGACTGGGGTCGCGTCCGAAAATGCTCACGGTCTGGAGCGGACCGGTGGCGGCGGCGGGCTGGAGCGGATTGCCGTTGAGATCGACCGTAGGCACCGCGGCCGTGGCGTTGCCGTTCTGCACACCCGGATAATAGCGGAAGATGCCCTGCCGCGCCGTCGCGGTCAGCACCGTATCGTTGACCGCGGTATTGGTCTTCTGCCTCTGGCCCTCGTACAGAAAGAAGGCAAATGTCCGGTTTTTGATAATTGGCCCCGCGGCACGAACGCCGAACTGATTCCGGATCAGGAAATTCCGTGGAGCCGCCAGGCTGCCGTCCGGCTTTGTACCAAGCTGATTGTTGAACCAGGAATTGGCGCTCAAGGCGGTCACGCGGTTAAATTCGAATGCGCTGCCGTGAATCTCATTGGTGCCTGATCGCGAGATCATCTGCACCTGTGCCATCCCGCGGCCGAACTCCGCATCGACCGGCGCAGTGCTCACGCGGAACTCGGCAACTAAGTCCACGCCGGCGACGGCTGTGGCGTTGGTGGTGTAGCCACCGTTGTAGCGTGTCTCCTGAATATTCACGCCATCGAGCGTGACATTCTGTGACTGCGACCGGACTCCGTTGATATTGTCCCCGATGACGCCCGGCTGTAAGGCAATCAGCCCGCCGGCGTCGAGGCTCGGCAACGGCAGACTCTGCACCTTCTGGAGCGACACGACGTTGCTCACCGAGCTGTTGACCGCCTCGAGCGGACTGCTGGTCGATTCGACCGTGACCGTCTCGGCGGCCGTTCCGACTTCCAGTTTCAGGTCCACGCTGATTCTCGAACTCACGTCCAGTTGAATGCTGGACGCTACCCCCTTGCGGAAGCCCGGAACCTCCGCGCTGACCGTGTATTCGCCAGGTAAAAGGGACGGAAAAATGTAAATTCCCGAATCGTTGCTGACGGTGGAGAGTGCCACACCGGTCTTAACGTTAGTCGCGGTCACATTCGCCTTCGGGATGGCGGCCCCGGAAGAATCGAGAATGGATCCGTAGATGGATGCGTTGGTGGTTTGTGCCCTTCCGACGATAGTCAACAGAAAGAGAACGGAAACGATCGCTAAGCGTTGAATCATCCAGACCCCCCTATCTCGAGCCCTATCCCAACAAGGCCGAGAGCAATTGTAGATACTTGGCCCGCGTGGGTAATCGAGGAAAGCGAATCCGAGGGTCCGAGCGCATATCCAATAACCCTACAGGCGCAGACGTGGCGCGCCCTCCTCAGATTCTTAGCACGGACTCTGAAACGGTGAATGCAGTATATAACCGGATTTACCTGGTTGGCAAGCAGACTTCGAAAATTCCCCCGAAATTCCAGGAATTAACGGATAAATCCGGGCGTCACCAGCGCTCGGGATGCAGCTTCGCGGAGCCGCGGATCGGGGCTTTGGCCGGCGACTTCAAAATGCGAGCGCGCCTCCGGCAGATCGCCGCGCGCAGCCAGCAGTTGGCCCAAGGCGAAGTGGGCTTCGTAGTAGCCGGGCTGCAGTTCGATGGCCTGGCGAAGTTGGCGTTCGCCTTCCGCCGTATCGCGGGACCCAACCAGCAGGCTGCCCAGATAGAAGTGGGCTTCGGCGAGTTTGGGGTCGATCTCGATAGCACGGCGGAAATGATCCGCGGCTTTGGAAGACGGCCCATTCACTGCCAGGAGGCGGCCGAGGTCGATGTGCGCCCGCGCGTGGTCGGGATTCAGGCGGAGGACCGCTTCCCACTGTGCTCGGGCCTTGTCGAGAGAACCGCCTGAGGCGAGGGCCTCCCCGAGATCGAAATGGGCTTCCACGCTGGATGGGTCGATGGTCACGGCGGTCTGCAAATGGAACAACGCCTGCCGCAGGTCTCCTGTCGCCGCCAGCAGGTTCCCCAGGTTGGTCTGTGCGTCCGCGAGGTCGGGTTGGATGCGGATCGCTTCGCGGAAGGCGCTCTCGGCGCCGCGGCGGTCGCCTTGGCGCGATCGCACCAGCCCGAGCAGACTGTGCGCGGCAGGATTTTCCGGATCGATCGCGATGGCTTGCTGCAGCGCCTGTTCGGCCTCCGAAACTTTGCCTTGCTGCAGGTCCAGATTGCCGAGGTCGGTGAGGGCGCCCGCATCGCGCCCCGCGCCGTTGAGGGTCTGCTCCGCGCGAGCAAACTGTCCCGAGTCGAGGAGCGCGGCCGCGAGTTCCCTTCGCGTGGAGGCGGACGCGGGCCGGCGCTGGAGCGCTTCTTCCAGCCAGTGGATGGCCTCATCGCTCTTGCCGGCGTTGCGGCAGGATCTTCCGAGTTCGAAATAGAATTCCGGCTCCGCCGGGTGAAAGCGCTCGATGGCGGCTTCGAGGGAGGCGATGCCCGCTTCCGGATTGGCCTTTTGCCGAGCTTGAGCGACCGCCCGGTACAACTCGGCATCGGGTGTCGCGAGTTGCTCCGGATCGTAGACTTCGATCTCGCCGCGATACACAAGCTTCTCGCCGTGAACTTCAGCCAGGGGCGCCAGCAGGTCGCCCGCTGGTTTCCGCCGCTGGATGTGGTGGTCGGTCATGACGGCATGAACCACATCCTGCGCACGACGCTTGGGCATATGGCAATCCAGGCATTTCGCGAACGCGGGCATGGGTGCCGCGCCGTGCGCCGCAGCGTGGCAGTTCCGGCAGACGGCCTGATAGCGCGCGATAGCCTCCTGTCCGCGAGCCGCCTGGTGCGGATCGTGACAGGTGGTGCAAGTCATCTGGCTCTTGCGAAAACACGCCGATTGGGCGAGCCGGTAAGCTGCATGATCGATCTCGAAGCGGTCCGTATCGGACGGAAAATCGAGATATACCGCGAACTCCCGCAGCGGCTGCCCCGGCCGATAAGAAAACGGTGCGCGGCCAAAGCGGCGTATCGAGTCCGGGGATCGGATCGCCGTGGTCTGCAGGTGGCACTGCATGCAGACTTCGAGTTGCCGCCGGCGATCCAGGCGCGCGGGGTTGACGATGGCGCGGCGAATGGCCTCCGGCTTGGCGCCTGAAGAGGCGGCCGCGATGTGGGCGCTGCCGGGTCCGTGGCACCGTTGACAATCGATGCCTTCCGGAATGGCGTCTCCGAAAACGGGCTCGTCACCCTCCTGGGGTCGGGCCGCAGGATACGCGTTGTGGCACGAGAAACACTCGTATGAGATCGCGCGCCGGAAGTCGGAGGGATCGGGGCGGTCGTATCCGGGGCTCATAGCCCAGAAACCGCCCTTTTCCGCATACCAGGTGACCGGCAGCTCGATCAGTTTACCGGCGGCCGTTCGGTGAAGATAGCTGCGGGCATGGTTGCCGGATCCGATCACGAAATCGATCTGCATCTCCATCGTGTCGGTGCGTTTGCCGTCAAAGCCCACTTGCTGCCGCTGTTGAAACCACTGGCCCTCGCGCTGGAACATGGTGTAGTAGCGGCCGGAGGCGGGGTGAACGATTTCGTTCCGCGATTTGAAATCCTCGATGGCGCTTTCCGGGCGGAGGCGGTAGAACGAGCGTCCCATTCCAGTCAGCGCATAAGTTTTGGCGATCGCGGGGTGACAGCCGGAGCAGAGCGTAGGATTGACGTACGGAGACGCGGCGGATGCCGGTTTGGGCGCGTCTGCGCGGTGGCAGCCGGCCGCGCCGATCGCCACAGCCACGGAAACCACGACGATCCGACGGCTCACCAGATCACCGGATCAGCCCGTTAAACAGCAGCTTGTAGGTGCCGTGGGTCTGGGCACGGTGTTGGGCGGGGAAGCCGATGAGCAGCACGCGGCCCTGTCCGAGTTTGGCTGACACCACGGCCGCCCGACGTGCCAGGTTCTCTTCGCCGACCAGCCAGCCGCTTTCGAGCAGCTCGCGATCGGCGTAGCGCACCACCACTTCGTAGTTCTCCGAATTCTGCGCCGTCACTTCAAAGGCGGGGCTGTTGAGGTAGAGCGCGAGGGCCTGTGCCGGCATTCCGTAAGCGGCTGGATTGGAGTTATCCACGTTCACCTTGAGGGTGGATCCGGGGCACCAGAACTCCTTGGTGCTTTTGCCCGCCAGGACATTGCGCACGCCGATGCCGAGACGGTCCACCGGGAATGCAGCCGCGCCGTTCAGCGTGATCAGGGTGCCGCCTTTTTGAACGAAGTCGCGGATGGCGTTGACGCCTTCGGTGCCGAGTCCGGTGCGGTACTCGGGAGGTGTGGCGCCGCCGCGTCCGCCGCCTTCGCCCTCGCCCCCGGCGCCGCCTCGGCCTGCTCCGCCGCCACCACCGCGGTTGCCGCCCCCCGCCCCTCCGCGTCCTCCACCCGCGGCATCGCCTGTGATGGTCGCGGTCGAATCGTTGGGGATGATCAGGACGTCGTACTTCTCGTTGAGGCCGCCTTTCTTGATCTCGGGATCGAAGATGGAGGCATAGGGGAAGTTGAACTGCTCGAGCATGAGGCGCGTCCAGCCTTCGTCGATGTTTCCGCCACCGTAGCGCTGGTACATCGCGACCCGCAGACGCCTGGCGTCGTGGACGCCCGCCGAGACCGCGGTGCGGAGCGGAACGAAATCGACCCCGGTCTGGCGGGCAACGGTCTCGAGCGCCGCTTCTGAACCAGCCGGCACCAGAAAATCGCCCGGGCGAAGACCCGCGGAAGCCTTATCCACGCGCCGCACGTCGATCTTCTGATCGAACAGCAGATTCACGGCGCGGAAGCTGTCGTTGAGGCGGCCGTCCAGCGAATAGCCGTGGGAACTGCGGACGACTTTGCCCGCCGACACCACTGGAGCGGAGACCTTTTCCATCGCCACTTCGTGAATCTCGGAGACCTCATCCAGCGGATCGACCCGCACGCCCATGTACTCGAACATGGTGTCGGTGGCCATGTCATAAGGACGGATGGGCGCGCCGTCACGGTCGCGGGTCCATTCGTTATCGGGGTAGAAGGTACGGCCAAGCAGATAACGAATCAGCCCCATCTTGGGCTGCGCCAGGGACACGATAAACGAGCCCTCCGGGTAATTCATGCCGCTCGCGATGGTGAAAGCCTGGGTCGCGCGCTGCACTTCGATCCCCTGGACGAGCAGCTTGTTCACCATCTTGACGGCGGTGAGCGGGTCGTGCTGGCGCATCGAAATCAGGTAGGCTCCAGGCTTGCCTGCCGCGCCGCGCTCGGTCTGACGTTTGGCTTTGAGGTAGGCGTTCCAGAGGACGGTCTCGCGGTTGCGTGCCGCAAGGTCAAGCGTCGCCCACGCGGAGACTTTCTGGCGCTCGACGATGTCGCGCAGATGCCACCACCCGCCCGGCCACGGATTCGGGAAGATGGTCTCCGCTTCGTAGACGGGCAGGTTGCGGGTGTTGCCGCGCAACTGGTCGGGATGCAGGAACTGCGGCGAGGCCAGGCGCGCGCTGGCGGATTCCGTAAGCATGCCCGCAATGTTGTGGAACGGCGTGATCCAGTGGAAGCCGAAGTGTCCCCATCCCGAGTAAATGGCGCCATTGATCGCGCCCGACAGGCCGGCCTCCTCCTCTTTATAAGCCATGTGGGCGCCGTACCAGCTCAGTTCCCGCCACAGGATGGGGTCGGCGCCGGGCCGAATGGGCTCGGCGTAGGGCGGAAGATAGATGCGGGCGCCGTTGCCTCCCATATGGTGGTGATCGACATACGCCTCGGGCTTCCACTCGGTAAAGAGGATGCGGGCCATGTACTGCGAGTCGGGAATGTTGGTCATGAAGGCATCGCGGTTGTTGTCGTGGCCGGCGTATTTCTGGTAGAGCCACGGAGGATTGCTGCCTTCATACGGCGTCCCGAGCTGCTTGTTGTACCAGTCGGTGACCATGATCTGGCCGTCGGGGTTGAAGCTCGGAACTTCGATGAAGATCACGTTGTCGAGGATGCGGCGCGTCTCTTCATCCTTACGGGCGAGCAGGTCGTAGGCGAGTTCGGGCGCCATCTGGGCGCCGCCGATCTCGGTGGCATGCATGCTCATGGACTGGACGACGATGGCCTTGCCTTCGTCCACCAGAGCGCGCGCCTGCGTTTCCGTCAGACCGCGCGGATCGGTGATGCGCTGGTTGATCTCGCGATAGTGTTCGAGCTTGGAGAGGTTCGCGGGCGAGGTGATAAAGACTTCGAGGAAGGGATTGCCTTCCGATGTGGGCCCCATGTTGACCACTTTCATGCGGCCGCCGCTTTGCTTTTCGAGCACGCCGAAGTACTCGACGATCTTGTCCCAGCGGGCCATCTTCTTGTCGGCGCCGAGCTGAAATCCGAAGAACCTTTCGGGCGACGTGACCTCCTGTGCCTGACTTGCCGCGGGTGCGAGCAGAAGGGCGAGGACGAATGAGAGACGCAACATATGGTTAGCCATTCTACCGGATGATGGCGGTGGCGCGGGCACAGGAGTCGAGGCGGCCACATGTGTCGGCATGAGTGCCGACGCGGCAGGCAGGAGTGCCCGCGCCACAGTCCTACGGAATTCGGGCTGTGCGAGCGCGCTGCTCGCTGACTTCCAGATAAGGACGGAGCTTGGCGAGCGCAGCTTCCACGCTGACTCCATATTTGGCCCGAAGCGCCTCGAGTTTTCCGTGTTCGATAAACTGATCGGGCCAGCCGATCCGCACCACGGGGGTGGTCAGACCCGCGGTGCTGAGCTCTTCCAGTACCGCGCTGCCGAACCCGCCTCTGAGAACGTGATCCTCCAGGGTCAGGATTACGTCCACGCTGCGGGCGTAGAACTCCAGGGTTTCCACGTCAATCGGCTTGGCGAAGCGGGCATTGATGACGGCCGCCGAAATCCCCTCGCCCTCGAGCTTGAGAGCGACTTCGTTGGCCATGGGAACCAGTGCGCCCAGCGCAAAGATGGCCACCCGATCGTTTTCGCCGTGCTGCAGGAGTTCGGCCTTGCCAATTGGTATGAGAGCGGGAACATCTTTCACGGGTGTGCCGGGGCCGATGCCGCGCGGGTAGCGGACAGCGATGGGCCCCTCGTCATACTTCATCGCGGTGAAGAGCATGTCGGCCAGCTCGTCCTCATCCTTGGGGACCATGTGCACCATGTTGGGGATCGAGCGCAGGTAACTGATATCGAATACGCCGTGATGAGTCGGACCGTCGTCGGCAGACAGACCGCCGCGATCCATACAGAAGACCACCGGCAGATTCTGCAGGCAGACGTCGTGCACGATCGGGTCGAAAGCACGCTGTAAGAAGGTCGAGTAAATGGTGCAGAAGGGGCGAAAACCTTTGGAGGCGAGCCCGGCCGCGAACAACACGGCATGCTCTTCGGCGATTCCCACGTCGTAGTATTTGTCGGGATGGTGCTGCCGGAAACGGTCGAGGCCGGTGCCATTCGGCATGGCAGCCGTGATGGCCACGATCTTGGGATTGTAGTTCGCCAGCTTGACCAGGGTATCGGCAAAGACTTCGGAGTATGTGCGGCGGCTCAGTGGCTGGGTTTCACCGGTTTCCGGATCGTACGGCCCCAAGCCGTGAAACTTCTTCTGCTTTTGAAGAGCCGGCTCGAAGCCCTTGCCCTTTTGCGTGAGGACGTGCAGCAGGACCGGGCGGTCCTGCTTGCGAAGAAACTCGAAGGTCTTGATCAGGGTTGTGACGTCATGCCCGTCGATGGGCCCATAGTATTTCAGACCCAACTCCTCGAAAATCACGCTGGGCCAGAGCATGCCCTTGGCGACTTCTTCGGCCTTGCGGGCCATCCGCAGCGCGATCTTACCGCCCACCTTTTCCACGAATTTCCCGGCGCGCTCATGCAGGTAATCGTACTGCGGGCTGGTGACAATCTTATTCAGGTAACTGGCGATAGCTCCTACATTCTTATCGATGGACCATTCGTTGTCGTTCAACACTACCAGCAGGCGCCGGGTGTGGTGAGCGATGTTGTTTAACGCTTCGTAAGTGATCCCGCAGGTGAACGCCGCGTCTCCCGCCACGGCGACCACGTGTTCCTTGCCGCCGTTCTTATCGCGTGCCACCGCCATACCCAGAGCGGCTGAGAGCGCGGTTCCGGCATGCCCCGCTCCATAACAGTCGTGCTTGCTCTCGGTGCGCAACATGAAGCCGTTCAAACCGCCGGGAGTGCGGATGGTATGGAAACGGTCGCGCCGCCCGGTCAGGAGCTTGTGGACGTAGGCCTGATGGCTTACGTCAAACAGGAAGTGGTCCGCTGGAGTGGAGAATACATAATGGAGGGCGATGGTCAGTTCCACAACACCGAGGTTGGGCCCAAGGTGGCCTCCATTATTGGAAAGGACCGTGATCAGTTCCTCGCGGATCTCCGCCGCGAGTTTCTCCAGGTCGGGTACTGGCAGCCGCTTTACGTCCGCCGGAGAGTCGATTCCATCAAGGATTCGTGCCATAGAAGCGTCGCTCGAAGTAGCACTACGCGCGGATGAACAGAAGGCGCAGCGAGAACCGGCGATTCGATCCGGTACCCTCGACATAATCGTATGATACCTCACTCGCTCACATGTGAGATTCAGAAGATTCGGGCGAGCCCGCAGGTTGTTATCGTCTGTTAGCAGCGTGAGATGAGGCCGGGCCGCTCCACGGCCGAAAACGGGCGATAACCTAAGTGCACCATTTCATAAATACCACCGCGAACTCCATAGAGAGCCGCAAGAAGCCGCTCCCTCAGAAGGGTGAAAAAATCGAAAGCACGCAGCGCCCCTCCTGCAAAACCCGCGCCCCGGTGTAACTAGCGTTGCGCATCCCGGTTGGTGCTCACTAGCCCCAGGTAGGGTCGGCGAGATGGAGACGCGGGTCAGTTCCAGCCATCCCCGTACCGAGCCAGTGGAAACGCCAAACGTCCTATACGTCCTCTTGCAGTGACCCAACCCGGCGCCCAGCAGCCCAGGTAGGGATTTTACCGGCAAAGTCGATCATTGGAGCTTAGAATAGCAATAGCTCTAAATAATTTTGGCTCATTTCCGCTAACTCGTGATAGACTGGCGAAGATGAAAACTGACTATAGCCTGCTTGAGGCCGCACTTATTGGATATGAGCACCAGCGAGAGCTTCTGGCAGTCAAGATCGCAGAGTTGCGGCGCCAACTGGGAAGTGTTTCGGCGGGAGCGGAAACGCCCAGGAAACGGGTGATGAATGATGCCGCCCGGAAGAGGATCGGGCTCGCCCAGAAGAAACGCTGGGCCGTATACCATAAGGCCCAGGCGCCGGCGAAAAAGCGGATCATGAGCGCCGAAGGACGCGAGCGGATCGCCGAGGCGACGCGGAAACGCTGGGCCGAGTTTCGGGCGGCGAAGGCGGCTGCGGCTGCAGCCGGCAAACCCGCCAAGAGAGGCACCCGTGTCCGTAAGGCCGGAGCGGAAGGCGGCGCCTCAGAGGCCGAACAGGCGGCGACCTCCTAGATCGTACGGGTTTCCGCCAGGTCAACATCGCCGCACCGTGATGCCCGGAGTGTCAGCGGGGGCATCTGCATTTAACTCTGCGGTATAGCCTGGCGGTGGCGTTCCCTCGCTTCGGCTGCGTGCGGCCAGAATCCAGTCCGGATTCTCCCAACGGCGGGCTTCAACCGCGTCCGTATAAGGCTGTAATCAGGTTCCACAGAACACACATCCCAAACACCAGATTCACTTTCCGCAGAAGGGCAGTTCTACCGGAACGACTCGCGAAGACTGCCAGTCCGATTGCAAAACCCTTCGAGAGCAAAAGTGCCAAACGGGGTCCAGCCAATGCCATGACGGCCCGCATCAGCGGATTGGCCTCAGGGATTCCCCGATGCAGGAAGACCAGGGTGGTCATCGCGTCCAAAATCTGCAGGGAGATGAACATCGCCAGAGTCATCTTTGGTGTCCGTGGGTTCGGACCAACTTAGCTCCCCGGAAGGTGGTGAGCCAATAGTACCAGTTCCGGTACCTGAGCATTCTGCCTTAGTAGGGGTAACCTCACTCAATCCGGTCCGGTGAGCCGGACCCAGGATGCGGCCGAATCGAGACATCCTTGCCCTACACACTAGCCGCCGTTTAGAATTGGCACGGTGCCTAAACCGGTATTTTTTCTGATCTGTCTGGCGGCGCTGATGTTGACTTCCTGCGCCCGTCCGAAGGGAGTATCGAGCATCCTTCAGTCCCCTCCGCCTCCGAGGCAGGAGGATACGGGCCGCCCCTCCGAGGCCAGGGATGACAACCCCTTCGAGGCGGCCGAGTACTTCATCGAGCAGCGTGTCCCGGCCGGCCAGTGGTTGCCGGTCGAGCGGTACCTGGAAGCTCAGCGTCACGCCGCAAGTATGAGGACTTACTCTCTGCGCGCGGACCGATTCCTCGACGAGACGAGTCACGACACCCCCGCGACCTTCGGCGCCTGGGAGTCGCTCGGCCCCGGAAATGTCGGGGGACGCACCCGCGGACTGGTGATCCACCCTAAGAACCCCAACACCATGTGGGTGGGGGGGGCCACCGGCGGCGTCTGGAAGTCCACTGACGGCGGCAAGACCTGGCTGCCGAAGACCGACTTCGCGCCCGTGCTCTCGATCAACTCGCTGGTGATCGACGCGAACGATCCCAACACCCTGTATGCCGGCACAGGCGAGCAGACCCAGAACTGGCGGGGCGCCGGGATCTTCAAAACCGTGGACGGAGGCGAGACCTGGAACCAATTGCCCGCCACTGCTACTGCTGACTTTTACTTCGTGAACAACATAGCGGTCAGCCCCGGCTCCTCGTCCCGTCTCTACGCCGCCACGAATACGGGCTTGTGGGCCAGCAGGGACGGCGGGGCGTCCTGGAATCTCTCCCTGGCCTCACCCGATGGCGGCCCGGCGCCTACACTCACCGGCGGCACCACCAACGGCTGCTTCGATGTGGCGATTCAACCGGGACAAACAACTGACACGGTACTCGCCGTCTGCCACCCGCCGGGCAGCTTGCAGTATGCCATTTTTCGCAATCCCGATGCGGCCGGAACGGGAACCTGGTCCGCTGTCCAAACCGATCCTCAGATGTGGTACACGGCTCTGGCATTCGCCCCATCACAACCCCGCACAGTCTACGCCGTCTCAGTGACATATGCCTCGGGCACTTATGCCAAGGCATTGCTTGCGGTTTATCGTTCTACTAGCGGGGGGGCGGCCGGAACCTGGGAGACACGCACTTCGAACCAGGACCCCAACCGGTTGAACACGGCCATTCTCAGCAATGACAGCGCTTACTCGTTTGGCAGCGCTTTTTGTACGGGTGCCAGCCCCAACCTGAATGGCCAGGCGGGTTACAACCTGGCGCTGGTGGTGGATCCTTTGGACCCGAACCGGGTGTGGGTGGGGGGTATTGGCCTGTTCCGCTCCGACGATGGCGGCGCTAATTGGGGGTATGGGTTCGGCGGCAACCATCCGGACCAGCACTCTCTGGCATTCGACCCGGGCTACGACGGCGTCTCCAATCAGATTCTGTACAACGTGAACGATGGTGGCATCTACAAGACCACCCAGGCGCGAGGCAAGACCGGCACCTGCTCTTCCACGAGCTCGGCAGTCAACTGGACCACGCTCAATAATGGCTATGGAACTACGCAGTTTTATCACGGAGTACCTTACCCGGGTGGAGGCGCCTGGGTCGGCGGGACCCAGGATAACGAAACTGTGCGTGGGAGTGACGCCCGGGGACCGAACCAGTGGGACCCCATCTACGGCGGCGATGGAGGTGTGGCTCGGGTCGATCCGGTCAGCGCCAACATATTATATGTTGAGTACGTCCACGGCGCGATCGCGAAATCGTCGGATGGCGGCAATACCTTCCAGAACGCAGTCACCGGCATCACCGAGAATTCCGGGAACTTCCCGTTTATCGCGTGGTACCTGTTCGATCCCAACGACTCGCTGCGCCTCTATGTGGGCGGGACCCAACTGTGGCGCAGCGAAGATGGAGCCGCTCACTGGACTGCCGCCAGCGCCCCCGTCGATGCGGTGAACGGCGCGCTCGATAACATCCGCTCCATAGCGGTATCCCCGATAGACTCCAACCTGGTCCTCTTCGGTATGAGTCACGGGAGAATCTTCCGTAACACCAATACGTTAGCTGCTGACGGGAGCACTGTCTGGCCGTCTATGCAGCCGCGCTCGGGGAATGTGTCGCACCTGGAGTTCGACGGGCGCAATCCATCGACTGTCTATGCCACTTACACCACGTTCAATTCCGCCCCGGGCGACCAACACGTGTATCGCTCCAACGATTCCGGCGTGACCTGGACGGGGATCGACGGCTCCGGGACGACTGGTCTCCCCGACGTGCCGGTCGAAACCCTGTTGGTGGACCCGGATGATTCCAACCGCCTCTACCTCGGCACCGATCTGGGTATTTACGCAAGCTTGGATGGCGGGCAGACCTGGGCTCGCGACGACAACCCTTTCGCCAACGCCATTACGATGAGCCTGGCAATCGATCGGACTGGCGGTACTAAGTATTTTTACGCATTCACTTACGGAAGAGGTGTATGGCGTGTCGCGATGCAAAGCGGAAGTCTTACCCAGTGTAGTTACTCGCTTTCTCCGGTTTCCCTGACCGCGGATGCCACTGGCGGAACGTTTTCCGTAGACTTGGCAACGGGGGCCAATTGCGGGTGGTCCGTAGTCCCTCCGGTTACCTCGCCCGGCGCGTTCGCTTCGGCGCAAGGTCCGGGCTTTGGGACCGGGAGCGGGAAGGTGTTCATCAACGTCCAACCGAACCACACGACTTCATCCCGTACCAATCTTCTGCTGGTACAAAACCAACAGCTCACGGTCTCGCAGCCCGGCGCCTTGAATTCCGCGATCGGCAACGATCTTGCGGCCCCGTACGCCATCGTGTCTCTGCCCTATGAGGGAATCGGCAGCAACAATTCGCTCACATCGAACCCGGGCGATCCCCAACATTCGTGTACTGGTTCGCCGAACTTCCGCACAGGCTGGTTGAACTTCACCGCTCCTTCGGATGGCAACATCCGTGTGACTACCCAGGCGCCCCGCAGCGACAATCCGTCGGCCAACTCAGGCGTGGTCATCACGGCATACCGGCTGGATAGCGGCACGCTCGGCCCTGAACTGGCATGCGCCGTGGTTCCGAAGGACTCCTCCGGTCCGCTGAACAACGCCGTCCTGACGTTCGCCGTAAATCAGGGGTCCACTTATGCGATCGAGACCGCATCGCTGTCGACCGGGACCGCTTCGGATATCTCGACCATGTACATCGGCGTGGGTCCGGCGCCGCCCGTGGCCACCTTTGACATCGGCCCCTCCCAGGTCACGATCAAGCCAGGCGATTCTCGCCGATTCCAGGCGATCGCGTCCAACCTTCCGAATGCGGCCGTGCGTTGGACCGTCATACCCCAGGTTGGGATCGTCGCACCCGACGGCACCTATACCGCACCGCTTTCACCTTCCGTAATGTCTGTGACGGTCAACGGGCAGAGTGTCGCTGACCTGACCCTGCAAGCGCAGGCTACCGTGACGATTCAGTCGCCGCTCCCCGTGTCATTGGGGCCCACCACGGTAGCGAACGCCGCGAGCTTTCAGGGCGGCGCTGTGGCGCCGGGCGAGATCGTGACTGCCTTCGGCACGGGTCTGGGACCGGCTGGCCTGGAGGAAGCGCAGTTGAGTCCTCAAGGAAAGCTGTCGAGTGCTTTGGGGGGTACGCAGGTATTTTTCGACGGCATTCCCGCACCGCTGATCTACGTAACGGCCCAGGCTGTGAGCGCGGTGGTGCCGTATGAGGTGGCGGGCGAACCGGCCACGCAGATGGTGGTGGTTCGGAACGGCCAGGGCACGCAGCCCGAATCGCTGCCGGTAGCAGCCTCGGCTCCCGCTCTGTTCACCGCGGATTCGTCGGGCGCGGGCCAGGCCGCTGCCCGGAACGAAGATGGAAGCTTGAACAGTCCGCAGAACGGCGCGGCTCCCGGGTCGATTGTAGTGTTGTACGCCACCGGCGAAGGGCAGACCAGTCCCGGCGGGGTGGACGGACGAATCTCCACGGAGGTGGTGCCCAAGCCGCTTGCGCCGGTGAGTGTCCAGATCGGAGGAATGCCGGCCGAGGTGCTGTATGCCGGCGCCGCACCTCAGGCGGTGGCCGGCCTGTTGCAACTGAATGTGCGAGTGCCGGTCTCGTTGAGTCGCGGGGCGAACCCGGTGGTGCTGACCGTGGGCGCCAACTCCAGCCGTTCCGACGTGACCATCACGATTCGGTAGGGTGCTATGATGGCGCCCGACGAACCATGATCACCAGAAGAATGATCGCTCTGCCATTTCTGCTCTGCCCGCTGTTGTTCCCGAGTGCCGCCCAGTCGCCGCCGGCGCGCGCCATCGTCGTGCATGCCTCCCGCCTGCTGGATGTGGAGACCGGCCGAATGCTGTCGCCCGGCGAAGTGCTGGTGCAGGGCGAGCGCATCGCGGAAGTAGGCCCGACCGTAAAACGGCCGCCGGGCGCTGAGTTCATCGATTTGGGCGACCGCACGCTGCTGCCGGGACTGATCGATGCCCACGTACACCTCTTTCTTCACCCGGGGGCGGAAGACTTGCAGACCGTGCAGGAGTCGGTGCCACAGCGCACGCTGATTGCCGTCGCCGCGGCGCGCGAGGACCTGATGGCAGGCTTCACCGCCGAGCGCGACATGGGCACGGAAGGCGCGGGGTCGGCAGACACGGCGGTGCGCAATGCCATCGATCAGGGCCTCTTTCCCGGACCCCGGCTGCGCATCAGCGGCAACGCCATAGACATCCTCGGAGGGCACGAGGATGCCAACGGCTTCAACCCCGCGCAGCACGTGCTCTCCAACGCCACCCGCGCCAACAACGCCGCCGAACTGGTGGAGGTCATCCGCCAGCAGTTCAAGGAGGGCGCGGATTTCATCAAGATCTACGAAACCGGCCGCGATTCGGTAGTGGATGGAAAGTTCTCGACGGTTTATCAGTACACAGAGGAGGAATTGGCGGCTGCGGTGCGGGAGACCGCACGTGTCGGCAAACGGGTGGCCGTGCACGCCACGGGAGAGCCTGGAACTCTGTATGCCGCGCGCGCCGGGGTGGTTTCCATCGACCATGCCGACCAGCTTGGCGAAGAGACCATGCGGCTGATGCACGACAAGCAGATCTTCGCCGTCCCCACCTTCACCATTTCCGAATTCTTCGCCGACCACGCTCCGACCCCGGTGCAGGCTGCGCTCGAGCGCCAGTTGCTGGTGATCCACGCCGCGGAGTTCCGCAAGCAGCTTGCAGCCGGAGTGCCGGTTGCGATGGGTTCGGACGTGGGCCCCTTTCCCCACGGCACGCAGGCGCGCGAATTCGTCCTCATGGTGAAGTACGGGATGACTCCGCTCGCCGCGCTGCAGGCGGGCACGCTTCATGGAGCGAAACTGCTGGGATGGCAAGGGCAGATCGGCGCCATCAAGACCGGCTATTTGGCCGATCTGGTCGGGGTGCCGGGAGATCCGTTGCAAGATATCTCGGCTTTGCAACGGGTCAGCTTCGTGATGAAGGGCGGGGAGGTGTACCGGCGGTAACGCCGCTCAAAACTATTGAGAATTTTCAGGCCCGTAACTCCTATAATCATAGGTATGAAGCCTGTCCATGTCTTCAATGTCATCCCTTCGCTGCCCGCGCCGCTCGAAGGACTGCGCCGGCTGGCCCACAATCTGCGTTGGGCATGGGATCACGGCACCATCGAGCTGTTCCGCCGCCTGGACAGCGATCTTTGGGAATCCACCGGACACAACCCGGTCCTGATGTTGGGGATGATCGATCAAGCGCAGCTGCAAGCCGCCGCGCGGGACGAGGCGTTCGTCGGTCAGCTCGATCTCGTGCTTCGCGACCTGGATGGCTACGTGACGAGCAAGTCCACCTGGTACCAGCGGGAGCACATGCGGACCGACGGTCTCCTGGTGGCCTACTTTTCGGCGGAGTTCGGCGTTACGGAATGCCTCTCGGTCTTCGCCGGTGGCCTCGGCGTCCTGGCAGGCGACCATCTGAAATCGGCCAGCGACCTCGGCGTCCCCCTGGTTGGCGTGGGCCTGCTTTACCAGCAAGGGTATTTCTGCCAATACCTGAACGCCGCCGGCTGGCAGCAGGAGTCTTACAAGGACAACGATTTCCAGAACCTGCCCCTGACCCGCGAATGCCGCCCGGATGGCAGTCCGCTGGTCATCGAAGTGTCGTATGCCGGCCGGCGCGTGGCAGCACAGGTCTGGCGCGCGCAGGTGGGCCGCATCGCGTTGTATCTGCTCGACACCAACCTGACGCAGAACCGGCCCGAAGACCGCGTAGTGACGTATCAGCTTTACGGCGGCGATCTCGACATGCGATTGAAGCAGGAAATCCTCCTGGGGATTGGGGGCTTCCGCGCGCTGGAAGCGCTGGGTCTGACGCCGACGGTTTACCACATGAACGAAGGGCACTCCGCGTTTCTGGGGCTGGAGTGGGTGCGGCGTCTGATGGAACAGCATGGCCTTTCGTTTTATGAGGCGCGCGAAGCTGCTTCGGCCGGCCTGATCTTCACCACCCACACCCCCGTCCCGGCCGGACATGACTACTTTCCGCCGTCGCTGATGGATCGCTACTTCGGGGAGTACATGGGGCGGCTGGGGCTGAACCGTTCCGAGTTCCTGGCTCTCGGGCGGCGAAATCCGTGCAACGCGGGCGAGGACTTCTGCATGACGACACTGGCGCTGCGCATGGCTTCCTCGAGCAATGGCGTGAGCGCGCTCCACGGAAAGGTCAGCCGGCGCATGTGGAACGGGATTTGGCCGGGGGTTCCAGAAGACGAAGTGCCCATCGGGTACGTCACCAATGGGGTCCATTTCCGCTCCTGGATTTCGCTGGAAATGAACCAGCTCTATGACCGCTACCTGGGTCCGAAATGGCGGGAAGAACACACCGACGCCAGGCTCTGGGAGCGGGTAGAGAGGATCCCTTCCGAGGAGCTCTGGCGCAGTCATGAAAGGCGCAAAGTCCGGCTGGTAGGCTTCGCCCGGGAGCGCCTGGCCATGCAGCTCGAGCGGCGGGGGGCGCCGCAGTCCGAAATCGATGCCGCCAAAGAGGCGCTGGATCCAGACGCTTTGACGATCGGCTTTGCCCGCCGCTTCGCCACCTATAAGCGTGCGGCGCTCATCCTGCGGGATGTCAGCCGCCTCGGCAAGATCTTGAACTATCCCGACCGTCCGGTGCAGATCCTCTTCGCCGGCAAGGCTCACCCGCGCGACGATGCAGGAAAGCAGTTAATCCAGCAGATCGTCCGGCTGGCGCAGCAGGAGGAATTCCGCAGCCGGGTGGTGTTTCTCGAGGATTACGATATGGCGGTCGCCCGCTACCTGGTGCAGGGCGTGGACATCTGGCTCAACACGCCCTTGCGTCCGCAGGAAGCCAGCGGCACCAGCGGGATGAAGGCCCTGGCGAATGGCGCCCTCAATTTGAGCGTGCTGGACGGCTGGTGGGACGAGGCCTGGCGGGATGCCACGGCCAACCGCCAATTCATCGGCTGGGCCATCGGACGGGGCGAGCATTACGACGACCCCGGCTACCAGGACCAGGTAGAATCCGCTGCCCTTTACGACTTGTTGGAGCACGATATCGTTCCCACCTTCTATGATCGCGGCGCGGGCGGTGTGCCGCGCCGTTGGACCCGCCACATGAAATCCGCGATTGCTCACCTGTGCCCACAGTTCAACATGCTAAGGGTGGTGAAGGAGTACACCGCCGATTTCTACGACCCGGCCCACGAGCGGTCCAGGCAATTGATGGCCGATAGATCGGCCCGCGCCAGGGTTCTGGCGGACTGGACGGCGCGGATGCACGCGGTGTGGCCGCAGGTCCGCGTCGAGCGCCTGGAGGCCCTTCCATCCACCGAACTCACCGTGGGCAGCAGGTTTCCCATGCGCGCCTGGATTCGTCTGGGGCCGCTCGCGATCGATGATGTGACGGTGGAGTTGTACATGGGCCGGATCGACTCCGAGGGCGAGATTACGGGCGGCGTCGCAATTCCGATGCAAGGCGCGGCGCAATGTCAGGACGGGGTCTGCTTGTTTGAAGCGGCTGCGGTGCCGTGCCTGCAAAGCGGCCGCCAGGGTTACACGATTCGGGTACTCCCGTACCATCGGGACCAGGCGAGGGCGCTTCTTCCGGGACTGATTACCTGGGCGGATGGCCAGGTCAAAGCCGCGGAGATTACGGTCGCATGAAGTAGCACCCGTCGGACTCCGACGGGAGGTCGCTTGTAGTTTCATTCACTTACACGAAAAAAACGTCGGAGTCCGACGGGTCCCACGCCGGCCTACACGCGCAGCTCGTATCCGAGCCCCCGCATGCCGTCGATGATCTTCGCCCGGATGTCGCTGACTTCCTCGGACGCCAGGGTGCGATCCGTAGAGCTTACCGTCAGGCGGTAGGAAACGCTTTTCTTGCCCTCGCCCACCTGCGGACCTTCATACTCCCGGAGGAATTCGATGGAATCGAGCAGCGGTCCCGCGAACGACGCCAGACGCGATTCGAGATGGCCGGCGTACTCCCGCCGGCCCGCCACCACGGAAAGATCGAACGCCGACGAGGGGTACCGGCGAATGGGTTTGTACTTCGTGTCGGCGGCAGACAAGGACTGGATCAGGCGGAGGTCCAGGTCCAGTATTGCAGCGCGGCCGATCTCGACCAGCCGCGGATGCAGTTCGAACAGCCGCCCCACCGGCTGGCCTTTCCAATGAATGGCCGCCGATCGCGTGGGATGCTCGTATACCGCAGGCTTGGCAGGCTCGGCGGCCGCTCCGGGCATCAGGCACCCGGCTGCGTGCTTCAGCTCCAACAGACTCGCGGCGCCCTGGCGACCGCGGTTGTCTTCCGCGCCTTCGGACTGGCGTCCGTAAATCGCTGCCACGAGGTGTGGGACCTCGTCGGGCAGCGCCTCTCTGCGGTGAATCTCCACCCCGATCTCGAAGAGACGGAAAGACTCGCGGTACTTGGCGTTCTCGAGCACGTTGCGCCAGATGCCCGGAAGCAGCGAGAGCCGCATCAGCGCCTGGTCCGACGCGATCGGATTGGCGACCCGTACGTGCTGTGCCGGGTCCAGCGCGAACGCCATCGCAGACTCCTCTCCGATGAAGGAGTAATTGTAGACCTCGGTGAATCCAAGATCGACGAAGATGTTGCGAACCTCGTGCTGGAAGCGCCGCTCGGGATTTCCGGGCGGCACGGAGGCCGCCACCAGCGGCGCTTCGGGCGTGATCGAGTCGTAGCCCACCATCCTCCCCACTTCCTCCACCAGGTCGTCCTTGATCGAGATGTCCTTGGTCGCGCGCCAGGAAGGAACGGAAACGGAGAATACGGAGGGTGCCGACTCCACCACTCCGAACTCCAGGCTTTTCAGGATGCGGCGCACCTCACCGGCCTCGATGGCCCGGCCGAGCTTCCGTTCCAGCCACTTCAGCGGGAGTTGAATCGGCGCGGGAACGGGAATCTCGCGCTTCACGTCAGCGATGCCTCCCACCACGCGGATTCCGGGCGACACCTCGCGCAGGAGTTCGATGGCACGCGCCAACCCTCGCACGGTGTTGCAGGGATCCTGTGCCTTCTCGAAGCGCATGGAGGCGTCGGTTCGCAGCTTGATGGCGGCAGATGTCCTGCGAATCGAAGCCGCCTGGAAGTTGGCGCTCTCGAGGATCACGCGCGTGGTGGACGGGCCGATCCTGCTTCCGGCGCCTCCGATGACTCCCGCCAATCCGATCGCGCCGGCGGCATCCGCGATCACCAGGTTCGAAGGGTCGAGGGTGTACGACTCGTCGTTGAGCGCCTCGAAATGCTCGCCCGGCATCGCGGAACGAATGAAAATGGTATCGCCCTTGACCAAATCGGCATCGAACGCGTGCATGGGTTGCGCCAACTCGGCCATCACGTAGTTGGTCATGTCCACGACGTTGTTGATGGGGTTCAGGCCGATGGCGGTAAGGCGGCACTGCAACCAAAGCGGAGAGGGTTGAATGGTGAGGTTCTCGAAGACCAGCGCGCTGTAGCGCGGGCAGAGATTCCAATCCTCGACTTTCACTTGCACCGCCGGAGGTCCCGAGGGAAGAAGGGACAGCTTCGCCGGGTCTTTCAGCGTGAGGCCAAGGATGGCGGCCACCTCGCGTGCCATGCCGTGATGGCCCCAGAGGTCCGGCCGGTGAGTAATGGACTTGTTGTCGATTTCGATGATGCTGTCGGCAAGACAGCCGGGGAGCGGCGCGCCCACCTGCGAATCCAGCTCGACGATGCCGGAGTGGTCGCGGTTGATGCCCAATTCGGCGGCGCTCGCCAGCATTCCATCGCTTTCCACGCCGTGGATCACCTTCTTCCCGATTGGCGCATAGGCCGTGATCACGCCGGGACGGCAGTTCTTCGCGCCGCACACCACGGTTCGTTCGCCGTAGCGGCCCGCGTCCACGACAGCTCGCACATTGTGAGTGTCCTCGATCGGCTCGACCGAGAGAATGCGCGCCGCGCAGGCCCGCTCGAGGAGTGCCCCGGCCGTTTCGATGCCCTCGCACTCGGCGGTCTTCATGGTAATCAGCCGCCCCAGCGGGCCGGGAGCCTGATTCAGGTCCTCTACGAATTCACGGATCCAGTTGTAGGAGAACTTCAAGGGTGCCTCGCGAGATCAGAATTGTTCCAGGAAACGGAGATCGCCGCCTTGCAGGTGACGCACGTCGTCAATGCCGTAACGCATCATGGCGAGGCGGGTCAGGCCCAGGCCAAAGGCGAAGCCGTTCCATTGCTCGGGGTCGATGCCGCTCATGCGCAGTACGTGCGGATTGACCAGGCCGCAGGGCAGCAGTTCCACCCAGCCGCTGTGTTTGCAAACCGCGCAACCGGGACCGCCGCAGATCAGGCATTGAATATCGAGCTCGAAGCCCGGCTCCACGAACGGGAAGTAGCCGGGCCGCAGACGCACCGTGACCTCGCGTTTGAAAATCGCGGTCAGCAGCGTCTTCATGAAATACAGCAGGTGCGCCACCGAGACGTGGCGATCCACCATCATGCCTTCCAACTGGTAGAACGTGTGCTCGTGGGAAGCATCGACGCTTTCATTGCGGAACACGCGGCCGGGCGCGATCATACGCAGGGGCGGCCCGAGGCGCTCCATGCCGCGTACCTGAACGGGTGATGTATGGGTCCGGAGCAGGTTGCCGCCGTCGAGCCAGAAGGTATCCTGCATGTCGCGCGCGGGGTGCTCGGGCGGAATGTTCAGGGCGTCGAAGTTGTAATATTCGGTCTCGACTTCCGGGCCGTCCAGGACCGCAAAACCAAGCGAACTGAACAGGTTTTCCAACTCCCGCTGAATGCGCGTAATGGGGTGCAGATGGCCGCGCGGGGGGCCGGGAGGCGGGAGCGTGAGATCGACCCATTCGGCTTCCAGGGCGGCGCCGAGTGCCTTGGCGGCGAGCACCTGGTTTCCGGACTCCAGCGCCTCTTCGATCTGCTGGCGCGCCGCATTGAGGAGTTGTCCGATGCGCTTGCGCTCCTCGGGCGAGAGCTTGCCCATGTCCTTGCTGAATTGCGAGAGGCCGGTCTTGCGGCCCAGGGCGTCCACCCGGACGGCTTCCAGGTCGTCGAGCGTCTTCGCTGTGGCAATTCGGGTGAGGGAGCGGGACAGCAGCTCCTGTATCGATTCGTCGAGCATGTGGTGGAAGCTTCATTGTAGCAACGGACGCCGTCCAGGCCGTTAATTGACCGGCGGCAAGCCCGTCACTTATACTGAAAGAAACCGAGATGTATATTTTCGTATTGTTGATTCACGTTGTGGTGTGCCTTTTTCTGATTGTGGTGGTTTTGCTGCAAAGCGGGAAAGCGGCTGATCTGGCCGGTGCCTTTGGCGGAATGGGTTCGCAGACGGCCTTTGGGCCGCGCGGATCGGCGACCTTGCTTTCCAAGGCGACCACGGTTTCGGCGATCCTGTTCATGATCACGTCGCTGTCCCTTTCGATTTTGGCGACGCGGAATGCGGGTTTGGGTACAACGGTGCTGGAGACCGTGCAGCCGAAGAACGTTCCAACCAAGAGCGCTCCGGTCCCGCCGCCCGCCCAGACGCCTCAGGCGCCGTTCACCGTGACGCCCGAGGGAGGTCAGCCGGCCGCGGTGCCGGCACCTACACAGAGCGCACCAGGCAACACACCGAGTCCAAGTCCGGCGAAACAGGCGCCGGCTAAGAAGTAGCACCCTGACGCGGAGGTGGCGGAATTGGCAGACGCACTAGCTTGAGGTGCTAGCGGGAGCAATCTCGTGGGGGTTCAAGTCCCCCTCTCCGCACCAATTATTTCAATTACTTACGGCGACGTCGCTTGAGAGCGGCGTCGCCGTTTTGCTTTGGTGTGCTTAAAGTGTGCTTGTCCTCCGGCTTTTGAGTTTTAAGGTAATCCTCAACACGGGCAGCGGCATTATGTAGGTCCCTTTCCACGACGATGTTGTACCGGTCGAAGACGGCCCGCGTCTTGTGGCCGGAGATCGCCATCGCTACGCGCTCCGGTGCACCGGACCGGACCAAGTTCCGAACACCGGTCCTCCGCAGATCGTGAAACAGTCGGGACGGCTTTCCATTCTCGTCTACCAGCCCAGCGCGCTTGCACGCCTCCTCCCATGCACCTCGAAAATCGCGGATGGGTTCTCCGTAGCGGAAGAAGACGTGGGAGCAATCCCGCCACTGCGAATCGCGCAATGCCTTCTGGGAAATGATCATGTCCAACAACCTGGTCCGAGAGGGATCATGCGCGCTTCATCGTTCTTCGTCTGGCCAGGCTCAAGCCGGATCAAGCGGTTCTCCAGATCTACTTGGGGCCATCTGAGCGAGAGCACCTCACCCTTCCTACAGCCCGTGAAGTACCCGAAAGTCAGGACTGGTTTTAGGTGGTCAGGAAGTTCCTTCAAGAGGGCCAGGTACGCGTCGTGCTCGAAATATCCTTTCCTTGGCGGGCTCTCCTCCAACTTGGGAATGCGCGGAACGTTAACGACTTTGGGAGGTGTCGCGAGTTTACCCAGGTTGAAAGCGCGCTGGAGGCGGCCGAGTTCCCGGTTGATCGTGCTATTGGCAATACCCTCCGCGCGACGCTTTTGAATGTACTGCTGAATCTGATTGCTGGTGACCCTTGATGCCCGCAAGTGCCCGAAGAAGGGCCGGAGGTGCCCATCAACGTACCGAAGCCAAGCAACAGATTTGCCGTTGATCTCGAAATCGAGTTTCAGATCGTCGAGCAGTTCCCCGACCGTGATTCGTTCAGCAAGACTGCCAGCGTACGTCCCGCCGTGGAGTTCGGCTTGCCTTTTGCGGAGCATTGCCTGCGCATCCGCGTAGCGTTCACTCTTGCTGCTCTCCCGAACTTGACGGCCGTTGGCGTAATACTCGATGTGCCAGACTCCAAGTTCCTTTTGGGTACCGTCCGGCTGTTTCTTCTTGGGACGAAAGATCCGGCCAAACTGGGGCTTACGAGACATCGAGGCGCCTGAACGCCATTATAGCGGGGTGTTTGGGCACCGCCGTCAACCAAGCGCCGTTCTCTGCACCATCGCCTCGAATCACTTGAGCACCTCCTCGCCCATTTCGCCCACAAGCGTCTGTACCACGCGGCCGCAACGGTGCGCGTTCCCGAATCGAGCAACACTCTGAATCACTTGCAAGGATCCTTCTCCAGATTCTGCAGAACGTTCATCAATGTATCCACCGACTCGTGCAACTTCTCCAGTTCCTTCCGGCTGGGGAACTCCTCCAGCAACCGGAGCCGGATCGTGTCCAACTCCGTCTGCCGCCGGAAGTGGAAAGCCTTGTTGAGCGACTCCTCCAGGGACTTCCGCTGCTCCAGAGTCAAGCTCCGGCCTACATGCGGTACCAGCGGCTCCCCACACAGGCATACCAGAATCTGCCAGGGCGGACCGTCTTCATACAGCTCGCCGCCGGGGCTTGCCGAATAGGTACCGCCCACGTATTGCCGGAAGGCTGCCTTTTGGAAATGGGTTCCCCCGCAGCGGCGACATGGAAGTCGCTTCTGCCTGGTTTGCTCGCTCATTTCTTCTTGCCTCCTTCGGGTGCCGCCGGCTGGAATACCACCCGCTTCTGCCAGTAATGCATGGTCTGCACCCCGCCGAACCGCACCCGCAAATACGGCTTGGTGCGGCGTTTGGTGCGGAACTCGCCAATCGGCGTTTCGACCCATTCGCCCGCTTGCAGCGCCGCCACCATCGAATCCAGGACGGCTCCCACCACGGCGCGCGCCTCATCGTACGTCAATCCGCGCTTCTGCACTTCCAGCGCCAGCCAATCGCGCCCTTTGGCCTTCGAATCCGGCTTACGCTGCGGCACCCGCCAACGGCCTCCAGGTTTGCGGCTCTTGCCAGCCTGGCGGGCAATCAGCCGTCCTACCCGGCGCTCCAGTGCGGCTACCTCCCGGCAGAGCATCCGCAGATCCTCGCGCGGGATGAAGTCTTGGACCATCCTCTGCTCGTGGGCAAACCAATCCTTCCGAAAGCCCTCCTGTCGATCAACGCATGCCAGGCTCTCGAAGAACTGATTGATTTCCGCATTCGGGGTATGCCCGGCATGCACGCCACCCAACTCGGGCCGAAAGGCTGTGCCACAGAGGCAGACCAGCACCGTCATAGGCATCCTGGTGATGCACACTCTCGGATCTGCAAATCCC
>DATJWB010000003.1:0-18621 GCA_035501495.1 Bryobacteraceae bacterium | reverse complement strand
TTTGATTACACGTCCGAGATGGCCATCCAGCGTGGCTCCTGGGCAGGCGACTCGATTGCCGCCTGGCTGGGCCACTGGGTGATGGGACATACCCTGGCCGATGCGCGTCACCGCCCGCGCGTATTCGCGGAATTCAACCGGGCTTCGGGCGACGCGAATTCCACCGATGGCAGACATGGAACGTTCGACACTCTCTTTCCAGCCTCACATGACAAATTCGGACTGACGGACCTGCTGTGTTCCACAACGTGGTCCACTTCCGCGCCGGCTTCCAGTACACCGTGCGGACGAATCTGACGGTCGCCGCGGGGTACAACGACTTCTGGCTGGCAAACCGCCACGATGGCGTGTATGCCGGCGGTAAGTCTGTCGCCCGCAGCACCAGCGGCGCTGCCGGAGCGCATGTCGGGCAGGAGCCCGATGTGCAGGCGGTGTGGACGCCATCCCGAACGACCCAGGTCAATGCCGGGTACGGCCGGTTGTTCGCCGGGGAGTTCCTGAAGAAGACAACTGCGGGCGTTCCCTACAGTCTCGTGCTCCTGGGTGTCACGCAGCGCTTCTGACGGGCGCCTTCCCGCGCCGTTACCGCGTGTAAAGGGATGGCTGGATGTCAGCCGATAAGGACCAAGGAGCCGGTGCGAAATGGATCCGATCAGATTGCAGTTTCTGGGATGGCTGGCAGTCCCGTTTGTGGTGCTGGCCGCCATAGCGCTCGCAGACGCGAGCCTGAGTGCACTTGCCGGTCTGCGGCGGCGAAGCCCTAATGTGATGAACTCGAACAACCGATAGAAGGAGTAGGAGAGCGGGTAAGAACAGGATGAAGGTTTCCACGCGACTGCACGGGGCCGTCGGCACCCTGACGCTGGTAGGCATGGCCGCCGCGGGCGCCGCTGTCTGGTATGTCCGGGCCCTCGGCGACGAACTGGATGTGACCACCAGGCAGACCGCGGTCAAGCTGGACCTGGTGAATGCCACGCGTGCCCGTGCCTGGGAAATGGTGGCTTCTGTTCGGGGGGCGTTCCTGTACGCGAGCCTGAAAAACCAGGCGCAGATGGATGCCAGCGAGACGCGTTGGCGCGTCGCGTTCAAACGGGCCAAGGAGCAGATCAACGAGATTCGACCTCTGCTGGCGACCGGCGAAGGGAAGACGGCAGTGGCTCAGTACGAATCCGGACTGATTGAGTTCGAGAAGGTATCCGCCGGCTATTTTCGGCTCTGCCGCGAGCACAACACCGACGGGCTGGCGGCTCTCACGCCGAGAGTAATGGAATTCGTGAGCCTGACAGAGGGTTCTCTCGACCGCCTCAAGGAGCAGCAGCGGAGTCTGCTGAAGGACTCGCAGGCCCGCGCATCGTCCATGGAAGCGGCAAGCCGTTGGGTCAGCGTGTCGCTGAGTGGCGTTCTCCTGGTGGTCGCTGTTCTGGCAGCGTGGGTAGTCCGTGGAATCAACCGGACCCTGGCAAATGCCGTCGTCGAAGTCTCGACGGGGGCGGAGCAGGTGGCCGCGGCAGCAGCCCAACTTTCTGCCACGAGCCAGGCGCTCGCACAGGGATCGTCGGAGCAGGCGGCTTCCCTCGAAGAAACCTCGGCCTCCAGCGAGGAAATCGGCTCGATGGCCCGGAAAAACAGCGATAGTACGCGGTCCGCGGCGGATCTGGTTACCCTGTCGCGGCAAAAGTTCACCGAGACGAACCGATCTCTCGAGGCGGCCATAGCGGCCATTAGCGAAATCAATGCGCAGGGCACGAAGATCTCCAAGATCATCGAGACCATTGATGGGATTGCATTCCAGACCAACATCCTGGCGCTGAATGCGGCTATCGAGGCGGCCCGGGCCGGCGATGCGGGTATGGGCTTCGCTGTAGTGGCCGACCAGGTGCGAAACCTGGCGCAACGCTGTGCTCAAGCAGTTAAAGACACCGCGGATCTGATCGTCGAGTCGGTCGCGAAGTCCCGCGACGGCCAGTCGAAGGTGGACCTGGTGGCAGCGTCGATTCGCGTCATCACCGAAGATGCCCAAAAGATCCAAGGACTGGTGGACGATGTGAACCTCGGCAGTCAGAAACAGGCGCGCGATATCGAGTCGATCGGCAAGGCGATCACCCAGATCGGGCAGGTGACGCAGACGAATGCTGCCAGCGCCGAGCAGACCGCCTCGGCAGCCGCCGAACTCAACGCGCAGTCGGACGCTTTGAAGAACGTCGTCGAACGTCTGACCGCGATGGTGGGTCGCGACGGCGACTGAGCAGCGGCCGTCAGGAAGCAGGTGTCCAGTCACCTGGTGACCGTCCCTCAATTCCCGGCGCACCGGACGCCCACATCGCCATAACGGCCATCGGGCTCGACACGGTGGCGGTAGGAGACGCGGGCATAGCTGGGGTCGCGGGTCCAGGACCCGCCGCGCAAAGTGCGGAACTCACCGATTGGTGGACCTTTGGGATCGGTTGCCTTCCCCGCCGGATAGCGGTCATACCAGTCGGTGACCCACTCGAACACATTCCCCAGCATGTCATCGATACCGTATGCGTTGGCCTGCTTTCCAGCCACTTCGTGGGTCCGGCCTTCGCTATTTCCCTTGAACCAGGCGATGGCGTCGATCTCGCCGTAACGGCTACCCGGTGTAAGCGCGCGCGCCGCGTACTCCCACTCCGCCTCCGTCGGCAGCCGCATGTCCACCGTTTCGCAAAAGCCGCGTGCTTCGCTCCAGTTGACGTTCTCGACGGGAAGTTGCGGCCCTTTGAAGTCGCTGGGATTGGCGTGCATGACGCGCTGCCACGCCTCCTGGGTCACCTCGGTTTTCCCGATCCAGAAGCCCTTCGAGATGGTGACCTGGTGCTGCGGCCGCTCGCCGGCCGTGCACTCGGCATCTTCCGGAGAACAGCCCATGCGAAACGTCCCGGGAGGGATCCAGATGTAGGTCAGCCCGTCCTTCGCATTCACCTTTCGGCCCGCCCCGGGCGGCGCCTGAGGACCGGCGGGGATGGCCAATCGGCTTCGCCACACCAACACCGCGCCCGCCAGGCTCAGGGTGGCGAGCCCGGCCGCAATCCACAATCCGGCACGGAAAGCTCGCCGGTCCGGAACGGTCGGGGACGAAGAGCGCGGTCCCGGCCGGCTCGCGCTTCCGGGCCGCCATTCGACCGGTACGCTGTAAGCTCGGGAGAGGCTGGCGGCCGACGGGTTCAAGCTCTCGGACAGCCGCCCGATGAACTCGCTGCAGCTCAGGTAACGATCTTCGGGGGTCTTGGCCATCGCTTTTGCGATCACCTCCGACGCCTGTGGCGGTAGCGCCGGGTTTACCAGGTGCAGGCTGGGCGGCTTTGCCTGCAGGATCTGGTACATCAGTGACGGTCCTGTATCCGCGACGAAGGGCCTTTTGCCGCTGAGCATCTGATAGGCAATCACGGCCAGCGAGTATTGGTCGGCGAGGCCCGTCACCTTGGCGCTTTCGATCTGTTCAGGCGCCATGTAGGCGGGGGTGCCGAACGTGAATCCGGTCCGCGTCACGGACTGGGAAGCGATGCGCGCGATTCCAAAATCGGTGATCTTCGCCCTGCCGTCCGAACGGACCAGGATGTTCGCGGGTTTCACGTCGCGATGAACGACCCCTTCGCCGTGGGCATAGTCGAGGGCGTCGGCAACCTGCCCGAGAATCGAAATGGCGAGCCTGCTGTCCAGAGGCTGCCCGGCCGCCAGGGCCTTCTCCAGTGAGGGCCCGCTGACGAGTTCGAGAACCAGGTATTGTGCGCCCCCCTCCTCGGCGAGTTGGAACACCGTAACGATGTTGGGGTGGGAGAGCTTGCCGGCCGCCGATGCTTCGCGCGCGAACCGCTGCTTGAGATCGGACCTCTCCTCGTCGTTCGCGTACTGCCCGGACTGAATGATCTTGATGGCTACCTGACGCCCGATCGCAGGATCGAAGCCGCGAAACACGACACCCACCGCCCCACGCCCGATTTCTTCCAGGAGTTGGTAGGGGCCTATGGTTCCGATCGGCATGCGTTCCCATATCTTATATCGAATCGGCCAATCTTCCGTGCGAAAAGCTGACGGGTGCGGAGCTTGGACCAAAATGCAACTGGTTCTAGCCGGGTACCATTAAGAAGCGCCCGGAAGATAGGAAGGGGCCCCAGAAGACACCCTGGGGCCCGTGAATGCGAGCAACGTGACGAAATCGTGCGTGTGAGCGCTACTCAGCGCAAAGGCTATCGGCTGACGGATGGAGGACTGTTTCCTTGTCCGGGCAGGCTTCCGACGGCCGCAAGGCCGCCGACGGTCGCCGCGGTCGCCACACCCCCGATGACCGCAATCGTCCCGATGCCGATCCCGCCCGCTGCTGCCGCACCGCCTGCCCCAGCGGCGCCCGCGGCACCGGCCGCGCCTGCCGCACCACCCGAGGAAGAAGCGACCCCGGCCGCTGCGCCTGTCGCGGCGACTGCGGTACTGGCGCCCAGCTTTTTGGCGATGGCTGAGCAGCCGCCCTTGGCGATTTCCTTGATCCCCGATGCCTGAATCGACTGGCTGGCGCCAGGTACCGAAGGCTCGGAAGCGGCGGCGGACCCGGTCACTTCGACCCGATTCCCGACTTCCCGATCGAGACCCGTGCCGGCCAGTTCGAGGACAACGTTCGTAGTTTGATCCACGATGATGATTTTGCCGGCCTTCGCCAGAAGGCAGCCCGACGCATGCGTCGCAGCCGCGGCGCCGGCCGCCTGCGGCTCGAAGTCCAGGCTCTTGCCGGCCTCCACATTTGCGACCAGCAATCCGGTTCCATTGGCCACGTGGACCGCGCCGCGAACCGCGGCAACCGTCACGGTGCGGTCGTTCACCAGACGGATGCGCGCCACCGTGTCGTCCTGCGCCGGCGATATGCGGAGAGAACCGGCATCGACTTCAAACCCGGTGGCCGATTCCAGTTGCCCATAGCCCGACTCGAGGACGAGCCTGTTCTGATACACCGTGGCGCGGGTGTTCGATGCGAGACGCATCTGGACGCCGCCAATCAACTGGAGCTGCGACGAAGCTGTCGCGGTCTCAATCACGCTCCCATCGAATAGCGTGGTATTGCCCCAGACGCGGGCATGGTCCACTTCAAAACTCCCGTTGGCTACGGCCATCCCGATAGCCGTGTTGGCCGCCGGGAGCCAGGTGAACATTCCCAATGCCGCCAGAATCATCATCGCCCTGAGGAGCGGTCGCAAGCTGCTTAGTTCGGTCTTCATAGCTAAGTTGTTTATCGGTGGATTCCGGCGCAGCTTTAGCCCGCGGACCCGAAATAAAGCAGATTTCACGTCACGGCTGGTGGCGAAGCTGCCCGACTACGGCGCGCACATTGGAAACCACGGCGTCTGGTGCTTCGGACTGGATATGGTGCAGGCTGTCCTTCACGATGACCTCATGGCCCTGGGTGGACAAGCTGGCGAGGATGGGCTGCCCGGCTTCCGTTCCCGAGGTTGCCTCCGTGGCCTCTTCGGAGCGTAACACCACCAACGGACGGTCACCCAAGCCCCCCGCCGATCGAGCTTCCACCAGGCTGGCCGAGAACCCCTCCTCGGCGAGGAATGCGGCGCGCAACCCGGGCATGCGCTCGAGTCCGGCGAGAGTGTTGAGTTCTTCGCCAGTCAAGCCCTTTGGGGTGGTGGCGAAGCGTCTGCCAGGCATCAGGCGGATGAGGCCGATTCCGTTGACGGTTCGCAGAACGAGGTCCGGAGGATACCCGAGATGGAAGGGAATCCGGGCCGCAATCCCCAACCGCTCCGCCTGCTCCACGATGGGATCGACCAGGACCATCCCGGCGACTTCGCGCGGAAACAGCCGGTTGTAGACGCGCACGTTGAGCGTTCCGAAGCCGGACCCTACCAGCACATACGGCGGCGCGACCCCCGCCCGGTCCAGCAATTTGTGCAGATCCCTCATGCTGGCCATGCTGGTGTGCGGTGCGGGCGCGGGATCGCTCCATCCATACCCTGCCCGGTCGTACCAACAGGCACGCGTGAAGCGGGCGATCTCCCTTTGAATGAACACCCAGCTGTAGCCGGGCGACATCGCATCGCTTTCCAGGATCACCGCCGGGCCGCCTTCGCCCGCGCACGCGAGATTCAACGAACGGCCGCCCACGTCCACCGAACGCCCCACCTGCGGATAACGGGCGCGTTCGCGCAGCCGCGCGAATTGCTCGTAACCGGCGCCCACAGCCATGAGCACCAATAGGATCAGAACCAGACCGGCTAAGACTCCTCCCAAGCGGGCCCTTAACTGGCTCGGCATCCCGTCACCTCACTCGGAATCTGTTATATCGAATTCCGAGTCATTTGGTCAAGCTTCGACCTTATCGTCCGGAGCCGGCCGAGCCGTGGTCTGCCGCACGATCAGGCTGGTCTTCACCTCGTATTCGACCCCGCGCCCGGGGTTGGTGATCAGGGCATGCAGCGCTTCAAAGGCAAGTCTGCCCACCTCAGTGCGCGGGACAGCGACCGTGGTCAGCGCGGGCTGAGTGAACTGAGCAAAGGTGATGTCGTCGAAGCCGATGATCGAGAGTTGCGCGGGAACGGAAATCTGGCGGTCGTAGGCGCAGTGGAGCGCCCCAATGGCCATCAGGTCGTTGGCGGCCACGAGCGCGGTCGCCGGAAACACCTTGAGCAGTTTGGCGCAACTGAAGTAACCACCCTGCACCGAAAAATCCGAGTCGATGGCTTTCGCGTCCACCGTGCCGGCGCGCGAAGCGGCTTCCAGAAACGCCTGTTTCCGGAGCTGCGCGGACGAGCCCTGTGCCGGCCCTCCGATGAACCCAATGCGCCGGTGCCCCAATTCGAGGAGATGTGCCGCGGCGGACTGGATGCCGTGCGCGTAGTCAAGGGCGATGCAACTGATGTGGTCGCCGGCCACGCCGTGGTCGAGATACACAGCCGAAATTCCGCGGGCGGCCAGACTTTCGCGAACGTCACGGCCGACCTGTGACGTCAGGAAAGCGGCGCCGGGAACTTGCAGGCTGACCAACCGCTCCACGGAGTGGCGGGTGCGCTGCTCGTCGTAATTGGTATTCATGACCATGGCTTCCAGGCCGGCCATCCCGGCGGCCTCCTGAAACGCCTTGGTGATCTCGGGGAAGAAGGGATTGCCAATGTCGGGGACCACCAGGCCGACAATCGAGCTGCGGCCGCTGACCAGGCTCCTGGCCGCCACGTTGGGGGCGTATCCGAGTTCTTTGGCCGCCCAAAGCACGCGCTGCTCGGTTTGCGGGCGGACGCGGCGCGAATCGTTTAACACATAAGAAACGGTGGCAATCGAGACTCCCGCCTTAGCGGCTACTTCCCGTATGGTCGCCATGGGTGAAGGTCGAAATGATCTGCCTGTCAGGGTGGCAGACAGAGGAGATCCTGTCAAGCACGCGGGTGCGGCAGGCTAACGCCAGGTTAACGAGGTGAAAGCCCTCTCAGCAGGAAGCCGGGCGCAGGGCTGCGGTCCGCGCTATTCCGCGCGGCGCACTTCCACCTGCCGGTAAACCTCCTGAGTCTGCGCGAGGTTCGCGAAGTTCGTTCCCGGCAGTTTGGCCGAGGCGGTGCCCGCGGCTACGCCCCACCGCAGCGCGTCGGCGGGGTTCGCCATCCGGTCGATCGCCCACACGTAGGCGGCCGACAGAGCATCTCCGGCGCCGATCGGACAGACCGCATCGACGCGCGGCGGCAGTGCCTCCAGAAGCCCGTCGGCAAAGGCCGCCACTGCGCCGCGGCTGCCCAATGAAAGCACCACGGACTCGGCGCCCATCGAGCGGATCTGTTGCGCGGCTTCGAGGTAGTGGGTGCGGGTGAGCAGATTGCGCGATAGCAGGCGGTCGGCTTCCTTCTGGTTCGGCATGACCACGGTCGGTTTGGCCTCGATGCCTTCAACCAGCGCGCCGCCGTCGGCGTGCAGCAGGGTCTTTACCTTCTTCTGGCGAGCCATGGAGATGAGTTTGCCGTAGAAGCCGGCGGGGACGCCGGGCGGCAGACTCCCGCACATCAAGAGCCACGTGGCGTTGCGGAGAGCACCACGGACCGTGCGCTCCACGCCGGCGACCTCGGACTTTTCGAGACACGGCCCGGGTTCGTTGAGATTGACCGTGAGGCCATGGCGGTCCGTGATCGTCAGATTGGTGCGGATGGAGTTGCGGATCGGCACTACTGCGACCGGGAAACCCGAGGCTGCCAGGTAAGCTTCGAGGCGTTTGCCCGAGTCGCCGCCCGAGACGAACACCGCGAGCGTTTGGCCTCCGAATGCGTGGACCACTGCCGAGGCGTTGATACCCCGGCCGCCGGCGCACTCGCGGCTGGAGTTGATGTAGGACCGGTCCTCGAAGGCGAGGCGGTCCACGCTGATCACGCGATCGATGGCTGGGTTTATCGTTACGGTTACGATCAAAACCTATTCTACGAGTTTGTATGCAAGGCCGTAACCATGGGCTAAATTCACGTGGCCATCTACCAGATATACTTCAGGGCGAACTGCATCTGCCGCGGTGAGCCAAGCTGGCTGGAAAGCTTTCCGAAGCTGGACGAGATCAGCACGCTGTTGCTTGCCGAAGCCGGGTCGAAACGGACGGAGTTCGTCAGATTGTAAGTCTCCCACCGGAACTGAAGTTTGTGGTGTTCCGAATAGGGCATCGTGAAGTTCTTGAAGAGGCCGCTGTCGATGTCGAACAGCCCACTTCCGCGAAGGTTGGTGCGGAGACCGGACTGCCCGGGCATCGTTTCGTTGAATCCGGCGAAAGCCGCCGCCGGGTTCTGCCACAGGTTCGGCCCGCCAATGCCGATCGAATTGCCGGTGCTGACGATCGCCGGAAGAGGTTGGCCGTTGGGAGTTGCATTGGCGTCCACGTTCCAGTTAGTCGGCCAGCGTTGGCCATTGATAATCGTCAGTGGAAGACCGGACGTCTGCCGGTACAAGCCACTGACTTCCCATCCGCCGATAAAGACGTCGACGATCTTGTTGACGTTCGTACCGAACCGCCGGCCGCGGCCGAAGGGAAGCTGATAAATGAAGTTTGCGTTCACCTGGTGCAGCGTATCGTAAGCCGATACTCCCCTCATCTGGCTGGGGTTCCAGGTGTTGATGACGAAACCGGTGAACGAACCTCCCTCGGCGGTTGACGCCAGATCGATGGATTTCGATAGCGTGTAGTTCAGATCGAACTGCAGCCCGCTCTTAAAACGCTTGCGGACGGTCCACTGCAGGGCGTGGTAGTCGCCTTTACCGATGGAGCTGTTCGCTGAGAGCGCGGAGAATTGGGGGTTGAAGATCATGAACGGTCCATAGATCCCGCAAGAGATCTGGCTGACCGCGCCGGTTGACTTGAACTTCGTCCCCGAGGTGCTGCAATTGGCGGCATTATCGGCGTTGTTCAGCGTATTGGTAAAGTCGCCCGGATTGCTGTTCGCCTTGATCCCCTTGGTCGGGTCGCCTTTGTAATCCAGACCCCAGACTTGGGTCGCGGTCAAGACACCGCCGCCGTATGCCGGATCGGCTCCCGCCGCTCCCGCCCACATATCCTCGAAAAACGGAATTTTGGGGAGCCCGGAGATGGTATACCCGTTGTAGTCGAGCATCGTCGCCAACTGCGTCATGGCGGCAAAATAGTCCTGGCCGCTCTTGGGATCCACGAGATCGGTCGGCATGGCCAGATCGCGTTGAATCAGGGAGTGCCGCGAGAGCCGGCCCACATAGGACGCCTGGACGAAGAGTCCCTGGCCGAACTCCCGGCCAACGCTGAAATCCAGGTTGATCGAGTAGGGCGCTTTCAGATTGTCGTCAATACTGTTGGTGATCGCAAATGAACCGGACCCGCTGATGGGATACGTGACCGGCAGGCCGCCGGGGGGCGCGGGCGGCACCAGCACGCTGGGCACACCATAAAACGAGGTGTACCGCGGCACCTGCGCCGAATTCAGGATGTTCGCCGGATTGCTCAAGGAGCTGGACAGGCCGAACTGCGTGCTGTTGAACGATTGTGCCAAGGGCTGGCCGATGAGATCGTAGTAGATCCCGGCTCCGGTGCGGATCGAACTCTTGCCCGGACCGCCGAAGAGGAATTTCGAAAGCCCGCCCTCGGCTCTGGGTGAGTAGGCAATCCCCAAACGAGGGGCGAAGTTCTTGTGATACGGATAGAGCGGCCGTCCGCCGGGGCCGTTGTAGGGTATGAACTGGATCAGCGGCGCGCCGGCTTGCGATTGGCCCTCGTTCGCGAGATTCGCGCGGTCGGCCAACCACTGGAAAAGCGGAATGTTGGTAGATGCCTGCTGGCCGTTGGCCTCATAGACGGGCGGCTCCAGAGACAAGCGGAGTCCGGCTGTGATGGTCAGGTTCCGGGTTGCCTTCCAGGTATCTTGCGCGTACATCTCCCCTTCGTGATTCACGAAATTGCGGCCGACCGGAGCTCCGGGGGGAATCACGGTTCCGTTCACCAGGTAATTGTAGTGGGCCGTGCCCTGGGCCTCCAGGCCAAGCAGAGCGCCCATTGCGTATTCGTAGCTGTTGAGGTCGCCCGAGGCGATCGAAAGAGTGCCCGTGAGATCATTGCCGGAACCATTCAGCCACGAGGGATTCGAGCTTGCGCTGCTAAATGAATTGGAATAGCTCAGAGATTGGTTGGAGATCAGGCGGACGACGGCGCCGAAGCGAAAATCGTGGGCGCCGTGAGTCCAGGAGACCTCCTCGCTCAAGGTGTGGGTGGGGATGATGCGGGTTGTCCCTGTGCTGGTGCCGTAGGGTGTGGAGTAACCACGGAACCATTCGTAATTCTGGGTCAGCACACCGGTCGTTTGATTGCCATAGCGGGTCAGGCCGTAGTGGAAGTTACTCACTAACGAGGGGCTCAAGACCGCTGTATAGCCAGCGGCGAAGCCCTTGCTGTTGTTGAGCGTCACCGAATTCGGCGGTTGCCCGGGGAACTGCGGCGTGCCGTTGGCCGAGTCGTTCTGGAGGTTGCCCCGCCAGAACAGGGAATGCTTCCCGGCGCTGTCGATTTTATAATCGAACTTGGCGATATAAGTGTTCTGATCGGACGCCACGGGCGCGTTGAACAGATAGCCGGTGGTATTGAGCCCGTCGCCCAGTGCCGTATCGTTACCGACCGGGAAGGCCTGGAGGGCCTTGAGGGCCGCCTGATCGATCCCGGTGCCGGCCGGATCGATCAGCTGGATTTGCGCCGGGCCGATCTGTTGAAGATTCTTGTTTGCGTCGTGGTACAGGATGATTCCCTGCTTCAGCGTTTCCGTTGGAATGGTTTGGGTGACCTGAGCCGAGCTCCGGTCGCGCCGGCCCTCATAGTTGATGAAATAGAACAAGCGGTTCTTCTTGATGGCGCCGCCGGCGGTGCCGCCGAAGAGATTGATCAGCAGCGGAGCAATTGGCACGCCGGACCGATTGCTGAAAAAACTATTGGCCGCGGTTTCCGTACCGCGCCGGTATTCGTAGAGCGATCCATGAAAATCGTTGGTGCCGGACTTAGTCACCAACGCAACATCGGCGCCGGAGCCGCGCCCGCTGGTGGCGTCGAAATTCGATGTCTGCGAGCGAAACTCCTCCACGGAGTCGAGCGTGACGCGGAGAACCGTGGTGAAGGCCGCGCGCGCGTTCTGGTCGTTGACATCCGCGCCGTCCAACGTCACATTGGCCTGGTCGGACTTGCCGCCGTTCACCGAGCCGCTGCGGTAGTCCAGATTGTTGGCGCCGTTGGTTCCCTGGCCGGCCGAGCCAAAGAGGGTCACGCCAGGCTGCGCCGCCAGCAATCCCACGATGTTGCGCCCGTACATCGGCAACTCGGTGATGGCCTGGTTATTGATCACGTTGCCGAGTGACGCGTCCACCGTGTTGATCTGATTGCCGATCGCTTCCACGGAAACGGTAGTGGAGGTCGCGCCGAGTTTCTCGAAGACGACCAGGACCGTAGCCGGTTCATTTACTTCCAGCGTGATGTTGTTAACAACCGCATCGGCAAACCCGCTCGATTTCGCGGTCAGCCTGTAGGTGCCGGGCGTCAACTCCGGGATGGTGTACCGCCCCTGCGTGTCGGATACCGTCTGGCGCTGCGTGCCGGTCTGTGCATTGACCAGTGTGATCGCAGCATTCGGGACGACGGCTCCGGTTGGATCGGTAACCGTCCCGTTGACCGCTGTCGTTTGTGCGTAGAGACCGGATCCCCAGGCGAGTGCGATCCCCAAGAGCAGATTACGCATATGTACCCCTTTCTAAATTTGGACAAACCACCAACTCCATCGGCGGGTCAAATTGAGCGATTGATCTTGGGTATCACAATTCCTGCGCCCCTGTCAATCGGCGGGGACGGAGTGGTCAGGCGGGACGGAGTTCCGCCTGGCGGTGTCGTGGGTAGTCGCGCGATTGACACCTCGGCGGAAACCATGGTGCTCAAGATCAAACGCAAAAGCGCGGGTGCAGGGTTCTCGCATGACTTGTTAATTCTGCTCCCGAGAGGGATCGGAATTCGAACTGTGGCTTTCGGGTGGCTGGTTTCTCATTGTCGCTGGCGTTTCTTCCGCTTCTGCCGGATGCAGCATTGCCAAGTGAGGGCCTGCATCAGAGAGGGATACGAACTGTCGAGATCGCATGGTTCGCCGGCCGAGCCAAAGAGGGTCACACCGGGCTGCGCCGCCAGCAATCCCACGATGTTGCGTCCGTGGGCAGCTCATTGCGCTGCTGGTTCTAGTGGTCCTCTCGAACCTTGTGGCTGCCGCTCAGGACACCGGCCGTATCGTTATGCCAGCCTGGTGCAGGCGAACCTGATTTCGCCGATCAATTATTTGAATCCGGCAACCCGGGCGGCGAGCACGGGCCGGGCTCGACTCGTGATCTCATGCCGTCGTCCCGTTCCGCGATCCCCCCGCTGATCGGCAGGGGTGCCGTTGTACGAGGGAGCATCGGGAGCTGTTGATTGTGCCCTGTCCGGGGGAGACCCAAGGAGTGCCCTGATATTGGCACTGCCCGCACTTATTCCAACTACCCACCCGGCGATTCGTCCGCAAACTGACGGCCGAGTTGCACGCCTGGCGAACCGGCACCGGCGCAACCATGCGCGTGAGGAATCCGAATGCCGACGCCACCTGGCCGGGCATCCAATTTACCAAGAGGAGAAGGGGGCGCCAAGAGAAAAGTCGAAGATACGGTCGCTACGCCGAACCCGGCGTGGCTCCGCGCACCGAAGTTGGCGTAAGGTAAGAGCATGACGATAATGCGCAGGCAGTGGCTAGCCATGGTGCCGTCATTCTTCGCGGCGGGGGGCAACCAGGCGCAGGCTGCGGAGCCGCAAGGCCAAAACGATCAACGGGACGTGCTGCCGCTCGAGCAGTATCAGCCCAAGAGCGCCCTGCACGCGACCGAGACTCGCGTGCCGCGAGCTCGCTTTCCGTTGATCGATTTCCACACCCACATCACGACCGGGTCGGCGGATGGCGTGAGCATCCGGTTCCACCTGGATGCGGCAGACTGCCTGGCCGTGATGGACCGAAAGAATATCCGGGCGATGGTAGACGTCACAGGCAGCTACGGGCCTGCGCTGGGCGAAGCCATCGCGAAACTCGCGGAGGCCCACCCAGGGAGATTTGTCGTATTCACCGAGCCCGCTTACGCCCGGACCTCCGATTCGGACTATCCGTCCTTCCAGGCCGCGCAGATCGAAGCAGCGCACAAGGCGGGCGCCCGGGGGCTCAAAGTGCTCAAGAATCTGGGGCTCATGGTGCGCGACAAAGGGTCCAGCCAGTTGATTCGCGTGGATGATCGCCGGTTTGACCCGATGTGGGACGCCGCCGGCGCGCTCCGCATGCCGGTGGCGATCCACACCTCGGACCCGGAGGCGTTCTTTCTGCCCATCGACCGCTTCAACGAGCGTTGGGAGGAGTTGCACGCGCATCCCAACTGGTCGTTTTACGGCAGGGATTTCCCGAGCAATCGCGAATTGCAGGAAGCGCGCCGTAACGTGATGCGCCGGCACCCGCGCACCAACTTCGTCTGCCTGCACGTGGCCGATGCGGAAGACCTGACGTATGTTTCCGAGTGCCTGAACCACCACCCGAACATGTATGTGGACATCGCCGCGCGGATCGGAGAACTGGGCCGGCAACCCCGCGCCTCACGCAAGTTCTTTGACCGCTACCAGGATCGGATTCTCTTCGGTACCGACGCCAGCGCGGGGTCCGCCACGCCGCAGCAGACGTTTTCGGATGCGCTCTACGAGATCTATTACCGTTTCCTCGAAACCGAAGACGAGTATTTCGACTATGCACCGGCGCCGGTGCCGCCGCAGGGGCGTTGGCGGATCTACGGACTGGGGCTGCCGGAAGCCATCCTCCGCAAAGTGTATTTCGAAAATGGCGCGCGTCTGATCGGGATTTCGGCGTGATCTCCGGCCCGTCGAATGCGGAGCAGCCCTATTGTGGACGTTCCAGAAGTCTAGGGTGTAATACGAAACGTTTTGCGGAGCTTTGCCAGGGCGCGCCGTACGTGATCCACTGCGGCAGTCATCGAGATTCCCAGGGTTGAAGCGATCTCGTGATAGCGCAGGCCCTGTGCCTTGAGCCGCATGCACTGGCGCTGCAATTCCGGCAGCCGCGATACCTGTTCGGAGATCCGGCGAACCTGCTCGCCGCGCATCAACTGCTGTTCCGGATCGGGCCGCCAGTCACGATACTTCCGGCCGGACGTATTGGCATCGGCCGGCAGGTCGGTCCAATAGCGCTGGAGCTCGCGGCGGCTGTCGATCCACTGGTTGCGTGCCACGCGAAATACCCAGGCCCGTACATCCTGGATGAGCAGACCTTCCTGTCGTGCCGAGAGCAGGCGCAGGAAGGCCTCTTGGGAGATCTCTTCCGCCTGCCAGTGCTCGCATCCCAGAGTGCGCAGGTAGCGGAAGAGCGGCTGGCGCAACTTGCGAAACCACAGCTCGATTTCCTTCTGTAGATAGTCCGGGCTGGGCTCTGGCCGCGCGATAGTGACGGTCTTTCCGGGACAAACCGGCTCCCAAAGATACCTGCGAGATCGCGACGCCGGACTGCATAGCTGAGCCGGGACCGGGCATCGAAGTTTACATGACTCGAAGGCAGCCTTTTAGCGGCGGAAATCCCCGTTGACCAAGGTGAATGGTCGAATCCTAACCAAAGACTGAGCTTTATCCTTCCAAAATCGCGCGCTCTCACCGTCTTACCAGGGCAATTCACATTTGCAAAAGGAGAACTCCTCGGATGAACCGACGGGTGATTCGCGGGATTACCACCTCGATGACTCGAGTCGTGGCAGCGCTGTTAGCCGCCGCCGCACTGTATGCCGACACCACGTTTACTTTCCAGAACGGCGCCAACGGGTATTCCGGTGCAAAGGATTTTTCGATCAATACCCAGTACGCCGACTCCAATGGCGGTAACGGAGTGCGATGGACAGGCGGCTCCGAGCTGGGCTGCTACAACATCACGGGGACCGGCGGCTACCTGGTGCGATATCTTCTCGAGTTTGGCAGCCTGACCGTTCCCGCGGGTTCGCACGTAGTCTCCGCCACCCTGACTCTCACGCCGGACTATTGGAACAACGGCCCCGGCAATATCACGGTGTTCTACCTGAAGAACGCGTGGAATCCGGCATCCTCGCGAATGGGATGGCTGCATCGGGACAGTTCGCTGGATTGGGCTGGCCCGGGAGCATCCGCCGCCGGTGTCGATACGGTGGCCGGCAAGAGCTTCCGGCTTCCCGCATTGCGGCCGGCCGGCATCCAGACTGTGAACATGGCGCTGGACCCGGCCGTGGTCCAAACCTGGATTGACAATCCCGCCGCCAACCAGGGAGTCATGCTGGTGAACAACCTCAATGACGATGTCGTGAACCTGGTGAGCACCACGGGAACGCAGAAGAATCGCCCCAAGCTGACCATTGTGGTGGCCGGGAGCACCGCGGTCTCGGTTTCGATCTCGCCCGCCACGGCGGCGGTGCAGGCGGGGCAGACGAAGCAGTTCACCGCCTCCGTGACGGGCTCTTCCAACACGGCGGTCACCTGGACGGCAACTGGCGGAACCATCTCCAACACCGGCCTCTTCACCGCCGGATCGGCTACGGGCAGTTTCGCGGTCACAGCGACATCGGCGGCAGACACGACGAAATCGGCCACGGCGCAGGTAACCGTGCAGGCCGCGCCGGCGGTTTCCGTCTCGATCTCACCCGCCACGGCGACGGTGCAGGCCGGGCAGACGAAGCAATTCACCGCCACGGTTACGGGCTCTTCCAACACGGCGGTCACCTGGACGGCAACTGGCGGTACCGTCTCCAACACCGGCCTCTTCACCGCCGGATCGGCTACGGGCAGTTTCGCAGTCACAGCGACATCGGCGGCAGACACGACGAAATCGGCCACGGCGCAGGTGACGGTGCAGGCCGCGCCGGCGGTTTCCGTCTCGATCTCACCGGTCGCAACGACGCTGCAGACCGGGGGGACGCAGCAGTTCACCGCCACTGTTACGGGCTCTTCCAACACCGCCGTCACCTGGACGGCAACTGGCGGAACGATCTCCAACACCGGCCTCTTCACCGCCGGGCCTACCGCGGGCAGTTTCGCCGTCACCGCGACATCAGCGGCCGACACCACCAAAAAGGCCACCGCCAACGTCACCATCAACCCCGTTTCGGGGCTGATGCCGGTGCCGCGTCAGTTCGATGGGCCCTACGTAGTGATGCAGAGCCCGGCCTCCGGCATGCATTTCACCGCGCCGGCGACGATTCGGATGTTCGCCGATCCCTTCGATGGCGACGCAGCCGATCCCGATACGCTCACGGTCAATTTCCTCATGAACGGGCAGTCTGTAGGCGCGTTCACGGGCAGCGACGCCAACAACGGCCTGTTCACGCTGACCGTCAACAACGTGGCGGCCGGAACCTATATGCTTACGGCGCAGATCAACAGCGTGCGTCACGGCGTGGTGACCAGTTTCCCGGTGACGATCTTCGTCGATAGCCCGGCTCTTTCTTCCGGCCCGGTCTTCAATCTCGCCAGCGACGTCGTGCTCACCGGGTCGCAAACCGCGGCTTACCTGGGAACGCCCGGCAATCCGTGCCAGATCAACGGCAACGGGTTCCAGATCCGCTCCAACGCCGGATTCACCGGGTCGTTGACCATCGCCAACTGCAATATCCGCGGCCTGGGCAGCGCCTCCACGGACTCGATCGACGTAACGGTCAACGGGTCGGGCAGCGTGCAGTTGACCGGCAACACGTTCGATACCTTTGGGCGGATCGAGGTGTCGGCAAACGACCAGGCGCAGGCTGTCATCCGCGGCAACGAGTTCCGCGAGAATACGCTGGTGCCGGTCGGTTCGCAACCGGAGGATGCGTCCACCGATACCGTGCCGGTTTTCATCGGCTCGGGCACTTCGACTGCCCAAAAACTCTTCCAGGCGAACAATGTCGGCCTTTCCACGGTAGTTTTCCTGAACACCGGCAACTGGCTGATCGGCGGCAGCACCGATGCCGACAGCAACGTGCTCATGGGCGTGCGCTGCGGCTTCCGCATTACTGGATCGAGCGGGATCGTGCTGCGCGGCAACTATAGCCAGCACAACTATCCGCACCGCTTCTCGCAGGGTGAGAACTTCCAGTTGGATGGCGACGGTTTCCTGGCGGAGCACAACGTGATTCGCAGCTCTTCGTGGCCGGTGCGCGGCATGGGCGGCGAGCTCCGCTACAACCTGATCGACGCCAGCGGCAACTCGGACCAGGTGATCCAGGGCCCCATGGCCAACGCCAACATGCACCACAACATCTTCATCTTCACGGTGAGCCAGACTTTCTACAGCCCTGGCGCCGGCCTCCATCTGCTGTACAGCGTGGATGGCGTGCAGTTCCACAACAACACGATGGACGGCGGCGGGACCTTCATGGCGTTCAGCGGGAGTCCGATTTCGGTGACCTCCGGTTCATTCGTGAGCAGCTTCCGTAACAACGTGATCTACAACTATGCCGGCCTGGACGGGCGGCCGATGCTCTCCGGCGAATACAACGAGTCCACCAATCCGCCCCTGCCACGGCTGCGCTATGCCGACTACAACGACTTCTTCAATCCCGATGCCCCAAACCAAACCAACTACGGGCTGAGCGTGATTGGAGTTTCGCCCGGCGCGGCGGGCTACGGCCAGCACGATGCGGGCGGCTTCAATGGCCATGTGAACCCCAATTTCACCGCGCCGACCTCTCTGCCGTTCCCCTTCAAGCCGGAGGATATCTGGAGCCGCACCAAGAAGGTTTCGGATGTGCTCGCCACCTACCGCGCGATGTACACGCCCGCCGCCGGCAGCCCGCTGATTCACGGGGGAGACCCACAGGATGGCGCTGGTGGAAACATCGGCGCCATCGGCAACGGTGAATCCGCCGATCAGTTCGGCCTCTTCGGTTCCGGCTCGGGTACGCCCGCGCCGCCGGTGATCGCCAACTTCTCGGCGACACCCAACAGTGTGCAGAGCGGGCAGAGCGCCACGCTCAACTGGTCGGTCACGGGCGCAACCACGGTCAGCATTGCTCCGGGAGTCGGCACAGTTACCGGCACTTCGACCACGGTCACCCCGAGTTCCACTACCACCTACACGCTTACCGCGACCAACGCCG
>DATJWB010000002.1:0-7588 GCA_035501495.1 Bryobacteraceae bacterium | reverse complement strand
CCGCGGCCCGGCGTCTGGTGGAGGTCAGTGGCCGCCACGCCCTGGCGCTGGGTGCGCTGGCGTACGCCGAGGCCGCCGCCGGTTCCCCGGATCAGGCTCGCGCCCTGCTCCAGGAACTGAGCGCCCGCGCGCGCGACTACTACGTTCCCGGCGTGGCGCTGGCGCTGGCCCACGTGGCCTGCGGGCACACCCACGACGCCATCCGCAGCCTCGAGCGCGCCTGCCGCGACGGCGACTTGTGGACCATGTACCTGGCCCTCATGCCGGTGTGGGACCCGTTGCGCCAGTACCCCCGATTTCAGCGCCTGCTCAAAAGCAAGGCGTATCCAGCCCGCGGCGCACTGTGGACCGATCCCGCCACGCGGTCGGAGAGCGGCAACAGCATCGGAAAAAAGGTTCGGAATGCGCTCCGCCGCGCGCGTGAGATAATCGAACACTGAGAAACACAGGCCAGGAAGCCTGTGCCACGTAGCACAGGCCTCCCGGCCTGTGTCTCCAGTGAGGGACGCATGGCGATTACCCTGAAGCCTGTGGACGTGGCGGTCATTGGACTCGGCGCCGCCGGCGGTGTCGCTGTGCTACCGCTAGCCCAAGCCGGGCTCAAAGTGGCGGGTATCGAGGCCGGCGCCTGGATGGATCCGCACAGCTTCAAGCCCGACGAGATCCACAATAATGTCCGCGCCTTAGTCACCACTGGTTCCAAAGCACGCGGCGAGATCCCCACTTTTCGCACCAGCCCTTCCACCGCAGCGCGCCAGGCGGCGATTCATCCCATGATGAACGCCGTCGGCGGGACGTCGATCCACTATCACGCGCAAAGCTGGCGTTTCAACCCATGGGATTTCCAAGTGCGCTCCCGGGCCACCCGACGCTATGGCGCGAGTTCCATTCCCGCGGGCACCACTCTCGAAGATTGGCCGCTCACCTACGACGATATCGAGCCCTACTACGACCTGGTCGAGTACGCCATCGGCGTAGCGGGTAAGGCCGGCAACATCCAGGGCAAGATCGATCCCGCCGGCGACATCTTCGAAGGGCCGCGAAAGCGCGAGTATCCCATGCCGCCGATGCGCGGCACCGAGTTCACCGATCTCATGATGACCGCGGCCAAGAAACTCGGCTGGCATCCGTTTCGCAACCCCGCTGCCATCAATTCGCAGCCGTACCAGGGCCGCGCGAGCTGCGCCTATCACGGCTATTGCGATCGCGGTGGCTGTCACATCAGCGCCAAGAATTCGACCGCGGTAACCACCATTCCGCAGGCGCAGAAGACCAGGAACCTCACGGTATTCGACCGCTCTCAAGTAACGCGCATTGTATCCGGCGCAAACGGCAAAGCGGCCGGCGTCCAGTACCTCCGCGACGGAAAAGAATACTTCCAGCCGGCCAAAGTCGTTCTGCTGGCTTCCTACACCTACGAGAACACGCGCCTCTTGCTCCTTTCGAAATCGAAAGCCTATCCCAACGGCCTCTCCAACAACCACGGCCAGGTAGGCAAGCACTACTTCGGACACTGGGATGCGCAAGCCGGAGTGGGCGTCACCGCGCTATTCCCCTTCGACCTGAACACGTGGTACGGCGCCATCGCGCAAGGCGTGGCCGTCAACGACTGGGCCGACGACAACTTTGATCACGCGAGCCTGGGCTTCATCGGCGGCTACTGCATCGAGGCGTATCATGAGCATCACCCCATCGCGTCCGCGGCCATGACCACGTTCGGCAAAGCCCCGGCCTGGGGCTCCAAATGGAAGGCGTTCATTCACGAGAATGCCGGCCGCTGGAACTCGGCGTATCTGCAAGGCAACACGTTTCCCTACGAGAACACTTATCTGGATCTCGACCCCACGGTGCGCGACCCCCTCGGCGACCCGGTCTGCCGCGTGACGAGCGGTCCCAAACAAAACGAGCCCGCGGCGGCGAAATTTGTGGCCGACAAGATGGAGGAATGGTACCGCGCGGCGGGTGCCGTGGAAGTAATCAAGACCGTAGGCCCCGGACCCGCTCTCTCCACGCACGCCTTCGGTGGAACGCGCATGGGCGACAATCCGCAAACCAACGTTGTTGACAAATGGGGCTTCTCGCACGAGATCCCGAATCTGGGTGTGCTGGGCGGCTCAGTGATGGGCACCAACGGCGCGCGCAATCCGACCCTCACGCTGCAAGCGCTGGCCTGGCGGACGGCGGATCACTTGGTGAAAAATTGGAAATCGATCGGCGGATGAAAGTAGGGCAGACTGTCGCTTTTTGCGGTCTGCCTTTCCGGCTTGAAAGCCGGCAGACGACACAAACCGATCGTCTGCCCTACGGGAGGAACCGAATGAAGCCTCTGAGTACTCCGGTGATGCTGGTTTGGCTCTCAGTCGCCGCCATGGCGCAAACGCGCCCCTCACTTCCGCCACCCGGAGGCAGCATTCCGGGTCCCGAAGGCAATCCGATGAGCGCCCGGCGAGAAGGTCCCGCCGGACCCGTGCCGCGGATGGTAGATGGCAAGCCCGACCTTTCCGGCGTTTGGTTTTCGCCCCGTACGGTCGACCCCGGTAAGCCGGCCATGCTGCCGTGGGCCGCGGCCCTGACCAAAGAACGCACAGAGAATCATTCCAAGGGCGACCCGGAATCGCAATGCCTGCCGGCCGGTGTGCCGCGCATGAATCCGTTTCCGTGGAAGATCCTGCAGACACCAAATCTGCTGGTGATGCTCTTCGAAGGAAACATTCACACCTACCGGCAGATCTTCTTCAACCGCGAGCACCCGAAGGACCTTGACCCGACCTGGTATGGCGACTCCATCGGCAAGTGGGACGGCGACACCCTCGTGATCGACACCATCGGCTTCAACGACAAATTCTGGTTCGATTTCCAGGGACACCCGCACACCGAACAGCTTCACGTGACCGAGCGCTTCCATCGCCGCGATTACGGCAATCTCGATATGGACATCACCATCGAAGATCCGGGCGCGTATACCGAGCCGTGGCGAATCAAGCGGACCTCGCCGTTGATGGTCAAGGGCGAGATTCAGGAATACATCTGCAACGAAAACAACCAGGACGTCGAGCACATCGTCGGGAAGTAATGGACCCTTGCTCACCGCCATTACCCGCGCCGTCAGCCCCGCCATCAACCGCTGCGAGCTGAGTCACCTGCCGCGCCAGCCAATCAACTTCGCGCGCGCGGTGGAACAGCATCGGCAATATGAAACCTGTTTGCGCGATCTGGGGGTTTCGGTAGTTTCGCTCCTACCCGAGCCGGATTTGCCGGACTCTGTCTTTGTAGAAGACCCCGCAGTGGTGGTGGAAGAAGTGGCGGTGATGACGCGCATGGGAGCGGAGTCGCGGCGAAAGGAATCGGACAGCCTGGCGGAGGCGCTGGCGGATTACCGGCCGCTGCGTTGGCTGCGCGAGCCGGCAACCCTGGAGGGCGGCGACGTCCTGCGCATCGGCAAAACGCTCTACGTCGGACTATCAGCGCGCACCAACCAAGCCGGCATCGCTCAATTGGAAGAGCAGCTACGTCCGTTCGGCTACGCGGTGCTTCCGGTGGAAGTGCGCGGCTGCTTGCACTTGAAGTCTGCCTGTTGCTCGCTGGGTGATCGCGCGATCCTGGCGAACCGCGAATGGTTCGACACCGCGCCATTCCAGCGACTGCCCATCATCGACGTGCCGGCAAGCGAACCACGCGCCGCCAATGTCCTGACGGTCGGCGATACGGTCATGGTTGCCGCGTCGTTCCCCGAAACGGCCGCTCTGCTCCAACAACTCGACTGGAAGGTGCGGACGTTAGATATCTCCGAACTGATGAAAGCCGAAGCCGGCCTGACCTGCTCCAGTATTCTTCTGGAGTAGTGGGGCCAGGCCTTCCGGCCTACCGCCGGGCTTCCGCCCGGCGCGCCGCCTGGAAAAGGCGGCGGCAGCCCGGAAGGGCTGCCCCACGTGCTACTCGTAAAAGATCTCTTCCCGAGCCAGTTCCAGTCGAATATCACCTGCTGCGGCCGTTGCGACCACATCGCCGCGAACCTCGTGTAAGTCCCCACCCGAATAGATGCTAATCGTGCGCAACCTTGGATCGATGACCCAGATGTTGGGTACGCCCTTACGGCTGTACTCTTCCAGTTTCTCCATCATCTTGGTCATCCGATCGTCTTCTGACAGAATCTCGATGACAAGAAAAGCGGCGTCCAACAGGTACTTAGTCTTAGGAGGCGAGAGTAAGACACAGACGTCCGGCAGGCGGTAGCGTGTGGTGTAGGTTTGCGAGCGGAGCCCGGGTAGGGCATATATGTGCGGATATTTCCGGCTTATAGCGACGATCAGATTGCTCTGGATCAACGAATGCAGCCACTCGCCGACGTGACGCTCCACCAGAACCCCGTCGACATATTCCATGTCGGGATCGTAAGAGCTGCCCAGGTACTCTTCTAGTGACACCAACGCTCCCGCGCTCATGCTCCCGTTCCCGATGCACTCTCCCACCACCGCGGAAGATCCGCCACCGAATCGAGCACCGCGTACGGCCGCACGTCGCCCTCCAAATCCGCCGGACGAAACTTCCCCGTCTTCACCAGCGCCCCCTGCAAGCCCGCCGCTTGCGCGCCGCCCACGTCGGCAGTGATATCGTCGCCGATCATGAGGATCTCGCCCGCGGGAAGTCCCAGCCTCTCCACTGCGCCCTGAAAGAACGCGGCGGCGGGCTTACCGAACACCAGCGGCTTGCGCCCGGTGGCGTGTTCCAGGGCCGCCACAAAGGGAGCGACGTCCAGCGCCAGGCCATCGTGCGCCAGCCAATAGCGAGTCATGCCTAACGCGATGAGCTGCGCGTCCGGGTTGTGATGCAACAGGCGAAACGCGCGGTTGAGCGTGTGGTAGTCCCACATGTCCTCCAGATCGCCGATCACCACGTAAGAGGCTCCGCGCTCGGCATAATCGGGAAGGCAAGGCAGGCCGGCGAATTCCGACCGCGTTGAGGGCCGCAGAAACAACGCAATCTCTCCCAGTGGCTGGGTGCGCAGCCACTGCGCTGTGACGGCGGCGGGGGTGTGAATCTCCGCTTCGCTTACCGGTATGCCGAACGAGCCGAGCTTTTCTACCAGGACCGAGCGGGCACGTGAAGTGGTGTTGGTAACGAACAGGTGCGGGATCTGCCGCTCTCGCACCCACGTCACCGTTTCTACAGCGCCGGCGATCGGGCGGTTGTCGTTGTAAAGAACGCCGTCGAGGTCAAACAGAATCCCCCGGATCATGGGGCTTCGGCATACACCCGCCGGACCACGTTCGCGACCGGGCCCATGCTTTGCCAATCGGGGTACTTCGTTTTGAATTCGTCGGCGATCATTTGGGCCGCCTCGTCCGCCGATTTCCCTTGGCGCTTGAGCGCCAGGGCGCGTGTTTGCAGATCGGAGAGGAACGCCCGCTCTTTTCCGATCAGCGAGCCATCGCCCAGCGCTCCATGATCGGGCACGACGTAGCGCGGTTTCAACGGTTCAAGCTGATCCAGAATCGCCAGCCAGTTCTTCACGTTCGCGTCAGCATTGGGCATGTTGGGAACGATCTTGTTCTGCACGATATCGCCGGAAATGAGCGCGCTGTCGGGCTCCACCATGATGAGCTCGTCCCCCTGGGTATGCGCCGCCCCCAGCCAGAACAGCCGTGCCGTAACGCCGCCCAGATCGAGCGTCACTTCGCGGTCGAAAACCAGATCGGGCCGCCGGATCTTCACGTCTTTCAGTTCGTTTTTGAACTGCGCGGAAAAGCCGCGGAACATTTCGAAAAACTCCTCGCCGTGCTTTTCCATCTCCTGCTGCTGCACGGCAGGCCGGATGATCACCGTCTTCGCGGGGAACGCCTGTTCGCCGGAAGCGTGCTCGGGATGGAAATGCGTGGTGGTGAGGTACAGGTTCGGTCCCTTGGAGAGCTTTTCGGCTTCGCGCACGACCACCGTTCCATTGGGAACTCCCATGCCCGTATCGACCACCAACGTTCCCCGGCTGCCCACCACGTACTCGATGTTGGGAAAGCCGATGATCACATAAACGTGGTCCGATACGCGCGTCGTAGCGTTCTCCGGGACGCGCTGCGGCCCATTTTGGGCGTAGAGAGGCAGGGCCGCCAGCAAAGCCAGTGCCCTCAGCCATCTTCCTGCTGCCAACATCCTCAGCCTCCTCCTCATACTCGCGGCAAGGCAAACGTGCCAATCGCGCTGCGGTTGCATCCGTGGATTGCCCATCAGGGTATGGCCAAGCGGCGGTCGCTGTCAAGTTACAGCGCTCGTTTCAGCACCCGGCCGAGGTACAATCTGGGGAATCCTCGGCTATGCCCACACGGATCGCGGTCGCTCCGGCGCAAACTATCTCCAGCGAGCAAGCTGCAAGCTTCGTCAAGTCCGGCATGTGGCTCGACTATGGCGTCGGGCTTTCCCAACCCGACGTATTCGACAAAGCCTTGGCCGCCCGTGCCGCCGAGCTCGAGAACGTGAAAATCCGCTCGTGCCTCACCATGAGGCCGCGGGCGGTGGTGGAAGCCGATCCCGGGGGCAAACATTTCTTCTGGTTCAGTTGGCACTTCTCCGGCTACGACCGGAAGAAACACGATGCCGGCCTCTGCCACTACGCGCCGCTCAACCTGGGCGAGGTGCCGGATTACTACCGCCGCTTCCTCGACCCGGTGGACATCGTCATCCTGAAGACTTGCCCGATGGACGACAACGGCTACTTCAATTTCAGTGTCAGCAACATGTGGCACCGCGCCGTGGTCGAACGCGCCCGGATGGTGATCGTCGAGGTGACTCCGAGCCTGCCCTACGCCTACGGACCCGAGAACGGCGTGCATGGGAGCGAGGTCGATTACATCATCCAGGGCGACCACGAACCGGCCGCGGAGCTGCCCAATCCGCCGCCCAACGAGATCGACCGCGCCGTGGCCCGCCGGATCGCCGCCGAGGTGGAAGATGGCGCCTGCATTCAGGTGGGCATCGGCGGCATGCCCAACGCGGTGTGCAGCTTGCTGCTCGAAAGCGGCGTTCGCGATCTCGGCATCCACACCGAAATGCTGACCGATGGGATCGGCGAATTGTACAAGGCGGCCCGCGTCTCGGGCTCCCGAAAGACGCTCGACCCCGGCAAGGTCACATACACCTTCTCGCTCGGTTCGCGCTGGCTGTATGCGCTGGCCGACCGCAATCCCGATTTCCTCTGCTGCCCGGTGGACTACACCAACTCACCCACTACCATCATGCGGAACGACAACGCCATCTCGATCAACAACACCACGCAGATCGACCTGCAGGGCCAGGCCGCCTCGGAATCTGACGGCCACCGCCACATCAGCGGCACGGGCGGGCAGCTCCAGTTCGTGCGCGGCGCGTATGCGTCGAAGGGCGGCAAATCGTTCATCTGTTTATCGTCCACCTTCGAGAAGCGCGGCGAGCGCCGCAGCCGGATCGTCCTCGACCTGACGTCGGGCAACATCGTGACCACCCCGCGCTCCGACATTATGTATGTGGTGACGGAATACGGCATGGTGAATCTGAAAGGCAAGTCGGTAGCGGAGCGCGCCCAGGCGCTCATTTCGATCGCGCACCCGGACTTCCGCGAGGG
>DATJWB010000001.1:0-3419 GCA_035501495.1 Bryobacteraceae bacterium | reverse complement strand
GCTGCGTTTCACCGTCCGCGACACCGGAATCGGCATTCCGATAGAAAAACAAGCGAGCATCTTCGAGGCGTTTTCGCAAGGCGACAGCTCGACCACGCGCAAGTACGGAGGCACGGGACTGGGCCTGACGGTTTCGTCGCGGTTGGTGGCCCTGATGGGCGGGCGGATCTGGGTGGAAAGTGAGGCGGGCGGCGGCAGCCGCTTCTCATTTACCGCGCGCATGGCCCTTTCGGAAGCCCAGATCCCCACTCCGGTGGCCGGCCATCCGCAGCTCGAGGATATACCGGTGCTGGTGGTGGATGACAATGCCGCCAATCTCCGGGTGCTCCAGAACCTTCTGGCGGAGTGGGGGATGCAAGTGAGCCTGGCCGAGAACGGTGCGGACGCGCTGGCTTCGTTACATGGGGCGCTCCGCCGGGACCGGCCGTTTCGCCTGCTGATGACGGACGTCCACATGCCCGGGATGGATGGATTCACGCTGGTGGAGAAGGTTCGCGAGGATCCCGAGCTGGCGCGCACCACGGTGATCCTGATGCTCAGCTCGGGCGATCAACAACGCGACGCAGCCCGGTGCCGCGAACTGGGCGTTGCCGTCTACCTCATGAAGCCCATCCGGCGAACGGAACTGATCGGGGCCATCCTCACGGTTTTGAATCAGGGGTCGACGGCGGCTGGAGCACGTGCCGCGCAGCCCCAAAGCGACGGACCGGAGTCCGGCGAGCCGGAGACGGGGTCGCGCATCCTGGTGGTGGAGGACAATCCGGTGAATCAGGTATTGGCGCGGCGTTTGCTCGCCAAGCGAGGTCACGCGGTAACGACTGCCGGCAATGGCCGCGAAGCGCTGCTGGCGCTGGACCGTGAGGAATTCGATTTGATCCTGATGGATGTGCAGATGCCGGAAATGGATGGCTATGAAGCGACCAGCGCCATCCGCAGCCGGGAGCAAACCACCGGCAGGCATCTGCCGGTGATCGCCATGACAGCACATGCCATGAAAGGCGACGAGGAGCAGTGTCTGCGAGCGGGGATGGACGGTTACATCACCAAGCCCATCCGTTCGGAGGATCTGTTTCGAATCATCGAACAGTTTCTGGTGAGACCCCGGCAGACCGTCACCTAGTGGACCGTCCCCGGTCATTTCGGCAGCGGGGCGGACATGTGCCCGGTCTCTACAGCGTGAAAAATCGATTCTGGCCGAGCATGTGCCCGGCCGGATCTGTCCCAAAGTCGGGATCTTAATCGCTTCTGTTGGCGGAACGATTAGTTTTGTCAATCGGAAGACCCTTCGTCGTGTCACGATTGATGGCAACACCAACCTCGCCCCCCGGTGAGTTTCCCGTGTTGGGAAACCATCGCGCCTTCGGGAACGCCCTATAAAGAAGGCGAAGGTCCTGCAGGGGCCGGGCACGCCCGGCCCGATCGAATCGATTTTCCACCTTCCCCGGGAACTATATTGCATTCAGAAGCAATACCAGATGACGCCTTGATGGAACCTACGGACGAGGACCTCTATCGGCGAATGAAGAAAGGCGACCAGAGGGCTTTCGCGGAACTCTATGAACGGCGAGAGCCCTCGCTGTATCGCTATGCGCTACACGTGTCGGGCAGTCGTACGCTTGCTGAAGAAGTGGCGCATGAAGTCTTTTTGCGGTTGATCCGGCCGGATGCGGGCTTTGATGCCGGCCGCGGTCCATTGGAGGCTTACCTTTACGGCATGGCGCGGAATCTGATCCGCGTCATGCGGCGGCATCAGCCGGTGGAAGACGCCGGCCATCCCGCCGCGGAGCACAACATTTTGGGAGACCTCATCAGGAATGAAAGAACCGCGGCGCTCTATGCGGCGCTGCGCGAGCTGCCGCATCATTATCGCGATGCCGTCATCCTCTGCGACCTGGAGGAGCGGAGTTATGACGACGTGGCGCGGCTGATGGGATGCCCCGTGGGGACCGTCCGTTCGCGGTTGCATCGTGCCCGCATGCTGCTCGCCGCGCGACTAAAGCCGCTCTCCGCTTCCTCCGGAGTGATAGCGAGGTGATGCCGTGACTTGCCGTGAGTGTACCGTGGAACTTGTGGAATGCGCGCGGGCCGGGCAACTTCCCCCGCCGGAGCTTCAGAATCACATCCGCTACTGTGCCCGGTGTGCTGAGCGTTGGGAAGACGAGCGCCGCCTGAGCGCCCGGTTTCAGGCCATTCGCGAAGCCGCCGCGGCCCGGCAGCCGTCCGCCATCCGCCGCCAGCAACTCCTGCTTGAATTTGAGCGGGCTCATCAGGGCGGCTTTCGTGTCTGGGCGCGATGGGCGCTCAGCGCGGCCGCCGTCGTATTGGTGGTGGTCGCCGTGTCGCATGATTGGCGCTATCGCGCGGGCAGCCCCGCGCCGCAGCCCGCCGCGCTTTTGGCTGTGCCGGCGGATTCGGCTTCCGATGCGGCCGCCGGTGAAAGTGGCTTCGTCGATGTGCCCTATGCGCCCCCCTTGGCCACCGGCGAATTGGTGCGCGTCATTCGCACGGAACTCGAGCCCGCGGCTCTGGCTCGCATGGGCATGGATGTCGATTCGGCCGACGGTGCCGAAATCCCCGCCGACATCCTCGTGGGGGAGGATGGCTTTCCGCGGGGCGTGCGGGTGCTCGCAGATTCTGAGTTTTCAAAATTGCAGTGAAGAGAGGATTGTCATGAAAAGATCGTTGCGACTTTGTATGTTCGGGTTGTTTTCCCTGTGCCTCGCGGTCCAGGCTCAAGCGCCGCGTGGCGAGGGACGTGGCTTCGGACCCAGGTTCGGCATGATGTCCATGGGCCCCGGATCGCGAACGCCGGTCACCGGAGCGCCCTATTCGGCCATGCAGGTCACCGTGAGCCAGCAAACGCTGGCCGATGGCAACCAGGTCACGCGGCAGGAACAAACCAAGGTGTATCGTGACAGCCAGGGCCGCGTCCGCGTGGAACATACCGGAGGCCCTCAAGGGGCTCAGGCCGTCACCGCCATTTTTGATCCCGTCGCCGGTGTCTCCCATATTCTCCGCCCGTCGGCCATGACCGCAGTCACCACTCCCATGCACGCGCACGTGGCGAAGGGAAATGCCGCGCCGCGTCACCAGCGGCAGGACTCCTCCCAGGTGCAAACCGAGGACTTGGGAGCCCAGGTCATTAATGGTCTGGCCGCGACCGGAACTCGAACTACTCGAACCATTCCTGCCGGCGAGATGGGGAATCAGCAGCCCATCCGCATTGTTCGTGAAGCCTGGGTCTCCACCGATCTGAAAGTGCCCCTAATGATCAAGACTTCCGATCCTCGCTTCGGTACCACGACCATGCAGTTGACCGAGATCGTTCGCGCCGAACCCGACGCGTCCCTGTTTCAAGTCCCGGCCGGATACAAAGTGATGTCGCGCCCCTCAAGACAGCCGGGCGGGGCCGAACAGTA